>NZ_JBXARP010000001.1:0-657453 GCF_058808375.1 Caulobacter sp. GW821-FHT11E10
GGGGTGGAGCAGCCCGGTAGCTCGTCAGGCTCATAACCTGAAGGTCACAGGTTCAAATCCTGTCCCCGCACCCAAGGTTATCTACGCACATAAGCCGCCTCCGGGCGGCTTTTTGCGTTTTCTGGGCTTCAGGCTCTTCGCCGGAACGCCCCATCAGCCGAAGCCGCCTCACCAGAAGGTCTTGGCGTCGAGCAGGTCGTCGAGCGCCCGCCGGGCCCGATCCAGCAGTTCGGCCTCGTCATCCGCCAACGCGACGCGAGCGACGTCGCGGGCGAGGGTCTCGTCGCCGTGCGCCACGGTCTCGATGAGCGCCCCGCGCACACTGCGATCGTTCAAGGCGCCGAGGGCGTCCTGCACGGCCTTTGTCGCTTCGCCGAAGCGGCCGGCGCGCTCGGGATGCTCGGGAAACAGCGGCGCGAGATCTTCGGCGGCGTAGCGCAGGATCTTACCCTTGAGGCGCAAGCGATGGCGGCCATGGGTGTCGAGGTTGTCGAACTGCCTGGCGCGTTTCTTCACCTGTTTGCGGCGATGCCGAAGGACCTCGCCGGCGAAGGCGTCGGCGCGCCCATCGCGCAGCCCCGCTAGCGCCGGATCGGTCGACCAGGCGCCCGCCTCAAGCCACGCCGCGGCCTCCAGCAGAACATCGCGGGCGCGAGGGCTTTCCAGGGCCGCCTCCATCCGCAGATAGGCGTTGGCGCGCGCGGCCTTCAATCCACGCTCGAAATCCACACGGCCGGCGAAGGCCACGCCCGCAACGGCCTTTTCCCAGGCCTCGCCAATGAAGACGTCGAGATCGCGGGCGGCGTCCAACTCGCCGGCCAGCCAATCGAGTTCCGCGTCGAGCCTCAGCGCGGCCTCATCCTGGGCCAGCGGCTTGAAAATCTTCAGCAGGGCCCGCAGCCGTCGAGCGGCGACGCGCGCCTGGTGAACGCTGTCGGGTTCCGGGCGTTCGCGCAGGGCGTCCAGCGCCGCGCAGAGATGGCCGAGACTGGCTTGGCCCAACGCCTGCAGCGTTTCGCCCACGGTGGCGTCTCGCTCGAACATCGCCGCAGGCCGGCGCGGCGCGGCGCCTTCGGTTCCGGTCGCGAGGCCATAGCCCCGCTCGGCCTTGCTGATCAGCGAAAGGCGCAGCGGAACGCGCTTGGCGAGCTGGCGAGCCAGGTCGAAGAGCGCCGCCGGCCGGCCGGACTTCAGTTCCAGCTCGAGCTCGCAGACGGCCGCGCGTCGGCCGGCGGCGCTGAGCTCACCGCGATCCAGGGCGGCCTCGATCACCGCATCGCCGATATGGACGATGCGCACGGTGCGCTCGACCCGCGTGGTGAAGACCGGCGCGAGCGGCTCGCCCTCGAGCACCGCCGCCGCCGGCGTGCGCGCCAGGGCGTCACGATCCGGGCCGGGCCCGACGATCGCTTCTTCCCACTCCCCGCGTGAAAAGACACCGCCGGCCGACGCCGACTTCAGGGTCTGTTTTCGGCCGCCTTCGCCGTCGCGGACGCGCAGGCCAAAGCCGGCCTTGCGCAGGGCGTGGTCGGAGGTGTCGAAATAGGTGGCGTCGAGTTGGCGGATCGCGCCCTCGCCCTTCAAATGGGCCAGGACCAACGTCGCCGCCTCGGGCGGGATCAGGAACTTCAGCTCGATCTCGCGGTCCATGACCTGACGAAACTCCCGCGCGGCTCTTCGGCTCCGCCGAAGGGACGGCTAGCCCTATGCCGTCTACCTGGCATCTTGCCAAGCGTCATGCACGGGTCCAAACGTGCGCGCCATGAGCACGATCAACGCTTCGCAGCCCCGCCACGACTGGACTCTCGCGCAGGTAGAGGCCCTGTTCGACCTTCCCTTCATGGAGCTGGTTTTCCACGCGGCGAACGTTCATCGCGCCTGGTTCGATCCCTCGGAAGTGCAGTTGTCGCAGCTCTTATCGGTCAAGACCGGCGGCTGCGCGGAGAACTGCGGCTATTGCAGCCAGTCCGCCCACTTCAAGACCGGTCTCAAGGCCGAGAAGCTGATGGCGACCGAGGACGTGGTCGCCAAGGCCCGCGCCGCCCGCGACGGCGGCGCCCAACGCTTCTGCATGGGCGCGGCCTGGCGCGAGCTGAAGGACCGCGACCTGCCCAAGCTGGCCTCGATGATCGGCGAGGTGAAGGCGATGGGCATGGAGACCTGCGCCACGCTCGGCATGCTGACCGCCGACCAGGCCGCGGCCCTCAAGGAGGCCGGTCTCGACTACTACAATCACAACCTCGACACTGGTCCTGAATATTACAAGGACGTGGTGACCACGCGCACCTATCAGGAGCGCCTCGACACCCTGGCCCACGTCCGCGACGCGGGCATGAGCACCTGCTGCGGCGGTATCGTCGGCATGGGTGAACAGCGCCGCGACCGCGCCGGCCTGCTGCATCAGCTGGCGACCCTGCCGGCCCATCCCGACAGCCTGCCGATCAACGGCCTGGTGCCGGTCAGCGGCACGCCGCTGGGCGACAAGGTGCTGGCGGAAGGCAAGGCGATCGACTCCATCGAGTTCATCCGCACCATCGCCGTCGCCCGCATCGTCTGCCCGAAGTCCATGGTCCGCCTGTCGGCCGGCCGCGAGGGCATGAGCCGCGAGCTACAGGCCCTGTGCTTCATGGCCGGCGCCAACTCCATCTTCGTCGGCGGGAAGCTGCTGACCACGCCGCTGCCGGGCATGGACGAGGACTCCAAGCTGTTCCAGGACCTGGACCTGAGGCCGATGGGCGGGGCCGTCCGCGCCGAGGCCGTGGCCGCCGAATAGGCCTCCTTTCCGGAAAAACGATCCAGCGCCGTGCGGAGGACTTGTCGTCCCTGCTCGCCGCAACCTACGGTGTGGGCGCGCTCGTCGGGGAGCGTCCATAGCCTGGGATCGTCATGAAGAAGTTGTTCGCGTCCGCCGCCGTCGCGGTTCTCCTGGCGGCGTCGCCGACCCTGGCCGCCGCTCAGGCCAAGCCCGCGCCCCAATCCGCTTCCAAGCCGGCCGCCAAAGTGACTGGCGCCATGGCCGCGGCCCTGCCGACCGTCGACATCGCCCACACCACCTTCAAGCTGTCGAACGGCCTGACGGTGATCGTGCACGAGGATCACAAGGCCCCGATCGTGGCGGTGAACATCTGGTACCACGTCGGCTCCAAGAACGAGCCGACGGGCAAGACCGGTTTCGCCCACCTGTTCGAACACCTGATGTTCAACGGCTCGGAGCACTTCAACGACGACTGGTTCAAGGCGCTGGAGAAGCTGGGCGCCACCGACATGAACGGCACCACGAACCTCGACCGCACCAACTATTTCGAGAACGTGCCGACCGCCGCCCTGGACCAGGTGCTGTGGCTCGAGAGCGACCGCATGGGCTGGCTGGTCAACGCCATCGACAAGGCCAAGCTCGATGAGCAGCGCGGCGTCGTCCAGAACGAGAAGCGGCAGGGCGAGAACCAGCCCTATGGCCAGGTCTTCAACCTGATCACCGAGAGCACCTATCACCGCGACCATCCGTATGGTCACACGGTGATCGGCTCGATGGCCGACCTGGACGCCGCGTCGCTGGACGACGTGAAGACCTGGTTCAAGAGCTACTACGGCCCGGCCAACGCCACGATCGTGCTGGCCGGCGACATCACCGTCGCCGAGGCCAAGGCCAAGATGGAGAAGTACTTCGGCGACATCCCGTCCGGTCCGCCGGTGGCGCGCCAGAAGGAATGGGTCGCCAAGCGCACGGGCTCGCAGCGGGCCACGATGCAGGACCGCGTGCCGCAGGCCCGGATCTACAAGGTCTGGAACGTGCCGGGCTTCGGCGCTGCCGACACCGACTATCTGGACCTGCTCAGCGACGTGATGGTCTCGGACAAGACCTCGCGCTTCTACAAGCGCCTGGTGTTCACCGACCAGACCGCGACCCAGGTCGGCGCCAGCATCCGCGCCGGCGAAATCGGCGGCCAGTTCATCGTCACCATCACCGTCAAGCCGGGCGGCGATCCGGCGGCGGTCGAGAAGGCCTTCGACGAGGAGTTCCAGCGCCTGCTGCGCGACGGTCCGACGCCGGAGGAAGTGGCCAAGGTCCGCACCAACAATCTCGCCGGCTTCGTGCGGGGCGCCGAGCGGATCGGCGGCTTCGGCGGCAAGTCGGATATCCTGGCCCAGCACCAGGTCTTCCTGGGCGACTCCGGGGCCTACAAGGAAAGCCTGGAGCGCGTGCGCAACGCCAAGGCCGCCGACCTGGTGGCCGCCGGCCGCAAGTGGCTGACCGACGGCGACCTGACGCTGACCGTCACGCCGTTCCCCAACTACAAGCCCGCCGCGACCGGCGCCGACCGCAAGCAGATGCCGGAGGTCGGAGCGATCAAGGCGCCGGCGTTCGTGAAGCTGCAACGCGGGACCCTGTCCAACGGCATCAAGGTCATCGTCGCCGAGCGCCACGAGACGCCGCAGGTGCAATTCAACCTGCTGTTCGACGCCGGCGTGGCGTCCGAGGCGGGCGACAAGGTCGGGGTCTCCGGCCTCGCGGTCGGCATGATGACCGAGGGCACCACCAACCGCGACAACCTGACGATCAGCCGCGAACTGGCCCAGCTGGGCGCCACGGTCGGGGCCGGCAACGGCCTGGACACCTCGACCCTGTCGCTGAACACCCTGACCACGACGCTGGACCCGGCTCTGGCCATCTATGCCGACATCCTGCGCAACCCGGCCTACACGCCGGAAGACTTGGACCGTCGCAAGCGCCTGGCGATCGCGGGCATCCAGCAGGCCAAGCAGAACCCGAACGCCATGGCCTCGCGGATCCTGCCGGTCCTGACCTATGGCGAGGGCAGCCCCTACGGCCTGCTGTCGACCGAGGCGAGCGTCGGTTCGATCACGCGCGACGATCTGGTGCGCTACCAGAAGGCCTGGCTGCAGCCCAAGGACGCGACCCTGGTCGTGGTCGGCGACACCACCCTGGCCCAGATCCTGCCCAAGCTGGAAGCCCAGCTGGGCGCCTGGAGGGGCGCTCCGGCCAAGACCAAGGCGCCGCTGATCACGGCGTCGCGCAAGGGCTCGGTCTATCTGATCGACAAGCCCGGTGCGCAGCAGTCGATGATCATGGCCGGCAACCTGCTGCCGCCGCGCGATCCGAGCGACGAGGCCGCGGTCGACGTGATGAACAGCCTGTTCGGCGGCGATTTCGTCTCGCGCCTGAACATGAACCTGCGCGAGGACAAGCACTGGTCCTATGGCGCGGGCAGCTATGTCCGGGCCGCGCGCGGCACGCGAATGTTCGTCGCCTACGCCCCGGTGCAGACCGACAAGACCGCCGAATCCTTCTCCGAAGCGCGCAAGGAACTGACGGGCATCATCGGCGACAAGCCGGTCACCGCCGCCGAACTCGCCAAGGCCCAGAACAGCCTCACCCTGTCGATGCCCGGGTACTGGGAGACGGGGGCGGGCGTGGCCGGGTCGATTTCGGAGCTGGTGAACTTCAAGCTGCCCGACGGCTATTTCGACGCCTATCCGGGCGAGGTTCGGTCGGTGAGCATCGACAGCGCCACGGCGGCCGCCAAGAAGGCGATCAAGCCGGACGAGCTGGTCTGGGTGATCGTCGGCGACCGCGCCGTGATCGAGCCCAAGCTCAAGGGGCTGGGTCTGGATCCGAAGGTCATCGACGCCGACGGCAAGCCGGTTCAGTAGCGGACGCCCTTCCTCCCCGCGGAGAGTTCCCGGCTCTCCGCCGCTTCATCGCGAGCCCCGTCTCCTTCAGGAGGCGGGGCTCGTTTCGTCTTGTCGTCTGCCGATATCTGACTAAAGTCAGATAATGTCTCAAGCTGACCTTCAGCAGATCCGGAGCTTCAACCGCCTGGTCACCCAGCGGATCGGGGTGCTGCGGGCCAGCTATCTCGGCCGGGATCGCCCGTTTGGCGAAGCGCGGCTGCTGTTCGAGATTGGCCATGCCGGCGCGGACGTCCGCGACCTGCGCCAGCGGCTGGAGCTGGACTCCGGCTATCTCAGCCGGCTGCTGCGCGCCCTGGAGGCGCAAGGTCTGCTGGTCGTCGAAAAGTCCGCCGCCGACGGCCGCGCGCGCCTGGCGCGGCTGACCGAGGCGGGGCGGGCCGAGGTCGACGCCTATGACGCCTTGTCGGACGAACTCGCCCGGTCGCTGATCGAGCCGCTGGACGACGGCCAACGCCGACGATTGGTTCAGGCCATGACCGAGGTCGAACGCCTGCTGCGCGCTTCGGCCGTCGTGGTCGCCGTGACCCCGCCGGACTCGCCCGACGCCCGCTGGTGCCTGGAGCGCTACTTCGCCGAACTGGGTGAGCGCTTCGACACGGGCTACGATCCGACCCAGGCCGCGCCCGCCACCGAGGCCCAATTCACCCCGCCCGCCGGCTACTTCGTGGTCGCCCGCCTGGAGGGGCGCCCGGTCGCCTGCGGGGCTCTCAAGCGCGTCGACGCTGACACGGGTGAAATCAAGCGCCTGTGGACCGACCCGAGTTCGCGGGGGCTCGGCCTGGGCCGCAAGGTGCTGGCGACCTTGGAGGGCTTGGCGCGGGAGGCGGGCTTCGCGCGCGTCCGCCTTGACAGCAACGCCGCCCTGACCGAGGCGATCGGCCTTTATGCCAAGTCTGGCTACGTGGCGGTCGAGCGGTTCAATGACGATCCGTACGCGCAGATGTGGTTCGCCAAGCCATTGGGCGGGGAGACCTAGCTCTCCAGTTTTTCTCAGAGGGGCCCGAGAAGACAACGATACCCGACCCGTTCGATCGGTCTTAAGCAGAGTGGCAACACGCGATCCGCCAAGAGGCGGAGGCGTTCCATTCGGACGAAGTCGATGGACGACCAACGGCGATCAAGGCTGGACGATGTGGACGGGACACGCGCGCCGATCGCGTGGCTGGCCTGTCTCGCCAACGCCGTTCCGCTCGCCATGGTGCTGATCTGGCTGGTGAACTGGCTTATCACACCGGTTTCGGCGGCGGTCGGCCTTGGCCTCTACGCGGCGGTTTTCGCCGCCCTGGTCCCCGCGCTGAAGCCCTGGCGGGAACGCTAGACTAGCGCGCGGCGATCGCGGTGATCTCGACCGCATAATCCGGATGCGCCAGGCGGGCCTCGACCGTCGCCCGGGCTGGCGGGTTCTCCGGATCCATCCACTGGTCCCACGCCCGGTTCATCTCGTCGAAGCCGGCGATGTCGGCGAGGTAGATGGTGACGCTGACCAACCTGGCCTTGTTGGAGCCCGCCGCGGCCAGGGTTTCATCCAGCTGAGCCAGGACGTCCAGGGTCTGTTCGAAGACGGATTGGCCGGTCGCGGCGTCGGCGACATGTCCCGCCAGGAAGACCAGGCCGTTGACGGCCACGGCGTCGCTCCACCGCGCGGCCTTGCCGATGCGTTCGATCATGGGAAACTCCTCTTGAGAGGCTCGGAGCTAGCGCTCCTCGTCGAACCGATTTTCCACCAGCTCGCATAGCGCCGCGACCGCCGAGTGCGCCTCGGGCCCTTCGGCGGTGATGTCGATGGTCGAGCCAATGCCGGCGGCCAGCATCATCAGGCCCATGATCGATCGGGCGTCCACGGACGAGCCGTCACGGCTGACGGTAACCTCGGCGTCGAAACCGGACGCCATCTTCACGAACTTGGCCGAGGCTCGGGCGTGCAATCCCCGCTCGTTGATAATCTCGACCGTCCTTGAAGCCATGCGTGTCACTTTTCTCCGGCGAGCACGTAGGAGGCCACGGAGATGTACTTGCGTCCAGCCTCCTGAGCGTGGGCGACGCAGGCCTGCAAGGTCTCGCGCTGGCGCACGCTGGCCAGCTTGATCAGCATCGGCAGGTTGAGGCCGGCGATGACCTCGGCCTTGGTCTGCTCCATCACGGAGATGGCCAGGTTGCTGGGGGTGCCGCCGAACATGTCGGTCAGCAGGATCACGCCCTGACCGTCGACATCGACGGCGGCGCAGGCCTTTAGAATGTCCGAACGGCGACGTTCCATGTCGTCTTCCGGGCCGATGCAGATCGCCTTCACGGCGGCCTGCGGGCCCACGACATGCTCCATGGCGGAGACGAATTCTTCCGCCAGACGCCCGTGCGTCACGATCACGAGCCCGATCATGCCTGTTGTCTCAAACGGGATCCCCATACCCGCCGCGACAGGGAGAGCGTCGCGCGGGCGGCCTTGATACGCCCGTTAGGAACCGACTCCAAGAGACTGCATCATGCGTCGGATTTTCGCGGGCGCGGCGGGTTCTCGCGGCCACAGGTCGAAGACAGGAACGGGAATGCCCAGGATCGCCTCCGAACGCGGGTCGGGCAGCCGTTCGACGGCCTCGGGCGCGGCGACGCACCGGATGACTAGGGCGATGGCGCTGTAGGGCGCGGTGGCGGCGCCCACCACCCCCAGGCCCCGGACCTCTATCAGGCCGGCCAAGGTTTCGGGCGGCTTGCCCCACAGGCGACCGCCGGACGCGAACACCACGGTCCGGTCGTCGGCCACCAGCCGGAAGCCCGCGTCAAGGGCGCGCAAGGCCAGGTCGCTCTTGCCGATTCCCGACGGCCCCTCGATCAGGGCCCCCCGCCAGAAGCCGTCCTGGCGCAGGGCGATCAGGCCGCCGTGACGGATCTCCGAGGGGGGTGTCATTCGCGCCCGTCCGGCAGCTCGACGATGAAGAGGGCGCCGGCGACCGCACCCGCAATGTCGATGCGATTCTCGGCGCGAATCGTCCCGCCATGGGCCTCGACGATCTGGCGGGCGATGGAGAGGCCCAGGCCCGAATTGCCGCCGAATGCTCGGCCCTTGGGGCGCGAAGTATAGAAGCGTTCGAAGATGGTCTCGAGATTGTCAGGCGGGATGCCGGGGCCGTTGTCCTCGATCATCACGAACAGGTGGCCACGCGTGCGCGCCAGCTTGAGCCGCACCTCGCCTCCGGGAGGGCTGAACGAGCGGGCGTTGTCGATCAGGTTGCGGAACACCTGGCCGATCGGGGTCTCGCGCCCCAGGATGGTGTTCGGCGACGAGGGGTCGGCGATTTGCAGGCTGACCCGCACGCTGCCCGGGGCGTCACCAGGGCGCAGCTGCGCCTCGTAGAGCGACACGACCTCGGTGAGAAGGCGTCCCAGGTCCAGAAGCTTGGGGTGCTCGCGCGACAGCTCGGCGTCCAGGCGCGAGGCGTTGGAGATGTCCGTGACCAGGCGGTCCAGGCGGTTGACGTCGTTCTGCAGAATGGCCAGCAGCCGGGCCCGAGCGGCGGGGTCGCTGACCAAGTCCAGGGTTTCGATGGCCGAGCGGATCGAGGTCAGCGGGTTCTTGATCTCGTGGGCCACGTCGGCGGCGAAGCGTTCGATGGCGTCCATGCGCTCGGACAACGAATGGGTCATGTCCTCCAGCGAGCGTGACAGGTCGCCGAGTTCATCACGGCGCTCGGAAAGGTCAGGCAGCGAGATGGCGCGCGCGCCCTGCAGGCGGACATGATCGGCGGCGCGCGCGAGGCGCAGGACCGGCACGGCGATCAGCCGGTGCAGCAGCACGCTGGACAGGACGATCGCGGTCATGGCCACGACGATGAACGGCAGCAGGGCCTTGCGCTCGGCCGAGATGATTTCGTCGATGTCTCCGGCTTCCAGGGTCAGGACGCCCAGGACGGCGCGGACGTGTTGGATCGGGATCGACACCGACACCACCCGCTCGCCATCCTCGGAGATGCGTGTGCCGGCCACGGGACGGCCCTTCATGGCCTGGGCGATCTCGTTGTTGAGATCCTGGTGCGCGCGTTCCGCGCGGGCCCGGGCGGCGGGGCTCAGGTGCGGCGCGTCGGCCTTCTCGCCGGGTTTTCGCGCCGGCGGCAGCACTTTCCAGTCCACCCGGTCGGCGACCACGAACGAGTCGGCCAGCGCCTTGCCCTGGGCGTCAAACAGCCGGGCCCGCTGATTGCGGGGAATGAACAGCACCTGCAGCAGTTGGCTGGCCACATAGGGGTCCAGCGCCGGCTCGGGATCGCCGACGGTCGCCAGCTGGTCCACGACCTTGGCGATCAGCTCGCCCTGGGTGGTCAGGCTGTCGATCCGCGCATTGACCAGGCCGCTGCGCAGTTCATTCAGAACCAAGGCCCCGACGATCACGATCGCCAGGGCCAGGACGTTCAGGGTGATGATCAGCCGGCCAAGCCGAGACCCGCGCGGCCAGGCGAACCGCCGCCGGGGTTCGGTTTCGGGCTCAGGCTTCGCGATAACGGTAGCCAACGCCGTACAGGGTCTCGATGGAGTCGAATTCCGGGTCGACCTGACGGAACTTCTTGCGCATGCGCTTGATGTGGCTGTCGATCGTGCGGTCGTCGACATAGACCTGATCGTCGTAGGCGGCGTCCATCAGGTTGTCGCGGCTCTTCACGAAGCCAGGGCGCTGGGCCAGGGCCTGGAGAAGCAGGAATTCGGTGACGGTCAGACGCACCGGTCGTCCGTCCCACAGGCTGTCGTGGCGCGCGGGGTCGAGGGTGAGCTTGCCGCGCTTCATGACCTTGGAGCTGGCCGCGGCCGCGGCGACGGGGTCCTCGTCTTCGGGACGGGCTCGGCGCAGCACGGCCTTCACCCGCTCCAGCAGCAGGCGCTGGCTGAACGGCTTGTGCATGTAGTCGTCGGCGCCGAGGTTGAAGCCGAGAATCTCGTCGATCTCGTCATCCTTGGACGTCAACATGATCACTGGGATCTCGGAGGTCTGGCGCAGGCGGCGCAGGACTTCCATGCCGTCCATGCGGGGCATCTTCACGTCGAGGATGACGAGATCCGGCGGCGTGGCCTCGACGGCCTCCAGGCCGGAGGCGCCGTCGTAATAGGCTTTCACCGCATGGCCATGGCTTTCCAGCGCCAGCGAGACCGAGGCGACGATGTTCTCGTCGTCGTCAATGAGCGTGATGGCGGCCATCTGGTCGTTCTTGTCCTTCGCCTTTTCGTGCGTCGGCCGATCCTATCGGTCGAGGCTCCTGGCTTCAACGCGCGGCGCGGTAAAGCTTTCCCTGGTTCTCCCCGGGCTTTGCGGCCCCAGAAAGGCGCCATTGGGGCGCGGAGGTCGTCAACCCGACGCCTTCAACCTCACCTTAAGGTCTCGTATCCCATAGTGGAGGCTTCTGGAGCACGTGCGAATGAGCCAAGTCCATTACGAGCTGTTTGTCCGGCGGAAAGCCGGCGCGCAATGGACGCTCGAGATCGCCTCGGAAAACCGCGCCCATGCGCTGCAGGTGGCCGAAGACGTTCTGACCCAGGGCCGCGCCGTCGCCGTGCGCGTCAGCAAGGAAACGCTCGACCAGGAAACCGGCGAGTACAAGTCGATCGCCATCTTCACCAAGGGCATGGTCGACGGCGGCAAGCCGAAGAAGGAACTCGAGGAGCGGGATCCGCTCTGCGTCCAGCCGGCCGATCTCTACACCGTCCACGCCCGTGACCGCATCGGCCGCCTGCTGGAAGGCTGGCTGGCTCGCCACAAGGCGACCCCGTTCGAACTGCTGCACCGCCCCGACCTGGTCGAACAGCTCGAGGCGTCCGGCACCGACCTGCAGCACGCGCTGCAAAAGATCGCCATTCCCGAAGCCGAGGCGCGCGGCCAGACCGTGCACGAGGTCATCCGCCACTTCCAAGGCCTGGTCGAGCGCACCGTCGCCAACCTGATGAAGGCCTTCAAGAAGGGGGCTCTGCCGGACCTCGACAAGGAAGGCTTCGCCAAGGCCGCCGAGCGCCTGGTCGCCGATCCGGATCGCGCCTTCCTGCTGGGCGCCGGCGTCGCCGCCTCGATCGCCCCGGCCACCAGCTGGTCGGACAAGATCGCCCGCCTGCTGGACCTGGCCGACGCCGCGCCTGAAGAGCCACGCGCTCGCGCCGCCGCCTTGGCCGCCATCGAACAGCCCCTGGCCGAGATCATCGGCTCGCGGGCCGGCATGGCCGACCTGTTGGACACCAAGGATGACCTGGGCTCGACCCTGGCGGCCATGACCCGCATGACCGGCGGCGCGGCCGTCGAGGCCTTGATCAAGATCGAAGCCAGCGTCCGCACCTGCATGCCGGAACTGTCGGGCACGGCCCGCCGTCTCAGCGCCTGGTTGACCGGGGAGGACTTCCCGTCCGTCCGCAAGGCCATCGCCGAGCGCGTGCTGACCGAGCTCAACGGCGTGCGTCGCCTCAAGCCGAACGACGCCGAGGCCGAGATCGAGTTCCTGCGCGCCCTGGCCATGGGCCTGACGGCCGCCGCCGGCCGCATTCTGCAGGCCGAAGACATCCAGGTCGCCTTCACGACCCGTTCCAAGACCCTGCTGAACGGCGACTTCATCGACGCCCTTCTCGGCCGCGACCGCTCGGCCCACGAAGAGATCAAGATGCTGATCCGCCTGGCCGAGAACGTCATGGGCGCGGTCAACAAGCGCAACGCCTCTCGCTGGCTGAACGCCAATATCAGCGCCATGCGTTTCGAGAAGGAACTGCGCCAGGGTCCGGACTCGCCGGTGGCCAAGCTCAGCCAACTGGCTGGTCTGCAACGCTCGCTGACGCGTTCGGGCCTGGTCCGCGAGGACTACGAGCCGCTGTGCGTCAAGCTCGGCGAGATCGGCGCCCTGATCGAAGCCGACTCGCGCCTGCTGGCCATGCTGGTCCGCGCGCCCGCGCCACTGCCGCATCGGCTGAGCCTGCTGGCCAAACTGGCCATGGGCGAAGCCGGTCCGACCGGTCCGGTCGCCGAAAAGGCCCGCGTCGAGGCGTTGAAGCTGGCCCGTGATCCGTCCTCGCGCGAGCAACTGGCCGGATCGCCGCAGACCATGGACCTGATCAAGACGCTGGTCGGCCAAGCCGCGTAGGCCGTGGCGGCGGCTAGTACGCCCTGAAGCGGCCGCTCGCATGCAGGGTGGCCATGAACTGCAGCAGGCCGTTGTAATAGCGCCATTGGCCCGAAGGCGGCTCCAGGGTCCACAGGGCCGCGACGAACTTCCCGCCGCGCGGATGGGACGAGGCCAGCGACGCCGCGCCGTTCGAGGCGATCAGGCCCACGGACCGATCGTTCGACAGAGGGCGACCGTCCAGCTGGTATTGATTGGCGTAGCGATCCAGGCCCTCGCGCTCGAAGAAGGCCTGTAGTCGATCGGTCCGGCCTGTCGCCTCGGGATCCGCGCCCCACCAGGCCTGGTCGACCGCCCAGTTGACGGCGCTCCTGTGCGCGTCGAAGCGGAAATCGCCATGGCCGCCGATCGCCTTGGGCGTTCCGTCGAAGCTGGCGTAGTCCGGGGTCAACCCCGTGACCGGATGGCTGGACAGGGCGAAGTAGCGCCGGCTGACCTTGGCCGCCTCCAGCCAGAAGGCGCGGTCCGCGTCCGGGCGACCGTTCCAGCCGCGTGCGCGGCGACCCCAAATCTCGTAGAACGCCGGCAGGTGATAGGACGGGTCGCTGAAGCGAGCGCTGGAGCCGTTGGGGACAAACACGACCTGCCGCTCGGCGCGGTCGAACATGTTGGTGACGCCGTCCACGACGCCGCCGTTCATGTCTTCCTTGTGCAGCATGGCGTCGAGGATGGCGTTGGCCTGGGTCTCGTAGTCATAGAGACCCTCGCCGTTGCCCCACCGTCCGGCGGCGAAGAACAGGGCGGTGGCGAAATACTCTTCTCCATCCGAGGCCGGGACCTTATCGGCGGGGCAGCCGTCGGTCCGACAGGTCCAGCGGAAATAGCCCTTTCGCGGCCCCGAAGCGTAGCGCATGTGACTGGCGGCCCAGTTCCACAGGGCGTCGAACTCGGCCTTCCGGTTCATCTGCACGGCGATCATCATGCCGTACGACATGCCCTCGCTCCGCACGTCGCCGTTGCCGACGTCGAGCATGTAGGCGGTGGGTCCGTCGGCGTTGGACGCGCCCGGGTAGTAGACGCGGTGCTCGGCGTCGCCTTCGAACAGCGAGCGCCAATAGACGTCCAGCTTGCGATCGACGGCGGCCGGATCGAGGTCGGGTCGCCACTCTTGAAAGAGGTTGCGATACCGCCCCGTCGCGACGGCGCCTTCGGCTTGCGCGACGCCGCCTGGCGTCCCCGCGAGCAAGGCCGCGATCAGGACGATGGGCGCGACCCGCGCCGGGGAGGATGTCCAAGTCATGTCGGTCTCGCGATGTTAGCGGTATCATCATAGAGCGAGCGGGGCCGGGCAAGCGCTATCCCTTTGACTCTTCCCCGACGGCGCCGCGTAGGCTTCCGTCCGCGCGGTCGCCTGGGCCGCCTGGGAGCCCACCATGGCTGTGTTCACCGTCCTCTATCCCGCCCGCGACGGCGCGAAGTTCGACCACGCCTATTACGATGCCACTCACATTCCGCTGGTGAAGGAGGCGTTCGCGTCGACCGGTCTGACGGATGTGCGGGTGCTAAAGGGGCTGGCCGCGGGCGACGGAGGGCCGGCTCCGTATGTGGTGATCGTCAACCTGACCTTCCGCGACGCCGAAGCGCTGCAGGCCTCGCTGGGCGGGCCGCGCGCGCCGGAGGTGCTGGCGGATGTGGCGCGCTTCACCGACATCCAGCCGGTCGTGCAGATCAGCGCGGAAGGCTAGACCGCCTCAGCCCAGGATCATCGCCAAGGCGTCCACGACCCGCTCGACGTCGCCGTCGGTCATGGTCGGGTAGAGCGGCAGGGTCAGGCAGCGGGCATACCAGGCGTCGGCGCCGGGCAGCTTGGCCAGGCCCTGCCGCTTCACATAGTAGGGCTGCCGGTGGACCGGGATGTAGTGGACCTGCGTCCCGACGCCTTGCGCCTTGAGGCTGTCGACGACCGTGCGGCGCGACAGGCCTTCGGCTTCGAAATCGATCAACACGGTTAGCAGGTGCAGGGCCGGGTTCGAGTGCGCGGGGCTGGCCGCCAGCCGCACGCGGGGCGTGCGCTCGGCCAGCAGCTTGGCGTAGAGGGCCGTCAGCTCGCGACGTCGGGCCACGAAGCGGTCCAACTTCTTCAGCTGCGACAGGCCTAGGGCGCAGAGCACGTCGGGAATGCGGTAGTTGAAGCCGAGCTCCGGCATCTCGTACCACCAGGGATCGCCGCCGGCCGTCCGCACCATGCCGTGCGAGCGGAGCAGTCGGGCCTTGGCCGCCAGCTCCGCGTCGTTGGTGGTCAGCATGCCGCCCTCGCCGGTGGCCAGGGTCTTGACCGGGTGGAACGAGAAGCTGGCGAAGCTGGAATAGGTCCCGTCGCCGACCGGATGTTCGACGCCGCCGAACGTCCCGATCGAGCCCAGGGCGTGCGGCGCGTCCTCGACCAGCACCGCGCCCGAAGCGCTGGCCATGGCCTTCATCGCCGGCAGGTCGCAGACGTCACCGCGCAGATGCACCGGCAGCACGGCCTTCACCCGCTTGCCAGGCGCGCCGTTCAGGGCGCGGGCCAGGGTGTCGGGAGTCATCAGGCCGCTGTCGGGATCGACGTCGGCGAATACCACCTCGGCGCCGACGTAGCGGGCGCAGTTGGCGGTGGCCAGGAAGGTGATCGACGGCGCGACGCAGACATCACCCTCGCCGATGCCCAGGGCCAGCATCGCCAGGTGCAGGGTGGCGGTGCCGTTTGAGACGGCGATGGCGTGCTGGGCGCCCACCTTCTCGGCGAAGGCGGTTTCGAAGGCCTCGACGGTCGGACCGGTGGTCAGGAAGTCGCCGCGCAGGGCTTCGGCCACGGCGGCGACGTCATCGTCTTCGATCGTCTGGCGACCGTAGGGAAGGAAGCCGCTCATCGCGCGGCCTTCTCCTCCAGCATGGCCAGCAAGCCTTCAGGGCTGAGCCAGTCGTGGTTGTTGTCGCTGCTGTACGAGAAGTCCTCGGCGACGCGGGCCGCGCCGTCCGCCGCCGAATAGGGCTCGCGGCCGAATTCGGCGAAGTTGGGCTCGATAGCGTAGCGGTCGTCGAACTCGACGGTCGAGCGGGCGTCATCCGCGCTGATCATGATCTCGTGCAGCTTCTCGCCGGGACGGATGCCGACGACCTTCATGCCCGCGTCCGGCGACATGGCCTTGACCAGGTCCGGCATGGCCATCGAGGGGATCTTGGGCACGAAGATCTCGCCGCCGCGCATCATGGTCAGGGACGAGAGCACGAAGTCGACACCCTCGTTCAGCGTGATCCAGAAACGGGTCATGCGCGGGTCGGTGACCGGCAGCTCGGTCGCGCCCTGGGTGAGCAGGCGGCGATACAGCGGCACGACGCTACCGCGTGAGCCGACCACGTTGCCGTAGCGCACGACGCAGAACCGCGTGCCGATGTCGCCGGACAGGTTGTTGGCGGCCACGAAGGTCTTGTCCGAGGCCAGCTTGGTCGCGCCATAGAGGTTGGTCGGATTGCAGGCCTTGTCGGTCGACAGGGCCACCACCTGCTTCACGTGGTTGGTCAGGCTGGCCCAGACCACGTTCTCGGCGCCCAGCACGTTGGTGTGGATGCACTCCGAGGGATTGTATTCGGCGGCCGGCACCTGCTTCAGGGCGGCGGCGTGGATGACGATGTCGACGCCGCGCAGGGCCAGGGTCAGGCGCTCGCGATCGCGGACATCGCCCAGGAAGAAACGAAGCTTGGCGTAGGTCTTCTCGTCGAACTGCTCGCGCAGCTCGAGCTGCATGTCGCTCTGCTTCAATTCGTCGCGGGAGTAGATGATGACCTTCCGCGGGTCATAGCGGCGCAGAACGGTCTCGATGAACCGTCGACCGAACGACCCTGTGCCGCCGGTGATCAGGATCACCTTGCCGTCCAAGTCGAGGGATTTGGGAGAAAAACGGCCCAAGTATCAGCCTCCTGCGACGCTCACCGGCCGAAGGGCGCGGCGACGAATCTTAGTTAACGACCTTTACTGCCTTCTCAGACGTAAAGAGGACGTCAACCACGTTGAGGTAGCAAGGCGTCATGCGCCGTCGCCAGATCCTCGTTCCGCTCCTTTTCGCCGCCGTCCTGGGCGCGACGCCTGGCGTCGTCTCGGCCAACGAGGGCAAGAAGGAAGAAAAGCCCGTTACCTATTTCGCGCTCGATCCGATCAACGCGATCGTCCTGCGTCGCGACGGGCGGCGCGGCGTGATGACCGTCGAGACGGGCATCGAGGTCAAGGATCCGGTGCTGATGAAAAAGGCTCAGGCCTCGACCCCGCGCCTGCGGGCGGCCTTCGCCCAGGTGCTGATGATCTATGCCGCGGGCCTGCGCGGCGGAGCGGCGCCGGACATCGACCATGTCGGCCGCGAACTGCAGAAGGCGGCCGACCAGGTGCTGGGCAAGTCCGGCTCCAAGGTCATGCTGGGCTCGGCCCTGATCAGCTAGGGGTCTTGGTCTTTCGACGCGCCCGGAAGAAGCCGCGCAACAACTCAGCGCTTTCCTCGGCCAGCACACCGCCGATCACCTCCGGCCGCCAGTGGCAGGTGGGCTGGGCGAAGAATCTTGGCCCATGCACCACGGCGCCGCCCTTGGGATCCTCGGCCCCGAACACCACCCGACCGATCCGCGCATGGCTGATCGCGCCGGCGCACATGGCGCAGGGCTCCAGGGTCACGACCAGGGTCAGGTCGGTCAGCCGATAGTTCTCCAGCTTCGCCGCCGCCGCGCGCATCGCCGCGATCTCGGCATGGGCCGTGGGGTCGTGGGCCGCGATCGGGCCGTTGCCGGCCACGGCGAGGACCTCGCCGGTCTTCGGATCCAGGATCACCGCGCCGACGGGCGTCTCACCGGCCTCGGCGGCCGCGCGGGCGGCGTCCAGGGCGAGGCGCATCATGCGCTGGTCCTGAGCCTGACCTGGGCCCGTCTCTTGATCGTCGTCCTGATCGGTGCGCATTAGGTTTTTGAACGCCCATCGTGAGATGCGCCCAGCCCAAGAAGGACGCCAAATGACCAAACCCCACGATCCCCTGTACGAGCCTGAACTCGACGGTCAAGACGGCGATCTCGATGGCGGGCCCGGCGAACGTGTCGCCAAGGCCCTGGCGCGGGCTGGCGTGGCCTCGCGGCGCGAGGTCGAGCGGCTGATCGAGGCCGGTCGCGTGGCGATCAACGGCAAGGTGCTGACCACCCCGGCGATCAAGGTTCAGGCTGGCGATTTCCTCACCGTCGACGGCCAGCTCGTGGCCGAGCGCGAGCCGACGCGGATCTTCCGCTACCACAAGCCCACTGGGCTGATGACCACGCACAACGACCCCAAGGGCCGGCCGACGGTGTTCCAGTCGCTGCCCAAGGACTTGCCGCGCCTGATCTCGGTCGGGCGCCTCGATCTGAACTCCGAAGGCCTGCTGCTGCTGACCAATGACGGCGAGCTGTCGCGCGCCCTGGAGACGCCCAGCAACGCCTGGGTCCGCCGCTATCGCGCCCGCGCTTTCGGCGACACGACCCAAGCCAAGCTCGACACCCTGAAGGACGGCATCACCATCGAGGGCGTCAAGTACGGCGCCATCGAGGCCAAGCTGGACAAGGCCCATGAGAAGGCCGGCGGCGGCAAGAACATCTGGATCACGGTCTCGCTCTCGGAAGGCAAGAACCGCGAAGTCCGCAAGGTGCTGGAAGCGCTGGGCCTGAAGGTCAATCGCCTGATCCGCATGTCCTATGGTCCGTTCGCTCTGGGTCCGCTGGAAGCCGGCCAGATCGAGGAGGTCGGACCCCGGGTGATCCGTGAGCTGATGGAAGGCATCGTCTCGCCCGAGAACATGCCGACCGGCGACCGTCCGAAGTTCGGCGGCATCGCCGCGGCCGTGAAGGCGCCCGGCACCCCCGGCGGCGGCGACCTGCAGCGCCGGGGCGCGCCGCGCGCCGACCGCGCGGTCGTGATCGATGCGCCGGAGAAGTCCGAGAAGCCGGTCTACAAGGCCGGCTGGGCCAAGCCGAAGAAGAAGATCTCGCCGCACGCTCCGGCCAAGGGCGCCAGCAAGGGCATCGCGCAGCCCAAGGCCAAGCGCGCGCCCAAATCGATCGAGACCAAGTTCATCGACATCGGCAAGCCCGCCCTGCGTGGCAAGCCGGCGGCGGCCCGCCCGGCGGCGGGTGCGAAGTCCCGGCCCGCCGAAGGCGCGGCGCGGCGGGTCTCTGAAAAGCCGTTCAAGCCGGCGGCGCGTCCCGGGCCTCGCCCGACGGGCGGCCCGACGTCGCGTGGACCTGCCCCGCGAGGCAATGGCCCGCGCGGTGGTCCCAAGCGCTAAGGTTTAGGCGGCGGCCGGAGCCGAGGCTCCGGTCCAGCGGCGCAGGGCCGGCCAGCGCAACGACAGCTCGGCCACGCCGATGAAACCGGCCAGGACGACGAGGGCGCTGGCGATCAGGCCGGCCTTGAACTCGTGCGGCGAGTCGGGGCGGGTGGTCATCGGCCGCAACAGCAGCAGGATCACGGCGTTGTTGGCCGCGTGGGCGCCGATGCCCAGCTCGATGCCGCCCAGCCGCAGCGCCATCCAGGTCAAGCCCGCGCCCATGGCCACGCGCACCAGGAAGGCGTCGAGGTTCGGATCCAGGTGGATGGCGGCGAACAGCAGACCGTTCAGGGCCATCAGGATGACCGGATTGCGGATATAGGCCGCGCTCTGCTTCAGCAGCCAACCGCGGAACACCAGCTCCTCGGCGGCCGAAGCGAGGACCAGAAGACCGGCGGCCAGGAGAGCGTAGAGCGTGCGACCCACGAGATTGGGCGACACTTTCCAGAGCGGAGGGTGGATCCGCTCGCCAGCCAGGGCGGCGACGGCGATGATCGCGACCATCACCACGCCGACCAGGATCAGTCCGCCCAACAGCAGGCGCAGCCGGACCGGTTCGCCGCGATTGACGTAGTCGGTGATGCGGCGGTGGTGGATCGCGCCGGCGGCGAAGACGAAGCCGACCGCCGCACCCAGGTTCACGCCGGCCAGCACCGCCAGGATGAACAGCGACTGCCGGCCCGTGGGCTCGGTCAGGTTCGGATCGGAGAACACGCTGACCAGGTCGGCGGCGGCCGGCGCGCCGTCCAGCCCGCTCACGATCAGCATGGAGATCAGGATCGCCGAGGCCCCGCCCAGCAGGGCGGCCACGGCGCCGGCCAGCACGCCGACCGGCACGGCGAAGGCGGACCGCCACGGGTCGCGATCGTAGGGCGACAGGTCGGCCAGAAAGCGCGAGCGCTTCGCCGCCTCCAGGATCTCGCCCATACGCATCGTTCGATCGCCCCTTCCCTTCGGGGCGACTAAGAGCGGGCGGTCGCGGTCTTGTAAAGCGCGCGCTTGCCGCGAGGCGCGGACGGCGGCACACATCCGGTTACGGGTTGTAAGGGCCAGATCACGGGGGAATGGGCATGAGCGACAAGCAATCGGGCGCGGGGCGCTTGCCCGCCGGGACGGCCGCCTGATGCGCATCGTCTCGGGCCAATATCGCGGCAAGACCATCGTGGCCCCGCCGGGTGACGCCACGCGCCCCACCTCTGACCGCGCCCGCCAGGCGGTGTTCAACATCCTGGAGCACGCGTCATGGGCGCCGGAGCTGCACGGCGCGCGGGTCATCGATGTCTTCGCCGGATCGGGCGCCCTGGGGCTTGAGGCCTTGTCACGGGGAGCTGGCTTTTGCCTGTTCGTCGAGACCGACGACGCCGCGCGCGGGGCGATCCGCGAAAACATCGACGCCATGCACCTGTTCGGCGTCACCCGCGTGCACCGCCGCGATGCGACCGACCTGGGTCTGCGTCCAGCCAGCGCCGGCGAGCCGTTCGATATCGTCTTTCTCGATCCGCCCTACGCCAAGGGCCTGGGCGAGAAGGCGGTGGCCGAGCTGGTCGCCGGCGGCTGGCTGGCTTCAGGCGCGATCCTGATGTTCGAGCGCGGCCGGGGCGAAGTCGATCCGGCGTTGGAAGGCTTCGAGCAGATCGACGCGCGCGACTATGGCGCCGCGCGCGTCCTGTTCTTCAAACGGGTCTGATCCTTGGAGCGTGGCGGGCGCCGAAACCGGCATCCACCTTCGGCCGCCACGCTCTAGGTCATCACCACGCCTTCGCCCCCACCCGGTTGTCGAGCTGGGCGCGAAGGTTGGAGAGGCCCAACCGGGTGATCCGGTAGGGGCCGCCGTCCTGGCTGGCGATCAGCCGCTTGCGCTTCAGCGACTGGAAGACGCCGACCGTGCAGTCGGTCAGCGCCCAGCCGTCGCGGGTGATGCAGTCGGCCGATCTAATCTGACCCTTTTCGTCGCGTTCGAGTTCGATACGGCCGCCTTGGGCCAGCGCGTGCAGCGTCCTTTGCTGCGGTTTGGGAATGTTCAAGGGATTGTCCGGGAGATCGAGGCGCGTAATCACGCGTTCGCCGGGCGAACGCGCGGGCGAAGCGGGCCTATCGACTTTCGAACCGAGGTTCGGAGCCTGTTAGGCCCGGACCTCGCGCACAATCTCGGACATGAACCACACGAGTTGGGTTGGTGACGGGAAGATGGGGGAAGAGGGCGGCAAGCTCAAGCGCCCGACGCTAGATCAAGGTGCGCTGCGTCGGTTCGGCCACGGCGGACGGGCCGCGCTCTCCTCGGCGGCGCAGTTCGGTCTCGGCGCTGAAGCGGATGTTCACGTCGCGATCCTGGGCGAGCGCTCGCAGCGTTTCCGCGCCAAGGCGGTCCCAGGTCTTGCCGCGGTCGGGGCCGGCAGGCACGCGCGGCAGGAGGCCCGGCTCGCGGCTCCAGGTCAGCAGTTGCTCCAGCGAAGCCTCGTTCAGCATGTCGCGCAGGTGATGCGCGGTGACATAGGCGTCGGGCAGGGCGCGGTGAGCCGGCAAGCCGAGCTCGCGCGACAGGCCTTCGGGCATGCGCTGGTAGCGCAGCATCTGGTTGGAGAACCCCGAGAGATGCGGCCAGAGCCGCAAGGCGCACTTCCAGGTGCAGATCCAGGCCGCCCCGCCCGTGAACCTGTGCGTGCAATAGCGCTGCTCGAAGGCCGCGCGATGGGCGGCCAGCGCCTGCACGCCGCCGTCGGGTCGCAGGACCTCCGACGCGATGTCCTTCCAGAACGGCGCGCCGGCGACGTCGGCATCGATGATGTGGTGGACCGCCATGGTCTCGGGCGTGATCGGCCGGCCGGGATTGACCAGCGCCGAACCTCGCTCGTCCGCGACGCGCCATCGACCGTCGGGACCGAGCACGACATCCTGCCAGCCGATCTCGCAGACGTCGTTCGGACCCGAACCGGCGGTCTCCAGATCGATCACGCGGACGCGGGGCGGAAGCATGGACGAGATATTGGTGGGCGACGGCTTCGTTGCGAACCCTACTTTTTCGCCTTGGGCGCGGTGGTTTGAGAGACCTTCACTGGCGCGCCCTGCTGTCGAGCCTCGCTGACCAGGCTTGCGCAGTCGGCGTCCTTGGCTTCGCCGGCGGTGACGAACGGCAGGAGCGCCGCGAGCGGGTTGATGATCGAGCCCAGGGCCGCGGCGATACCGCCCTGGCCGACCGCCTTGCTGGGGTCCAGCCCGACCTTGGGGGCCATGAACGGGCCCTTGATGGTGATCGGAATGAACAGGCGCACCAGGCGTGGCTTCTTGCTGTCGCCCTCGATACGGAAGTCCATCCGCTCGGTCGCGAGATTGATCGTGCCCCGGCCCTTGGCCAGCACCACGCCGGTGTCGGCCACCAGATGATTGGTGGTCATCACCCCGTTCTTGACGCTGAAGTCGGCGACGGCGCACCGCACCGGCGTCTCCTTGTTGCTCTTGGACAGCAGCATGATCAGGCCCTTGGAGGCGTTGACGCCCAGCAGTTCGGCGAAGGCCTGGCGGATCTCGCCGCGCGGGGCGACGAAGGTCACCGAGCCGTCGGCGGTCGAGGCGGCGCGGTGGACGCTGTTGCCGACGCCGGTCAGCTTGGCGCGCGCCATGACCGCGCCCTGGATGGCCGGCTTGCCGGCGCTCTGGATCGGAATGAAGTCCTCCAGGCGGGCATTGGTCAGGCGCAGGTCGATATCGGTGCGGGGCGTGGCCGGCCGGGCGTCCAGCCGGACCTTGCCGCGCAGGTCGCCGCGCGAGAAGGTCATGGCGATCGGATCGATGGTCAGCACGCCCTTGTCCAGGATCACCTCGGCGCTGACCTTGCGCAGCGGCAGGTTGGGCGCGTTCACCGTCTCGGCCCGATAGCTGACCTTGGCGTCCATGGCGCGGACGCGCTCGACCTGCAAGGTGGCGTCCGGCAGTAGGCGCTGGGTCGCGTCGCGCTGGGCGGCTTCGACCTTCTGGCCAGCGGAGGCGGTCTCGCCGCGACCGGTGGCCGGCGCGGCCCCGAACAGGCTGCCCAGGTCGTCGAAGTCGAGACGCCGCGAGCGCAGATCGGCTTCCAGATAAGGCCGCTCGCGACCGGTCAGCACGAAGAGGTCGCCGGCGATGTCGCTGTCGCCGACCCGGCCGGACAGCTTCTCGAAATCGTAGCGCAGGCCCTTGCGGACCAGGTGGCCCGAGACGCGATAGGGCGGGGTGTTGGGCAGGGTCAGGCCGGTCAGGTCGTGCAGCCGGTTCAGGTCGGCGCCCGAGATGCTGAGCTGGGTCTCGAACCGCCCCAGGTCGAAGGGCTTGTTGACCTGGCCCTTGGCCAGGATCCTGGTCGCGCCGGCGCGCACCTCGGCGTCGAACGGATAGGGGCGGTCGGGCGAGATGTTCAGCAGCGGGCCGCCGGTGACCTGGGCCAGGAAGGCGGCCTCGTTCAGACTGCCCTTGCCTTCCAGGACGAAGCGGCCACCGCCCTCGCCGGCCTTTTCCTGGGCGTTGACGGTGCCGATGAAGAGAGCGCCGCGCTGGCGATCGTCGACGCGCAACGCGCCTTCGTTGATCACGAAACGCTGGATGGCTGGCAGCTTCAGCGGCTTGTCGGTCCTGGACCCGAAGGTCCAGTTGGCCTTACCGTCCTTGTCACGCAGCAGGCGCACATCGGGTTTGTCGATCGCCAGGAACGGCAGAACCACCCGGCCGCGCAGTAGCGGCAGGACCTTGATCTGCACGGCGATCCGCTGGACCTGAACCATCTGGCCGGCGGCGGGATCCACCGACTTGGCCCAAGCCGGCTGACCGATCCGAACGCCATAGGCCTCGGCCTTGGGCGAGAACGACCAGGGATGAACCCGCAGGTCGCCGGTGATCGCCACCTCGCGCTGCATCTGAGCCGAGGCGTAGCGGCCGATCGGCCCGCGCAGCCAGTTCCAGTCGAAGATCACCAGGAAGGCGATGATCGCCAGGGTCAAGGCGACGGCCGAGCCGATACCGATCTGGGCGCGCCGCGACAGCCCACGGAACGGGTTCCGAGGCGGCTTTGGGTCGAGGATGGCGTCGGCGGTCGACAGGATCGTGGCTCCGGTTGATCCCTCGTAACGCGCGAGGCCGGCGATCCTGTTCCAATTTATAGCAAGGCTATGGTCGCTCGAGCCGCGCCAGCGGCCGCGTCAGTAGATGAGACCCATCCGGCCGATGGCGGCGGCCGCCACGACGAAGATCGCTATGGCCACGAGTTCGTAGGCCTTGAAGAGCGGCTTGCTCGGTGTGCGCATGTTAGTATTCCCCCGTCCCAATTTGGTGCTTATCGCCGCCTCACGCGCAAGGGCGGCGCCACCCGTATTGGGTCAGGGGAGTTTGCCAGGCCAGACCAGATAGCCGCCCTCGTCGCGGCCGGCGGCCCCGGGATAGCCGTAGTCGACAGGGGCGGGTGACGGTCCGTAGCGGTCCTCGCGGCGTCCGCCTTGGGCATAGCCGTCGCCATAGGCGTAGCCATAACCATCCTGGGCGTAGCCGCCTTGGATGTAGCCGTTCCGGGCGTACCCGCCGCCGACATAGCCGCTGTCGTAGGCGCTGGACCGTTCATGCTCGTACGCGTCGACCCGGCGATCGTAGAGGGCCTCGCCACGGCGGTGGTCCGCGTAGCGATCGCCGCGGCCGTATCGATCGCCGTCGTAGCCGCCCAGCAGGGGCGGGCGACCGTCGCGAGTCTCGACCTCGAGCCGATTGCGGCCGTAGCCCCACTGCTCGTGGTTCGACCAGCCTCGGTCGTTTTCGCACTCGATCCGCTCCCAGCGATAGGCCCCGCCGGGGCCGGTCACGCGGCGGACGACGCAGTCGCCAGGTCCCGAATTGGGCGGCAGCCGTTCCGGATCCAGCGGCAGGCCCGGACGCGAGGCCGGGGGGCCGCCCCGATGTGAACCGGCGACGGCCGGCGCGGCGAGGCTCAAGGCGGCGAGGGCCAGGACGGGAAGCAGGCGGGCAAAGGTCATGGGGCGTCTCCGAAGTGTTAACAAAAACATTTCCGGGAGAACCGCGAGCCCCCTTTCTCCCACGACGCGAGCTTGGCTTTACGATTTCCAGGGGCTCTTTCCCTCGCGCCGCCCTACGGCTAGCGTGGCCTCAAACATCTGTTTGAGGCGGCCATGGCGATCGAGGCGGTGATCTGGGATTTCGGCGGGGTGTTCACGACCTCGCCGTTCGAGGCCTTCCGCCGCTATGAGACCGAGCGCGGCCTGCCGGAAAACTTCATCCGCACGGTCAACGCCACCGATCCAGACGTCAACGCCTGGGCTAGGTTCGAGCGGGCCGAGATCGACGCGAAGGCCTTTGACACCCTGTTCCTGGATGAGGCCACGCGCCTGGGCCACGCCGTGCGCGGCGCCGAGGTGCTGCCGCTGCTCTACGGCGACCTGCGGCCGAAGGTCCTGGACGCGCTGAAAACCTGCAAGGCGCGGTTCAAGGTGGGCTGCATCACCAACAATGTGCCCACCGGCCACGGTCCGGGCATGGCGCAGAGCGCCGAGAAGGCCCTGGCCGTCGGCGAGATCATGGGCCTGTTCGACGCGGTGATCGAAAGCTCCAAGGCCGGGGTGCGCAAGCCCGACCCGCGCATCTACCAGATGATGTGCGAGCTGCTGGGCGTCGCGCCTGAAGCCTGCGTCTACCTCGACGACCTGGGGATCAACTGCAAGCCGGCGGCGGCCCTCGGCATGAAGGCCATCAAGGTCTCGACCGAAGCCCAATTGCTGGCCGACCTTGCCGAAGCGACCGGATTGGCGTTCTGAGGGAGAAACATCTTCCGGAGGATTTCATGTCCCGTCCCAGGATCGGCGCCGCCGCCGCGATCGCCCAGCTCGAAGGCTGGAGCGCCGCGCCGGAGCACAAGGACGCGATCGCCAAGACCTATCGGTTCGGCGACTTCAACGAGGCCTTCGGCTTCATGACCCGCGTGGCGATCATGGCCGACAAGCTCGACCATCACCCCGAGTGGTTCAATGTCTACAACCGTGTCGAGGTGCTGCTGACCACCCACGACGCCGACGGGGTGACCGAACTGGACGTAACGCTCGCGAAGTTCATGGACAGCGCCGCCTGAAAAATTCAAACTCCCGTTTGAATAATAATCGGGAGGAGCCGAAAATGGCGCAGAGCACGGGTCGGGTCGCCGGCAAGAAGGCCTTCATCACCGGTGGCGCCCAGGGGCTGGGCGCGGCGGCGGGGCGGATGCTGGCCAAGGAGGGCGCCACGGTCGCCCTGGCCGACATCAATCTGGCCGGCGCCGAAGCGGTGGCGGCTGAGATCAACGCCGCTCACGGCGCGGGCGCGGCCTTCGCCTTCCAGCTGGACGTCACCCAGGAAGACCAGTGGATCGAGGTTCTGGAAAAGGCGTCGGAGGCCATGGGCGGCCTGTCGGTGCTGGTGAACAATGCCGGCATCGGCGGCGACGGCCCGATCGAAAGCCTGGATTTCGGCCTCTGGAAGAAGGTGATGTCGGTCAATGTCGACTCGGTGTTCCTGGGCGCCAAGCACGCCCTGACACACATGCGGGCCCACCAGCCGGGCTCGATCATCAATCTGAGCTCGATCGCCGGCTTGATCGCCAACGGCAATTCGCCGGCCTACAACGCCTCCAAGGCGGCGGTCTGGCTGCTGTCCAAGAACATCGCGCTCTACTGCGCCAAGATGAAGCTCGACATCCGCTCGAACTCCATCCACCCGACCTTCATCGACACCCCGATCCTTGACGGCTTCTCGGCGCGGTTCGGCAAGGAGGAGGCCTTCGCCAAGCTGGCGCGGCAGGTGCCGTTGGGCCGCATCGGCGAGCCGAACGACATCGCCAATGCGGTGCTCTACCTGGCCAGCGATGAAAGCAGGTTCATGACCGGCGCCGAGATAAAGGTCGACGGCGGCATCTCGGCGATGTGAGGAAAATCCTCTCCCCATGGGAGGGGTGTCGACGAAGTCGACGGAGAGGGGAGTGGCAAGGCCTGCCGAACTTCCCCCTCCGGTCGCTTCGCGACCACCTCCCCCGCTAGGGGGAGGACTTTAACGCGGCGCTCGCTTGGCCAGGATTCGCTGCAGGGTCCGGCGGTGCATGTTCAGTCGGCGCGCCGTTTCCGAGACGTTGTGGCCGCACATCTCGTAGACGCGCTGGATGTGCTCCCACCGCACGCGGTCGGCGCTCATCGGGTTTTCCGGCGGCGTCGGGGCCGCGTCCTTGGCGGCCAGCAGGGCGCGGGCCACGTCGTCGGCGTCGGCGGGCTTGGAGAGGTAGTCGACCACCCCCGCCTTCACCGCCGCCACGGCCGTGGCGATGTTGCCATAGCCCGTCAGCATGATGACCTTGGCGTCGGCGCGGGCGTCGCGCACCGCCTCGACCACCTTCAGCCCCGAGCCATCCTCCAGCCGCATGTCCAGCACCGCGTGGGCCGGAGCCGCGCCGCGCAGGATGGTCAGGGCCTCGGCGACGGAGGCGGCCAAGGTGACCTCGAAGCCGCGCTGCTCCAGGGCTCGACCGAGGCGAGTCCGCAGGGGTCCGTCATCGTCCAACAGCAGCAGGGTCTTGTCCGGCAGCGCCGCAACCAGCTCTCCGATATCCGCCATAGAAGTCAGCGCCTCCCCGCGCCCAATACTCAGCAAGCCAAGTAACAACCCATACTTCCGCGCTTCCACGACATAACTCAAGCCCCCGTATAGCCGGGAGCTTCAAGCGCGGGTCGTGGCCACCGGGCCGAGACCACGGCGCCGCCACGGCGACCATTACGGAAATCCACGGTCGCGCCGGTTCGTTCCAGCAAGGTTTTGGCGATAAAGAAGCCAAGACCCATGCCGATATGCCCCGTTCGCGACCCTTCTGCCCCGGGGCGCGTCGTGACATAGGGTTCGCCCAGCTTGGCCAGCACCTCGGGCGAGAAGCCGGGACCGTCGTCCCGGGCCTCGATCACCACGTAGCGCGCGTCGAAGCGGGCGATGACGATGACCTCGCTGCGGGCGAAGTCGACGGCGTTCTCCACGATCGAGGTCATGGCGTGGATGATCTCGGGGCGGCGCCAGATATCGGGCGAGGTCTCGCCGGACGGACCATTGACCACGGCCTCGACGCGGATGCCGTGCACCATGTGCGGCTCGATCACGTCCTGGACCAGTTGGACCAGGCTCATGCGCTCGTGCACGGCGTCCTGGGCCTCGGGCATCTCGGTCAGGCGCTGCAGGATCTCGCGGCAGCGCGCGGCTTGGCCGATCAGCAGTTCGGCGTCCTCCCGGACCTCCTCGCTGATGGCGTTGCGGGCCATCTCGCGGGAGACGACGGAGATGGTGGCCAGCGGCGTGCCCAGCTCGTGGGCGGCGGCGGCGGCCAATGCGCCCAGGGCCGACAGGCGCTGTTCGCGGGCCAGCACGGTTTCGGTGACGTTGAGGGCCAGCTCCATCCGGGCGGACTCGCTGGCGGCCTGCCAGGCGTAGGCGGCGGTGATGACGATGCCGAAGACCCGCGCCGCGACGATGGTCCACAGCATCATGGTGGTGGGTGTCGGAGCCGGCGGCGCGCCGGCGATGGTCGGCAGCGGCCAGGAGAACACCGCCAGCAACAGGGTCGAGACGATGGCCAATATGCCCAGCGCCAGGGCGAAGCGCGCCGGAAGCGTGGCGGCGGCCAGGGTGACGGGCGCGATCAGCAATAGGGAGAACGGGTTCAGCGCGCCGCC
This sequence comes from Caulobacter sp. GW821-FHT11E10, assembly GCF_058808375.1. Classification (NCBI taxonomy): domain Bacteria; kingdom Pseudomonadati; phylum Pseudomonadota; class Alphaproteobacteria; order Caulobacterales; family Caulobacteraceae; genus Caulobacter; species Caulobacter sp. GW821-FHT11E10. Next base: position 28,861 of record NZ_JBXARP010000001.1, read on the forward strand.
CGTCAGGTACAGCAGGCCCGACAACTGCAGGATGTCGAAGGCGATCTGGGCGGTGGCCTCGACGTCGCGGGCCAGCCGCTGGCCGGTGGACGCCAGGCCCAGCAGGACGTTCAACCAGGCCGAGAGCGCGATCAGGGTGAAGCACAGCGCCCAGGGCACCTGGAGCTTCAAGGCGAGGCCGGCGATCAGCAGCACGGCGGTCTGGCCGACCACCGACAGCCATCTTTGCGCCAGAAGGGTGCGAACCCTTAAGCGTCCACGACGCAGCCCGGGCGCTGTCCACGACCAGGCGTCGTCTTGCGCCGGTTCGTCGCCCGGCCTATCGAGCCCCTTATGACGTTGGTCGTCGGGCGCTCTCGCGAACGAAACGTCAGCCATGACCGCAAGATTGTCCATAATCTCGCGTGTGGCGAGAGCAAAAGGATGAAATGCACATGCCGCGTCACCGCCTCGTCCTGATTTTGGCCTGTTTGCTGGGTCTCGCGGTCACGGCGGGCCTCGCCTGGAACGCCGGAGTCTTCAAATCCCAGACCTCCGTGGCCGTCGGCGGACCGTTCCAGCTGGTCGACCAGAACGGCGCCCCGACCACCGAAAGGGCGCTGAAGGGCAAATGGAGCGCGGTGTTCTTCGGCTTCACCTATTGCCCCGACGTTTGCCCCGGCACGCTGCAGGGCCTGTCGGCGGCGACCGACCAGTTGGGCCCCAAGGCCAAGGACACTCAGATCGTCTTCATTTCGGTCGACCCGGCCCGGGACACGCCCCAGCAGATGAAGACCTATCTGTCGGCGGACTATGTTCCGAAATCGACCCTGGGCCTGACCGGTACGCAGGAGCAGGTCCAGGCCGCGGCCAAGGCCTACAAGGTCTATTTCGCCAAGGTCGGCGATGGGCCCGGCTACACCATGGACCATTCGACGGCGATCTATCTGATGGACCCCAAGGGGCGCTTCACGACGGTGATCCCCTACAACCTGCCGCCGGACGAGATCGCTCGCCGGATCAAGGACGCGATGCGCGAAGGATAGGCGCGCGCTATCCGCCCTCGCGCTTAGGCGCGAGGAGATGGAAAGCGACGCCATGACGCGGCGCGAAGATTGTTAATGGGTGGACTTCCTTAGGCTTCGACGTGCTATGTTGCGATGCAACATCGCAGGTGCGCCATGCTCTACGCTCTTCATGAGGCGGCCTATTACGCCTCGACTCCGATGCGCCTCGCGGCGCGGGTGGCCCGGGACTTCTGGGGATCGCCGATGAACCCGGCCGGGGACACGGCCGTGGGCCGGCGGATGCGCGCCGGCGCGGACCTGTTCGCCAACATCACTCGCCGCTACGGCAAGCCGAAGTGGAACATCGATACGATCAAGGTCGGTCAGGCCGACGTCCGCGTCCGTCCGACCGTGGTCTGGGAAAGCCCTTGGGCTCGCCTTATCCAGTTCGACCGCGACATGGCCGACATGCGCCGGGCCGGCAAGTTCTCGCTGGATCCCGCCGTGCTGATCGTCGCGCCCCTTTCAGGTCACTACGCGACCTTGCTGCGTGGTACTGTCGAGGCGTTCCTGCCCGATCACGCCGTGTTCATCGTCGACTGGGTCAACGCTCGCGACGTCTCGGTGATGGAAGGCCGCTTCGACTTCCACGACTATATCGACCACATCGTCGAGATGCTGGCCTTGCTGGGCCCGCGTCCAAACGTGGTGGCCGTTTGCCAGCCCGGTCCGCCGGTGCTGGCCGCCGCGGCCCTGATGGCCGAACAGAACCATCCCTCGCGTCCGGCCAGCATGACCTTCATGGGCTCGCCGATCGACGCGCGCCTGTCGCCGACGGTCACGAACCAGCTGGCCGAGGAAAAGCCGTTCACCTGGTTCCAGTCGAACATGATCTACACGGTGCCGCCGCCCTATCCGGGCGCGGGCCGGCGCGTCTATCCGGGCTTCGTCCAGCTGGCCAGCTTCATGAGCATGAACGCCGAGCGCCACCAGGAGGCCCACCGTCGCTACTTCAACGACCTGGTGAAGGGCGACGGCGACAGCGCCGACAAGCATCTGGAATTCTACGACGAGTACCTGTCGGTCCTGGACCTGACTGAGGAATTCTATCTCCAGACCATCGACATCGTCTTCCAGCAGTACCTGCTGCCGAAGGGCGAGCTGATGCATCGCGGCGAGCGGGTGAAGCCGGAGGCCATCACCGACATCGGCCTGATGACGGTCGAGGGCGAGAACGACGACATCTCCGGCATCGGCCAGACCCAGGCCGCCCACGGCCTGTGCTCGAACATCCCCGAGGACCTGAAGCTGGACTACGTTCAGCCCGACGTCGGCCACTACGGCGTGTTCAACGGCCGCCGCTTCCGCGAGGAGATCTATCCGCGCGTGCGGGCCTTTATCCGCAAGTGCGACCCGAACTTCGGCGAAGAGGAAGCCTAGGGCCTACGCCCCGCTCATCCCCGCTTTGGCCGGACGAGCGAGGTGACCCGAGGTCCGCCTTGCGGGGCGGGCCAACTCACCCGATTTTAGAGCTGATGTTCGCGCGCCCGGCCCAACGCTTCGTGGATGGTGATCGACTGGAGATCGGTGGTTGGCCGGTTCGCCTGCGGGTGGACGGCCGGGCCCGGCGGGTCTCGCTGCGCGTCGATCGCGCCAAGTCCGAAATCGTCGCCCTGGCGCCCAGCCCCCGCCGCCTGAACGAAGCCGTGGCCTTCGCCCAGGAAAAGTCCGGCTGGATCGCCAAGCAGCTGGCCGCCCTGCCCGAGCGGATGAGCTTGGCGCCGGGCGGGATCCTGCGCCTCAACGACACGCCCTATCGACTGGAGGCCGCGCCGGGCCGGGCCAGGATCGACGGCGCCAATATCAATGGGCCTCGCATCGTCGCGCCGGACGACGCCAACTGGGGGCTGAAGGTCATCCGCCTGGCCAAGCGCGAGGCCTTGACCGTCCTGACCGAACGCACGGCCGACCACGCCGCCGCCCTGAACCGGCCGATGCCCTCGGTGGCGATCGCCGATCCGAAGGCGCGCTGGGGCTCGTGCCGTCCGGCGACGCCACGCGCCGCGGCGGCGATCCGCTATAGCTGGCGGCTGATCCTGGCCCCGGCGGCGGTGGCCGACTATGTCGCCGCCCACGAATGCGCCCACCTGATCGAGGCCAATCACGGCCCGAAGTTCTGGGCCTTGTGCGAGCAGCTTGTGGGTGATCCCGCGCCCCACCGCGCGTGGCTACGAGCCCATGCGGCGGAGCTGCACGCGATTGGGGCCTAGCCTAAACCGTCAGTAAGGCAGCTGGTCCGCCGGCGGCGGGGCGCCGGCCGGGACCTCGGCCGTGGGACCTTCGGGCGTCTGCGTCGGGGCGATCAGGTCGCCGATCGGATCCGTGGGGCCCTCGACCGGAGGCGGCTCAGCCGTGCCGCCGGGGATCGGCGTGGCCTTCAGACGCGGCAGGGCGGCGGCCATGAAGGTGCGCCAGACCTCGGCCGGCGCGCCGCCGCCGGTGACCCGCTTCATCGGGGTGTTGTCGTCCTTGCCGGTCCAGACGGCTGTGACGAAGCCGCCGGTGTAGCCGACGAACCAGGCGTCCTTGTAGTCACTGGTCGTGCCGGTCTTGCCGGCCATGTCGTAGCCGCTGACCCGGGCGCGGGTGCCGGTGCCCGAGGTCACGACCTCGCGCATCATCTGGTTCATGTACTGCAGGGCCGGCGAGCCGATCACCGCCGAGCGGGCCTGTTTCTCGACGCTGTGGTCGTACAGCACCTTGCCGCTGGCGGTGCGGATGCGCTCGATGCCATAGCCCTTGGCCAGGAAGCCGCCGTTCGAGAATGGGGCGTAGGCCTGGGCCATCTCCATCGGCGAGACCTCGACCGCGCCCAGGGCCATCGACGGGTCCAGCTGGATCTTGCTGGTGATCCCCAGGCGGCGGGCGGTGTTGGCGACGTTGCTGGTGCCGACCTCGTTGGCCAGGCGCGCGGCGACCGTATTGATCGATTGGGCCAGGGCCGTCTGCAGGGTCATCGGACCCAGGTACTTGTTGGTGTAGTTCTTCGGCTCCCAATTGCCGATCTTGACCGGCTCGTCGACGACCATGACCGACGGGTTGCGGCCCTGCTCCATGGCGGTCAGGTAGACGAACGGCTTGAAGGCCGAGCCGGCCTGGCGGCGCGCGGTGGTGGCGCGGTCGAACTGGGTCTCGGCGTAGTCGGCGCCGCCGACATAGGCGCGGATGCGGCCTTCGCCATCGATGGCGACCAAGGCCGCCTGTTGCACGCCCTGGGCCCCGTGGCCCTCGACGCCCAGCTTCACGGCGCGCTCGGCCGAGACCTGGATCGGCAGGTCCAGCGTGGTTTCGACGACGAGGTCCTCGGTCGGTTCGCCGACCAGCGAGCGGACCTGGGCGTCGATATAGTCGGTGAAGTACTGGGCGCGCTGGTTGGCCAGGGTGGCGGACACCTGGACGGGCGTGCGGAAGGCTTCGTCGCGCTCCTCGGCGGTGATGGCCTTGATGCGCACCATCTCGTCCAGGACGATGGTGGCGCGGCGGGCGGCGCGGTCCTTGGCCGAGACCGGCGAATAGCGGGCCGGGCCCTTCATCATGCCAGCCAGCAGGGCCGCCTCGCCGATGGTCAGCTGGTCGGCGGGCTTGTTGAAATAGCGCTGCGAGGCGGCCTCGATGCCGTAGGCGCCGGCGCCGAAATAGACCCGGTTCATATAGAGGGCCAGGATCTGCTTCTTGCTGAACTTCAGCTCCAGCCAGACGGCCAGGATCAGCTCCTGGGCCTTGCGGCGATAGTTCTGGGCGGGGCTCAGGAACAGGTTGCGGGCCAGCTGCTGGGTGATGGTCGAGCCGCCGCGCTGGGGACCGTCATGGGTGGCGTTCCACGCCAGCGACCGGATGATGCCCCAGGGGTTGAACCCGAAGTGATGGTAGAACTGGCGGTCCTCGATCGCCACGAAGGCGGCCGGCACGTATTTCGGCAAGGCGTCGATATCGACCGGCGGTGCATACTGGCTGCCACGCACCGCCAGGAGGGCGCCCGAACGGTCCAGATAGTTGATCGAAGGCTGGCGCTTGACGTCGTAGAGTTTGGACGTGTCGGGCAGATCGCTGGCGAACACCGCGAAGAAGGCGACGCAGAAGATCAGGCCCCAGACGCCGACGACGGTCCCCCAATAGACGAGGGCCTGGAGCGGGGTGCGCTGCGGCTTCGCCGGCTTGTTTCCGCCGAAGGGTCCGTTCGCCATGGTCGTATCGTTCCTACGCGCGCCGTCATCTCAAGCGCGTTCCGTTTAGCCGAAGCCCACAGAACGCGCGACAAGATTGACGAGGTATGAACGGGGCCGTTTTCAGGCCCGCGCGTACAGAAACCACCGTGACTTCGATCGCGCCTTGGCGGGGCGGCGGCGGGTCGCCATAACAGCCTCCGTGTACGTTCCTCCCGAATCCCCAGCCCTGAACCACGCGCGCGACGTGCTGCGCCGGACGTTCGGCCACGCCGATTTCCGCGGGCTGCAGGCCGGGGTGATCAACGAGCTGCTGGACGGGCGCAGCGCCATGGCCGTGCTGCCGACCGGCGGCGGCAAGAGCCTGTGCTACCAGATCCCGTCGCTGATCCGGCCGGGCGTCGGCCTGGTGGTCTCGCCGCTGATCGCCCTGATGGCCGACCAGGTCCTGGGCCTGCGCCAGGCCGGCGTGGCGGCCGAGCGGCTGGACAGCAACGTCTCGATGGAGGAGCGCGCGGACATCTGGCGACGCATCGACGCCGGCGAAGTGGACATGCTCTATCTGTCGCCCGAAGGCCTGATGCAGCCGTGGATGCTGGATCGCCTGTCGCGCACGCCGCTGGCCCTGGTCGCCGTCGACGAGGCCCACTGCGTCAGCCAGTGGGGCCATGACTTCCGCCCCGAATACCGGATGCTGGGGCGGCTGGCCGAGCTGTTCCCGGACGTGCCGCGCCTGGCGGTCACCGCCACGGCCGACGCCCGGACCCGCGACGACATCCGCGCGGAGCTGCGTCTGCAGGGCGCGGCCGAGTTCGTCGACAGCTTCGCCCGGCCCGAGCTGGCGCTCAGCGCCGAGCGCAAGCGCGGCAAGGGTCACGACCGGGTGGTCGAGCTGGTTCTGGAGCGCCCTGGCCGGGCCGGTGTCGTCTATGCCGGCAGCCGCGACTCCACCGAGAAGCTGGCCGAGAAGTTGATTGCGGAAGGCATTCCGGCCCTGGCCTATCACGCGGGCCTCGACAAGGCCGTCCGCGCCCGTCGGCTGGAGGACTTTCTGGAGGCCGACGCCGCGGTGATGGTGGCGACGATCGCGTTCGGCATGGGCGTAGACAAGCCCGACGTCCGCTTCGTGATCCACGCCGACCCGCCGGCCGCCATCGAGGCCTATTGGCAGGAGGTCGGCCGCGCCGGGCGCGACGGTCAGCCGGCTGAGGGCATCACCCTCTACGGATCGGCTGACATGGCCTGGGCCGGTCGCCGGATCGAGACCCGCGAGGCTCCCGACGAGGTCAAGCAGGCCCAGTCGCGCAAGCTGCGCCAGTTCTACTCGATGCTGGAGGGTGTCACCTGCCGCGCCGCCGCGGTTCGCCGCTATTTCGGCGAGGAAGGCGTGGCGCGCTGCGGGGTCTGCGACGTCTGCGTCGCGCCGCCGATCGGGATCGACGCCACCGAGGCCGCCCAGAAGGCCTTGTCGGCCGTCCATCGCATGGGCGGGCGTTTCGGCCGGGGAAGGTTGATCGAGCATCTCCTGGGCAAGACCAAGGACGTCACGCCGCAGGAAGCCCAGCTGCCGACCTTCGGCATCGGCCGCGAGTTCAGCCAGCCGGTGTGGCGCGACCTGTTCGACACCCTGATCTTCGAGGGCCTGCTGCGCGAGGATCCCAACGACGGGCGGCCGCTGATCGGCCTGGGCGACGTCGAGGGCGTGCGCCAAGTCTATCGTAGCGAACGCCGCGTCGCCCTGCGCCAGATGGCCGAGGCGCCGGAGACGGGTCGGGCGACCGGGGCCCGCAAGCGCCGCGAAGGCCGGGCCCTCACCATCCCCGCCGAGAACCAGGTGCTGTTCGAGGCCCTGCGCGCCTGGCGCAAGGAGGCGGCGCAGCTGCAGCATGTGCCGCCCTATGTCATCTTCCACGACGCGACCCTGGCCGAGATCGCCGCGGCGCGGCCCGGAAGCCTGGCCGCGCTGGGCAAGGCCGGCGGTGTGGGCCAGGGCAAGCTGGATCGCTATGGCGAGGCGGTTTTGAAAGTGGTGCGGGAGAACTAAAGCGGGTTCCCGGGCGTTTGATCGGATCAAGCCGAGGAGCTCCCCATGACCGACGTGACCAGCTTCACCCCACCCGACGTGAAGAGCGCCGCCGACGGTGCCAAAGCGATTGCCGCCGACAAGACCAAGCGCGCCCGGGAGGCGGTCGACAAGGCGGTGAAGTCCGCCCGCGAGACCGCTACCGAAATGGCTCAACAGACCCGCACCTTCGCGGCCGAAAAGGCCAAGGTCGGCGCGGCCTGGACCAGCGAGAAGGCCAAGGTGGCCCATCAGGCCGCCGAGGAGCATCCGATCGGCGTGGCCTTCGGGGCCTTCGCGATCGGCCTGGGCATCGGCTTCCTGATCGCCCGCAATCTCGACTAGCTAGAGACTAAGACGCTCGGCCTGCACCCCCGCCGCCCGCAAGGCGGCGAGGCGTGCGAACGCCAGGGTCAAGGCTTTGCGACGCGCCGGCGCCAAAGGCGTGAGCGGCGCCTCGCGGACGATCGCGCCGCCGAAGCCGTCAGCGACCACCAGACCGGGCTCCTCGGGCAGGATCCCGTCGGGAAAATGCGGCGCGACGGCGAAGTAGAAGGCGTCGCAATAGGGCGCGTACTCGCCCCACTTCCGGTCGACCCGGAAGTCTTCCAGGCTCGACTTCACCTCGACGATCAGCACATCGCCCTTAGGGCCGAGCGCCATGAGGTCGGCCCGCCGACCGTTGGGCAGGGTCACCTCGGCCAGCGGCGCATAGCCCAGGTCGACGAGCAGCCGCGCGGCGCCCCGCGTCACGGCCAGGGTGGTCTCCGGACGCGTGGTCTGGGGGCGGCTCTGAAATTCGATGATCACGTCCACCGCGCGATCATGTTCCAGCTTTGTTCGCGGATCAAGCGGGGCGGCGCGTCTCCGTGCATCGCAGCCAGAGCTCCGCCACGATCAGGTTCGGGATCCAGGCCAGGAACGAGATGGCGCGGTACCAGGGCAGGAACGGCAGATCCAGGACCCCGACCAGCGGCAGGTAGAGCCGCAAGGTGACGGCGGCCAGGGTGAGCGCCCAGGACCGGATCATCCAGCGGCGGTGCGCGGCGAAGCGACCTTGCACGGCCGCGCGCCAGCCCAGCAGGTTCACGGCGATCCAGATGACCGCGAGCCCGCCGAACCCCGCCGAGGCGATGGGTCCCGCGGAGGAGGTCGTCGCCAGGATCAGGCCCGCCACGCCGCCGACCAGGCACCCCAGGACATAGGTTCGCCCGATCCAGCGATGCGGCGGTCCCGAGCCTCGGCGCAGAGCGGGCAGGAACTGCAGCGAGCCCAGCACCAGCGCGACGACCGCCCCACCGACATGGATGAACAGCCACGGGACCCCAAGCGGGTTGTGCAGCGCCTCGGCTGGCGTCCGTGGCGGATGCAGCAGGTAGCGCGCCGAATAGGCGGCGATCCCCACGCAGAGGATAGCCAGGATCACCCAGGTCACTCGAGTGGACCAGGACGGGGTTCTGGTCGCGAGCGTGGCGGCGTTGGCGGTGGTCAAGCGGGCATTCCTTGTTGGCGAGTTCGCCGAACGTCGTTGCCGGCCGGGCGGCGGCTCGCTAGGCCTTGCTTCGCGAACGGCGCCAGGGTTGCGCGAACGGGACGGCATGGACGGCGAGACAAGGAAGCCTTGGGGAGCAGCGACGTCGCGGCGGTGGGCGGTCGACCTGGCCATGCTGGTCGCGATCGGCTTGCTGATGGGATTCCTGGGCCCGTTCGCGTCGGAGCGCGTGCCCGTCGTGGCGCGCTACGTCTATTGGATGATCTGCATGGTCGGCGGCGGGCTGATCGGGATCGCGGCGGACGCGTTGCTGAGCCGCCGCATGGCCACGACCTGGCGACGGGTGGCGGTGGCCTCGGTGCTGATGACGCCGCCGGTGTCGCTGCTGGTGCTGACCACCGAGCACCTCATGATGGGCGGCCCCTTCGACTGGTCGAGCTTTCCACGACTGTTCTGGCAGGTCTGGCCCATCTCGCTGGCGGTGATGGTGGTGCGGGCCCTGGTCTGGTGGCGCTCGCCCGCGCGGGTCGAGACTCGAACCGTCGTCGCCCCGCCGCTGCCCGAGGCCGAGGCGGCCTTTCGGCGACGGCTTTCGGCGAAACGCCGCGCGGCGCGGCTGATCGCGATCGAGGCGCACGATCACTATCTGAAGGTTCATACCGACGCCGGCGCGGAGCTGATCACCCTTCGCTTCGCCGACGCGCTGGATGAATTGGCGCGGGCCCATGGCTGGCGTGTCCACCGTTCATGGTGGGTGGCGGCCGATGCGGTGGAGGATGTGCGCTGGCGGCGCGGCGCGGGCGAGATCCGCCTCGTCGGCGGGCTCATGGCGCCGGTGAGCCGGACCTATGCGCCCGTGCTGAAGGAAGCCGGCTGGTTCTAGGCGGCGTCAGCCGGCCGGATGCTCCGGATATTCCAGCTTCTCGTAGCCCAGGGCCCGCACCCGCTCGACCGCGACGGCCTTGGTGGCGGCGGGCATGTCGGCGGTGCGCGAGATCAGCCAGACATAGTTGCCGCCGGGCGTGGCCATGATCGCCCAGGAGCGGTCGGCGGCGCTGTCCAGCACCCAGTATTCCTGCTTCTTGAGGCCGCCCAGGAAGCTCATCGTGAAGCGGGTGTTCTGGCTGCCCGGGACGATCCGGCCGCTGGTCGAGAACACCTTCTCGGCGCCGCGCGGCGAGCCGCGATGACAGACCTGGCGGACTATGAAGTCGGCCCCCTGTTTGATGCCGGTGTTCTGGGCGGTGAACTCGGTGGTCGGGGCCTCGCAGTCGCGCTGGCCGAAATTGGGCGTGCGGGCGATCTCGTACCAGCGGCCTGAGTAGAAGTCGGCCGACACGGCCTTGGCCGGCGGCGGGGCCCCCGCCTGGGCGGTACCGATGGCGAGAACCCCAGCGAGAACGCTGGCCAGCAGGGCGAGGGTGACGGTCTTGATCGGGCGCATGAGCCACCTTGCTACAGGTTGGCCCAAAACACGAACCGCCCCGCCGGTATTCCAGCGGGGCGGCGGATAGCTTGGGTAGACGGATCCTAGTCGGCGGCGATGCTGACGGCGCCGACCCTTCCCTTTATTCGGCCGCGATATTGATCGCGGCCGTAGGGCGATCCTTGAAGTTGATGGCCTGCAGGTAACGGATGCCTTCCTCGGCGATGTCGTCGCCGACCATGCGGTCACCCTCGCCCTTCAGCTCGTTGATGTCGACATACATGGCATAGAACGCCTTGGTGCGGTCGGTGATGATGCCAGCGTTGAGCAGGGTCTTCACCAGCACGCGGAAGATGTTGGTCTGCTCCTTCATGTTCTCCCGACGCACCTCGTCGGTCATGATTTTCCCGTACTCCTCGACCACCTTGTCGGGATCCAGGCCGAACGCGGCGTAGAGGTCCAGCTGCTGGTGCGGCGAGACCAGGTTGAACAGCAGGGTCTGGAAGCAGTGCGCCGCCCAGTCCTCGATGATGGCGTGCTCTTCCGGGGTCAGCTTGGGCACCGTACGGTCGGCCCAGATCTTCCCGAACTTGTGGTGGAAAGCCTCGTCGGTCATCACCAGCTGCAGCAGCTTCTTGCCGACCGGGTCGTTGATATTGTTGTAGAAAGTGGCGAAGGCGCCCATGGCCAGGCCTTCGACCAGCATCTGCATGCCGATGATCTTCTTATAGACCTCGGGCGCGCCGATGATTTCGACCAGCAGGGTCTTCAGGGCCGGGCCGCACTCGACCGGGCGACCCCAGCGGGTGTTGATGTACTTGGCGAAGGCCGTGACGTGGCGGGCTTCCTCGCGCGTCTGGTTGGCGGCGTATTCCTGCGCGCCCTGGTCCTTCAGCACGTGGCACAAGCTGGCCGACAGGTTCAGCGCGCCCTGCTCGCCGTGCAGGATCGACGAGAAGCTGCGCAGCACCGACTGGTTGATGAAGCGGATGCGCGTCTTCGGGTCGGACAGGTGGTCGGAGACGTAGTCGGTCGACAGGGCGATGACCATGTCCTCGGGAACCAGGGCCTGGTTCTCCATGTCGAACGGCTCGTCGAAGTCGATATAGGCCTTGTCCAGCGGATCCCAGAAGTGGTCGTGGGTCGCGGAAATGATCTTGTCGAAGGCGCTGGAGCGGTTGCCGTAGCGGTCGAGCTCGAGCATCGACTCGAAGTCGTCCGGCGCTACCGCGTCGTACATGGCGTCCTTGGTGATGTTCTTGTCCGTCATGCGGCGCTCCCTAATCGGCCGTTTCGACATGCACTTTGCGACATGCATCATCAGGTCGCCGGGGGCCGTCTTGCGCGGACCTCCGGCTATCTGAACACTGTCAACTCAACTCGCGCGGCGGGTCAAATGAAAAGTGACGGCAGCGTCAAGTTTGGTGCGGCTGGTTCGTCAGGGGGCGGAATGAAGATCTTCGTGCTGACCGGGGCCGGGATTTCGGCCGAGAGCGGCCTGGGCACCTTCCGCGACAAGGACGGGGTGTGGACCAAGTACGACCTGAACGAGGTCGCCACGCCCCAGGGGTTCGCCAAGGATCCGGCCAAGGTGCGAGGCTTCTACAACGCCCGCCGCGCCAATCTGGCGGATGCCGCGCCCAACGCCGCCCACCTCGCCCTGGCCAGGCTGGAGGCCGAGCTCGCGGCGCGGGGCGGGGAGCTCTGGCTGTGCACCCAGAACGTCGACGACCTGCACGAGAAGGCCGGCGCCCGGCGGGTGATCCACATGCACGGCGAGCTGGCCGTGACCCGCTGCCATCACTGCGAGGCCACGTGGCCAGACATGGGGCCGCTGACCGCCGAGGCCGTCTGCGAGGCTTGCGGCCGCGACGGCGGCGCGCGGCCCCACGTGGTCTGGTTCGGAGAAATGCCGCTGTTCATGGACGTGATCGAGGACGCGCTTTCCGAGGCCGATCTCTTCGTCTCGATCGGCACGTCGGGTTCGGTCTATCCGGCCGCCGGTTTCGTGGCCGAGGCGCGGGCGATGGGCGTCGCCACCTGCGAGATCAACCTCGAACCCTCGGCCAACGCCTATGTGTTCGACGAGAAGCACTACGGCCCGGCCAGCCAGACCGTGCCGGCCTGGGTGGAACGGGTGCTGGCCGGCTGAGCCTATTGGCCCGCCATGATGCGGGAGAGCAGGGCGCTCTGAACCGCCTGGAGGGTGTCGCGGCTTGCCGGCAGGAAGGCTGGCGTCGCGCGCACCGACTTGGTGGTCATCTGGACCGAGGAGCCGCTGAGCCCCGCGCCCCGGGCCGCGAAGCTGAGCACGGCGGCGGCGGCCATGCCGGCGCGCTGGTCGCCGGTGGTGGCGTCGACGGGCGCGCTTAGGGCGGCGGCCTGAATCTTCAGCGGGTTGGTCAGGAAGGCGGCGTTGCCGGTCATCATGCCCCCCTTCTTCTGGATGACGTCGATGCGGGTGCCTTCCTCGACGACCCGGAGGTTAAGGCTGGCGGAGACCGAGGCGGTGTCGCTGAACCGGCCCCCGAAGCCTTTGTTGTCGTTGGTCAGCGAGCCGAAGCCGATCGTGTACTTCGGCTCCAGGATCATCGCGCCGCGCTGGGTGGCCTTGCCGGCGTTGGTGATGCGCTTCATCAGCGCGCCCACGGCCCCGAAGGCGGCCATGGCGACGGCGGGATCGTTCGACTTGCCGGCGCGCGCGTCGACCAGGCTCATGGTGACCGCCAGGCCGGCCGGCGCGTAGAAGCTGGACTGGCCGTCGGCCGAGGGCTGCACGACACCCGAGGGCGCGCTGCCCATCAGCGGCGAGATGTCTGGATCCGCGGCCGTCTCGGCCGGGGTCGCGACCCGGTAGCCGCGCGCCGTCAGGTCGGCGACCAGTTGGTCGTAGAGCCGCTGAGTCATGCCCTGGGCCGCTGCTTCGTGCAGGCCGTCCAGGCGATAGGTGGACGTCTGGGTCGCCATGCCGCCCGAGCCGCGCGCTTCGGACGACTGGGTCATCTCGCGCACCACCTCGACCCGGAAGGTCGGGATGTGGATGACGGTGGCGTCCGGCGCGACCTTGTTCTGGAGCTTGGTATAGGCGCTCAGGGTCTCGGCTGTCGCGCCGGGGGTGAAGTCGATCGCCTTGGGCGATGATCCAGCGTGGGAGGCCTGGGGCGTCAGCAGCAGGGCGGCGGCGCCGACGACGATCAGCCGGCGGGAAACAGGGGTCATCGGCGGTCCTCGGGGCGCGGCGCGGCTTGGCCGACGGAAGCCGCGCCTATAACAACGTTCGACCAAGGGGCGGCGCCCCCCGTTCTGGGGGTGTCGTCAGCGTGAGAGTTCGGACATGGCCAAGACCCTGAAGCCCCCCACCGAGGAAGCCGAGGGCCAGTGCGCCTGCGGAACAGTGCGGATCGCGATCGGCGTACCGGCGCGATGGGCCTTCCACGACCATTCCGAAGCCAGCCGCCGCGCCCAGGGCTGCGCCTATGTCACCTATGTCGGCAGCTATCGCAGCCGGTTCCGGTTCGTGGAGGGCGAGGACGCCGTCAGCCGATACGAGCACGAGGGGACCACGCGGGGCTTCTGCGGCCGCTGCGGGACGCCGCTGTTCATGGAGCGCAAGCGCGCCCCGACCATGATCAACCTGCCCCGCGCCCTGTTTGATACGAGGACGGGTCGCGAGCCGCGCTACCATACCTCGTTCGATCAGGCGCCCGACTGGGCTTATGGCGGCGGCAAGCTGGTCCCGCTGAAGGGCTATCCCGGCGTGATGTGGGAGCGGCCGAAGCCGAAGGCCAAGCGCAAGGCGATCGACGACTTTCTATGAGGTCTTTGGCCCGTTCTCTCAAAGAGAGAGGGGCAGCGGCGGCGTCCTCTAGGGGCCCCGACTTGCCGCCGTGGCCCGCGTCCGACAAGGTGCCGCGCCCGTGTCGAGGCGCGTCCCTGGGGGAATCCATGCGTAAATCCGTTGCCGGCCTGACGGCCCTTCTCATGCTGGCCGCCGGCGCGGCCGTGGCCGCCGCGCCCGAGCCGGGGGCGAACGCGCCGGTCCAGTACGAGGTCTCGTTCGATAACGCCCAGCACCACGAAGCCAAGATCGCGGTCACCTTCCGCAACGCGCCCAAGGGCCCTCTGGCCCTGCGGATGTCGCGTTCCTCGCCCGGCCGTTACGCGATCCACGAGTTCGCCAAGAACGTCTATCAGGTCAGCGCCGTCGACGGGGCGGGCAAGCCGTTGAAGGTCGAGCGGACCGAGCCCTATGGCTGGACCGTGGCCGGCCACGACGGCACTGTGAAGGTGACCTATACACTCTATGCCGACCGGGGCGACGGCACCTATTCGCAGATCGACGCCACCCACGCCCACCTGAACATGCCCGCCACCTTCCTGTGGGCCGCCGGCTATGACGACAAGCTGATCCGGGTGAAGTTCAACCGCGCCGACGCGAGCTGGAAGATCGCCACCCAGCTGCCCGCCGTCACCGGCGAGGCCGACGCCTATTGGGCGCCGAACCTGCAGTACTTCATGGACAGCCCGACCGAGATCAGCGCCTTCACCCTGCGCGAATGGCCGGTGACCGATGCGGGCAAGACCTACACCTTCCGCTTGGCCCTGCATCATCCGGGCACGGAAGAGGACGCCGACAAGTTCACCGAGAAACTGAAGGCGATCGTGCCTGAGCACATCAAGGTGTTCGGCGCGCTGCCGAAGTTCGACCACGGGAGCTACACCTTCATCGCCGACTACATGCCGCAGATCACCGGTGACGGCATGGAGCACCGCAACTCGACCTTCATCAGCAACTCGCAGTCGCTGTTCCGGGGCAATTTCGGCCAGCTGGGCACGGCCAGCCACGAGCTGTTCCACGCCTGGAACGTCGAGCGGATCCGCCCGGCCGAGCTGGAGCCGTTCGACTTCACCAAGGCCAATCCGACTCCGTCGCTGTGGCTGGCCGAGGGTTTCACCCAGTACTACGGCCCGCTGCTGATCCGTCGCGCCGGACAGTCGACCATCGACGAGTTCCTGGGCGGCCTGGGCCGCACCTTGAACGGCGTGGTCAACGGTCCCGGCCGGACCTATGGCTCGCCGCAGGAGATGAGCCTGCGCGCGCCGTTCAACGACGCCGCCGCCACGCTCGACCCGGTCAATACGAACATCTTCACCTCGTACTACCCCTATGGCGCGGTCGTGGGCCTGGCCTTGGACCTGCAGCTTCGCGGTCGGACGCCCGTCGAAGGCAAGCCGCTGAGCCTGGACGACTACCTGAGGCGCCTCTGGGTGAAGCATGGCGCGCCGGAGAAGCCCTACAAGCCGGCCGACCTGCGCGTGGCCCTGGCCGAGACGAGCGGCGACGCGGCCTATGCCGAGGGGTTCTTCAAGGCCAGCATCGAGGGCTCGGCCCTCCCGGACTTCGAGCCGCTGCTGGAGCAGGCCGGGCTGAAGCTGCGCCGGGCGTCGGCCAAGAAGGCGTATCTGGGCGCCGCGCGCGTCCGGGTGAACGGCGCCGAGGTGATCCTGGCCGAGCCGCCGGCGCCGAACACGCCGCTCTACGCGGCCGGCGTCGAGGTCGGCGACCGGATCGTCTCGATCGGCCGCTTCGAGTTCGCCAATGAGGCCGACTGGACCGATGCCCTGGGCCGCCTCAAGCCCGACGAGGCAACGAGCGTGAAGTTCGTCCAGCGCGGCCAGACCCGCGAGGCGCCGCTGAAGGTCGCCGCGGATCCGACGCTGGAGATCGTCCGCTTCGAGAAAGCCGACCTGAAGCCGACCGAGGCGCAACTGGCCTTCCGGACGCGCTGGCTGGGCGCGGACACCACTCCGCCAGCGAAGTAGCGCTTAGGGTCGGCGCCGCGCCATCAGCAGCATGGCGCCGACCAGCCCACCGGCGAACAGCGCGCCCTCGGCCGCGCCGGTCAGGGCCTGGCTGATCGGGCCAAAGCCCGTCTCGCCGAACAGCCCGCCAATCTGGCCCAGACGCAGGCGCGACTCCGGGAAGCTGCGGGCCAGGAGGTCCAGGCTGCCGCCCATCAGTCGTCCGCCCAGCAGCGGGATGACCAAGCCCGCCAGGCCGCCGCTCAGGCACGCCAGGGCGATGCGCCGCGCCAGGCCGCCGGAGGCGCGATCGGCCAGCCAGGCGCCCAGACCGACCGCGCCGCCCAGCAGCACGCCTTCGCCGCCGCCGGTGATGCCCTCGGGGGCGTGGCCGAACAGCAGGGAAAAGGCGTCCAGCCCGACCAGCTTGACCATCGCCCCGACGACCAGTCCGCCGACCGCCCCGCCGAAGGGCGCGCGCCACCACGGCCGGCCGGGAGCGAGCTCGGCCGCGGCGATCCCGAAGGCCACGCCGGCCCCGCCCAGCAAAGCGATGATCACCGTCAGGCACAGCAGGACCAGCAGGGCCGAAACCGCGCTGGCCCCCGGCTGGGACGCGCCGATGAAGCCATAGGCGAGGCCGCCCAAGGTCCCGGCCGCGACCGCGCCGAGCGTCCCGGCCGCGCCGCGCGCCAGGATGCCCCTCCAGGCCGGCGGCGGCGCGAGCGCTCCGGGAGAAGGCGATGCGGGCGTTTCGGCGTCGAGGCTGACCGGGGCGATGAAGCGGTAGCCGTGCTTGGGCACGGTCTGGATGAAGCGCGGGCTGCCGGCGTCGTCGTCGAGCGCCCTGCGCAAGGTGCGGACGCACTGGGTCAGGGCTTCGTCCGTCACCGGAACGCCGCGCCAGACTTCCTCCAGGAACCGGTCCTTGGAGACCAGCTTGCCGTGCTCGCGCACCAGCAGGGCCAGGGCGTCCAGATAGCGGGCGTTCAGTGCGATCGACGCGCCGTCCCGGCACAGGCGGCGGTCGTCCAGGTCGAGCGTGAAACGATCGAAGCGGAAACTGCCGGAAGCCAAGTCAGAGAAACCTCGCCAGGGCCGCCGAACGATCGCGGAGGCCGAAATGGCAGACTCTTTCATGGGCGCGGGAAAGGCAATGACGGAGGGGCGGAGAACCGCTCCGGGCCAGTTCGGGCAGGTCGACTAGTCCTGGGCGGTCAGGCTCAGCGTCTCGACGACCTGGAAGGCATAGGTCGAGCCGACGGGGACCTTGATGTCGTCCGAAAGCACCACGGCGGTGATCGCCCGGCCGTGGCCCTTGACCTCCCTAACGCGGCTGGCCCGGACGAAGGCGGATCGATGGACCCGCAGTAGGCCCGCCCCCCGCAACTCCTTTTCGAGGGCCGACATCGTCGATCGATGCAGATAGCTGCGTGTCGAGGTGTGCAGCAGGACGTAGTCTTTCGCGGCCTCGATCCAGTCGATCTCGGAGAGCGACACGCGGACCGAGCCCGTTCGGGTCTGCACCCAGATCGCCCGGCTATCCACGACGGGCTCTTCGCGACGGGCGCCGATCTCGCGGCGCCGTTTCGCGCGTTCCATCGCCTGGCGAAGCCTGTCGAAGCGGACCGGCTTGAGCAGATAGTCCAGCGCCTCGACCTCGAAGGCGTCGGCGGCGAAGATCTCGAACGCGGTGACGAAGACGATCTCAGGGCGGTGCTGGGGCGGCAGCATGCTGGCCACGGTCAGGCCGTTGAGGTCGGGCATCTGGATGTCGAGAAGCACCAGGTCCGGCCGCAGGTCGCAGATCGCCGTCAGGGCGCTCTCGCCGTCGCTGGCGGATCCCACCAGTTCGACGCCCGGGATCTGGCGGATGAGAACCTCCAGCCGCTCGAGCGCGGCCGGTTCGTCGTCGACGATCAGTACGCGCATCATGCCGCCTCCTGATGGGCTACGCCGCTGAGCGGCAGGCGAAGCACGACGGTGAAACCGGGATCCTTCGGCTCGGCCACCAGCACGCCGCGCGGGCCATAGAGGACCTCCAGGCGCTCTCGGATGGCGGCGAGGCCGATGCCGCTGCTGGGGGCCGGCAGGCTGGAGCTCAACGGGCGCGCGTCGTCGGAGACCGTGATCACCAGATCGCCGTCGCGCGCCTCGATCTGGATGACCAGGCGGACGCGATTGCGGCTGCGCGAGACGCCGTGCTTGATGGCGTTCTCGACCAGGGGCTGGAGGACGAAGCTGGGCACCTGGGCGTCCCGTAGCCGTTCCGGACAGAGGATCTCCACGGACAGGCGCTCGCGGAAGCGCTCCGCCTCGATTTCCAGATAGGCCTCGACGGTTCCGAGCTCGTCCTCGAGGCTGATGAAAGCGCTGGCGTCCGTCGACAGGGTCATGCGCAGGAACGACGCCAGGCGGGCCAGCATGGCTTCGGCGTCGGCGACGCGCTCGGTGACCACGGCCGAACTGACCGCGTTGAGCGTGTTGAACAGGAAGTGCGGGTTCAGCTGATAGCGCAGGGCGGCCAGCCGCGCGGCCGTCGCCGTCGCCCGGGCCTGGGCGGTCTGGCTTTCGGCGAGGACGAGTTGTTCTTCCCGCTGGCGTAGCCGGGCGCTGAACTCGATCAGCATGGTCGCCGCCGCGAAGATCGCGAACATCCAGCCGACGAAGATCGTATTGGTGGTGGCCCGAAGGAGCACGTAGCTCATGGGCCGCGCAGGGGTCAGGCCCAGCTTCTGGAGGATCAGGCCGCCAAGGCCGTCGATGAGCCCCAGAGCGAGCGCGGCGACGATCACGCCGACGACGGCTGACGCGATGTAGCGGCCGGGCGCGCCTTGAGACCGGCCCCGAAGCCATTCGTAGAGGCCGGCGCAGATCAGCCAACCCGCCACCACGAAGATCGCCACGGTGATCAGCGCGCCAGGCGTGACCGCGCCGCTCGCCAGGGCGGGCGCGAGCAGAATCGGAATGTTCACGATCCAGAGCAAGGCGGCGATCGCCCAGGCCCGGAACCGTGGATCGGACGGAAGTTTCATGGCGACAAGCCTAGCAAAGGCTCCAGCGCCCGCCCATCGGCTCCGTCGTTTGAAACCGAGGGTTCGTCGATGGCCCGCCGGGGCCGCGATCGCGCGCTTCCGACGGTTCGTCGTGTCAGGGCGATCGCTGGTCGAAATCGTTCTCGCGCTCGTCGCAGGGCGATTCCTTCGTCGTCGTCCACGTGACTTTCGGAGGAAAGGCGGCCCCCACCGCCATCCCTTCATTCCAAGACAGCGAGGCGAACGTGGCCAACATTCTGGGCACCGACGGCAACGACACTCTGACCGGCACGGCCGCCGGCGACACGATCAGCGGTTACAAGGGCAACGACACCCTGACCGGTCTGGACGGTGGCGACGCCCTCTATGGCGACGACGGCGCGGACATTCTCGATGGCGGCGACGGTGACGACTATGTCTACGGCGGCGGCAACAATGACTCCGACGCCTATGGCGACATCCTGAAGGGCGGGAACGGCTTCGACCGCCTGTACGGCGGCGTCGGCGACCATTTCGACGGCGGCGCCAACGGGGCGGTCGGCGACTTCGCCTATGTGAACCTGACGACGGTGACGTCGTCGGTGATCCTCGACATGGGCGCGACGGGCGTGCGCCAGATCGCGGGCGGCGGCAGCATCGTCGATGTCGAGCAGATCGAGATCTGGACCGGCTCGGCCTCGGATCGCGTCAAGGGCGGCGCGGCGGCGGACAAGATCAACGGCGGCGGCGGGCACGACGCCCTGTACGGCGGCGACGGCCAGGACTTCATCTACGGCATGGCCGACAACGACACGCTGCGTGGCGAGGCGGGCAACGACACCCTGCGCGGCGACACCGGCCATGACCGCCTGATCGGCGGCGATGGCGGCGACACGCTGTACGGCGACCAGGAGGGCGGGCTGGCCGCCGACGGCCAGGACCAGCTGGACGGGGGCGCGGGCGCCGACTTCCTGTATGGCGGCGGCTCCGCGGACATCCTGATCGGCGGGACCGGCGACGATGAGCTGTGGGGCGGGACCGGCGCGGATCGCTTCGCCTTCTCGGGCCAGGGTCAGGGCAATGACCGCATCCGCGACTTCGCCGAGGCCGAGGGCGATCGCTTCGACCTGGATGGCAAGCTGTTCACCGGCGTGACCAGCGACGGGGCGGGCGGCTCGAACCTGACCTGGGAGGGCGGTACGATCCGGGTCGAGAAGGTCCAGGGCACGCTGGCCTACTGGAACGGCCTGGTGGTGAATAGCGGGGCCAACACCCTGGTCCGCCTGACCAACGCCTTCGACAACCTGCTGCGCTACGGCCCGGCCAACGACACCGACCGCACCTATGTCCAGGGCCTGACCGACAAGGTGGTTTCGGGTCAGATCACCGAGGCGGCGGCGTTGAAGACGATCATCAACCTGGCCGACGCGACGGCGGCGGTGGCGACCACGTCCTACGCCTTCTTCACCGGCCATACGCCCGGCGAGAACGGCATGGACTATCTGCTGTCGCCGATCGGGCCGAACCCGAACAACCTGAATTCGGCCTACTATCAGACCTTCAACGCCGAGAACCGCTACATCAACTTCGCGGTCAACCTAGGTCGCGACGGCGAGGGCAAGGCGGCCTTCACCGCCGAGTACGGGACCAAGACCCTGTTCGAGGCCACGCGGTCGGCCTATGCCGAAATCTTCGGCTCCACGCCGGACGACGCCAAGGTTCATGCCCTGCTCGACACCCGGGTCGACTACTTCGCTTCGTACGGCAAGACCGACATGGGCACCAAGGCGGCCATGGTCGGCTGGCTGCTGGCCGAGGCGATGAAGGCCGACGTCGGTGTCTATGCCGGCTCCAGCAACGCCTACTTCACCGATCTGGCGGATGGCGGTCCGTTCGCCGTCGACCTGATCGCCGCCTACAGCAAGCCCGAATACAATCTCTGACGGAATGCCCCCGTTCCGCTCAAAGAAGAAGGGCCGGCGCATGCGCCGGCCCTTCGCCTTTTCATCGATCGGCAGCGCGAACTACCAGATCTTCACGCGCTCTTCCGGCGCGATGTACAGCTTGTCGCCGGCCTTGACGTCGAAGGCCGAGTACCAGCCCGGTTGGTTCCGGATGGTGCCGTTGACGCGGTAGTACGACGGCGAGTGCGGATCGCTGGCGATCTGCTGCTTCAGCGCGTCGTCGCGCGACTTGGCCCGCCACACCTGGGCCCAGCCCAGATAGACGCGCTGGTCGCCGGTGAAGCCGTCCAGCACCGGAGCGGGCTTGCCCTGCAGCGAGACGTGGTAGGCGTCGAGGCCGAAGCCCAGGCCGGCCATGTCGCCGATGTTCTCGCCCATGGTCAGGTCGCCGTTGACGTGCACGCCCGGGAAGGGCTCGAACGCCGAGTACTGCTTGCCCAGCTTGGCCTTCTGCACTTCGAACTTGGCGGCGTCTTCCGCCGTCCACCAGTCGCGCAGCACGCCGTCGCCGTCCGACTTGCGGCCCTGGTCGTCGAAGCCGTGGCCGATCTCGTGACCGATCACGCCGCCGATGCCGCCGTAGTTGATGGCGGGGTCCGCGTCCGGATGGAAGAACGGCGCCTGCAGGATGGCGGCCGGGAACACGATCTCGTTGTTGACCGAGTTGTAGTAGGCGTTGACCGTCTGCGGGCTCATGCCCCACTCGGACTTGTCGACCGGACCGTTCAGGCGGGCGACGTCGCGACGGTAGTTCCAGGCGCCGACGCGTTGGGCGTTGCCGTAGACGTCGCCTTCCTTGATCTCCAGCTTGGAGTAGTCACGCCACTTGTCGGGATAGCCGATCTTGACGGTGAACTTGGCCAGCTTGTCCTGGGCCTTGGCCTTGGTCTCCGGACCCATCCAGTCGGACGCGTCGATGCGGCTCTTCAGGACGGTGCGGATGTCGCCGACCAGGGCGACCATCTTGGCCTTGGAGGCGGCCGGGAAGTAGGCGGCGACGTATTCCTTGCCGACCGCTTCGCCCAGCATGCCGTTGACGGCGCCGACGCCACGCTTCCAGCGCGGACGCTGTTCGGGCTGGCCCGACAGGGTCTTGTTGCGGAACTCGAAGCCGGCGTCGACGAAGCGCTTCGACAGCATCGGGGCCGCGCCGTCGATCACCTTGAACGCCTGCCAGGCCTTCAGGGTCTCGATCGGGGTGTCGGCGTAGATCTTGGCGTACTTCGGGAACGAGGTGTTGGTCGTCACGATGAAGCGGTCGACCTTCGGCAGCTCGGTGTTGACCAGATACTTGTTCCAGTCATAGCCCGGGGTCAGGGCCTGCAGCTCGGCCAGGGTGGCCGGGTTGTAGGTCTTGTCGCGGTTGCGGCGCTCGACGCGGGTCCAGGTGGCTTCGGCCAGCTTGGTCTCGAAGTCGACGACGGCCTTGGCGCTTTCGGCCGGGTTTTCCCAGCCGCCCAGGGTCAGCATCTTCTCGACATAGGCCAGATAGGCCGTCTTCTTGTCGGCGAACTTGGCGTCCAGATAGTAGTCGCGGTCGGGCAGGCTGAGGCCGCCTGTCGAGGCGTAGACGGCGTAGGCCTGCGGGTTCTTGGCGTCGGTCGAGATGCCCACGCCGATCAGGGCGGTGTAGGGCGTGGTCGAGCTCTTGCCCATCAGGGCGGTGAACTCGTCCTTGGTCTTGATCTTCTTGACGCCGGCCAGCCAGGGCTGGATCGGGGCGGCGTCCAGCTTCTCGATCGCGGCTTCGTCCATGAACGAACGATAGGCGGCGCCGATCTTGGCCTTGTCGCCGGTCGCGGCCTTGTCGGCGGCGGCCCCTTCGATGATCGCCTTGGTGCGGGCTTCCGAGAGCTCGCCGAGCTTGTCGAAGTTACCGTAGCGGACGCGGTCCGACGGGATCTGGGTCTTCGCATCCCAGGCGCCGTTGGCGAACTTGTAGAAGTCGTCGCCCGGCTTCACCGAGGTGTCCATGCCCGTGAGGTCGAAGCCCCAGGTCCCGTACTTGGGAGACTCCAGCGACGTGACGTCGCCGGCGACGCCTTCGGCCAGGGCGGGGATCAGCGATTGAACCGTGCACGCGTCGTCGATGCAGGGGTGTTGTTCGTGGGCGGAAACCCCGAAGGCCGATAGTGACAGCGCAGCAACTGCCGCGGCGCCGAACCAAACTCGTTTCATGGAAGTCGCATCCGTTGGTGTGAGCTGGCCGGCAATCTGCAACGGCGCGGAATATTTACTCCCTTAAATAAAGTTCATGTTCGCCCATTTTTTGGAACCGGGCCTCAGTGCATGTGTTCCGGCGCCGCCTGACCAGTGGGCGCGCTCAGCTGAACGGCCAGGTCGACCGTCAGCTTTCGGCCCTTATCGAAGACCAGCGTTATGGGAATTTTCTGCCCCGGCCCTTGAACTTTCTTCAGGCCGAACAGCATGAAGTGGTAGCCGCCGGGCGCGAAGGCGATCTGCCCCCCGGCCGGGATCACGACGCCGGCGTCCTGGCGCCGCATGGTCATCACGCCGCCGGCCATGGCCGACTGATGGATCTCGACCTTGCCGGCCGCCGGGCTCTCGGCGCCCCTCAGGGTCACGGGCGTCTTGCCGGTGTTGGCGATGGTCATGAAGCCGACGCCGTTCATGCCCGCCTGGGCCGGACGGCTCCAGGGCTGGCGAACGGTCACGGCGCCCAGCTTGGCGTCGGCCGCATGGGCGAGCGGCGCTGAAGCAAAGGTCGCCAACAGGATGGCGGCGGCGAGACGGATCTTCATGAGGGAGTTCTCCTAGAACTTGCCGGTGACGCCGACGAAGACCGCCCGGCCTTCGCCCGGCCAGTACGCGGCGTTGGTTTCGATCGTGGTCTTGGTCACCGAGGCCGCGAGGGCCAGCGGATTGACCGTGGCCACATAGCGCTTGTCGAACAGATTGCGCGCGTCGAGGAAGACGGTCACGCGCCGATGCGTCCAGCCCGCCCCCAGGCCCGCCACGGCATAGGCCGGGGCCCGGGCGCGGTTCCGATAGTCGACATAGGGGCCCTTGGGCGTCCACTCCAGGTTCGGGGCGACAAACCAGCCGTCCGGGTGCTCGTACTTCAGCTCGGCGCGATAGAGGTGCTCCGGCACGACCGGCAGGGTCGCGTCGCCGTACTGGATGTCGCCGTCGAAGCGGAAGTCCGACCACGCCCAGGTCTGGCGCAGCCGGAGGCGCGGGGCGATCCGCCAGTCGAGCCCGGCCTCGATGCCCTGGTGGATCGTAGCGTCGGCGTTAAAAGTCGCCGCTGGGTGGGCCGGGTCGACCACGAAGGTCAGCAGCTCGTGCTTCAGCTCGGCGCGATAGACCGCCAGGTCCCAGGCCAGGGGGCCCTTGCGGCCGCGCGCCCCGATCTCGCCGGTCCAGGCGGTCTGCGGAACCACGGGCTGGAAGGCGGCCGCGGCGCTGGGGGAATAGGCGCTGAAGTTCGGCGGCTCGACCGATTTGGTCAGGTTGGCGAACAGCTGGGCGTCCTCGCCGACCTGCCAGAGCGCGCCGATACGCGGGGCGAACCAGTCGTGGTCGCGATGGGCGGTCAGGTCGAAGCTCGTGGCGACGCCGGGGACCTTATGGGCGCGATAATCACGCTCGGCCGTCCCCCAGGTCCCGCTGGCCACCAGGGCCAGGCGCGGGGTCACGAACAGCCGGCCCTCGGCGAAGACGTCCAGGGCTTGGGCGTTCTGGCGCGAGAACGCCTGCAGCGCGCCGCGCGAAGCCTTCTGGTTCAGCCACTGGCGGGCGTCCATGTCGCCGACGCGCCAGGAGAAGCCGGCGAACAGGTCCGCCGCGTGGCCGCCGACTTCGCCCGTCCAGTCCAGCCGGCCGAAGGCCCCGAAGTTGCGGCTTTCCTGGTCGACGACCTGGAAGATCGGGTGGTCCAGGTCGCGCCAGGCGCCGTAGACGCCGCCTTCCAGCACCGTGCTCTCCGACAGGCGCCAGGTGGTCTGCAGGCTGGCGCGGGCGTTGCGCATGTTGCGGCCGTACTTGTTCGACGCGTTGATCGCGCCGGCCGCCTTCGGGTGGCGCAGCGCCTGGTCGAGGGTCATCGAGCCGGCGATCTCCTGCTGGATGTCGGCCCCCGACAGATAGAGCCGCACCTCGCGGTCCTGGCCGAACTGGCGGCCGACGTTCAGCGACAGCCGCGCTGACGAGGCCCGGCTTTGCTGGCGCCAGCCGTCGGTCTTGCTCACGGTCGCGCCGACGA
Organism: Caulobacter sp. GW821-FHT11E10; assembly: GCF_058808375.1. NCBI lineage: Bacteria > Pseudomonadati > Pseudomonadota > Alphaproteobacteria > Caulobacterales > Caulobacteraceae > Caulobacter > Caulobacter sp. GW821-FHT11E10. Next base: position 54,055 of record NZ_JBXARP010000001.1, read on the forward strand.
AGGCGTCGGTGTCGCCCAGGATGCGGGCCAACTCGCCATGCGCCCGGACCGTGCCGAACGACCCGCCGTCGAGCCGGACCAGGGTGTCGCTCCCGGCCGTGCGCCCCGTCGGCGTCACGAAGTTGATCGCCCCACCCAGCAGCGCCCCGCCGAAGCGCAGGGCGTTGCCGCCCTTGTAGACCTCGGTGAACCGGGCCAGCAGCGGGTCGATCAGCTGGTAGTCGCCAAAGCCGTCGGCCTCGTTCAGCGGCACGCCGTCCTGGGCCAGCAGGGTTCCGCGATTGTGGTTCGAATTGCCCAGGCCCGAGCCCCGGATCGACAGCCGCGTATCCTCGCCGAACTTCTTCTGGGCGTAGACGCCGGGCACGTCGCGGACGGTGTCGTTCAGGCCCAGGGCGTAGCGGTTGGCATAGGCCTCGGCCGAGACCACGGCGACGCCGCCGGGGGTGCGCGACAGGCGGGTGCGGGCCCGGGCCACGACCGGCGGATCCTCGGGATCGGGCCGGGCGGTGACCAGGACGGAGTCGACGCGGGTCTGCTCGCTGTCCGCATCGGGGAGGGCGAAGGCGGGGGTAGCGAGCACGAAGCAGGCCAGCGCGGGAGCGCCCAGCAGGGCGCGACGAAGGTTGGGCGACATGGAAGCGGATGATCCCGGAACGTGACTGGGCGCGCGGCGTCATCAACGCGGCGCGACGGAAAAGGTCAGGCGTTCGGGAAGGCGGGTGGGCCCTGGCTGGGCGGACGCGGCGGGGCGCGGGCATGGCCGCGAACGCCCAGGACGCGCTGGACGGGCGTCTCGACGAACTCGGCATACTGGACGGGGGCGATGGTGGGGACCGGCGCGTCCACCGTGGCGGCCAGGGTCGGGCCGACGCAGTTGGAGCATTTCAGCCCCATGAACCCCTTGGCCGGGGCGGTGCGGACCGAGCCGTCCTCGGCGAGGATGACGACCTTGGCCCCATCGGCCGAGCAGATGACGATGGCCGACCCGCTTTCGCGCAGGTCATGCGCCATCGCCGCCGCCGGGGTCAGCGCCTGGACAAACACGGCCAGCATCGCCGCGAGCGCGGCGAGCAGGGCTCGGAACTGTCCAAGGCGGGCGATCATAAGGCCAGGGGAGTAGGCGGTGGCGGCGGCGGGGTCAATGTGGGCGGGGTGAGGCCGATCGGCGCGCGGGTACTTAAGGGGCGGGCCGTTTGCCGCCGGGTGACCAGTAGAAACTTGATATCGATACCATATTCACGGAATAGTCTGGGCGAAATCCATCGGAGCGGCCCTGGCGCAGGGGAGCGTTTGGCGGGATCAAATCGGACGAGGAACTGGCGCATGATTGGCTTGAGGCCGAGAGGAGGCCTGTCCGTGCTCGTCATCGCGTCGGCCTTCGGGTTCGCATTGACGCTCCTGTCGACGGCGGCTGCTTCGGTCTATCAGTGGTCGGTTCCGGCGCCGGGCCCGATCTCTTCGGAGACCAAGGCCGCTCCTGAGGCCTTTCTGTGGATCCCGCCGCATTGCCGTGCGGTCAGGGCCGTCGTCCTGGGCCAGCACAACCTTCTCGAAGAGCCGCTCTTCGAGTCGAAGACGTTTCGAAGGGCGCTCTCCAGCGCCTGTATCGGGGTGGTCTGGGTGACCCCGATGTTCGACCCCGTATTCGATTTCCCGAACGGCGCGGGAGACAGGGTCGACGCCATGATGAAGGCCCTGGCCAAGGAGTCGGGCTATGACGAGCTGTCGACCGCGCCCATCGTGCCGATCGGCCACTCGGCCGCCGCCAGCTTTCCCTGGAACTTCGCGGCCTGGGCTCCCGAGCGCACCTTGGCCCTGGTCTCGCTCAAGGGGGACGCGCCCCTGACCGCGCTGACCGGCAGTGGAAAGCCGAATCCGGCGTGGGGCGCTCGAACTCTCGAAGGCGTCCCGTCCTTGATGGTCATGGGCGAGTACGAGTGGCTCGAGCCGCGGCTGGAGCCGGCGCTTAGCTATCAGGCGGCCCATCCCGAAGCGCTGATCTCCCTCTACGCCGACGCGGGGCATGGGCACTTCGACCTCTCCGACGAACTCGCGCGATATATCGGTCTCTTCATCAAGAAGGCGGCGGACGCCCGGCTGCCGAGCGGCTCGCCGCCACGACGCGGGCCAATCGTACTCAAGGCTGTCGACCCCAGCCTTGGCTGGCGCGCCGACCGCTGGCGTCCAACGGGACGGCGGCTTGCCCCACCGGCCCCGACCGCCAGCTACCGGGGGCCTCGCCCGGAGTCGTTCTGGTACTTCGACCGCCAGATGGCGAAGAGCGTGGAACAGCTCTATGCGCGGGCGGCGGGCAAGCAGCCACAGCTGCTGGGCTTCGTGCAGGACGGGGGCGTGGTCCCGCAAAGGCCGGGCCACGCCCAGGTCGAGCTTGCGTTCAGGCCGCTCGCCGATGGCGTCACGTTCAAACTCCAGGCGACCTATCTGGACCACGTGCCGGACGGGAACCCGCGTCCCGGGCAATGGACCGGCTTGCCCGCCAGTGCGCCGATCGGGCACGGCGATGGCCCGATCACTATCGCGAGGCAGACGGGGCCCGTCGTCCAGACCGGGCCCGATACCTGGACCCTGGCGTTCAACCGGGTTGGCTTCGCCAATTCTCGCCGCTCTGGAGATGTCTGGTTCGTGGCGACCCAAGCCGGTGACGATCGCTACAAGAGCGCCGTGCAGCAGGCCTATCTGCGCGTCCCGCTCGTCAACACCACCGGGAAGGACCAGGCGATCACCTTCTCCCTGCCGCCGAGCCTGGTTGTCAAAAAGTCAGGCGGCTCGCTGCCGTTGAAGGGCGTTTCCGACAGTGGCTTGCCGGTGCGCTATTACGTCAGGCAAGGGCCGGCCGAGGTCGATGGCGACAGGCTGCGGTTTACGCCGATACCCCGCTCGGCCAGACGTCCGATCAAGGTGACGGTCGTGGCGTGGCAGTACGGTGTGACCGGAAGGATCAAGAGCGCGGCGCCGGTCGAGCGCTCGTTATACGTAAGCGATTGAGGCTTCGCCCCAATCCGTCCGTCGTCGGCCTCTTCAGTTTCCCCTCAGTGATGCGTCGCCGCCGCCTTCTTCCTCGGCGCGCGGGCCAGCATGCCCTTGGCGATCTCTTCCTCGCCGATCAGGGCGTGGGTGGCGCCCATCTGCTTGAGCAGCAGGACGTCGGCGTCGGTATAGGCGCGGGCGATGATCTCGGCGCCCGGATTGGCGGCGCGGGCCTGCTCGATGATCCGGGCGGCCTCGAACGGGCTGGGGACGGCGACAAATAGATGGGTGGCCTTGTCGAGGCCGGCCTTCAGCAGCACCTCGGGCTTGACCGCGTTGCCGCCGATCGTCTCGAAGCCGGCGGCCTTCAGTTCGGCGGCGCGCTCGGGGTCGTCCTCGATGACCACCAGCGGCGTGCGGCCCTTCAGCCCCTCGGCGACCAGCTTGCCGACCCGGCCGTAGCCGACCAGCAGGGCGTGAGGCTTGGCGGCGGCCAGGATGGGCGCTTCGCCGGCGGCCGCGCGCTCCTTGGCGATCATCTTCGGCAGGATCTTGTCCAGCACGACGAACAGCAGCGGATTGACCAGGATCGACAGGATGGCGCCGGCCAGGATCAGGTCGCGCCCCTCGGGCGGCAGCAGCTTCAGCGAGACGCCCAGGCCGGCCAGGATGAACGAGAACTCGCCGATCTGGGCCAGGCTGGCCGAGATGGTCAGGGCCGTGCTCATCGGGCGACGGAAGGCCAGGACGATGATCAGGGCGGCGATCGACTTGCCGACCACGATGATGGCCAGGGTGGCCAGCACCGCGACCGGCTCGCGCAGCAGCACCATCGGGTCGAACAGCATGCCGATCGAGACGAAGAACAGCACCGCGAAGGCGTCGCGCAGGGGCAGGGTCTCGTTGGCGGCCTGCTGGGACAGCTCGCTTTCGGCCATGATCATGCCGGCGAAGAAGGCGCCCAGGGCGAACGACACGCCGAACAGGGCGGCCGAGCCGAAGGCCACGCCCAGCGCTATGGCCAGCACGCCCAGGCGGAACAGCTCCCGCGAGCCGGTATGGGCGACGCGGTGCAGGATCCAGGGGATCACCCGCCGGCCGACGATCAGCATGAAGGCGACGAAGGCCACGACCTTGCCGATGGTGATGGCGAAGGCCATCAGGACCCCGCCGCCCACCGCGTGCGCCGGCGCCTCGCCGCCCAGCATGACCGAGAAGGCCGGCAGCAGGACCAGGGCCAGCACCATGGCCAGGTCCTCGACGATCAGCCAGCCGACCGCGATCTTGCCGCGCTTGGTCTCGATCAGCCGCCGCTCCTGCAGGGCGCGCAGCAGCACCACGGTCGAGGCGACCGACAGGGCCAGGCCGAAGACCAGGCCCGCCCCGGCGCTCCAGCCCAGGACGATCGCCAGACCCAGGCCCATCGCCGTCGCCGCCGCGATCTGCACGACCGCGCCAGGGATGGCGATCTTGCGCACCGCCATCAGGTCCTTCAGCGAGAAGTGCAGGCCGACGCCGAACATCAGGAGGATCACGCCGATCTCGGCCAGTTGCGGGGCCAGCTCCTGGTCGGCGACGTAGCCGGGGGTGAACGGCCCGACCAGCACCCCGGCCAGCAGGTAGCCGACCAGCACCGGCAGCTTCAGCCGGTTGGCGATGGCGCCGAAGACGAAGGCCAGGCCCAGGCCCGCGACGATGGTGGCGATCAGCGAGGTATGGTGCAAAGGCTCTCCTTGACGATCAGCTTTTTCGGGCGTACTCAACCAATATGGGTGACTAGGCCCGGATGCACTAGATGCCACACGCAAAAATTCTCCTGCCGGCGCAATGTCGGGCCGCTCGCGGACTGATCAATTGGTCCCAGGGCGAGCTCGCCGATCGGGCGGGTGTGTCGCGCAGCACGGTCAAGGACTTCGAGACCGAGCGACATGCCTTGCATCATAGCACCGAACGTCTCCTGATCGACGCGATCGAGGCTGGCGGGGTGTCGCTGATCATCGCCGACGAGGCGGGGGCAGGCGTGCGGTTCAAGCGGCCGGGCTAAGGGCGGCAAGCGCATCAGGCGAAGTGTGGGCGGTTCGCCGCCCGGATGCGCGCTGAAGCAAAGGAAGCAAAGTAAGGAGGGCGCGTGGCGCACGAGGTTTCACCAGAGAGCTACAAGGACCTGGTCCTGTTTCTGGCGACCGCCGGCATCGTCGCGCCGCTGTTCAAGCGCCTGAAGATCAATCCGATCCTGGGCTACCTGCTGGCCGGGGTGATCCTGGGTCCGTTCGGCCTGGGCCGGTTCATCCACGCCGCGCCCTGGCTCGACTACGTCACCGTCGACAATCCCGACGAAATCGCCCAGCTGGCCGAGTTCGGGGTGGTCTTCCTGCTGTTCATGATCGGGCTCGAGCTCTCTTGGGAGCGTCTGCGCCTGATGCGCAGGCTGGTGTTCGGCCTGGGCGCGGTGCAGGTGATCGCCTGCTCGCTGGCCCTGGGCGGCGGCGCCATGCTGCTGGGCCAGGATCCCGTGGCGGCCCTGACTATCGGCGCGGCCCTGACCCTGTCCTCGACCGCCATCGCCGTGCCCGTGCTGGCCGAGCGGCGGCGGCTGCACTCGGAAGCGGGGCGCGCGACCTTCTCGGTGCTGCTGTTCCAGGACCTGGCCGTCGCCCCGATCCTGATCACCCTGGCGATCCTGGGGCGCGGCAACGGCACGTTCCAGATGAAGGACCTGCTGGCCCTGGCCCCCGCCGCCCTGGGCCTGGGCGGCATCGTCCTGGTCGGTCGCTTGGCCCTGCGGCCGATGCTGAAGTCCGTCGCCAAGGCCAAGAGCGAAGAGATGTTCATGGCCGCCTGCCTGCTGGTGATCATCGGCGCGGGCATGGTCAGCCAGATGTCGGGCCTGTCGATGGCCCTGGGCGCCTTCGTGGCCGGCATCCTGCTGGCCGAGACCGAGTACCGCCACGAGGTCGAGGTCAAGATCGAGCCGTTCAAGGGTCTGCTGCTCAGCCTGTTCTTCGTGTCGCTGGGTATCCGGCTGGACCTCTCCCTGCTGGTCGCCCAGCCTGGGGTGATCCTGGCCACGGCCCTGGGTCTGCTGGTCGTCAAGGCGGCGGTGGTGTTCGGCATCGGCGTGGTCATGGGCCTGGGCCGCAAGGCCGCGACCGAGGCGGCCCTGATCCTGGCGGCCGGCGGCGAGTTCGCCTTCGTGCTGCTCGACAACGCCATGAGCGCCGAGGTCGTGACCCCGGCCATCGGCCAGGCGGTGCTGGTCTCGGCGACCCTGACCATGTTCCTGATCCCGGGCCTTGCGGCCCTGGGCGGCCATCTGGGCCGCAAGTCCAACGCGCCCCTGACCTCCGAGGCGCCGGTTGGCGGTCCCGACCGCGTCGGTCCCGAGCCGGCCGGCCAGGTGCTGGTGGTCGGCTTCGGCCGGGTCGGCAAGCTGGTCGGCGACATGCTGGGCCGCCACGACCTGCCCTGGATAGCCGTCGAGCGCGACGCCCGCCTGGTGGAGCAAGGGCGGCGGAACGGCGACCGGATCTACTACGGCGACGCCTCGCGGCTGGAGCTGCTGGAGCGCTGCGGCCTGGCCACGGCCCGGGCGGTGGTCATCACCATGGACGCGCCCGAGGCCGCTGAAGCCGTGGTCGCCTCGGCGCGCGGCGCGCGACCGGACGTGCCGATCGTGGTCCGCGCCCGCGACGCCCGCCACGCCGCCAGACTCTACGAACTGGGCGCCACCGACGCGGTCCCCGAGACCATCGAGGCCAGCCTGCAGCTGTCCGAAGCCGTTCTGGTCGACATCGGCGTCCCCATGGGCCTGGTCATCGCCTCGATCCACGAGCGCCGCGACGAGTACCGCAAGGTGCTGAACCGCCCAGACGCACTGGGCGGCCGGCGGCGCAGGCTGCGGGACGCGAGTCTGCGGTAGTCTGTAAGGGCCGCCGCTCTATGCGCAATTTCCCCCAAGCGATCGCGGCGGCCGGGGCCTAAGGCAGGGCCAACGAGGACCTCGGCCGAAGCGACCACGCCATGACGCCCAACTCGCACGCACGACCCGACCCGGCCACCCGGCGCCGACCCGCCGAGCCTTCTCGAAGCCGGATGGCGCGGCCATCGATCATCGGGGCGGCTTGCCTCGTGGTCGCCGCGACGCTGACCGGATGCGGCGCCGAGGACGGGCGAAGGCAGGATCGCTCACCGGCGCATTCCGTGGAGGCGGTCAACAAGATGCAGGCGGTCATTTCAAGCGACGGCACCAGGATCGTCTACGACAAGCAGGGGGCTGGCGCTCCCGTCATCCTGGTGAATGGCGCCTTGGCCGGGCGGGAGGCTGGAGCGGGGATCGCCAAGCTGCTGGCGGAGCGCTTTTCGGTCTACAGCTATGATCGGCGGGGACGGGGAAGTAGCGGCGACGCTCGACCTCGCGCCGTTGAACGCGAGATCGAAGATATCGCGGCGCTGATCGAGGCGGCCGGCGGAACCGCCCATCTGGTCGGCTTCTCTTCGGGCGCCGCGCTGGCTCTGGAAGCGGCGAGCGCTCTGGGCCCCAAGGTCGGCAAGCTGGCTATCTACGAAGCGCCATATGACGAGTCGGTCGGCGCCGAGGCCAAATGGAGAGCCTATAGGTCCGAGCAGGCCGACCTGCTCGCCGAGGGGCGTCGCGGCGAAGCGGTGCTGCACCACATGAGGTTCGTCGGGATACCCGACGCCGCGGTCGCCGAGATGAAAAGCTCGCCCGCCTGGGCCGGCATGGAAGCGATGGCGCCGACGCTGGCCTATGACGTGGCCGCGCTTGGCGACGATCGTTCGGTTCCCGTCGAGCGGGCCGCCAAGATTCGCGCGAGCACCCTGGTGATGGACGGCGGCGCGAGCGCCGAGACCATGCCTTTCATGCGCGTCTCGGCCGACAGGATCGCCAAGATCATCCCGAACGCACGACGCAGCACCCTCGAAGGTCAGGGCCACAACGCCCGTCCGGAGGCCATCGCGCCGGTTCTCATCGAATTCTTGTCGGAACACTGAAGAGGGCGCCCCCTAAACCGCCTCCGCCCTGAACCGCCGGCGGGGGTGGCCCGCCACCTTCACGATCCGCAGGAAGTGCGGGCAGCCCATCAGGGTGGGCTGGCGGCAGTCGGCCGCGTGGCGCAGGCCGTCGCGCATGCGGGTCAGGGTCTCGATCTTGCGGTCGAGCTCGGCGGCCTTGGCGCGCAGGCGGTCCCGGTCGATGTCGGGCCCATGCTTGTTGGAGCCGCTCAGCATCCCGGCGATCTCGTCCAGTGAGAAGCCCGAGGCGCGGCCCAGGGCGATCAGGGCCAGGCGCTCGGCGGTGTCCGGCGCGAACAGGCGCTTGAGGCCCCGTCGCCCGGTCGAGGCGATCAAGCCCTTCTCCTCGTAGAACCGCAGGGTCGAGGCGCGGGCGCCTGACCGTTTGGCCAGTTCGGAAATATCGATGTCGAACACGGCTTGACCTCAAGTGCGCTTAAACTTGCAGGATGCGCGGCGAGGGTGATCCTCGCAATGACGGAGATGACGATGAACACGACCGCCGATCGCGACATGGCCGCCTACTGGGACCGCGCCAGCCGGGTCTGGGTCGAGCAGCAGGCGCTGCTGGACCGGATCATGGCTCCGATCGCCGAGGCGGTGGTCGACGCCGCCGGTCCGGTGAACGGCGAGCGCGTGCTGGACGTCGGCTGCGGCTCGGGCGCGACGACCTTCGCGGCGGCCTGGCGAGTGGGACCCACGGGCAGGGCGGTCGGGGTCGACATCTCCGGCGCGCTGGTCGAGCTGGCCCGGCGGCGCGCGGGCGAGGAGGGGATCGAGAGCGCGGAGTTCCTGTTGGCCGACGCCCAGACCCATGTCTTCGCGACCCCGTTCGACGCCATCGTGTCGCGCTTCGGGGTGATGTTCTTCCCCGACCCGGTCGCGGCTTTCGCCAATCTGCGGCGGGCGGCCAAGCCGGGCGGGAAGCTGGCCTTCGCCGCCTGGCGCGGACCGGAGGAGAATCCGCTGTCGCTGGTCCCGTTGCGCGCCGCCGCGCCATTCCTGTCGACCGTGCCGACGTTCGAAAAGGATGCGCCCGGTCGCTTCGCCTTCGCCGATCCCGACCGCGTAAGCGGGATCCTGGAGGAGAGCGGCTGGTCCAAGATCGCGATCGCGCCGCTGGACCTCGCCAGTCCCCTCAGCTTCGAGGAGCTGATGACCATGAGCCTCAAGGTCGGGCCGCTGAACCCGATCCTGGCCCAGGAGGACGAGACCGTGCGCGGCCAAGTCCGCGAGGCGGTGGCCCAGGCGCTGGAGCCCTACGCCAAGAGCGGCATGGCCCAGATGACCTCGGCCTGCTGGTTGGTGACCGCGGAGGCCTGATCGACCGCGCCATCCAGGACGGCTTGAATTATCCACAGATCCAATATATAACCGACCAGTCAGTTATATATTGGATCACGACAATGCAGGCCGGTTCCCCCAAATGGCGGCGGCGCAGCGAGGCGCGGCCGGGCGAGATCGTCCAGGCGGCGCTCGAGGTGTTCGCGGAAAAGGGCTTCGCCGGAGCGAAGCTGGACGAGATCGCCGCCAAGGCGGGCGTCTCGAAGGGCGCGCTCTATCTCTATTTCGAGACCAAGGAGGACATCTTCCGCGCGGTGGTCCGCGAGGCGGTGGCCCCCAATCTCGACGTGGTCGAGGCCATGCTGGCCCAGGCGACCCTGCCTTTCCCGGACCTGCTGCGCCTGGCGGTCGGTCGCATCGTCAAGGTCATCGGGACCTCGCGCCTGGGGGCGGTGGCCAAGCTGGTCATCGGCGAGTCGCGCAACTTTCCGGAGCTGGCCCGCGTCTGGCACGACGAGGTGGTCAGTCGCGCGCTCGGGGCGATGAGCGGCGCGCTTGAAAGAGCCCAGGAGCGCGGCGACATCCGTCCGGGCGATCCGCGCCTCCAGGCCTTCAGCATCGTCGGGCCGGTCCTGATGGGCGTGATCTGGCAGGAGACCTTCGCCCCGGTCGGCGCGCCGACCATCGACCTCGAGGCCCTGGCCTTGCAGCACTGCGAGACGGTGCTGACCGGCCTGGCGTCACGGGTGGTGATCCTGCCATGAACTCGCGCGTCCGCATCGTCGTCGCGGCGGCCGCGATCGGCCTCGTCGGTTTCCTGGGCTGGCGCCTGCTGGGTCCCGACGCCCACCGGCCGCAGCGGTTGTCGGGCTATGTCGAGGGTGAGACCCTCTATGTCGGAGCCGCGAATGCGGGCCTGGTCAGCACCGTCGCCGTGCAGCGCGGCGATCGGGTCAGGCCGGGCCAGCCGCTGTTTGCTCTGGACGCCGGCCAGCTGACCGCCGCCCGCGATCAGGCCGTCGCCCAGGTGGCGATCGCCGAGGCTCAGTTGCGCGACGCCGAGAAAGGCCAGCGCCCGCAGGAGCTGGCCGTGTACGACGCCGAGCGCGCCGCCGCCGAGGCCCAGGTGCGCCAGGCCCAGGCCGACTTCAATCGCATCGCGCCGCTGGTGAAGAAGGGCATCTACGCTCCCGCTCGGCTGGACCAGATCAAGGCCGCCCTCGACACCGCCCGCGCCAACGCCGCCGCGGTCGCGCGCCGCAAGGACGTCGGGACCCTGGGCGCGCGGCCCGACGCGGTCAGCGCCGCCCGCTCCGCCGTCGCCTCCGCCCGCGAGACCCTGGCCGCCGCCCAGGATCGCCTCGACCAGATCAGCCCGCGCGCCCCGGCGGCGGCCCGGGTGCAGGACGTCTTCTTCCAGCCCGGCGAATGGACGGCGGCCAACCAGCCGGTCGTGGCCTTGCTGGCCGACGACCGGGTGCGGCTGCGCTTCTTCGTGCCGGAGGGCGAGGTTGCGCGGTATCGGACCGGCATGACCGTCCGCTTCTCGTGCGACGGCTGCGGGGCCGAGCGGTCCGCCCGGATCAACTATGTCAGCCCCCGGTCTGAGTTCACCCCGCCGGTGATCTACAGCCGCGACGCCCGTCAGCGCCTCGTGTTCCTGGTCGAGGCCAGGCCCGACCCCGGAAGGCCGCTGGCCCCTGGCCAACCGGTCGACATCGTCCCGCTGGAGGGCGAACGGTGAGCGAGCTGGCGGTCGACGTCCGAGGGCTGAACAAGAGCTTCGGTCCGCGCCACGTGGTGCAGGACGTCTCGATCCAGGTCGAGAAGGGCCGGATCACCGGCTTTCTCGGTCCCAACGGCTCGGGCAAGACCACCACACTGCGGATGCTGTGCGGCCTGCTGACTCCCGATAGCGGCGAGGGCGAGGTGCTGGGCCTGGACTTCCGCAAGGACGCCGAAGCGGTCAAGCGCCAGACCGGCTACATGACCCAGAAGTTTTCGCTCTACGAGGACCTGTCGATCGAGGAGAACCTCGACTTCGTGGCCCGCGTCCACGAGTTGGACCGCCGCCGCGAGCGGGTGAGGGAAAGCCTGGATCGCCTGGGCCTGACCGCCCGCAAGAAACAGCTGGCCGGCAGTCTGTCGGGCGGCTGGAAGCAGCGCCTCGCCCTGGCCGCCAGCATCATGCACGGACCTCGGCTGCTGCTGCTCGACGAGCCCACCGCCGGCGTCGATCCCAAGGCGCGGCGCGAGTTCTGGGACGAGATCCACGCCCTGTCGGCCGAGGGCCTGACCGTGATGGTCTCGACCCACTACATGGACGAGGCCGAGCGCTGCCATGACATCGCCTACATCGCCTATGGCAGGCTGATGGCGCGCGGCACGGCCGACGAGGTCATCGAGCGATCGGGCCTGGTGACCTTCCGGGCCGAAGGGCAGGGGGCGGATCGCCTCGCCCGGGAGCTCTCCGCCCGGCCCGGCGTGACCATGGCCGCTCCCTTCGGCGCGGCCCTGCATGTCAGCGGCGCGGACCGCGCGGCGCTTGAGGCGGCCATAGCCCCCTATCGCAAGCCGCCCCTGGAGTGGACCGAGGTCCAGCCCACGCTGGAGGACGTGTTCATCCGGCTGATGAGCCAGTCTTCGGACAATTTTCAATGAGCCCGCGAACCCGCCTGTCCGGCGCCCGCATCCTGGCGGTGCTGATCAAGGAGTTCATCCAGCTCACCCGAGACCGGCTGACCTACGCCATGATCCTGGTCATGCCGATCGTGCAGCTGATGCTCTTCGGCTACGCCATCAACAACGATCCGCGACACCTGCCGACGGCGGTCCTGGTGCAGGACCATAGCCCGATGGCGCGTTCGACCCTCTCGGCCCTAATGAACAGCGGCTATTTCGAGATCGTCCGCACCGTGTCTTCACCGGCCGAGCTCGACGAAGCGGTGGCGCGGGGCGAGGTGCAGTTCGCCCTGACCATTCCCGCCGATTTCACCCGCCGCGTGGTGCGCGGCGACTCGGCCCAGATCCTGGTCGAGGCCGACGCTTCCGACCCGGCCGCCACCGGCGGCGCGATCGCGGCGCTAGCCAATCTGCCGCGCACGGCCCTGACCCGCGATCTGGTCGGCGCCGTGGCCCGGCCCCAGGGCGGCGATCCGTTCGAGGTGGTGATCCACCGCCGCTACAATCCCGAGGCCATCACCGCCTACAATATCGTGCCGGGGCTGCTGGGCGTGATCCTGTCGATGACGCTGGTGATGATGACCTCGCTGGGGGTCACCCGCGAGTACGAGCGCGGCACCATGGAGAGCCTGCTGGCCACGCCCGCCCGGCCGATCGAGGTGATGATCGGCAAGCTGACGCCCTATGTGGCGGTGGGGGTGATCCAGACGGTCGTGATCCTGGTGCTGGCCAGAGCGCTGTTCGCCGTGCCGATGGCCGGAGGGTGGGGGGCGCTGTCGCTGGGCGTGCTTCTGTTCATCATCGGCTCGCTGGCCCTGGGCTTCCTGATTTCGACCGTGGCGAGGACCCAGCTGCAGGCGATGCAGATGTCGTTTTTCTACATCATGCCCTCGATCCTGCTGTCGGGTTTCATGTTCCCGTTCCGGGGCATGCCGGGCTGGGCGCAGTCGCTTGGCACCGTGATACCGGTGACACACTTCCTGAGAGTCGTTCGAGGCGCGCTCCTGAAAGGGCTCGGCGTTGTCGAGCTATGGCCAAGTCTCTCGGCGCTCGGACTGTTCGTCGTCGTGATCTCCGGCCTGGCCATGGCCCGCTACCGCACCACCCTGGACTAGACGTTGTTGGTCGAGGACCTGACGGAAACCGCCACACGATGCGGAAATTCGGTGGTGTTTGACGAATGCTTGGCCATTTCATGGCCGCAAGCCCTTGCGTGCAAACGGCTCACGTGCGAACCCAGCTAAGCTGACGCTAATCTTCCGTGGATGTCGGCGGGCACGCTCGGAAGTTGATTCTGAGGGGCGGTCTTGTTTAGCTTTCCTGAGCAATGGGCAGGGGGCGAAACCTGACGAGTGTGTCTTTGCTGACACTTTCCCGTGGCGTCTGCCTTGGTATAACGATGCTCGGTCGGTCTCCGGCCTGGGCAGGGCAATAGAGGGCTCTTCAACGATGAAACTCAACCTCCTGGCGGGAGCTGCTCTGGCCGCGGTGTTCGCCGCGTCGGGCGTTTCGGCCCAAGAGACCGGCTGGTACGGCGCGGTCGACCTCGGCTATCACTGGCCGCAGAGCATCAAGACCGAGTCGGACACCAACGCTCCGGACGGCGCGCACTATCACTGGGCCTGGAAGTCGCAGAACGACTGGACCGGCTTTGTGCGCCTCGGTTACCAATTCAACCCGCACTGGCGTGCTGAAGTCGAAGGCGGCTACCGCCCCGGCGACCTGGACAGCGTCCACGGCAGCGCCGTGCGCCAACAGCCGGTCGCTCTCTGCACCCCGGGCGTCACGCGTACCTCGGCGGCCCAGACCTGCGGTCGTCCCGACGGTTCGATCGACTCGTGGAGCCTGATGGCAAACGTCATCTATGACTTCGCTCCGGACGCATGGCTGAACCCCTACGCCGGTCTCGGCATCGGTCTGAACCGCATCGACGTTAAGACGCTGGGTCAATTCAGCGGCGTCGGCACGGTCACCGCGACCAACGTGGCTGTCCAGAACCTGACCGCCGACGACAACGATCTGGCGGTGGCCTGGCAGGCCATCCTCGGCGCGTCGATCAAGGCGACCGACAAGCTGAAGATCGACTTCACCTACCGCTATCTGACCGGCGCCGACCACACGTGGCAGACGACCGGTTCGGGCCTGCTGCAGGCCGGCAACTTCGAAGGCCAGTATCGCGACCAGTCGCTGACCGTGGGTCTGCGCTACTCGTTCGCGTCGCCGCCTCCGCCGCCGCCGCCCCCGCCGCCGCCTCCCCCGCCGCCTCCGCCTCCGCCGCCTCCCCCGCCGCCGCCGCCGCCTCCGCCTCCGCCGCCGCAGTATGAGGCCCGCGAGTTCATCGTTTACTTCCCGTTCGACCAATCGGTCCTGACGCCGGAAGCCCAAACGGTGGTTTCGGAAGCCGCGAAGTACGCCAACGACGGTCACTCGACCAAGATCGTTGTCGTCGGCCACGCCGATACCTCGGGTTCGCCGAACTACAACGTGAAGCTCTCGGAACGTCGCGCTCGCGCCGTCGCCGACGCTCTGGTCTCGCAAGGCGTTCCGCAGAACGTCCTGGGCGTCGACTGGAAGGGTGAAAGCGCTCCGGCCGTCGCCACTGGCGATGGTGTCAAGGAACCGCTGAACCGCCGTTCGACGATCTCGATCAACTTCTAAGATCGAATCGACTGCACGATTGGGAGGGCCCGGCGGAAACGCCGGGCCCTTTCTCTTTGTCCGGACCGCTTTCGTCCGGCTGGGCGCCCTCCACGCGAGGGCCTGATCGGCGAAACCCCCGGTTTCCGGGCCTTCCGCCGAGGTGCGCGCCGGACCCGCTCCGGCGGTCCCATCCACCGCCGCCTACTATCCCTTGTGGTCATCCTGTGAGCGAACAACGTTGTCCGGGGGCGGATGTCCCGGGACGTCTTGCGGCGGTCTGTCGCGGGTGAAAAAAGTTCGTGGAGGCAACCCCTTGATCCTGCCTCACAAGTTCTGGGCGTTCACAGGTTGTTAACGAAAAACTCAGGCCCACACCGTTGACGAGTCATTCACCACTGTGGCCCCATATGTGGGTTGAGGGGGCTCCTCAGCCACAAGATATAGCGGCTGGTTGGGACTTTCCCTTCACCGGAACACGCTGATTGAGCAATGGATTTGGTCATGAACGGCAGTGAAGCGGCGAAGACGAACATCCGGAACGAGGCCCGCCTGGCCGCGATCAAGCCCGCCAAGCGCCCGCAGCTGGCGCTGGTGCAGAAGGTCCAGGTCGATCGCTCGCGCGACGCCCTGCTGACCGACTTCGGCAAGACCACCCTGGAAGACCGCTACCTGCTGCCCGGCGAGTCCTATCAGGACATGTTCGCCCGCGTGTCGACGGCCTTCGCCGACGACGCCGAGCACGCCCAGCGGGTCTACGACTATATGAGCCGCCTGTGGTTCATGCCGGCCACACCTGTGCTGTCGAACGGCGGCGCCGACCGCGGCTTGCCGATCAGCTGCTTCCTCAACGCCGTCAACGACAGCCTCGACGGCATCCTGGGCGTCTGGAACGAGAACGTCTGGCTGGCGGCCAACGGCGGCGGCATCGGCACCTACTGGGGCGGCGTCCGCTCCATCGGCGAGAAGGTGAAGGGCCAGGGCCAGACCTCGGGCATCATCCCCTTCATCCGCGTGATGGATTCGCTGACCCTGGCCATCAGCCAAGGCTCTCTGCGTCGCGGCTCGGCCGCCGTCTATCTCGACATCCACCACCCCGAGATCGAGGAGTTCCTCGAGATCCGCAAGCCGTCGGGCGACTTCAACCGCAAGTCCCTGAACCTGCACCACGGCCTCTCCATCACCGACGAGTTCATGTTCGCCGTGCGCGACGGGACCAAGTTCGGCCTGCGCTCGCCCAAGACCAACGAAGTGCTGCGCGAGGTCGACGCCCGCGCCCTGTGGCAGAAGGTTCTGGAGCTGCGCCTGCAGACCGGCGAGCCCTATCTGATCTTCTCCGACACGGTGAACCGGGCCATGCCCTCGTTCCAGCGTGAGCTGGGCCTGAAGGTCCGTCAGTCGAACCTGTGCAGCGAGATCATGCTGCACACCGGCACCGACCACCTCGGCCAGGAGCGCACCGCCGTCTGCTGCCTGTCGTCGGTCAACGCCGAGACCTATCTGGAATGGCGCGACCATCCGACGTTCATCGAGGACGTCATGCGTTTCCTCGACAACGTCCTGCAGGACTTCATCGACCGCGCCCCGGACGCGGCCTCGACCGCCGCCTACGCCGCCATGCGCGAGCGTTCGGTGGGGCTAGGCCTGATGGGCTTCCACAGCTTCCTGCAAAGCCAGAACGTTCCGTTCGAGAGCGCCCTGGCCAAGAGCTGGAACATGCGGATGTTCAAGCACCTGCGCCGCGAGGCCGACAAGGCCAGCCTGGCGCTGGGCGAGGAAAAGGGCCCGTGCCCGGACGCCGCCGATCGCGGCTCCACGGAGCGCTTCTCGCACAAGCTGGCCATCGCCCCGACCGCCTCGATCTCGATCATCTGTGGCGGCACCTCGGCCGGCATCGAGCCGATCCCGGCCAATATCTACACCCACAAGACCCTGTCGGGCTCGTTCGCGGTGAAGAACCCCTATCTGGAGAAGCTGCTTGAGGAGAAGGGCCACAACACCGACGCGGTGTGGGGTTCGATCCTGGAGCACGAGGGCTCGGTCCAGCACCTGGATTTCCTCAGCCAGGACGACAAGGACGTCTTCAAGACCGCCTTCGAACTGGACCAGCGCTGGGTGGTCGAGCTGGCCGCCGACCGCACGCCGGAAATCTGCCAGAGCCAGTCGGTGAACATCTTCCTGCCCGGCGACGTGGACAAGTGGGACCTCCACATGCTGCACTGGCAGGCCTGGGAGCGCGGCGTGAAGAGCCTCTACTACCTACGCTCCAAGTCGGTGCAGCGCGCGTCCTACGCCGGCGCGGGCGAGAAGGCCGAGATCACGGGCGGCTTCGACGCTCCGGCCAAGACCGACTACGACGAGTGCCTCGCCTGCCAGTAATTGACCTACCGGTAGGCCCGGCTGACCGAGTAATGCCGGGGATGTGATCCCTGAATCGACGGCGGCGCGAGCAATCGCGCCGCCGTCTTCACATTCCGGGAACCCTGAACGCGCAGAGTTGGTTCAAGGCCTGTGCTCTTTCGTCACGATAGACAGACGACGGCAGGCACGTAGGCTGGGAATCGGGTTGGGATTGGGGAGTCCGCGATGCGGGCGAACGAGAAGCGTACCGTCTTCTGCGTAGCGGCCATGATCGTGGCCGTCGCGGGCGCCCATACCACAACGGCCTGCGCGGCCCCGAAGGCCGGCAAGAGCGCCAAGCCAGCAGATAAGACGGCGCAGGCCCCAAACAAGGCGGCCGCCAGCGCCCCCGCCAAGATTTCATTCCAGGTGCGGCCCGAGGCCGCCACCCCGCTGGACCTGTCGGCCAGCCAGACCGGCTTCGCCGCCCGTGACGCGGCCTCGCCCGAAGCCCAGATCGAAGGCGGCTTCGCCCTATCGCCCGCCGCCGTGACCGGCGACGCCCGCATCCTCGACGCCGACCGCTATTACGATGGCGCGGGTCCCGTGACCTGGCGCTCCAACGCTTTCGCCTACCAAGGCGTGGCCGGTGGTCCGATCAATCAGGTGCGGGTCTCAGTCGCCGGCGTGGCCCGGAACGCCGGGATCGCGCCCCTGAGCCTGGTTCGTCCCGACAGCGAGGCCTACGAGGTTCAGGACGTCGACGTCACCGTCACGCGCGGCTGGCCCTCGGCCGTCGCCTTGGCGGGCCGCAAATACGCCCTCGACGTCACGCCGCACGCGGGCGTGGGCTTCGGCGGGGCCGGCGGGTCGGCGGAGGCCGGGGCGACCGTGCGCCTGGGCAAGAAGCGGAACGTGGGCGACCGGGTGAACGACGCCCTCAACGTGCGCGAGGGCGATGAGGCTTTCGGCGGCCGCGGTCGCTGGTACATCTATGCCGCCGCCAGCGGTCGGGCCGTGGGCCTGAACATGCTGCGTGGCCAGAATGGCGACTGGAGCCGCGCGGGCTTCACTCAGGACGCCACCAGCCGCCTGATCGGCGACAGCCAGGCCGGTGTCGCCTGGCGCAAGGGCCCGATGCAGGCCTCGTTCGGCTACATCCACCGCGAGATCCGCGCCAAGGAAGGCATCATGGGCCTCGCCACCCAGAAGGATGACGTGGTGGCCCTGTCCTTCAGCCTGAAGCCGCACTGGTAGGGCTCCGCGCCCCTAAAAGCTTGTGTTTCCGGCCGCTTTCATGCAGCTAGCGCCGATCTGTCCATAGGCCCCGCGAGATCATGAGCGAGAGCGAGCCCCCGCGCCGCAAGACCCTGAGCCTCAAGAGCGGCGTCGCCGCGCCTGGCGGCCCGCCGCCGCTCGAGCGCATGGTCAAGCCGGCGGGGCGTACGGTGTTCGTCACGCCCCAGGCCGCGCCGCCGCCGCCCCCGCCGCCTCCGGCCGTGGGCGACTGGAAGTGCAAGCCGTGCGGTACGCGCTTCGACCCGCCCGCCGACCTGCCCGACGAGGAGTCGGTCCGCTGTCCGTCGTGCAACGCCCGCCTGGGCCTGGCCTCCGACTTTCGTGGCGACCCGCCGAACGTCGAGAAGCTGCGCGCGCGCTGGCTGAAGAAGGCTTAGAGAGCCGGACCCTTCGCTCAGGCCGCGTTGGTCAGGCGGTGGCCATGGCGGGTTCTTCCCGTTCAGCGTCCTCGTGCGCGTCCAGCCCGCGATGAGCCGCGCCGTCGCCCCCGCTTAGGGCTCCAGCGGCGCCTCGAGGCCGAGCGCGTCAGGCTCCTCGCGGATCATCACGCCCGTTCCCGCCACGGGCGAGGCGGCCGGCGGCCTTTTGAACAGCCCCCGCCACAAGCTCTGTTCCTCGACGGCGTTGGTCCAGACCAAGCCGGCCATCGCGTTCTCGACGCCGGCGTCGTGGATCCGCCGCATCAGGTCGGTCTCGAACTTCAGCAAGTTCATGCCTTCGAAGCTGTTGGGGATCGAGGCCACCGAGAGCGGCAGGTTGTGACGCGAGCAGAAGCCGGCGGCCAGGCTCAGCGCCTGGCGATACGAGAACCGCAGCATGGTGTCGAAGCTGCGGCTCATGATCGAGGCCACGCCGGGCGGGGTCGACTGGCTGGAGGGGTCCAGCACGGTGTTGACGATCACGTGCACCCGGCCGCGCCGGAAGCGGGACCCGAGGTTGCGCCAGTGCAGCAGGGCGTCGGGCATCAGGAACAGCGGCGCGGCGACACCGCCGTCGACGTGCATTTCCTGATAGATCTGACCGTCGACCTCGACGTCGATCAGCTTGGGCGGAAAGATCCCCGGCACCGAGGATGAGGCGACCAGCAGGGTGCGGAACAGCTTTAGCGCTTCCTCGCCGCCGTGGGTGGCGATCTCGCCCATGTCCCAGACCACGGCGCGCTGGCTGTCGAGATTGGTGGTGGCGATCAGCAGGCGGCGGCCCTTGGCGTGCTCGACCGCGACCGCCTCGACCATCTCCTGATCGACGAAGGTCTCGACGATGGCCTCGAGGGAGTCGCCCTTGAAGATGCTGGGACCCAGGGCGGGGGCCAGGCGGCGCAGGCTGAGCAGCTCGGTCGCGTGACCGCCGACATAGGCGTCGGTCAGGCGCTCGTCCCAGGCCGAGCCCAGGAAGGCCAGGGGGGCGATCAGCGCGCCGGTGCTGACCCCGGTGACGATGGCGAAGTCGGGCCGCCGCCCGGCCTTGCTCAGGCCCGTCAGCACGCCCGCGCCATAGGCGCCGCCCGCCGCGCCGCCGGACAGGGCCAGGATGTTGAACTCGTCGCGCCCGATCAGCGAGCGCAGCGGCGCCAGGCGGTCGGCGGCCTGCCTGAGGGCGTCCTCGGCCTGGTCGACGGTCAGCCGCACGCCGGGAAAGCCCACCGCCTGCACCTGCCGGTCGGCGGGCGGGGTCGGCAGGCGCTTGCCGCGCAGCGGATCGTTGGATTTCCAGTCCTTGAAGAAGCCCTGGAGGCTGATCTTGCCAGCGGGATCCTTGTCCAAGTCCACCTCGAAACTAGTGGGAACTGGTCAGCACCACGCCCACCAGGACGGCCGCGTAGTGCAGACCGGCGCCGCCGATCACATGGCCGTGCCAGATGGCGCGGCGGAATTTCAGACGACGCATGAGATAGAAGATGGTTCCGGTCGAATAGACCAGGCCGCCGATGGCCAGCAGCAGCAGGGCCACCCAAGACAGGCCCTCGATCATCGGCTTGACCGCGACCAGGACCAGCCAGCCCAGGGCCAGGTACAGGCCGACCCAGAAGCGCTTATCCAGGCCGGGCAGGAACAGCTTGGCCGCGATGCCGATCCCCGCCACCGTCCAGACCGCCGTGGTCATGCCGATCGCCCACCAGCCGGTCAGGTTCTGGGTGGTGAAGGGCGTGTAAGAGGCGGCGATCATCACGAAGATGCCGGCGTGGTCGAAGCGGCGCAGCAGCGGCCGCCAACGAGCCTTGGCGAAGTTGTAGGCCGTCGACAGCGACAGCATCAGGATCAGGCCCACCGTGTAGACGCTGATCGCGGCCACTTGCTTGATGTCGCCCAGCCCGAAGGCCAGGCCCAGCAGGATCCCGCCGCCCAGAAGAGCGCAGGCCAGGCCGGCCAGGTGCACCACCAGGTCGGCGCACTTGGCGCCGGGGGTCGGATAGTGCGTCGGCGGCTTGTCGACGACGATCTGGGTCGTGGTGGTCTCAGTCATGGCCCGCCCGCTGGTATGGCGCCTAGGTTCGAACCTAGGTCCGTTCCATGACATATAAGCGTCGATCATCGTGGCCGCGAAAGGGCGATTGCGACACGCCGCGGCGAAAACGACTCTAGAAGACCAACCCGCGCGCGCCATCGAAGACCAGCTTGCCGCCCACGACGACCAGCAGCACGTAGATGACCTTGTAGAAGCCTTCTGCCGGCACGCGACGCACCAGCCAGACCCCGGCCCAGGTCGAGGCGATGGCCAATGGCAGAAAGACGCCGGCGGTCAGCAGCACCTTGGGGGTGAACTGGCCCAGGGCGACATAGGCCGGGACCTTCATCCAATTCACGACCGCGAAGAAGATGGCGCTGGTGCCGATGAACGTATCCCGCGCCAGGCGCCGGGGCAGGACATAGATCTGGAACGGCGGGCCCCCGGCGTGGGCGATCTGGCTGGTGAAGCCGGCCGCCGCCCCGCACAGGGCGCCGAGCCACGGACGACCCGGTCCGGCCTCTACCTGCTGGGCGGCCTTGACCGCCCGCTCGGCCCATAGGCGCTGCAGGGCGAAGGCGACCGAGATCACGCCGACCGCCAGCTCGACCGCCGCCTCCTTGACGAAGGCGGCCAGGGCCCAGCCCAGGAAGATGCCGACCGCCGCCGCGGGCAGCATCAGGATCAACAGGCCCTTGTCCCAGCTCTTCCGGAAGGCCCAGACGCTGACCACGTCCTGGACCAGCAGGATCGGCAGGACGACCGAGGCGGCCATGACCGGAGAGACGGCCAGGGCCATCATCGGCACCGCCACCACCCCGATCCCGGCGAACCCGCCCTTGGCCAGGCCCAGCAGGATCACGGCCGGGATGGCCACCGCGTAGAAGAACGGATCGGTCAGCATGGGGCGAGGCATAAGCGCCAAAGTCGCGCTTGGCGAGCGGATCGGTTGGTCTTTCGCCAAACCCCTCCTCGTCATCCCGGCCGCAGCGAAGCGGAGAGCCGGGACCCAGGGGCAACCGCATTGCGCTTGGCCCCTGGGTCCCGGGTCGGCTACGCCGCCCGGGATGACGAGTGTTCGGAGCCCTAAACCAACGGCGGGTTCACCTGCCGAAAGCCGCCTTCGCGCCAGTAGGGATAATAGGGATAGGCCGGGGTCACGGCGCTGGCGGCGTCCAGCCGAGCGACCTGCTCGGGCGTCAGGCTCCAACCGACCGCGCCCAGGTTCTGGCGCAGCTGTTCTTCGGTGCGAGCGCCGATGATGACGCTGGAGACCGTGGGGCGGCGTAGCAGCCAGTTGATGGCGACCTGGGGGATGGTCTTCTCGGTCTCGGCGGCGATGGCGTCGAGGGCGTCGACCACGCGATAGAGGCGCTCGTCGTCCACGGGCGGACCGAAGTCGGCGGTTTCGTGCAGGCGACTGGTCTGCGGCAAAGGCTGGCCACGGCGGATCTTGCCGGTCAGGCGGCCCCAGCCCAGCGGGCTCCAGACCATGGCCCCGACGCCCTGGTCGGCGGCCAGCGGCATCAGCTCCCACTCGTAGTCGCGCCCGACCAGCGAATAATAGGCCTGGTGAGCGACATAGCGCGGCCAGCCGTGGCGGTCGGCGGCGGCCAGCGACTTCATCAGTTCCCAGCCGGAGAAGTTGGAGGCGCCGACGTACAGGACCTTGCCGGCGCGGACGAGGTCGTCGAGGGCGGCCAGGGTCTCCTCGACCGGCGTCGTCCCGTCGAAGGCGTGCAGTTGCAGCAGGTCGATGCGGTCGGTCTTCAGACGGGTCAAGGCATCCTCGACGCCGCGTATCAGGCGGTGGCGCGAGCTGCCGGCGTCCTGCGGACCATCGCCCATCGGCAGGCCCAGCTTGGTCGAGATCAGCGCCTGGTCGCGGCGGCCTTCGAGGGCGGCGCCCAGAATCTCCTCCGACGCGCCGTTCGAATAGACGTCGGCGGTGTCGAACAGGGTCAGGCCGGCCTCGAGCGAGATGTCGATCATCCGGCGGGCGCCGGCGATGTCGGTGTCGCCCCAGGCGCTGAACAACGGGCCCTGGCCGCCGAACGTGCCGGCGCCAAAGCTCAAGGCGGGGACCTTCAGGCCGGAGCGGCCCAGCGTGCGGTATTCCATGGGAATTCTCCTTGGGAAGACAGGGATCAGGCGATCGCGAGGCGGGCGGCGCGGCGTTCGAGGCTCAGGCTGAAGACAGCGAGAAGCAGGGCCGAGGCCGGAACGGCGGCGGCGATCAGCGGCACGGCCGAGAGGCCCGGGCCCTGGGCGATCACCGCCCCGCCCAGCCAGGCGCCGAAGGCGTTGCCGAGGTTGAAGGCGGCGATGTTCAGGCTGGACGCCAGGCCCTGGCCCGCGCCGCCGGCTTGCGACAGCACGCGCATCTGCAGCGGCGCGACGGTGGCGAAGGCGGCCGCGCCCAGCAGGAAGGCGACGATCACCGCCCCGGCCTGGCTGTGGAAGGCGAAGGCCGAGCCGCCCATGACCACGGTCAGCAGAACCAGGGTCCCGACCAGAGCCGCGTTCAGGCCCTTGTCGGCCCAGCGCCCGCCGACCAGGTTGCCGACCACCAGCCCCGCGCCGAACACCAGCAGGATCGGCGAGACGGCTTCCTTCGAGAAGCCGGCCAATTCCGTGAGGATCGGCTGGATGTAGGTGAAGACCGCGAAGACGCCGCCGAAGCCGAGCACGGTCATCAGCAGTCCCAGCTGCACCTGCGGACGGGCCAGGACGGCGAATTCCTCGCGCAGGGGCGCCGGTTCGATCTTGTCCTGGGCGCTGGGAACCAGGGCGGCCAGGACCGCGAAGGCCAGCAGGCCCACGCCCGCCACGGCCCAGAATGCCGCGCGCCAGCCGAACGCCAGGCCTAGCCAGGCCCCGAACGGCCGCCCAGCAGGGTGGCGATGGTCAGGCCGGTGAACATGATCGAGATGGCCGAGGCCTTGCGCTCGGGCGGCACGAGGGAGACGGCGACCAGCGACCCGACGCCGAAGAAGGTCCCGTGGGCCAGGGCCGTGACCAGCCGCGCGCCCATCAGCACCCCGTAGGTCGGGGCGATGGCGGCCAGGACATTGCCCAGGGTGAAGATCGCCATCAGCACCAGTAGGGTGGTCTTGCGCGGCAGGCGGCGGGTCGCCAGCGTCAGGATCGGCGCGCCGACGAAGACGCCCAGGGCGTAGCCGGTCATCAACAGGCCGGCGGCGGGGATCGAGACGCCGAGGTCGGCGGAGACCTGGATCAGCAGGCCCATGATGATGAATTCGGTGACGCCGATGCCGAAGGCGCCGACGGTCAGGGCATAGAGGGCGAGGGGCATGATGGCGCTCGGGCGGCTCTCGTTGAGGTGTCGAGCTGTCAGATGGCGCCTGGTCCTTCGATGAATTAGATTGCCGTCAGGAACTTCACTTGTGACTTGAGGGCACGATGGCGCGCTCGGACATCAACCGCTCCGGCGAGATGGAGGTCTTCGCCCGGGTCGTGGAGGAGGGCGGCTTCACCGCCGCCGCCAAGGCGCTGTCGATGAGTCCGTCGGCGGTCAGCAAGCTGGTGGCCCGGCTGGAGGCCCGGCTGGGCTCGCGCCTCGTCGTGCGCTCGACCCGCAAGCTGCAGCTCACCGCCGAGGGCATGACCTTCCACGAGCGGGCGCTGCGGGTGCTGGCCGACCTGGACGAGGCCGAGCGCTCGGTCGCCGCCTGCGCCGTGCCCAAGGGGCGGCTGCGGATCAATTCCAACGTCCCGTTCGGCCTGCATCACCTGCTGGCCCTGATCCCGAGGTTCACGGCGGCCAATCCCGAGGTGCAGGTCGATGTCACTCTCACGGACCAGGTCATCGATCTCTTGGACGAACGGGCCGAGCTGGCGATCCGGGTCGGGCCGCTGCGGCCCTCGCAGCTGGTGGCGAAAAAGCTGGGCGACAGCCGCATGGCGCTGGTCGCCTCGCCCGACTATCTGGCGCGGCGTGGGACGCCGGCCCATCCCGACGACCTGGCCGGCCACGACCTGATCGTCTTCAACTTCGCCCGCCATTGCGACGAGTGGCCGTTCACGGTCGAGGGGCTGAGGGTCTGCTATCCGGCCCACGGCCGGGCCATGGTCGGCGACGGCGAGAGCGCCGCGCGGCTGGCCCTGGCGGGGCAGGGGATCACGCGGCTTTCCATGTTTCACATCGCGGACGACATCGCGGCGGGGCGGCTGGTTCCGGTGCTGGAGGACTTCAACTCCGGCGACGTCGAGACGATCAGCGCCGTCTATGTGGGGCACGCCGGGCCGCTGCCGGCGCGGGTGCGGGCGTTCATCGACTTCCTGGCGGCGGAGGTCGACGTGGATTGGCCGATGGGGCGGACGCCGTAGCGCCCGCCCTTCGACATTTAAGCGTCCAGCATCACTTCCGCGATCTGCACCGCGTTCAGAGCCGCCCCCTTGCGCAGGTTGTCGCCGACCACGAACAGCGCCAGGCCGTGGGCCACGGTGGGGTCGGGGCGGATGCGGCCGACGAACACCGGATCCTGGCCGGTGGCGGCCAGCGGGTTGGGCACATCGTCCAGCACCACGCCCGGCGCGGCGGCCAGCAGCGCGGTCGCCTCGGCCACGGACAGCGGGCGCTCGAACTCGGCGTTGATCGACAGCGAGTGGCCGGTGAAGACCGGCACGCGCACGCAGGTGCCGCTGACCGGCAGGCCGGGGATCTCGAGGATCTTGCGGCTCTCGTCGCGCAGCTTCAGCTCTTCCTCGGTGTAGCCGTCCTCGCCCAGCACGTAGTTCAGCGGCACGACGTTGTAGGCCAGCGGCACGGCCCACTTGCGGGGGGCGGGCAGGGGCGCGGCGTCGGGCGACTGGGCTAGGCCGTCCAGGTCGCCGGCGGCGCCAGCTCGCAGCTGCTCGGACAGTACCTGGATGCCCTCGACCCCGCCGCCGGAGGCGGCCTGGTAGGTGCTGACGGTCAGGCGCTTCAGGCCCGCCTTGTCATGCAGCGGCTTCAGGGCCGGCATGGCGGCCATGGTGGTGCAGTTGGGGTTGGCGACGATGCCCTTGGGGATGTTGGCCAGAGCGTGCGGATTGACCTCGGCCACCACCAGCGGGACGTCGGGATCGCTGCGCCAGGCCGACGAGTTGTCGATCACCACGGCCCCGGCCGCGGCGGCCTTGGGAGCCAGCACGCGCGAGGTGTCGCCGCCTGCCGAGAAGAACACGATGTCCAGGCCGGCGAAGTCGGCGGTCGAGGCGTCCTCGACCACGACCTGCGTCCCCTTGAACTCGACCTTGGTCCCGGCCGAGCGGGCCGAGGCGAACAGGCGCAGTTGCGCCAGCGGGAAGTCCCGCTCGGCCAGCAGCTCGCGCATCATGCCGCCGACCAGGCCGGTGGCGCCGACGACGCCGACACGCGGCGGATTGGTTCGGGAAAACTTGAAGCTCACGGGTCTACGTCTCCTGAAAGTGCGGAGGCGCGGGAGCTAGAGGTCTCTTGGTGTGAGAGCCGCCCCGCGCATCGGCGGGGCTGGTGGGATGCTCGCTAGTTCGCGCGCACACCCGACCACGCCCCGCCGCAGCGGGTCGTTTTCGGGGTAATAATCGTGGTGGCGCGAAACTGCATCGGCGGGGCTTTTAGCGGGGGAGCGGGCGCGCGTAAAGGGGCGGGGCGGGGAATAATGATGCGTCCGCGACCAGCCAGGGGCGCTTGCCGGGGCAACAACGTGCCCTGACCTGTCGAAATGGTCCGCCTTCTCACCGAGAAGGAGTCCGCCTCTCACCGTAGCGACCCGACCGGAACCCGCGTCACCTGGACGTCCTCCTTGTTGGCCGCGTAGCCGATGTAGAGGTGGCCGTTCCAGATCACGCTCTTGGGGTAGTGGTAGCCTGGCCGCTTGTACTTGCCCTCGAACCGCAGGGGCTGCAGGTCGCCTTGGCCGCGGAGCAGCCAGCTGCGATCGAAGAGGCGCCCGTCCGGGCTGAGGGTCACCGCCAGGGGCATGCGCGGGCGGTCGCTGTTGGGCGTGTTGACCAGATAGGCCGCCCCGCCGGGCAGGTTGCCGGCGGACTGCTTGGCCCGGGCGTCCGGCATCGCGGTCAGGGCGGGCGTGGTCCAGGTCACGCCCCGGTCGCAGCTTTCCGCCGCCAGCTGGCGGAAGCTCAGCTGTTCGTCGCGGAACACCATGACCAGGCAGCCGTCGGCGCGGCGGAACAGGCTGGGCTCGATCTCGCGGCTGAGCCGGCGCTCGTGCGGCGCGGCGGCATTGGCCGCATCGCGCGGCAGGTTGGTCATCCGCCCCTCGGTCCAGCCGGCGACGCCCAGGGGATCGTCGGTGAAGAACGGCTTGGCGATCATGCCGGGGCGCAGGTGGAAGGCGGTCAGCACCCGGCCGTCGATCCGATGCGGGTCCTGCTCGATGACGCCCTCGACCGAGCGGCCGTCCGCGCCCATCACCCGGCGCGGCGCGCTCCAGGTCCGGCCGTCGCGGCTGGTGCGATATTCGGCATAGCCGCCGGCGCCCGACTGGAAGCCCTCCGGCCAGACATTGGCGTAGGCGACCAGGGTCTTGCCGTCCGTCCACCAGCCGCCGCTGGACCGCATCAGCCCGCGTTCGCCGGCTGGGGCCAGGGCCTTCGGGGCGCTCCAGGTCTGGCCGTTGCCGCTGACGCTGTAGGCCACCCAGGTGTCGGCGGAATCCTCGTCGCGCGCCGAGCTCTGCCACTGGGCGTAGAGACGGCCCTTGAACGGGATCAGCACGACGCCGTTGCTGAACCGGTCCGTCGTCGCGGTCGGCGCGAAGACGGTGAAGGTCTCCGCGCCCGGCGCCGGCTTCAGGCCAAGGTCCGGAAGGTTCGGCTGGAACAGGCTTGGCGCCACCGCATAGGGCGCGTCCTGCGTCTGGGCCGCGCCCATGAGGAGCATCGCCGCCCCGGCCGCCAGGCTCCTGATCACGATCGTCTTCAGCATGAGGGCGGTCACTAGGCCTGCTGCCCCAGCCGTTCCCAGCCCTCGAAGAACGGAAAGCGTTTGGACCAGAAGTCCGCCAGGCGCGGGTCGGCGTCGACGCGCTTGACCACCTCGCCCATGCGCGGGGCGACCTCGTAGAATCGCACCCGGCGCGGGCCCCAGCGGCTGACGACGGTGACATAGAGGTCGAGCACGCTCAGCTCGTCACCGAGGAGGTAGCGGCCGGGGGTGAGCTGGCTCTCCATCATCGCCCAGCAATCGAGGACGCGCTCGGCGGTGGCGGCCTTGATCCGGGCCTGGACCTCGGGATCGGGCCCGCCCAGGCGCGAGGGATCGTCGCGCACCCAGAACAGCGAATAGATCGAGGCCGGGATGAACGTCATCCAGCGCAGGAACTGGGCGCGCTCGGGGGCCTCAATGGCCGGACCGAGCTTGGCCTCGGGGAACCTGTCGGCCAGCCAGATCAGCATGGCGGCGCTCTCGGTGATGGTCTCGCCCTCGGGCGTGACCAGGGCCGGGATCTGCTTCAGCGGGTTGACCACGGCGACCTTGGCCTGCTGCGCCTCGCCCTCCCAGGTCGGAGCCTCGACCACCTCATAGGGTAGGCCGATCAAGGACATAGCGGCCTCGACAGGCACGCCGCCGGAGCCCAGAGCGCTGAAAATCCGATAGGCCGTCATGGTCGAGCTCTCCGACTTATCCACACCACACTCACAACATCTTGTGTGACTGCGACACCAGGACCACTAGATGAACCCGAGGGCTTTGCTAGTGTGAATGAGCTTATCGTCGCTCCACGATTCTGGCCCACCAGTCTCGCCTCCAGGGTTCGCTCATGTCCGCCAAGCTGATCACCACGCCCGGCCTCCTGACCCCCTCCGGCGCCTACAAGCCGTTCCGCTATCCGTGGGCCTACGACTTCTGGAAGAAGCAGCAGCAGGTCCACTGGATGCCCGAAGAGGTGCCGCTGGGCGAGGACCTCAAGGACTGGGCCGTCAAGCTGAACGACAAGGAACGGAACCTGCTGACGCAGATCTTCCGCTTCTTCACCCAGTCGGACATCGAGGTCGCCGACAACTACATGGAACGCTACGGCCGGGTGTTCAAACCGACCGAAGTGAAGATGATGCTGTCGTCGTTCGCCAATATGGAGACCATCCATATCGCGGCCTACGCGCTGCTGCTTGAGACCATCGGCATGCCGGAAAGCGAGTTCGGCGCGTTCATGGAATACCAGGCCATGCGCGACAAGCACGACTTCATGCAGAAGTTTGGCGTTGAGACCAATGCCGACATCGCCCGCACCCTGGCCATGTTCGGCGGCTTCACCGAAGGCCTGCAGCTGTTCGCCTCGTTCGCGATGCTGATGAACTTCCCGCGCTTCAACAAGATGAAGGGCATGGGCCAGATCGTCTCGTGGTCGATCCGCGACGAGAGCCTGCACTGCGAAGGCATCATCAAGCTCTACCACGCGTTCAACGCCGAGACGAAGTGCGTGACCAAGGCCGTGGCCGACGACATCGTCGACTGCTGCAAGACCGTGGTCACCATGGAAGACAACTTCATCGACCTGGCCTTCGAGGCCGGCGAGATCCAGGGCATGACCCCGGACGACATCAAGAAGTACATCCGCTTCATCGCCGACTGGCGCCTGCGCCAGCTGCACCTGCCGGAAGTGTATGGCGTGAAGGAAAACCCGCTGCCCTGGCTGCAGTCGCTGCTGTCGGGCGTCGAGCACGCCAACTTCTTCGAGGCCCGGGCGACCGAGTACTCGAAGGCCGCGACCAAGGGTCAGTGGCACGGCGGCGAGGGCGTCTGGTCCAGCTTCGACCAGATGCTGGCCAAGCGCGGCGAGAACCTGCCGGCGGAATAAGAGCCCTTTCTTGTGGGCGTAGGTGAAGGGCGGGACTTGGCGGAAGCCGGGTCTCGCCCTTCGTCGTTTCGGGGCGGTGGCCTGACCGTCGCCTTGGTGCGGCCCCGCTTCGGACACAACTGAAAGAGCAGTCTCGCAGCTTCGGGTTGGGGCGACGGGATGGCGGTCATTCGACGGCGACGGCTAGGGCTGATCGCAGCGCTTTCGTTGGCGCTGCACGCGGCCCTGTTGGGCTGGCTGGCCCGGCCCGTTGAGCCGAACCTGTTCGCCAATGGTCCCGATCCTTCCTCGATGTCCGTCGCGCTGATCAAGCCCGCGACGCCGGAGCGTCTCAAGCTCCCGAAGCTCGGCGCGCGTCCGACCGCCGCTGGCGTTGTCGCGCCCGCGCCGCGCCGGGTCGAGAACGATGCTCGGTCCCTCCCGCCTTCGCCCGAAGGCGTTGGGCCGATCCCCATGCCGCCGACTAGCGGGTCCGGCGCGCCTGCCCCGGAGAACCTGCGCGCCGCGCTTCGGGCCGGCGCTGGCTGCACGCGGGCGGCGTCTCGGACCCGCCAGGAACGCGAGGCCTGCGAGGAGCGGCTGGGCAAGCTGGACGCCAACGCGCCCAGCTACGCCGCGCCCATGGATCCCGGGAAACGGGCCTATTACGCGGAGGTCGCGGCGGCGGGGGCTTCGGGGCGCTCCTATGGCGATCCGCAGCCGGCGGCCGTGACCCCGGGCGGCGTAGCCTATTTCCGGGGACTGAACTGCTCGGTCTCGTTCGGGGCCGGCCGCAAGGAGAAGGATCGCCAGGGCATGGTGCGTCTGGGCAAGACGCCTTGCTATGTGCCGTTGCAGGGCAGCTTCTTCACGCCCGAGGCCAGCGTCCACAAGCGCTAACCGGCGCGGCGGTGACCGCGCGGGCCCGCAATCGCGTGTACGTACAAATTCGCGCTGGCGTCAGGACGGCTTCCTTGTTTCGGTCGGCGGCGATCGGGGCTTGCCTGGGGCTCCGGAACGCCAGAAACCTTTGTCACGATGAACCGCAAGCCCAAGAAATCGGAAACCCTGCAGGTGCGTCTCCCCCACGGCATGAAGCGCGACTTCATGCGGCGGTGCGAGGACGAGAACCGGCCGGCGAGCGACGTCCTGCGCGACTTCATCGAAAGCTATCTGGCGCGTCCGGTGGAAATCCTCACATCGGAAAGAGCCGTCATGATCCGCAGAACCTTCGTCTATCCCACCGTCGCGGCCGCCGCCCTGCTGGGCCTCGCCGTGACCCTGACGCCGCAGGCCAGCCAGGCGACCAGCCTGCGCGGCGACTTCGCGGCCATGGACGCCGACAAGGATGGCGTCGTCGTCCTCAAGGAATTCAAGCGCCCCGACGACGGGGTGATCTATTCGATGCGGATGGGATCCTCGGAGCCCAAGCCCGCAGCCAAAGGCTGGCGGCTGGCCAAGGGTGGCGACGCCGAGGTGTTCGGCCGGCTCGACAGCGATGGCGACGGCAAGCTGAGCTTCCAGGAATATCGGGTGATGCGGGTCGGCGCGGCCATGGCCATCGTCCGGATGGGCGACCGCGACGCCGACAAGCGCCTGACCCGGGCCGAGTACGTCGAGGGCTCGACGATCCCAGACGCGGCCCTGGCCCAGATGAAGACCAAGGCGCCGGATGCCGTCGTCGACGCGGCCGTAGCGGGGATGCGCAAGAAGGCCAGCGATCGCTTCGAGGGGCTGGACGTCGATCGCGACGGCTTCCTCACGGTCGAGGAGATGACGCCCGCCTGACGAAGGCGCCGGGCGGCGGTCCCCCCTCCGCCCGGTCTGGTCGGTCCACGAAGTTCGTGACCCCGTCGCGATGGCGCTCTAGGAGAGGCCGACGCAAGGACGGAGCTCCACTATGACGACCATCGCGGTGATCGGCCCGGGCGCCGTCGGCGGCACGGTGGCCGCGTGGCTGGCCCAGAACCCCGCTCACGCGGTGACGGTCTGCGTCCGCACACCCTTCGAGAGCCTGGCGGTCGAGACGCCCGAGGGGCCGATCACGGCCGCCCCGCGCGTGGCGACCTCGCCAGCGGGTCTTGAACCCGCCGATTGGGTGCTGGTGGCGACCAAGACCTATCACACCGACGCGACCTGGGCCTGGCTCAATGTCCTCGTCGGGCCCGGCACGCGGGTGGCGATCCTCCGCAACGGCGTCGAGCACACCGTCCCCTTCGAAGGGAAAGTCGCGGCCGAGAACCTCGTCCCGGCGGTGGTCGACATCCCGGCCGAGCGCTCGGCCCCAGGGCGCGTGCTGCAGCGGCGCAACGGGTGGATCAAGGTCCCGGCCGGCGCGGCGGGGGAGGCCTTCGCCGCCCTGTTCGCCCCCACGCCGATCGAGATCCAGGTGGTGACCAACTTCACCACCGAGGCCTGGAAGAAGCTGGCCCTGAATTGCGCCGGGGCGGTCAACGCCCTGACCCTGCAGCCGGCCAAGGTCGCCCACGACGAGGGCGCGGCGGAGGTCATGCGAGCCCTGGTGCGCGAGTGCGTGGCGGTGGGGCGGGCCGAGGGGGCGGATCTCTCGGACGACCTGGCTGACCAGGTGATCGCCGGCTACCGCACGCACGCGCCGGACTCGATGAACTCCCTGCACGCCGACCGCGCCGCCGGCCGGCCGATGGAGCTGGACGCCCGCAACGGCGTGATCGTCCGCAAGGGCGCGGCGCACGGGATCGCCACCCCGGCCAACGCCATGATCGTGGCCCTGCTGAACGCGGCGGCGGGCTGATACGAAAACGGCCGCGCTCGGGAGCGCGGCCGCTTCAGGTTTTCGAGAGCGCCAGCGTTTAGGGCTGGTACTTCTTGGGCAGCGCCTTGATCTCTTCCGGGGTCAGCTTGGTAATGGTCTTGGCCCGGATCGGGATGGGCATGCCGAAGCCGTCCGAGACGCGCAAGTCCAGGTCCAGCGGGTGGCAGACGCTGTCGGGACCGCGGATCACCGAGACCAGGTGCGTGCCCGGCCAGGTCAGCTGGTTGGAGCCGTAGGCCAGGTCGACGCGATAGACGTCGCGACCACGGACCTTCATGTACAGGGTGTCCTTGTCCGGAGCGGTCCAGCCGCGCCAGTCGGACAGGTAGAAGCATTGGCGGGGCGCCTTAGCCGGCTTGGCCGTGCTCTCGGCGGCCGGGGCCGAGCCCTGGGCCGAAGCGAAGTTGGCCCCCCCAAGCGCCATGGGGCCCGCGATGGCGAGCCCGATCAGCGCTGCGCGCGCGATGTGGGTGATCTTGCTCATGACGTCGTCCTAATAGTCCCTCGCATCAAGAGATTGGACCTCTCCCGGGGCTTGTCAAGTTTTTACTGTACATTTGAAACTGTACACGAAAAAGCCCGCCTCCGAGGTGGAGGCGGGCTCTCGTCCAGCCCTTGCGGGCTAAGGGTTTCAGGCCGGCGCTAGGCCTTGGCGGGCTCGGCCTCTTCGTCCGGGACGATATCGTCCAGTTCGCCCTCCCACTTGGCGACCACGGCGGCGGCGACGCTGTTGCCGACGACGTTGGTGGCCGAGCGGCCCATGTCCAGCAGGTGGTCGACGCCGAGGACCAGCGCGATCCAGCCTTCCGGCAGGCCGAAATAGGTCAGGGTGGCCATGATCACCACCAGCGAGGCGCGCGGCACGCCGGCGATGCCCTTGGAAGTCACCATCAGCAGCAGCAGCATGAAGATCTGCTGCTGGATCGACAGGTGCACGCCATGGGCCTGCATGATGAACATGGTGGCGAAGGTGCAGTAGAGCATCGAGCCGTCGAGATTGAACGAATAGCCCAACGGCAGGACGAACGAGACGATGCGGCGGCGCACGCCCACCTTGGGCAGGCTGTCGAGGATGCGCGGATAGGCGGCTTCCGACGAGGCGGTCGAGAAGGCCAGCAGGGCCGGGTCGCGGATGATGCCGAACAGCGGGATCACGCGCTTGCCCAGCACCAGGGCGCCGGCGGCGAACAGGATCAGCCACAGCGTGCCCATGGTGGCGTAGAAGCCCAGCACGAACTTGCCGTAGACGGCCAGCATCGACAGGCCCTGGGTGGCGATGGTCGAGGCCAGGGCCGCGAAGATGGCCAGCGGGGCCAGCTTCATGACGAAGTTGGTGACCTTCAGCATCACCGAGGCGGCCTGCTCGGCCAGTTCCAGGATCTGCGGCGCCTTGTTGTCCAGCGAGGCGACGGCCGTGCCGACGAACAGCGAGAAGACGACGATCTGCAGGATCTCGTTCTTGGCCATGGCGTCGAAGATAGAGACCGGCACCAGGTGGGTGATGAAGCCCTTCAGGGTGAAGGCTTCGGTGGTCGCGGCGGGCGCGGCCGAGGTCGACATCTCGGTCAGGTTCAGGCCGGCGCCCGGATGCAGCAGGTGGACCATCAGCAGGCCCAGCAGCAGCGACACGGCCGAGGCGCTGATGAACCACACCATGGTCTTGGCGCCGATGCGGCCGACGGCGGCGGCGTCTTCCATGTGGGCGATGCCGGCCACCAGGGTGGTGAAGACCAGCGGCGCGATGATCATCTTGATCAGGCGCAGGAAGATGTCGGTGATCAGCGACAGGTTGC
Organism: Caulobacter sp. GW821-FHT11E10; assembly: GCF_058808375.1. Classification (NCBI taxonomy): domain Bacteria; kingdom Pseudomonadati; phylum Pseudomonadota; class Alphaproteobacteria; order Caulobacterales; family Caulobacteraceae; genus Caulobacter; species Caulobacter sp. GW821-FHT11E10. Next base: position 88,140 of record NZ_JBXARP010000001.1, read on the forward strand.
CGGCGGCGGCCTTGGCGGCGACCGGGTCCATCGTCTGGTTGATGCCCCAGCCGACCGCGACGCCCAGCACCATGGCCGCGATGATAAGCAAAGCGAAACGCTTGTTCATGAGGTCCCCTCGAGCGCCATTGGCGCGACGTCCTTATGTCGACGCGAGTTTTCTACGACGCGCCCCGATGCTTGGATGACGGACGAGACCCCGCTCGCCGCCATTTGCCCGCATCATGGCATTTTCCGTTCCTTGTGGCCGACGAACGCGGGTTCGTCCATGCCCTTCGCGCTGGTCGGCGAGAACGAGACACCTAAGACGCCTTCGCGATCAGCAACCGGTCGATGGCGGCGCGGTCCTTGGGCGACAGGTCGAGCGAGGCGGCGAGGCGGAGTTTGGCCTCGGCCTCAGCGTGTCGTCCTTGAGCGAGCAGGGCGCGACCCCAGGCTAGGTGGAGCGCGCCCCAGCGCGGCGCCCGCTTGGCGGCCTCGGCGTATTTTCGCGCGGCGGCGCGATGGTCGCCCTGGAGCGCCAAGGCGTCGCCCCAAAGCTTCAAGGGGTCGGCCCAGAGCGGCGCCTTGCGGTGAGCGGCCTTGAATTGCGCGATGGCGCCGGCCGCGTCGCGGCGATCCAGTCTGGCCCGGCCCCAGGCCTGCTCGGCGTCGGCCAGGCTTGGCGCTTGGGCCGCGGCCTTGGCGAACCAGCGCTCTGATGCGAGGACGTCGCCGGACAGACCGGCGACCTGGCCCTTGGCGATCACCACCCAGTACGAATCCGTGGGCGCGCCGGCGAGCGCCGCCTTGGCGCCGTCCAGGTCGCCGGTCCGCGCCAAGGCCAGGGCCAGCTGCGGCTGGGCCACGCGCCGTCGAAAGCGTTGGTAGAAGAGCGCCTTCGACTTGGCGTAGGTCGCATCGGCGCGCCGCATGGCCTGGGCCGCCGCTGGCCAATCCTCAAGCGCCAGGGCCGTGCGATAGTCGATCTCATCGCGCCAAAGCTGGGCTTCTCCGGGGCTCAGGAACTTGCCGCGCACCAGCCGCCGGGCTCCGGAAGGATCGTGCAGGCCTAGCCTCGCGAACACCTCGTATATCCACGCGCCTCGGGCCATGACGGCGTCCTGGGCGGCGGCCTGGTGCGAGAGCGTCGCGGCGGAGGCGTAGTCATGCTCGGCGGCGCTGACCGCGGCGCGTTGTTGGATCAAGAACGGGGCGGCGAGCAGGCTATCGACATCGCGGCCGTCGCGCAGGTTTTGGACGCTGGTCTTGTTGTCGAGATAGGCCTGTTCCGCCCAGCCCAGGAGCACTTCGGCGCCGCTGCGATTGGCGTGGGCCAGGCCAAACTTGGGATCGATGGCCAGGCTCGCATTGGCCTTCTCGATGCTCTCCTCGGCGCGCCCGGCCCCGGTCAGTGTCAACGCCCAGCCGGCATTGGCCCATTTGCGGTCCGTGGCGTCGCCCGTCCGCGTCAGCGCCTCCAAGGCCTTGAGCGCCTCTTCGTTGCGGCCTCTGCGGCTCAGATAGATCGAGTATCGGTAGGGCTGGGTCTTGGCGTAGATGGCCTCGGCGACCTGGTCGAGCATGGCCTCCAGCTCGGCTTCGGAGCCCGTGATCAGGGGCGTCGACTGCCCGCCCGCGCGGGCGTTGACTCGCAGGCCGGACGGGGTGCGGATCACCTCGCCGCTGATCGTGACCTCTTCGCCCAGCCAGCCCCGCAGGAAACGCCACAGCTCGCCGGCCGACACGCCGGTCCGCGGGATCTCGACCTGGATGTCGTCGCTCCAACTGTTGGCGAAACTGTTGGCTGCCCGCATGGACAGGGTGTCAGCCTGCAGGGCGGTCAGCTTATCCAGCAGCCGGCTGGCGATCGTGGCGCCGGTCAGGCCTTGGGCCTGCAAGTCCGGCGGCGTCGAAAAGGGTTGGACCGTCACGCCGCGATACTGCCCGGCCATCCAGAGAACCGTGATGACCGCTCCGGCGGCGACAATACCGGCCAGCCCGGTCAGCATCTTCAGGACGAAGCTGGCGCGCTCGCTGGCGATTTGCCAGCCGATCAACTGAGCCTGTCGTTCCAGGACCCGCCGGGCGGCGCTGGTTGGGACCTTGCCGGACGCTTCGGTCTCCATGGCGATTTCGATCGCGTCGGGCGTGGTCGGCGGGGCGGCGCTGGCCTTGCGGCGGGCGCGTTTGCGGCCCGCCGGCGTCGCGGCGTCGGTCATGCGAGAGCCCCCTGAGTTCCCCGTAACAACGGTATCAGATGGGGCGGGTGCGGGAAGTTGCCATCTTGGGCGCCGGCGCCTTCATCGCGAGCAAGTAATAAATCATTCTCATTTCCGGGCCCGATGTCTCGCCAATGTCGCGAAACGTCGTTATAAGGACCCATGTCAAACCAAGAAAAAGCAATCGCCGTCGTCGAACGGCTGAATGACGAATACGAACGCGCCGTCGGCGCCCTTCGGACCGCCCTCAAGGCCTATCTGGAACACGGAACGCGTCCTGACCCGCAGCAGCGGTTCGACGGGACCTTCGCCTATCCCGAGCTGCGCCTGACCTATGATCCCGAGGCCCTGCCGCCCAAGCTGGCCCGTTCGTACGCCCGCGTCAGCCGTCCCGGCGTCTATTCGGCCACGGTCACCAAGCCGGCCCAGTTCCGCGACTATCTGGTCGAGCAGCTGACCCTGCTGATGGATGACTTCGAGGTCGAGATCGAGGTCGAGCGCTCCAACCAGGAGATCCCGTATCCCTATGTGCTGGACGCCACCATCGACCTGAACCAGGCCGACGTGCGCAGCGAGGACATCGCCCGCTTCTTCCCGACCACGGACCTGGCTTTCATCGGCGACGAGATCGCCGACGGGGTCTGGAATCCGGCGCTGGAAGAGACCCGGCCGCTGTCGCTGTTCGACGGCCTGCGCACCGACTTTTCGCTGGCGCGCCTGAAGCACTACACCGGCGCTCCGGCCGAGGACGTGCAGCAGTTCATCCTGTTCACGAACTACCATCGCTATGTCGATGAGTTCGTCCGCTGGGGCATCGAGCAGCTCAAGGCGCCCGACAGCCCCTATACGGCGCTGTCCTGCTCGGGCGGACTGACCATCACCGCCAACACCGTCAATCCGGAACTGGCGGTGGCGGAGTCGAGCTGGCGCAAGCACCAGATGCCGGCCTACCACCTGATGGCCCCCGGTGGCTCGGGCGTGACCCTGCTGAACATCGGCGTCGGCCCGTCGAACGCCAAGACCATCTGCGACCACCTGGCCGTGCTGCGTCCCCAGGCCTGGCTGATGATCGGTCACTGCGGCGGTCTTCGCGACACCCAGACGATCGGCGACTACGTCCTGGCCCATGCTTATCTGCGCGACGACCATGTGCTGGACGCCGTGTTGCCGCCGGAGATTCCGGTGCCGTCGATCGCCGAGGTGCAGCGCGCCCTCTACGACGCGGCCAAGGCGATCAGCGGCGACAGCGGCGACCAGCTGAAGAAGCGCCTGCGCACGGGCACCGTGGTCACCACCGACGACCGCAACTGGGAACTGCGCCACAGCCTCTCGGCCCTGCGCTTCAACCAGAGCCGGGCCGTGGCCATCGACATGGAGTCGGCGACGATCTCGGCCCAGGGCTATCGCTTCCGAGTGCCCTACGGGACGCTGCTGTGCGTGTCGGACAAGCCGCTGCACGGCGAGATCAAGCTGCCCGGCCAGGCCAACGCCTTCTACGAGCGGGCGATCAGCCAGCACCTGCAGATCGGCATCATGGCCTGCAAACTGCTGCACGCCGAGGGGCCGAACCTGCACTCGCGGAAACTGCGGGCCTTCGACGAGCCGCCGTTCAGGTGATGTGTTTCTAGCTCCTCCCCCGCGTTGCGGGGGAGGTGGCCCAGAGGGCCGGAGGGGGCAGGCTGTGCGAATGCCGCATTAGCCCCCTCAGTCGCTCCGCGACAGCTCCCCCGCTCGCGGGGGAGCATCTCTCGGCCGCCTACTCCTCCGCCCAGGCCTTGATCAGCTGGTGCGCGATCGCCAGGGGCGGGGGCATGAACAGGCCTTCCAGCTCGCCCTTCAGCAGCAGGGCGGCCTCGTCCTTGGTGAACCAGCGGACCTCTTCCAGCTCGGTCTGGTCCGGGGCGGCGTCGGCGCTGTCGACGTCGGCCATCAGGCCCATCATCAGCGACGAGGGCCACGGCCAAGGCTGGCTGGAGTGGTAGCGGACGGCGGTCGCCTTCAGCCCCGCCTCTTCGTGCAGCTCGCGCGCGCAGGCCTCTTCGATGGTCTCGCCGGGCTCGATGAAGCCGGCGAGCGCCGAGAACATGCCCGCGGGCCAGGCCGCCTGGCGACCCAGCAGGCATTTGCCGTCATGGATGGCCAGCATGATCGCCACCGGATCGGTGCGCGGGAAGTGCTCGGCCTCGCAAGCCGGGCAGACGCGCTTCCAGCCGCCGTCCGACACTTCGGTCTTCTGGCCACAGGCGCTGCACCAGCGGTGGCGGCGGCGCCATTCGAACATCGACTTGGCGGTGGCCAGGATGCCGGCGTCGGCCGGCGGCATGGTGGCGGCGACGCCGCGCAACTCCTCGAACCGGCCCAGCCCCTGCAGCGGCCCCTCGGCCGGGTCGGCCGCGCCCTCGATATCGACGGCGAAGACCGCGATGTCCTTCCATAGGCCCAGATACAGCAGCTTCTCGGGGCTGCCCGCCAGGTCCTGGGCCATGTCGGCGCGCAGATAGGCGATCTGGACACCGCTCGGCTGGCCGTCCTCGCCGAGCACGTCCTCGACCAGCGGCTTGCCGTTCCACAGCGCCACGGCCAGCGACTCGGCGTCGGCCAGCTTTTCGGCCAGCCAGGCCTCGTCCCCACGACGCTCGCTGTCGCGGTTCAAGGGGTTGCCGGCGAAGGTGTTGGTGATGATCGAGAGAGGCATTTCGACTGTCTAGCGCGGGTATGATCGCTCGTCACGACGTCGCGGATGAGTCATGCGCCTTGCATCCGCCGCGATGAGTCGCGATATAGGCCTTGGAGATCGGTGCGGACGGAGTCCTCGCCAACCTGGTCAGGGCCGAGAGGCAGCAGCCACAACGAGATCCGCTCTGGGTCGCTGCCGGTCTCCACCTAGCTCTATTCCCCTAAAATCTGTCAGCAGATGCGCGCTCCGGTCGGGGCGAGGCTTTTGCTGCGCGTCGCGCGCCACTACACTCACCTCATGGCCGACCACGACGACCTCTCGCCCGATTCCTCGCCGCCGTGGGACGAACCGCCCGCCGAGGACCTGCCCGAGCGGGACGAGAACACCGCCGACATCTTTGGCGAGGCGCCCGCGCCCGTCGCTGTTGAGGCGGCGCGTCCCGTGGTCGAAGACCCGCCTGAGAACGAGAAGGGCGACGCCTATACCGTGCTGGCGCGGAAATACCGCCCGCGCACCTTCGAGGACCTGATCGGCCAGGAGGCCATGGTCCGCACCCTGGCGAATGCGTTCTCGACCGGCCGCATCGCCCACGCCTTCATGCTCACCGGCGTCCGGGGGGTCGGCAAGACGACGACGGCGCGCCTGCTGGCTCGCGCCCTGAACTATGAGACCGACACGGTCAAAGGCCCCTCGGTCGACCTGACCACCGAAGGCTACCACTGCCGCTCGATCATCGAGGGCCGGCACATGGACGTGCTGGAGCTGGACGCCGCCTCGCGCACCAAGGTCGACGAGATGCGCGAGCTGCTGGACGGGGTGCGCTACGCCCCGGTAGAGGCGCGCTACAAGGTCTACATCATCGACGAAGTGCACATGCTGTCGACGGCTGCGTTCAACGCCCTGCTGAAGACGCTGGAAGAGCCGCCGCCGCACGCCAAGTTCATCTTCGCCACCACCGAGATCCGCAAGGTGCCGGTGACCATCCTGTCCCGCACCCAGCGCTTCGACCTGCGCCGGGTCGAGCCGGACGTTCTGGTTAAGCACTTCGACCGGATCTCGGCCAAGGAGGGCGCGCGGATCGAGATGGACGCGCTGGCCCTGATCGCCCGCGCGGCCGAGGGCTCGGTGCGTGACGGTCTCTCGCTGCTGGACCAGGCCATCGTCCAGACCGACCGCGGCGCCACGGTCACGACCGCCGTCGTCCGCGACATGCTGGGCCTGGCCGATCGCGGCCAGACCATCGCCCTGTTCGAAAACGTCATGGCGGGCAAGACCAAAGACGCGTTGGAGGGCTTCCGGGCCCTGTGGGGCTTCGGCGCCGACCCGGCGGTGGTGATGCTGGACGTGCTGGACCACTGCCACGGTTCGGCGGTCTCCAAGGCCCTCGGGCCGGACGCGCTTTCCTTGCCCAAGGAGCAGGCCGCCCGCTTGGCGGCTATCGGGGCCCATACCTCGGCCGGCACGCTGTCGCGCCTGTGGCAGATGCTGCTCAAGGCCCATGAGGAGGTGCGCCGCGCCCCCGACGCCATGGCCGCGGCCGAGATGGCGCTGATCCGCCTGTGCTATGCCGCCGACCTGCCCGGTCCGGAGGAAGCGCTGAAGGCCCTGCGCGACGGCGCGCCCCCAGGCGGACTGGGCGGCGGCGGTTCCGGCGGCGGCGTGTCGATGGGCGGAGGTTCGTCCGGCGGTGGGGTCTCGGCCCAGGCCGTGAGCATGGCCGCGCCGGCGGCTCAGGCCATGCCGGTCCTGGCCTCGTTCGACGACGTCCTGGCCCTGATCGCCGCCCGGCGCGATATCGGCCTGCGCCTGGACGTCGAGCAGTATGTCCGTCCGATCAGTTTTCGGCCCGGCGCCATCACTTACGAAGCCGCGCCCGGCGCGCCTGGCAATCTCGCCGGCCGCCTTGTCCGCGCCCTGAAGGAGTGGACCGGCCAGCCCTGGCTCGTGGCCGCTGAAGGCGGCGGCGGCGGCGAGAGCCTGCTGGAGCGCCAGAAGCGCGAGGAGCGCGAGGCGCTGGAGCAGATCAAGAAGGATCCGTTCGTCGCCTCGGTGCTGTCGGCCTTCCCTGGCGCCGAGATCGTCGAGATCCGCAAGCTCCTCACCCCCGAGGCGCCGCCTCTGGAGCCGGACGAGGAAGAGGGCTGACAGCAGCCCACCGTTTTTGACTGGAGTTACGACATGAAAGACCTCGGCGGCCTGATGAAGCAGGCTCAGGCCATGCAACAGAAGCTCGCGGACGCTCAGGCGCGTCTGGCCGAGAGCGCCGTCGAGGGGACCTCGGGCGGCGGCATGGTCACGGTGGTGCTGAAGGGCACGGGCGAGCTGGCCAAGGTGACGCTGGACGAGAGCTTGATCGAGCCAGGCGAGGGCGAGGTGATCGCTGACCTGATCGTCGCCGCCCACGCTGACGCCAAGAGGAAGCTCGACGCCAAGCAGGCCCAGATGATGCAGGAAGCCGCCGGTCCGATGGCCGGCCTGATGGGCGGCATGCCCGGGATGAAGTTCTGATCGTCCCACCCGGCCGCCTGGGGAGGAGCCCGCGCATGAAGGTCCGTTCGCTGCTCGTGGCCCTGGCCTTGGTCCTGGTGACCGCGCCCGTCGCCGTCCTGGCCGAGACCCTGCCGCCCGACCTGGCGGCGGCCGCCCATGCCTATGACGCCGCGCAGGTCAATTCTGACCGCGCGGCGCTCGAGCGGCTGGTCGCCGACGACTATGTGCTGGTCAACGGCGCGGGCGTCGTTCAGTCCAAGGCCGACCTGATCCGCGACTACATGGCGCCCGGCTTCAAGCTTGATCCGTTCACGATCGAGGCGCCGGTCGAGAAGGTGTTGGGCGACACCGCCATCCTGGGCGGGCGGGTCAACATGACCGGTACGGACGGCGGCCAGCGCTTCGCTCTCGTGGTCCGCTTCGTCGACACCTGGGCCAAGCGCGACGGCCAATGGCGGGTGGTCTACAGCCAGGTCACGCGGGTGGCCAAACCCTGATGGGCGCCTCCGCCGGACCCGAGATCGAGCGCCTGATCGCCCTGCTGTCCAAGCTGCCGGGGTTGGGACCGCGCTCGGGCCGGCGGGCGGCCCTGGCCCTGTTGAAGAAGCGCGACACCCTGCTGGCCCCGCTGGCTGCCGCCCTGGCGGACGCCCAGGAGAAGGTCCGGACCTGCTCGACCTGCGGCTCGCTGGACGTCACCGATCCTTGCGCGATCTGCGCCGACGCGACCCGCGACGGCCGCCTGATCTGCGTGGTGGAAGAGGTCGGCTCGGTTTGGGCCATGGAGCGCGGCGGTTCGTTCAAGGGCCGCTATCACGTGCTGGGCGGTCTGCTGTCGGCCCTGGACGGGGTCGGACCGGAGTCGCTGCGGATCGGTGAGCTCGTCGCTCGTGTTGGCGATGGTCGGGTGTCGGAGGTGATCCTGGCCCTGCCGGCCACGGTCGACGGCCAGACGACCGCCCACTACCTCGCCGATCGCCTCGCGCCCACCAGCGTACCGGTGACCATGCTGGCGCGCGGCGTACCCGTCGGCGGCGACCTCGACTGGCTTGACGACGGCACCATCGCCCAGGCCCTGCGCGCGCGGCGTCCAGCCTGAGGCGAATCCTGGGGACGGCGCCGGAATCCAGGCTGACAGCCACGCTTTCCCGAGCGAAGGTCCGCGCAGCCGCGTTCGGCGACCGCCGATCGCCAGAAGAGGGACCGATTTCATGAGCGCCGAAGACAAGACCCCGGAAACCGAAGCCGAAGCCCCGCACGTCGCCAAGGTCGGCGTGGTGGACAAGGGCCACAACGTCACCAGCTTCAACGACGAGCCGATCAACGGCCTGATCGCCGACCTCGCGGACGGCGACGCCTAGTAAGGTCCAATAGCCCTCTCCCCTTGCAGGAGAGGGTGGCCCGAAGGGCCGGGTGAGGGGTTTCGCCGATCTATCCGTGCGACCCCTCATCCGTCGCCCGCGGCGACACCTTCTCCCGCAAGGGGAGAAGGGGAACTTCCTCATGGACCCGACTCCGTCTAAGAACGGAGCATGAACTTTTCCGACCCGTTTCTGATCCTGGCCGTCGTCTTCGCGCTGGTGGCCATCGCCTGCGCCCTGTGGGCGGTCGCCAGTCAACGTCGCGCCGCCAAGGCCGAGGCCCAGGCCTGGATGCTGAACGAGCGCGTGGCCCAGGCCGAAGAGCGCTCGCGTCTTCTCGAAGACCAGACCGCCACCCAGATCGAGCTGATCAAGGCCCAGGCCGCCCAAAGCGCCAACGCCGTGGCCGAACAGCTGATCAAGCGCGCCGACGAGAACGCCAAGAGCCGTGACCAGCTGACCCAGGCCCGCCTCGAGGCCCAGCTGAAGCCGGTGGCCGAGACCCTGGCCAAGTTCGAGGCACAGGTGACCGCCGTCGAAAAGGCGCGCGCCGAGGAGTCCGGCGGGCTCAAGGCCCAGATCGCCGCCCTGCTGGAGGCCTCGACCGCCACCCAGACCGAGACCCGCAAGCTGTCGGCCGCCCTGCGTCGCGGCGCTGGCGTGCAAGGCCGCTGGGGCGAGCAAACCTTGCGCAACGTTCTCGAGGCCGCTGGCCTCAACAATCGCTTCGACTTCCAGGAGCAGTTCAGCGTCGACACCGAGGAGGGCCGTCGCCGTCCCGACGTCAAGGTCACCCTGCCAGGCGGCGGGGTGTTCGTGATCGACGCCAAGTGCTCGCTGAACGCCTTCCTGGAGTCGCAGGAGGCGACCGACGAGGTGCTGCGTGAGGCCGCCATGGTCCGCCACGCCGCCAGCGTCCGCGCTCACATGCAGGGCCTGTCGTCCAAGACCTATTGGGACCAGTTCGCGGGCGAGGGCTCGCCCGACTTCGTGGCCATGTTCGTGCCCGGCGACGGCTTCCTGGCCGCCGCCCTCGACCGCCTGCCGGAGCTGATGGCCGAGGCCATGGATCGCCGGGTGGTGCTGGTCACCCCGACCACCCTGTTCGCGCTCTGCAAGGCCGTGGCCTATGGCTGGCGGGCCGAGGACCAGGCCAAGAACGCCGCCCGCATCGTCGAGGTCGGCCGTGAGCTCTACAAGCGCGTCTCGGTCATGGGCGCCCACGCCGGGGCCATGGGCAAGGCGCTGGAGAGCGCCGTGGGCAAGTACAACCAGTTCGTCGGCTCGCTGGAGAGCCAGGTCCTGACCCAGGCCCGGCGCTTCGAGGAGCTGTCGGTCGACCACGAGGGCAAGGACATCGCCGAGCCCGCGATGGTGGAACAGGGGGTTCGCCCGCTCACGAAGTTGGGAGCGACCCAGGCGGGCGTGGGACAATCTCCCACCTTGACGCTCGGAAATGAGACGCCTACCTGACCATCATCATGGCTATCCGTCGCATCCTCACCGTCGATAACGCCGCCGACCTGGCGACGCTGAAGAAGATCTCCACTCCGGTGGAGACCGTCACCGACGCGCTGCGCACGCTGATGGATGACATGCTGGAGACCATGTACGACGCCCCGGGCATCGGCCTGGCCGCCGTGCAGGTCGGAGAGCCCGTGCGCATCATCGTCATGGACCTGGCCCGCGAGGGCGAGGAGCCAGCCCCGCGCTACTTCGTCAATCCTGAGATCCTGTCGACCTCGGAAGAGACCCTCGGCTACGAGGAAGGCTGCCTGTCGGTGCCGGAATATTTCGACGAGGTCGAGCGCCCGTCGAAGGTTTCCATCCGCTACATGAACTATCAGGGCGAGACCGTCGTCGAGGAAGCCGAAGGCCTGTTCGCCGTCTGCATCCAGCACGAGATGGACCACCTGCAAGGTGTCCTGTTCATCGACCACCTCTCGCGCCTGCGCCGGGATCGCGCCATGGCCAAGGTGAAGAAGGCGCGCCGCGCGGCTTAAGCCTCGACGTCTCCAAGCTCCACGAACGAAATCCTGTTGCCGTCCGGGTCGCGGACCTGGAAGTCAAGGCCGCCCCAGGGCTGCTGGACCAGCCGTTGGACGAAGTCCGCGCCGGCCGCCTCGTACTCCGCGAACAGCGCCCGGACGTCGGAGGTCTCGATCATGGCCAGGATCAGCGAGACCTCCCGCTCCGCCAGTTCCGCGAAGTTCGTCTGATGGACATGCCGCAGATGCAGGCGGGCGCCGTCGCGGCCGACCGCGCCGTAGAAGGGCGGCTCGCCATGCAGGAAGTCGATCGAGAAGCCCAGCGTGTCCGCGTAGAATCGCGCCGACGCCGTCACGTCGCGGACGAACAGGATTGGCGTGGCGCAGGCCAGACGGGTCATCGCCTGCGGCCCTGGTCGCTCTCGTACGGCGTGCCGTCGCGATGCCGGTAGGTCTCTTCGCCCTCGCGCAGGACCAGGTCGATGTCGGGATAGTCGCAGCCGTCTACGTCGGGCCTGCGTGAGCCGATCTCTAGCAGAAGCGCCTCCTTGTCCGAGCGGTTCTGGAAGTGGTGGCCGTTCGCCACCCCCGCCTTGAAGCCCGCGCAGTCTCCGGCCCGCAGCACCGTCTCCCCGTCGTCGTCCACGAGAACCACCTCGCCCTCGACGACCCAGGTGAACTCGTCCTCGGCTGTGTGCCAGTGGCGCTGGCTGGACCAGACGCCCGGCGCCAGGCGCAGCAGATTCACGCCGAACTGGTCGAGCCCGACCGCGTCGCCCAGCTTGGTGCGGTGGCGGTTCAGGCAGGGCGCGTCGAATGGCGCGGGATAGGCCGTGCCTACGCGGGTCGGAGCCGAGGCGATATCGATCTTGGGCATGGACGACCTTGGAACGGTTTTGCCGGGTTTGCGTCGGGAGAAAGGGAAGCCTAAAGGCAGGACCATGACCAGCCCCGCGCCCGTTTCCGTCAGCATCGACCCGGTCGAGCTTGCTCAAGCCCTGATCCGCCGACCCTCGGTGACCCCGGCCGACGAGGGCGCGATGGACACCCTTCAGCGCCAGCTGGAGAGCCTGGGGTTCAACTGCCGCCGAATGAAGTTCGGCGAGATCGAGAACCTCTACGCCCGGCGCGGGACGGCGCGGCCCAACCTCTGCTTCGCCGGCCATACTGACGTCGTGCCGGTTGGCGACGACGCAGCCTGGACGGCCGGACCGTTCGAGGCCGAGATCAAGGATGGGATCCTGTACGGCCGCGGCGCGGTCGACATGAAGAGCGCCATCGCCGCCTTCGTCGCCGCCGTGGCCCAGGTCCCCGAGCACGCCGGCTCCATCAGCTTCCTGATCACCGGCGACGAGGAGGGCGTGGCCGAGGACGGCACCGTCAAGGTCGTCCAGGCCCTGGCCGCCGAGGGCGAGATCATCGACCACTGCATCGTCGGTGAGCCGACCTCGGCCAATCTGCTGGGCGACATGGTCAAGATCGGCCGGCGCGGCAGCATCAACGCCTGGATCGCGGTCGACGGCAAACAGGGGCACGTGGCCTATCCGCACCGGGCGGCCAATCCGATCCCCGTGCTGGTCGACATCCTGTCGCGTCTGCAGAGCCGGATCCTGGACGAGGGCTATACCGGCTTCCAGCCGTCGAACCTGGAGGTGACCACGGTGGACGTCGGCAACACCGCCACCAACGTCATTCCCGCCTCGGCCAAGGCCCGGGTGAACATCCGCTTCAACCCGGCGCACAAGGGCAAGGACCTGGCCGCCTGGATCGAAGCTGAGTGCCGCGAGGCCGCCGAAGGCTTCTCGGGCCGGGTCGAGGCGCTGTGCAAGATCAGCGGCGAGGCTTTCCTGACCGAGCCGGGCGCCTTCACCGACGTGATCGTGGCCGCCGTGGGCGACGCCACCGGCCGGGTCCCGGAACTCTCGACGACCGGCGGCACCAGCGACGCCCGCTTCATCCGCAGCCTCTGCCCGGTGGTCGAGTTCGGTCTGGTCGGCTCGACCATGCACCAGGTCGACGAACGGGTGCCGGTCGAGGAGATCCGTCACCTCGCCAATGCCTATGAGGCGCTGATCAATCGCTACTTCGCGGCGTTCGCTTAGAGACCGGAGGCGTCGGCGATGAAGGCGCTCTCGATCCCCGACGTGCTGGCGGAAGTCGCGGTGCTGGTGAAGCCGTACTTCGGCAAGGGACGGGCGGCCGACTACATTCCAGAACTCGCCAATGTGCCGGGGACCAAGTTCGGCATGGCCGTGCGCACGGTCGACGGCGGCGAGCACGTGATCGGCGACGCCGACGAGGGTTTCTCGGTCCAGAGCATCACCAAGGTCTTTGCCCTGGGCCTGGCTTTGAACCGCCTGGGCGACGAGATCTGGACGCGCGTGGGCAAGGAGCCTTCCGGCACGCCGTTCAATCACCTGTCCCTGCTGGAAGCCGAGCAGGGCGTGCCGCGCAATCCGTTCATCAACGCCGGGGCCTTGGCGGTCACCGATGTCCTGATGGACGTCACCCGCGATCCGGCCGCCCTGGTCCGCGACTTCGCGGGTTTCCTCTGTGACGAGCGGCTGGAGATCGATCCGACCGTGGCGGCGTCGGAGCTGGCCAACGCCTGGCAGAACCGCGCCATCGCCAGCCTGATGCGCGGCAAGGGCACGCTGCATCACGAGCCCGAGGCCGTGGTCGCCGCCTATTGCCGCCAGTGCGCCCTGACCATGAGCTGCCGCCAGCTGGCGCGCGCCTTCCTGCCCCTGGCGGCGGGCGGCTTTTCGCCGGTGGCCCAGGAGACGGTGTTTCCCGAGCGCCTGACCCGGCGGCTGAACGCCCTGCTGCTGACCTGTGGGATCTACGACAGCGTCGGCAACTTCGCCTATCGGGTGGGCCTGCCCGCCAAGAGCGGCGTGGGCGGCGGTATCGTCGCGGTGATCCCCGGCAAGGCCACGGTGGCGGTGTGGTCGCCGGAGCTGGATCGGTTCGGAACATCCGTGGTCGGAACGGTAGCCCTCGAGGCGTTCAGTCAGATCACCAACTGTTCGGTGCTCTAGCTTCGAACCATCGACTCCGCCCGGCGTTGATCGCGTCCAACCTCAGGAGCGCGACATGGGCATTTTCAGCAACATCATGAGCAAGATCTTCGGCCACAAGCCGAAGGCGGCCCCCACGACCACGGCGGCGCAGCCGACCCCGACGCCTGCCACCGCGACCGCCGTCGCGCCGGCGGCGCCTCCGACGCAGGCGGTCGATGTGACGGCCGTGCTGGATGATCTGGCGGCCGATAGCTCGCAGAAGCTGGACTGGCGCCATTCGATCGTCGACCTGATGAAGCTGGTCGGCATGGAGAGCAGCCTGGCCGAGCGGAAGGAGCTGGCCGACGAACTGGGCTTCACGGGCGACAAGGGCGACAGCGCTTCGATGAACATCTGGCTGCACAAACAGGTGATCAAGAAGCTGTCCGAGAACGGCGGCAAGGTGCCGGCCGAGCTGGTGGACTAAGCCCCGTACCCCACGCCCACCAGATACAGCCCATCCGCCGGCGCGACGGGACCGCACTCGCGGCGGTCCCTGGCGTCCAGCGCCGCCTTCACGTCGTCCGGCGACCAGCGTCCGGCTCCGACCTCGGCCAGCGTCCCGGTCATCGACCGCACCTGGCGATGCAGGAAGGACCGCGCCTCGAAGTCGAGGTGGATTTCTTCCCCCACACGCCGCACCCGGGCGACGTCGAGGGTCTTCAACGGGCTCTTGGCCTGGCAGTGCATGTCGCGGAAGGTCGTGAAATCGTGCAGGCCGACCAGATGCTGGGCGGCGACGTGCATGGCCTCGTGGTCCAGGCCCTTCTTCACATGCCAGACCTTGCCCTTGTCGAGGGCCGGCGGGGCGCGGCGGTTGAGGATCCGGTAGAGATAGCGGCGCTCATTGGCCGAGAAGCGGGCGTGCCAGTCGCCCTCGGCGACTTCCGCCGACAGGATCGACACCGCCTCGCGCATCAGGTGGGCGTTGAGGGCGTTGAGCACGGTCTGGGCCGGCCAGTCGCGCTCGAGGTCGACATGGACCACCTGGCCGGTGGCGTGGACGCCGGTGTCAGTGCGGCCGGCGGCGGCGATGCGCACGTCCTGGCCGCTGAAAGCTTTCACGGCCGCCTCGATCGCGCCCTGCACCGACGGCAGCACGGCCTGGGCCTGGAAGCCGCTGTAGGGGCGGCCGTCATACTCGACGAGGAGGCGGTAGCGGGGCATCAGGCCAGCAGCGTCCCGGTCGCGATCGGGAAGCCGCGCGTGAAGGTCTCGGCGTCCTGGACGCCCTTGCCCTCGCGCTGGGCCCTCAGGAGGCGCACGGAGCCTTCTCCGCAGGCGATCAGCAGGGCGTCGTCCATTGCCGTCCCAGGCGCGCCTGAACCCGCCTCTACGCGCGACAGCAGGGCCTTCACCCGCGTCGGCCCCTTATCGCTTCCCCTTTCTGGCGGCGCCTCGAACCAGGCGCCGGGGAAGGGCGACAGGCCCCGGATGTGGCGGTCGACCTCGGCGGCGGGGCGGGTCCAGTCGATGCGGGCCTCGGCCGACTTGATCTTCTTGGCGTAACTCACTCCATCCAAGGCCTGCGGCGTCTCGCGGAGCGCGCCGCGTTCGATGGCGCCGAGGGCGACCGGCAGCAGGCGCGCGCCGGTGGCGGCCAGCTTGTCGTGCAGGGTGGCGACGGTGTCGTCGTCGGCGATGGCGACCTGCTCGGACATCAGGATCGGACCTTCGTCGAGACCCTCGCTCATCCGCATGACCTGGACGCCGGTGACCGGGTCGCCGGCCATGATCGCCCGCTGGATCGGGGCCGCGCCGCGCCAGCGCGGCAGAAGCGAGGCGTGCAGGTTGAAACAGCCGTATCGCGGCGCGTCGAGCACCGCCTTCACCAGGATCTGGCCGAAGGCGACGACCACGGCGGCGTCGAGGTCCAGGGCCTGGAAGGCTTCGATCTCCTCGGGCGTCTTCATCGAGGCCGGCGTGCGGACGGGCAAGCCCAGGCCTTCGGCGAAGGCGTGGATCGGCGAAGGCTTCAGTTCCTGGCCGCGCCCGCGCGGGGCCGGGGGCTGGGAATAGACGGCGACGATCTCGTGGCCCGAGGCGACGAGCTCGGCGAGGCACGTGACGGCGAAATCGGGGGTGCCGAGGAAGGCGATGCGCATGGCGGGGGTTTAGACGCCCTGAGCCGTTCCGAAAAGCGGAGTCGGAACCTTGGCCGTGGCCGCTTCGTTATGCAGCCGACCTATCAGAGACTTTTGGGAGCACGACCATGCGTTCGATCCTGTTCATCGCCGGCTGCGCCGTGGCCCTGACCCTGGCCGGCTGCTCGCAGGAGCACGCCACCCAGGTCAAGGAAGGCGCCCAGGCGGCCGCCTCCGACATCAAGGACGCCGCTCACACGATCGCCAACGACCCCGACGTCAAGGAAGCCGGCACGGCGATCAAGGAAAGCGCCAAGGAAACCGGCGCCGAGCTGAAGGAAGCCGCCGGCGAGGCCACCGACAAGGCTCAGGAACTGGGCGCCAAGGCCGGCGAAAAAGCCAAGGAAGCCGGGGCGGACCTCAAGAAGGACGCCAAGGAAGGCGCGGCCGAGAGCAAGAAGCAGCTCGACAAGGCGACGAACTAGGGCCCTAGGCGCTCGCCTTCGGGTCTGGGCCGTAGCGGTTCGGACCCTTCTGGCCGCGCAGGAAGCCGATCTCGATCCAGCCCCACAGCCAGACGCCGACGCCGACGAGCGCCAACGCCAGCGCGCCCAGCATCAGGCCGGGCGAGGCGCCCGACTTCAGCAGTTGCGTCGGCGCGATCAGGGCGATGGGGCCGAAGGTGAAGAGAGGTAGCCAGGCGGCGTTCTTGCCCCGGTCGTGCAGCCTCCGCACGCCGATACAGACGCCGATGGCGATCAGCGGGATCATCAGCACGAACGGAACGGCGCCCAGCCAGCCGCCGAAGATGGTGGCGAAGGCGGTGAGCGCGAACACGGCCGCCGCCGCCCAGCTGAGACGGACCTGCAGCCGCCAGTACTGCAGCGGCGACAAGCGGCCACGCAGCGTCAAAAGCTTCTTCAGGTAGTCCATCGGTCGTCCCCGCCCACCGAGGACAACCTTAGGGTCGGTCATGGTGATCGACTAGTCCCGCAGCAGGTCGTTGATCGACGTCTTCGAGCGCGTCTGGGCGTCCACGGTCTTGACGATGACGGCGCAGTAGAGGCCCGGGCCGCCCTTCGGATCGGGCAGGTTGCCCGGGACGACGACGCTGTAGGGCGGCACCTTGCCGATGTGGATCTCGCCGGTCTTGCGGTCGACGATCTTGGTCGAGGCGCTGATGAACACACCCATCGACAGGACCGAGCCCTCGCCGACGATCACGCCTTCGACGACTTCCGAGCGGGCGCCGATGAAGCAGTTGTCTTCGATGATGGTCGGGTTGGCCTGCAGGGGTTCCAGCACGCCGCCGATGCCGACGCCGCCCGACAGGTGGACGTTCTTGCCGATCTGGGCGCACGAGCCGACGGTCACCCAGGTGTCGACCATCGTGCCTTCGTCGACATAGCCGCCGATGTTCACGAACGACGGCATCAGGATGACGTTCTTGCCGATGTGGGCGCCGCGGCGGACGATGGCGCCGGGCACGGCGCGGAAGCCGCCGGCCTCGAACTGCGGGGCGTCCCAGCCGTCGAACTTGTTCGGCACCTTGTCCCACCACGGACCGACGCCGCCGCCGAGCGAGCCGGCGCGCATGACGGTGTTGGGGTTCAGGCGGAACGACAGAAGCACGGCCTTCTTCAGCCACTGGTGGGTGACCCACTCGCCGTCGACCTTCTCCGAGACGCGGGCCTTGCCGCTGTCGAGCAGCAGCAGGGACTCTTCGACGGCGGTGCGGACCGGACCCGTGGTGGCGGTCGAGACGTCGGCGCGGGCTTCCCAGGCGGCTTCGATCTCGGTCTGGAGGTCGGCCAAAGAAATGGAAGGGGGGCTCACGGCGGTCATGCTTGGCTTCCTTGCAGGCGGGCCGAGTTCAGGAACTCAGGCAGGTCGTTGGTGCGGAAATGGACGTGTTCGGAGGTCGAGGCCGCGGCGTGGGCGCCGACCAGGATGGTGGTCATGCCCAGACGCGCCGCCGGGACGAGGTTCTTCTCGCTGTCCTCGAAGAAGGCGGTCATCGGCGGGTCGATGGCGTGCAGCTTGCAGATCTTGTCGAAGGTGCTCAGCGAGGGTTTCGGCACATAGTCGGCCGTCTCGATGGCGAAGATCTCGGAGAACAGGTCACGCAGGTTCAGGTGGGCCAGCACGCGCTCGGCGTGGCCGACCGAGCCGTTGGTGAAGATCAGCCGGCGGCCGGGCAAACGCGCGATGGCCTCGCGTAGCGCGGGGTCGGGCGTCAGCCGGTCCATCGAGACGTCATGCACCTCGTCCAGGAAGCGCTTGGGTTCGATGCCGTGGTTGGTCATCAGCCCGGCCAGGGTGGTGCCGTGCTCGCTGAAATAGCTGTGCTGTAGCACCCGGGCCTCGTCGCGCGGCAGACCGGTCTCCCGCGCCACGAAGTCGGTCATCTTGGCCTCGATCAGGCCCATGAACTCGCTTTCCAGCGGGTACAGGGTGTTGTCGAGGTCGAACAGCCAGGTGTCGACGTGTGTGAGATCGGCGCTCATCGCGAGATGAGCGTGCCCGCGCCGTGTTCGCTGAACAGCTCGACCAGCATGGCGTGCGGGCGGCGGCCGTCTAGGATGACCACGGCCTCGACGCCCGATTCCACGGCGTGGATGGCGTTTTCCAGCTTGGGGATCATGCCGCCGGTGGCCACGCCAGTGTCGATCAGCGCGCGGGCTTCTTCCAGCGTCATCTGGCGGATCAGCTCGCCATTGGCGTCGAGCACGCCCTTGATGTCGGTGAGCATCAGCATCCGCTTGGCCTTCAGCGCGCCCGCCAGGGCGCCGGCCACGGTGTCGGCGTTGATGTTGTAGGTCTGGCCCGCGGTGGACACGCCGATCGGGGCGATCACCGGGATGTAGTCGGTCTCGGAGGTCAGCAAGGCCTGGATGATATGGGGGTCGATCTTGGTCGGCTCGCCCACGAAACCAAGGTCAACGGCCTGCTCGATATTGCTGTCCGGGTCCTTCTTGGTGCGGGTGACCTTCTCGGCGGTGATCATCCGGGCGTCCTTGCCCGACAGGCCCACGCCGCGCACGTCAGCCTCGGCCCCGGCCAGGGTGATCCAGTTGGCGATTTCCTTGTTGATCGCGCCGGACAGGACCATCTCGGCCACTTCCATGGTGGCCTCGTCGGTGACGCGCAAGCCATCCACGAAGGTCGACTTGACGCCGGCCTTGTCCAGCATGCGGCTGATCTGAGGACCGCCGCCGTGCACGACCACCGGGTGGACGCCCAGGAGCTTCAGCAGCACCGCGTCGGCGGCGAACACCTTCGCCACGTCTTCCTGGCCCATGGCGTGGCCGCCGTATTTGATCACGACCGTTTCGCGGTCGTAGATCTGGATATAGGGCAGGGCCTCGGCCAGGGTCTTGGCGGTGGCCCAGCCGGCTTCCTCGGCGGCGTCGGTCAAGCGGCTGTCCTCGAAGGGGATAAGGCGGCGCCTCGATAGCGGACCCCGCCCCCCCTGTCATCAAAAACGGACGCCTCGCGCGTTTGAAGCCCTAGTGGGGCTTGCTCCCGGACATGGGCGGCGAGGCGAGAGCGGGGCTGCTCTTGTCGACGCTCAGCGAGGGCTGGCAGGTGCAGGTGCAGCTGGACCCCGCGCTCTTTCCCGCTCCCATGCTCGAGCTGGAAGACGAGCTTTGGGTGGCGCCAAAGCTGTAGCTGGACGAGCGCGCGTGCGAGGTGGTCCACGAGTCCATCATCATCGGCTTGCTGTCGGCGGGACAGTCGGTGCGGCTTGAGCACTGGGGCGTCGCCGTGCACGCGCTGGGAGACTTCGTGGTGGCCGTCTGGGCCAGGGCGGGGGTGTACAGCAACGCGGCCAAGGCGACCGTCCGCACGATAGATTTCAGCATGGGACTCTCCTGAGGGACCAGAGGCGGCTGAGTGGCCAGGAGGGTCGCGGAGCCGTCGGGACGAAACTGCGCCGCGTACGGATCTCTTTCAAGTAACGGCGTTCTTTAAGTTGAGTGGCGGCTGAATCGCCATTTCATGACCAGCACCGCGCCGGACATCAGCAGGCAGGCCAGGTTGGAGGCGATCACCGGCCAGGCGTGGAGGAGGATCCCGTACGCGATCCAGCATGAGAAGCCGGCTACGGTGACCACATAGGTGCGCAAGGAGACCGCCGAGGCGTCCTTCTCCTTCCAGATCTTGACGATCTGCGGGGCGAAGCTGGTGATCGACAACAAGGCGGCGGCCGTGCCGACCGCGACGGCGGCCGGCGGCGCGGCCATCAGGCGATCCGGGGCAATATGGCGTCCAGGCCCCAGAGCGTGGCATAAGCCGGCGCCAGGGTGAGGCCGATGGGCACGGGGCCCGGCGCATGGCCTTCCTGCAGGCAGTAGGCGAGGTACGAAAGAGCGGTCTTCACCCCATGCTCGGAATAAGGCTTGCCGATGACGCCGCAGGCGCCGGCGAAGTCGTCGGGCAGGCGCTTGACGTTGGCGGTCATGAAGAGGGCCACGCCACCGCAATCCTGCGAGATCTTGCGGGCCACCTCGACGCCGGTCGGCCCGTCACTGAGATGGACGTCGACCAGGGCCAGATCGGGATGCAGTCTTTCGGCGAGGTCCACGGCTTCGTCCGAACTCATGGCGCAGCCGAGCGAGTGGCAGCCGACCTCCTCGACCAGATGCTCGAGTTCGATGGCGAGAAGCATCTCGTCTTCGACAATCAGCACATCGAGCGAACGCCCACTCATACCGAAAACTCTACCTTTCCTAGTGTGCCCCATTCACGGGCAGCAGAACGGTTACGCGAGTGCCAGGTTCCGCATCGGTGGTCTCGCTCTTGGCTTTCAACTGCTGGCAGAGCAGTTGGACAATCGTGAGGCCGAAGCCGGAAACCCGGGTGTCCTTGTCAAAGCCAACGCCGTTGTCGGCGATTTCGATCCGGAATTCCCCGTTCAGGCGACTGACGCCGATGAAGATCCGGCCGCCTCGGCCTGCCGGAAAGCCGTGGCTCAGGGCGTTGGTCAGCAGCTCGTTGACGACCAGGGCGAAGGGCGCGGCCTTGGCGGCCGGGATCTCGACGCGCTCAAGGTCCAGCTGCACCTCGATGTCCTCGCGCATGGCCGAACCCATCAAGTCGGCGACCATGTCGCGGATGAAGGCCGAGACGTCGAAGCGCTCGACGTCCTCGCTCTGGAACAGGCGCCGGTGGACAGTGGCGATGGCGTTGACCCGGCCCAGCATGCCCTTCAGCGAGGCCTTGAGCGCCGGATCCGCCACGCGGCGGTTCTGCAGCAGCAGCAGGCTGGAGATGAGCTGAAGATTGTTCTTCACCCGGTGGTCCACCTCGTGGAGCAGAGCGGTCTTCTGTTCGAGGGCCTGGGTCAGCTCCCGCGTGCGGTTTTCGATCAGCTGTTCCAGGTCGGTGTGGCGGTCGCGAACCTGCAGCTCGGCGGCCTTCCGCTCCGTGATGTCCAGGAGAGAGCCGAAGAAATAGACGACTTCCCCGGCGTCGTTGCGCACCGGCGATAGATACAGGGCGTTCCAGAAGGCCGAGCCGTCCTTGCGATAGTTCAGCAGGTCGAGGGCGATGTCCTCGCCCCCGGCGATCGCCTGGTGCATGGCCGCCACGGCGTCAGGGGCGGTGTCGGGACCTTGCAGGAAGCGGCAGTTGCGACCGATGACCTCGTCGCGGCCATAGCCGGTCAAGGTCAGAAAGGCCTCGTTGGCGAAGATGATCGGGTTCTCGGCCTGGGTCGGGTCGGTGACGATCATCGCCATGCGGGTCGCGCGGATCGCCGCCGCGAACGGATCGTCGACGCCATGGCCGGCGGCGAGTCTGTCACCGGCGCGCCGCGATTCCGAATAGTCGTCCATACCTGAGGCCAAGCTCCCACCTCCCCGTGGAACGCTCAACGTACCCGATCGTGTCGGGTTCCCAACATACCTTGGCCGCAAAAACTGGAAACGGCGGGGACCCGGCTGGGGTCCCCGCCGTCGAACGCGGCGAACCTGGGGAGGAACAGCCGTTTAAGGCTGGCTGCCGCGCTATTCGAAGGACCACCCGCGCTTCCCGGAGCGGGCGAGCCTCGAAAGGGCTACTTGGGCTGGTAGATCTTGTCGAACAGGCCGCCGTCGTTGAAGTGCGTGGCCTGGGCCTTTTTCCAGCCGCCGAAGGTGTCGTCGATCGTGACCAGCGGGATCTGCTTGAACTTGCCGGCGTACTTCGCCGCCACGGCGGCGTTGCGCGGACGGTAGTAGTTCTTGGCGATCAGCTCCTGGGCCAGCGGGCTGTACAGGAAGTTCAGATAGCCCTCGGCGATGGTGCGGGTCTTGTGGCGGTCGACGTTCTTGTCGACGATCGCCACCGGCGGCTCGGCGAGGATCGACAGCGACGGATAGACGATGTCGAACTTGCCCGGCAGCTCGTCCTGAGCGAGGTAGGCCTCGTTCTCCCAGGCCAGAAGCACGTCGCCGATGCCGCGCTGGGTGAAGGTGGTCGTGGCGCCGCGAGCGCCGGTGTCCAGGATGGGCACGTGCTCGAACAGCGACTTGACGAAGGCCTCGGCCTTGGCCGGATTGCCGCCCGGCTGCTTCAGGGCCCAGGCCCAGGCGGCCAGGTAGTTCCAGCGCGCGCCGCCCGACGTCTTCGGATTGGGGGTGATCACGTCGATCCCCGGCTTCACCAGGTCGCCCCAGTCCTTGATCTTCCAAGGGTTGCCCTTGCGGACCAGGAACACGATCGTCGAGGTATAGGGCGTGGAATTCTGCGGCAGGCGCGACTGCCAGTTGGCCGGCAGCAGCTTGGCGCGCTGGGCGATTTCGTCGATGTCGTAGGCCAGGGCCAGGGTGACGACGTCGGCCTGCAGGCCGTCGATCACCGAGCGGGCCTGCTTGCCCGAGCCGCCGTGGCTCTGGTTGATCACCAGGGCCTGGCCGACCTTTTCCTTCCAGTACTTGGCGTAGGCGGCGTTGATGTCCTTGTAGAGCTCACGCGTCGGGTCGTAGCTGACATTGAGCAGGGTGATGGTCTTGCCGGCCTGGGCCTGAGCCAAGTTGGGGGCGACGCCCGCCGCCAGGGCCGCTGCGCCCGCGCCGGCGCCAGCCAGCATTCCACGGCGGGTCGGGGCCTTGATGATGTCGCTCATGGGACGGTCCTTTCTGGAGGGTCTTTTCGAGGCGGCGTTTCGCGCGCGGTGGTCATGGGATTGGAAGAGGTGGGGCCGCCCGGCCCGGTGACTTCAGCCTTCGAGGCGGGCGGCCTTGGGAACTCGAACTAGAACGCGAACTGGCTGCGGATGTTGATCGCCTGGTAGCTCTGGCTCAGCGGGATCACGCCGCCGGCCGGGTCCTTGCGGTCGACTTCGACGTCGAGATAGTCGAGCGAGAACTTGGTCACCGAATTGGGGAACCAGTTCAGGCCGGCCGTCCAGATGGTTTGTTCGCCGCCGCGCACGCGGTCGCCCGCGAGGGTGGCGTTCTCGTGGTGGTTCAGATCCAGAACCGAGTAACGCGCCGCCAGTTCCCAGGCGCCCCACTTGCCGGCCTTCGGGTCGAAGGGATTGGCGATCGTCGGGGCGTCGAAGGCGAAGTTGCTGACGTTGTACTTACGGGCCTCGCCCGTCAGCACCCAACCGCCTTCCACGTACCAGCCCTTGAACTTGGGATCGGTGACGCTGGCGGCGGGGTTGCGGCGGTCGATCTTGTAGTTGAACACCTCGCCCTGGATCAGCAGGTTCTTCTTCTGGGCGGCCAGTTCCAGGCCGTAGTGGCGCGCGCCCTTGGCGTCGATGGCGCCGGTGGTGATCAGCTGCTGGCCGTCGACGCGCAGTTCCGGGCGGTCCTGCAGGGTGACGCCATAGGCGCCGGTCAGAGCCGTGGTCTGGGCCGGAGTGGCCACGACGCTGGCGTTGGCGCCGACATGGAACAGCCAGTCGAGGCCCTTGGCCGGGATGAAGGCGAAGCGGCCCAGATAGCCGAGTTGCTCATCGAAGGTCTGGCCGTCGCCGGCCTTCGCGCCCGTGACCGCGCCCGACAGCAGCCAGCGCTCCTGCACGACCTGGCCCTGCAGGGCGATCCGGCGGTCGGCGCCGGCGAGGCTGCGGGCGGCTTCGGCCGAGGACGGACGCTCGGGGAACAGCGAGCCGTTCGTCGAGGCGGCGTCTTCCAGGCCCAGGTTCGGGGCGTAGGCGCCGACCCGGATCTTGAACGGGGCGTAGTTGTACTGGACGAACAGTTCCTGCAGCTGGCCGGCGCCGTCGGTGCCCGCGCCGCCGAAATCCAGCAGGATCGAATAGTCGAAGTTCTTGGCGAACTTGCCGTCGACGCCCAGGCGGGCGCGGCGGAAGTTGGTGCCGTTGTTCAGGTCGCGGCCGTTGCCGATCACGGCGGGCAGGCCCTTGTCCTGGAAGTACTGGGCGGCGTCCAGCTGCATCACGCCGTGCAGCGTGGCGCTGTAGGCGCCGTCACCCGAGGCGATCGTCGGCTTGGCGCTGGCGATGCTGACGGTGGTGGCGCTCTGGGCGGCGCGGACGTCCTTGAGGCTGGCGGCGGTGGCGGCCTTCAGGTCGGCCACCTGCTGCTGCAGGACGTTCAGTTGGGCTTCTAGCGCGGCGATGCGCGCGGCGGCCTCGTCGGACGAGGCAGGCGCGGTCTGAGCCGATGCGGCGCCGGCCGTGGCCAGCAGGGAAACGCCGGCGATCAGCGCGGCGCGAAAGGCGGTTCTGGTCTTGGTCATGTGTAGTCCCCTCTCGGCGCCGCTGTGCGGGGCCGACCTGCCGAGCTAAGGAAGATCATTATTCCTAGCTGCGAAATAGAGATTAGGAAAACCGGCCTTGAGTTTTTCTGGAGGCGCGGCGAAGTGTCGCGGAAAACGCTGCGAATCTTCAGCCATATCAGGCGCTTAAACGGTAAACGTTCCGTTCACGGAAAAAGCCGCCACGGTTTCCCGTGACGGCTTTTCGACATTTTCGCTGAGAAAGTGAGGGGTTTCTGGCCCCTAGAACATCGCGCGGCCAGCGAGGCGCAGGTTGTAGCGCTTCTGCTTCTTGGTGGCCTCGACGCCGCCTTCCACCGCCAGGTACGACATCGGCGTGCCGGCCCGCAGGGCGAAGCCGGCGGTGATGGCGCCGTCCTTGTCGTCCAGCGCGGCCAGGGTGAAGGGGTTGCCGTTCTTGAAGCGGGCGACCGTGTCGCCGACCGAGCCGGCCAGGGTCTGGCGATAGCCGACCCGCACTTCCGGACGCCACCAGACGTTCTTGCCGAAATCGGCGCCGAGGACGACGCCCAGCTCGCCGCTGAGATTGCTGGAGGTGCGCTTGTCGACCGTCAGGTCGAAACCATCGCCGCCGCCCGTCTCGGCGCGCTTGCCTTCACGCAGCCAGACATAGTCCAGGCGGGCTTCGGGGCGGGTGAAGAAGCGGCCGAACTTGGCCTCGTAGGCCGCGCCGGCATAGGCGTTGGCCATCATGCCGTTCCAGTCGGCGGTGTTCTGCAGGCTCAGATCGGCCACGCCGTCGCCATTGGTGTCCGGCGCGATGAAGCGGCGGTCGCCCTGGAAGAAGCCGTAGCCGCCGCCGCCGCCGGCGTTGAAGCGCCAGCCGCCCACCGAACGACGCCAGTAGGCGCCGGCCTGGACGAACGAGGCGGTGGTCTGCTCGCCGACCTTGGCGACGATGTCGTGCTCTTCGATGCTGGCATAGGCCAGGGTCAGGCCCAGGGCCCCGCCCGCGTCGCCCATGGCCTCATAGCCGCCGACGAAGCCGAACGCCTGGGTGTCGGAACCCAGGGTCTGGTCGCTGTCGCGGCGGGTCAGCGAGTTGATCTCCTGCATCCACACGCTGTCGGGGCCATAGCGGTCGCCCGGATCGGGGCGGAACATGGTGGCGGCCGAGATCTGCTGGTTGATCGACTGCAGGGCGGAGAACAGACCCTCGCCCTGGTCGGGCAGCATCTGGTCGTAGAGGTCGCGGAAGCCGTCGCGGGTGTTCTGGCCCAGGAAGTTGGCCGCCAGGGTCGAATCTGCGCCCAGGGCGGCGAAGACGGCGTCGTAGGCGGACGTCTCGGCCTTGGTGAAGCCGATCTCGGCCGCGCTCCGGCGGCGGACGTCGATATAGACGTTGTTGGCGTCGGCGCGGCTGGTGGCCACGTACAGGTACGGCGACTCGGCCAGCAGACCGTTGCCGATCGTGCCGACATTGATGTTGGCGCCCTGGATGACCGTGAAGCTGGTCGGCTGCTTGACCAGGTTGGCCAGGCGGATGCCCAGCTCGGCTCCGGTGGCGATGTTGACCGGGCCGGCGACGGCCAGCTTGGTGTTCACGCCGGCGGCCGGGTCGGCCGAGAACAGCAGCTTGGCCTTGGCGCCGACCGTCAGGCTGGAGATGCTGATCGTGTCGGTGTTGACGATGCCGAGGCTGCCGTTGGTGATCGAGACGTCCAGCTTGCCGTCGCTGTCGTACAGCTTGCCCAGGCCCACGGCGCCGCCGTCGACCGACAGGCGGTCCTGGCCCGCGCCGAACGACATCTCGCCCAGCAGCGTGCCGCTCCACAGGTTCAGGGTGTCGGCGCCGCCGCCGAACAGCACGTCGCCGACGGTGCTGGGCGCTACGCTGGTGGTGACGGTGTCGGCGCTGGTGACCGTGTCGGTGCTGGGATAGGTGGTGGTCGAGGTGAAGTCGGTTGGGGTCGACTGGGTGTAGGTCACGCCAGAATTGTTGGCCCTCAGGTCGAGGGCGATCGCTCTGCCGGCGGCCGTGACCGTGGCGACGGTCCCGTCGGCCTTGTAGACCGGCGCGGCGAGGCTGGTGCGGATGGCGCCGGTGTTGGTGATGGTCTTCAGCGTGCCGGCCTGGTCGAGGATGGCGACCGCGTCGCCGGTCTCGCCGGTGCGCGTGGCGCTGATGGCGCCGGTGTTGCGCACGCTGGTCGTGGTCGAGCCGGCGCCCAGCACCAGGCCCCGCGCGCTGGCCGTGACGCCCGAGGCGGCGTACGACGACGAATTGGCGAGGATGGCGCCGCGGTTGAGGATCTCGTTGGCGATCGCGCCTGTGTTCAGGACCACGCCGGTCGCATCGGCTTCATAGGTCGTGGCCGAGATCTGGCCGTCGTTGCGCACGCCGCCGGTGACGGTGGTGGTGCGGCCGCCGCCGGCGCCGATCGAGATACCCGTCGCGGAGACGCCGTTATAGACGCCGGCCGCGCCGATCACGCCCTTGGCCACCAGGCCATAGGCGTTGTCGGCCGTACCGACCGCGCCGAGGGTCACGTTCTGGCTGGCCGATCCGATCTGCAGCGCCGGGGCCGAGCCGAAGACGCTGATGCTGGACGAGTTGCTGGTGCTGGAGGTGATCGTCGTATTGGTGGTCGTGCCGTCCGTACCGACCTTGGTCGAGTTGTTGACGCCTTGCAGCAGCACGCCGCCGGTCACGTCGCCGGCGATGCGCACGGCCGAACCGCCTTGCAGCAGGTCGTCGGCGTCCAGCTTGTTCATCGCGTCCAACGTCTGCGGACGCGAGGTGTAGCGATAGCCGGTCGAGCTGGTGCTGCCTTGCAGGACCAGAGCGCCGGTGATGTTCGAATCGATGGCCTGGGCGACGGCGCCCACGCCCTGGACGTTGATCGCGCCGCCCAGCTTCACGTTGCCGGTGACCGGCGCGGCGATCCGCAGGCCATAGGCGTTGTCGCCGGTGACGCTGATGCTGCCCAGATTGGTGATGTTGCCGACCACCGGGCCTTCCAGCAGCATGCCGGCGGAGTTGTTGCCCTCGATG
Source organism: Caulobacter sp. GW821-FHT11E10 (assembly GCF_058808375.1). Lineage (NCBI taxonomy): Bacteria > Pseudomonadati > Pseudomonadota > Alphaproteobacteria > Caulobacterales > Caulobacteraceae > Caulobacter > Caulobacter sp. GW821-FHT11E10. The sequence goes on from NZ_JBXARP010000001.1 coordinate 115,737, forward strand.
CTGATGACACCGGTCGTTTCGTTGATGATGTCGCCGGTGAACGTCCCGGCGTTCGTCAGGCGCACGCCGTAGCGGTTGGCGCCCTGGGCGAAGGCGCCGTCGAGGTCGCCGTCCGAATCGCTATCGGTGGCGGTGTAGTCTTCCAGCAGCGAAATCGTCGCCGAGTTGGTCAGCGACCCGGTGCGGCCGCCGATGATCAGCACGCCCACGCCGTCATTGACGCCGGTCGTGCCGATGGTCCCGAGGTTGGTGACCTTGTTGTTGCTGTCGATCGTGACGATCGGACCGGCCGTGGTCAGCTTGATCGAGCCTTCCGCCGTGATCTTGATATCGTCCGCGGCCGTGCCCGTAGCCGTGCTGGTGGCGATCGGCGTCGTCCGCGCGGTGGAGACCGAGGTTTCGGCCGAAGCGGCGAAACCCATGGCCAAGAGAGGAGCGGCCGCGACCGTCGCGACCAGGACCTTGCGCTGCATTACGAACGACACCTCGAAATAAACCGGCGCCATTAATTCGGGTCACGTTGCGGCGAAAATGCGGTGAGTCCCGCCGACGACACGTACTAAGGCGCCAACCGTCTATCGCATGGCTTGGCGGGGCGCCATATCTGGATCGACGAATCGCCCCTCGCTTGAATCGGTGAGCCCCTCCATGCCGCTGGCGAACACGCCCCCGGACGGTCCGGAAAGCCGCGCCGCGAGCGCATTCTGGCTGATCATGATCGGGCCGGCCGCGATTCTGGTCCTGGCGGTTCTGGGCATGGCCCAGCCGGGTCCCGCCTTTGTCGTAGCCCTGGCGGCGGCCGGGGTGGGCTGGTGGTTCACGCGGCCCTTGAGCGCCGCGACCGCCTCGCCGACCTCGGGAGCGGGCCTCGCGCCCGCCGCCTCGGTCGTGGAGGCCCCGCCCTTCGCCGCGATTCTCGATCGTCTGCCCGATCCGCTGATGGTCATCGCCGCCGAGGAGGCCGACGACCTGACTGGCCGGCGCTTCCTGTTCGCCAACGCCGCCGCGCGCGAGCTGTTCAAGATCCAACCCCAGGGCGGCCTGCTGATCACCGCCGTGCGCAATCCCAGGGTTCTCGAGGCCGTCGATGAGGCGCTGTTTGGCAATATAGAGGGCATGGTCGAGTTCGAGACCGGCGGGACCCAGGGACGGACCTGGCTGGCCTACGCCCGACCCCTGAAGGAAAGCGCGGGCCGCTCGCGCCTCGCCCTCCTGGCTTTGCGTGACGAGACCGACGCCCGCCGCAGCGAGCGCACGCGCGCCGACTTCCTGGCCAACGCCAGCCACGAGCTGCGCACGCCGCTGGCGTCGTTGTCGGGCTTTATCGAAACGCTGCGCGGCCACGCCAAGGACGATCCGGGAGCCCGCGACCGTTTCCTGGGGATCATGCTGGCCCAGGCCGAGCGGATGTCTCGCCTGATCGACGACCTGATGAGCCTGTCGCGCATCGAGCTGAACGAGCACATCGCGCCGCTGGGCCGGGTGGACCTGTCGATGGCCGCGATCGACGTTATCGACGCCCTGGCACCCCAGGCCCGAGAGAAGGCCGTGAGCTTCGATCCCGTCCTGCCCCCGCGCGGCGGGGCCGTGGTCGAGGGCGACCGCGACCAGATCATCCAGGTGATCCAGAACCTGGTCGACAACGCCATCAAGTACACGCCCCGGGACGGGGTGGTGCGGGTCGAGATCTTCCCCGGCCTGGCCGCCGAGGCCGCCGCCGCCGCCCGCGATCCCGCCGCCTCGCGCATGTCGCTGCTGACCCCCGACCACGACCTGGCCGAGCGCTACGCCGTACTGCGCGTCAGCGACAAGGGACCGGGCCTGGCCCGCGAGCACCTGCCGCGCCTGACCGAGCGCTTCTATCGCGTCGAGGGCCAGAAGAGCGGCGACCGTTCGGGCACCGGCCTGGGCCTTGCCATCGTCAAGCACATTATGAACCGCCACCGGGGCGGGCTGACGGTCGAGAGCGTTCAAGGCGAGGGCGCGACCTTCGGCGTCTACCTGCCGATGGCCAAGGTCGGCGCGGAGCCGGCGACGTCGCCGCCCACGACGGCCGAGGCCTGATTCTACAAGGCCTTCGAGGCCTTCCCGGCCACTGTCGTCAAACTGTCATGTAAGTGTCGCATAAGCACAGCGCCCGCCCGGCATAGATCGGGCCGGGGGAAGGCTCGCGATCCTGCGGGGCCTTCGACAACTTGGCGCAAGATTAGCTTCACGCATGCTGACCTGGCTCTCGCTTCTCGTCCTGGCGCTGTTCTCCGGTGGAGCCTTCGTGGCTGGCCGCCGCCGCGCCGTGACCGCCACCGGAGGCCGCAAGCGCGTCCTTCACTCCCTGCCGAGCTACTACGGGACCTACGCGGCCCTCTGGGCCGGTGTGCCGGCGGCGCTGCTGCTGCTGTTGGGCGCCATGTTCGGGGGGCGCGTCGAGGACGCGATGCTGCAGTCCACGCGCCCGGCGGCCGTCCAGGCCCTGGAGCTTGACCGCCAGGCCGTCTTCTACAGCGACGCCCACGCGATCGCCGCTGGGCAGGCGCCCAGCGAGGTGACCTACGAAGGCGAGATCAAGGTCGCGCTGGACGCCAAGGTCGCCGAGGCCAAGCGCATTCAGACCCTGCTGAACATCGGCATGCTGGCCGCCGCCGCGGTGCTGGCCCTGGCGGGGTTCCTGGTCGCCTTCCCGCGCATCTCCACGGAATTCCGCGCCCGCAACCGGGTCGAGGGCTGGATCAGCGTGCTGCTGATCGGCTGCTCGGTCGCGGCCGTGCTGACCACCCTGGGCATTGTGCTTTCGCTAGTCTGGGAAAGCTGGCGCTTCTTCCAGAGCGTCAATCCGCTGTCGTTCCTGTTCGGGACCGAGTGGAGCCCGCAGATCGCCATGCGGTCCGACCAGGTCGCCTCGGCGGGCGCGTTCGGGGCCGTGCCGCTGTTCGCCGGCACCTTCCTGATCATGCTGATCGCCATGGCCGTGGCCGCGCCGGTCGGCCTCTACTCGGCCATCTATCTCTCGGAATACGCCAACCGCACGGTGCGCGGCGTGGTGAAGCCGCTGCTGGAGATCCTGGCCGGCGTGCCGACCGTGGTCTACGGCTTCTTCGCCGCCCTGACGGTGGGCCCGATCTTCCGCGCCGGCTTCAACGCCATCGGCGCGGCCCTGCCGCCCGGCCCGCTGGCGACCTACCTGATGGAAGTCCAGAACCAGATGGCCTTGGTGGCCGGGGTGGTGATGGGGATCATGCTGATCCCGTTCGTCTCCTCGCTGTCGGACGACATCATCAACGCCGTGCCGCAGTCCCTGCGCGACGGCAGCTACGCCATGGGCGCGACCAAGTCGGAGACGGTTAAGAAAGTCGTCCTGCCGGCCGCCCTGCCGGGCATCATGGCCGCCATGCTGCTGGCCGTGTCGCGCGCCGTCGGCGAGACCATGATCGTGACCATGGCCGCCGGCCTGCAGGCCAAGCTGACGGTCAACCCGCTCGACACCGTCACCACCGTGACCGTCCAGATCGTGACCCTGCTCACCGGCGACCAGGAGTTCGACAGCCCGAAGACGCTGTCGGCCTTCGGCCTGGGCCTCACCCTGTTCGTGGTGACCCTGTGCCTGAACATCGTCGCCCTGCGCATCGTCCAGAAGTACCGGGAACAATATGACTGACGCGACCCTCGGCGCGGCCGCCCCGCGCTCCGCCGCCTCGACGGCCATGGAAGCCCGGCTGAAGAAGCGCCACCAGGCCGAGCGCCGGTTCAAGGCCCAGGGCCTGGCCGCGATCATCGTCGCCCTGGTCTTCCTCGTCGTGCTGGTCGGCCGGATCGTGAGCCAGGGCTACACGACGTTCGAGAGCCACACCCTCAGTGTGCCGGTCTATCTGAACCCCGAGCGCATCGACACGTCCGACCTCAGCGGCGTCAACTACGACTACATCGTCGCCGAGGCGGTGATGAAGAAGCTGGGCGTCCAGGACGACGATCTGGGCACGGTCTCGACCAAGGTCCAGGACCTGGTGTCGCGCGACTTCGGCTTCCAGCTGCTGAACAAGCTCAAGGCCGACCCGTCGCTGATCGGCAAGACGGTCGACGTCTCCGGCTCGCTGAAGGCCGACGCCGACCTGTACTTCAAGGGCGAGATCGAGCGCGCGACCGCCGAGGGCGACCGGAAGCTGGACAACCAGCAGCTCGACTGGCTGGACCAGCTCCAGAAGGCCGGCGCGATCAAGTCGGGCTTCAACTTCGCCTTCTTCACCAACTCAGACTCGACCGAGCCGGAGCAGGCCGGCGTGCTGGGCGCGGTGGTCGGCTCGGCCATGATGCTGATCATCACCGCCCTGATCGCGGTGCCCGTGGGCGTGCTGGCGGCGACCTATCTCGAAGAGTTCGCCCCGAAGAACCGCTGGACGGACATCATCGAGGTCAACATCAACAACCTCGCGGCCGTGCCCTCCATCGTCTACGGCCTGCTGGGCCTGGCGCTGTTCATCAACTGGCTGAACGTGCCGCGGTCCTCGCCCCTGGTCGGCGGCCTGGTGCTGGCCCTGATGGCCCTGCCGACCGTGATCATCGCTACCCGCTCAGCGCTGAAGGCCGTGCCGCCCTCGATCCGCGAAGCCGCCCTGGGCGTCGGCGCGTCGAAGACCCAGACCGTCTTCCACCACGTGCTGCCGCTGGCCATGCCCGGCGTGATGACCGGCGCCATCCTGTCACTGGCCCACGCCCTGGGCGAGACGGCGCCGCTGCTGATGATCGGCATGGTCTCGTTCGTACCCGGCGTGCCGGAAGGCTTCACCGGCGCCGCCACGGTCCTGCCGGTTCAGGTGTTCATCTGGGAGAACGCTTCCGAGCGCGCCTTCCACGAGCGCACCGCCGCCGCCATCATCGTCCTTCTCGTCTTCATGATCGTCATGAACGCCGCGGCCGTCATCCTGCGCCGCCGCTTCGAGCGCCGCTGGTAAGGTTCCCATGACCCAGATCCTGAACCCTCTCGCTTCGCCCCTTCTCCAGGGACACGCCATGCCCGTGCAAAGCCCCGACGACACCGCCCACACGCCGGTGATCCACACCACCGTCCCGCACGCCCACGCGACCGCTCCGGTCGGCGAGGCCAAGATCAAGGCGCGCAACGTCAAGGTCTTCTACGGCGACAAGCAGGCGCTGTTCGACGTCGACCTCGACATCCCGGCCAAGTCGGTCACCGCCTTCATCGGCCCGTCGGGCTGCGGCAAGTCGACCTTCCTGCGCTGCATCAACCGCATGAACGACACCATTCCCTCGGCCCGGGTCGAAGGCGTGATCGAGATCGACGGTTCGGACGTCAACGCCAAGAGCGTCGACCCGGTGGTGCTGCGCTCGCGCGTCGGCATGGTGTTCCAGAAGCCGAACCCCTTCCCCAAGACCATCTTCGAGAACGTCGCCTACGGCCCGCGCATCCACGGCCTGGCGACCGGCAAGGCCGAGCTCGAGGCCGTCGTCGAAAGCAGCCTGAAGAAGGCCGGCCTCTGGAACGAGGTCGCGGATCGCCTGCACCAGCCGGGCACGGGCCTGTCGGGCGGTCAACAGCAGCGCCTGGTCATCGCCCGCGCGATCGCCGTGTCGCCGGAAGTGATCCTGATGGACGAGCCCTGCTCGGCCCTGGACCCGATCGCCACCGCCAAGATCGAGGAGCTGATCGACGAGCTGCGCAGCCAGTTCTGCATCGTCATCGTCACCCACTCGATGGCCCAGGCCGCCCGCGTCTCGCAGCGCACGGCCTTCTTCCACCTCGGCAAGCTGGTCGAGAGCGGGCCGACCGAGGAGATGTTCACCAATCCTCGCGACAGCCGCACCCAGGACTACATCACCGGCCGCTTCGGCTGATCCGGCGGAAAGAGACACCGAGATGACCGAACATACCGTCAAGTCGTACGGCGAAGAGCTGGCCCACCTCACGGCCGAAGTCACCCGCATGGGCGGCATCGCCGAGTCGCAGGTCGCCGACTGCATCGCCGCCATCGCCCGCCGTGACGGGCCTTTGGCCCAGGCCGTGGTCGCCGGCGACGAGCGCCTGGACGCCCTGCAGGGCGAGATCGAGCGCAAGGCCTTCCGTCTGATCGCCCTGCGCCAGCCGATGGCCGTGGATCTGCGCCACGCCGTCGCCGCCTTGAAGATCTCGATGAGCCTCGAGCGCTGCGGCGACATGGCCAAGAACATCGGCAAGCGCGCCTTCATCCTGACCGAGGCCGACCCGATGACGGCCCTGACCCGCTCGATCGAGCGCATGGGCAAGCTGGTGCAGAGCCGGCTGAAGGACGTCCTGGACGCCTACACGACCTCGGACCTGCAGCGCGCCATCGGCGTCTGGAGCCGCGATGAGGAAGTCGACGAGCACTACAACTCGATCTTCCGCGAGCTGCTCACCTACATGATGGGCGACCCGCGCACGATCAACGCCTGCGCCCATCTGCTGTTCGTAGCCAAGAACCTCGAGCGGATCGGCGACCACGCCACCAACATCGCCGAGATCATCCACTTCGAGCTGACCGGCGACGAACTGGTTTCCCAGCGTCCCAAGCTCGACGTCGTGACGCAGTAATCGATAGAGGCGACCTGAAGTGACTCCCTACGTTCTGGTGGTGGAAGACGAAGACGCCCTGGCCACCCTGCTGCACTACAATCTCGACAAGGAGGGCTACCGCGTCGGCGTCGCTGGCGACGGCGAGGAAGCCCTGATCATGGCCAATGAGCGGGCCCCGGACCTGGTCATCCTCGACTGGATGTTGCCCAAGGTCTCGGGCATCGAGGTCTGCCGCCGCCTGCGCGGCCGGGCCGAGACCCGCAACGTGCCGATCATCATGCTGACGGCGCGCGGCGAGGAGACGGATCGCATCCGCGGCCTCGACACCGGCGCCGACGACTATGTGGTCAAGCCGTTCTCGATGGTCGAGCTGACCGCCCGCGTCCGCGCCGTGCTGCGCCGGATCCGGCCGGGCCTGGCCGACGACCGCATCACCGTCGGCGACATCATCATCGACCGGGTCGCCCATCGCGTAAAACGGGGCGGCAAGGAGATCCACCTGGGCCCGACCGAGTTCCGTCTGCTGGACTATCTGATGCAGCATCCGGGCCGGGTGTTCAGCCGCGAACAGCTGCTGGACGCCGTCTGGGGTTCGGACGTCTATGTCGAGGCTCGCACGGTCGACGTCCACATCGGCCGCTTGCGCAAGGCGCTGAACGGCACGGACGATGGCGATCCGATCCGTACGGTCCGCTCGGCCGGCTACTCGCTGGATCTCGACGCGGCTTAAGCCCTAGGAGCGCGCCGCCCGTTCCAGGGCTTCCTCGGCGTCGGCGGCAAGGTCGGCGGCCGCCGCGATGCTCTCGAACAGCGCCGTCACGGTGACCGGCTTGGCCAGATGCAGGTCCGCGCCGGCGGCCAGGCACGCCTCGACCTGATGCGGCATGGCGTTGGCGGTCAGCGAGATGATCGGGATGCGGCCACGATTGATGTCCTCTTCCCGCTCGCGGATGGCTCGGATCGCCGTCAGCCCGTCCATCACGGGCATCTGGGTGTCCATCAGCACCACGTCGAAAGGCTGGCTGTCGAAGGCGTCGAGCGCGGCCGCGCCGTTCTCGACCACCACCAGGTCGGCCATCTCCCCCAGCATCAGTTCGACCACGCGCTGGTTGGTCGGGTGATCCTCGGCCAACAGCACACGCAGGCGCTGCGACGACGGCGCCGGCGCAGGGCGGCGGGCTGGCGCGGGCTCCTCGGCCTCGGCGGGCGCGAGACGGGCCGTGAAATGGAAGCGGGCGCCTTCGCCCAGGACGGAATCGCAGCTGATGTCGCCGTGCATCAGCTTGGCGAACCGCAAGGCGATGGCCAGGCCCAGGCCCGAGCCGCCGAAGCGGCGGGTGATCGAGCCGTCGCCCTGCACGAAGCGCTCGAACAGGCTGTCGCGGAATTCCGGCGCGAAGCCCGCGCCGGTGTCCTCGACGTCCACGTCCAGCACAATCGCGCCGTCCTCGGCCTCGCGCGTGGCGGCCCGCACGGTGACCGAGCCCTCGCAGGTGAACTTCACCGCGTTGCTGACTAGGTTGTTGACGATCTGGCCGATCTTCAGGGCGTCGCCGGTCGCGCGGTCGTGGAAGCCGTCGGCGAAATCGAGCGAGAAAGTCAGACCCTTCTGGTGGGCCAGGCCCTCGAAGGTCGCGGCCGCGGCCGTCAGGCCGGCGCGCAGGTTGAACGGCGCCGTCTCCAGCTCGACCTCGCCGGCCTCGACCTTGGCCAGGTCCAGGATGTCGCTGAGCAGGGCGTTCAACACCCGTCCGGAGTTGAGGATCACGTCCATCATCTCGCGCTGGCGGTCGGTCAGGTCGGTCTGGGCCAGCACCTGGGCCATGCCCAGCACGCCGTTCAGGGGCGTGCGGATCTCGTGGCTCATATTGGCCAGGAATTCCGACTTGGCGATGCTGGCGGCCTGGGCGCTCTGCAGGGCGGCCTCGAGCGCGACGGCCGACTTCTTCCGCTCGGTGATGTCTTCGCTGATGATCAGCAGCAGCTTTTCGTCGTTCTCGCCGGGAATGGCGATCTTCTTGGTCTGCAGCCAACGGTCGCCGTTGTGCGGAGTCTTCAGCGGCTCTTCGTCGATGACCCAGAGGCGGTTGCTCTCCAGGACCTTGCGATCCATCTCGGCGAAGGCGGCCGCCTGCTCGGCGGGGAAGAAGTCGGCGTCGTTGCGGCCGATCATCGCCTCGCGGGGCACGCCCAGCAGTTCCTCGCCCGTCCGGTTGATCAGGACGAACCGGCCGTCGCGGCCGTTCTTGACGACCAGCATGGCCGGCACGCTCTCGACCACGGCGTCAAGAAAGGCGCGCGAATGCAGCGCCTTTGTCGGATGTGAAGCCTCGGCGGCGGCCGTCGAGGCCTGGTCCAGCGGGCGATCTCGTTCGTCAGCGGCCATGCGCGGCGTCGTTCCTGACCCGTTCCGGGCTCTAAGGCTTTGAATGGATGCGTGAACTCAAATCGTATTGAGGCGTGTGTCGCCGAGTCTGACAAGCGCGCCGACGTCGCATTCGGTCAACCGGGACGATACGACGCACCACGGCCCGGCTCGGGATGGCGCTAGCGGCCGAGCCGTTTGAGCACGTCGTCGCGATAGGTGCGGCTGGTCACCACCTCGGCGCCGCTCTCCATTGTCAGTCGCCAGGAGCCGTCCGACAGGGGCTGGGCTTCCTCGACATGGGCCAGGTTCACCAGGACCGAGCGGTGGGCGCGGGCGAAGACGCGGGGGTCGAGCCGGGCCTCCAGGCTTTGCAGCGTCGCGCGCAACAGGCCTTCGCGGCTCTCTCCCTCGTGATTGGCCCAGTGGACCACGACATAGTTGTCGGCGGCGGCGAACCACTCGACCGCCGCGACCTCGACCGGCGCGCGGCGGGCGCCGGTCATCACCATCAGTCGCTCGGCCTGGGGAAGGGGCGGGACGGCCCGGGCCTCGGCGAGGGCGGCTTCCAGCAAGGCGGTGCGGGCGCGAGCCTCGGCCGCCCGGCGGTGCTGCACGGCGGCCAGGCCGACCGCGACGATCGCCGTGTAGAGGAGGATGCAGACCGGCGCCCGGCCCAGCACGCGGCCGGCCAGGGCGCTTTCCCCGACAAAGGCCTGGTCGATCAGGCTGGAGGCCAGGGCTTCAAGCGGCACGACCGCCACGCCGGCCGCGAACGTCATCGCGACACCGCGCGCGCCAGCCCCGAAGCGGCGGAAGATCCACCACACGATCCCCGCCGCGGGCAGCCAGGCGGCATAGACCGCGCCTTGCCACAACAGGGAATTGGCCACGCTCAGTTCAACGCCGCGCGCCGCCGAGTAGCGTCGGCCGAACCAGGCGGCGCAGAGCGTTGTGGCGCTCCAGCTATAGGCGGTGAACGCCCAGACCCAGGCAGCCGTCGGTGCGGTCCTCAGGCGGGCGACAAGGCCCGGCGACGTCGGCCGCGCATGACCAGCACGGCGATCCAGATCGCGGCCATCGGTTGGAACAGCAGGGTCGGCCAGAGCTGGCTCCATGGGGTCGGCAGGAAGGTCAGGAAGTTGCCCGAGAAGGCGCTGAGCACCGCGCCATAGGCGCTCAGCATCTTCACAAGGTGCTCGTAGGTCCAGAGGTTCGGCGAGAACGGCCAGTCGGTGGGACGGGCGAAGCGCCAGAGGTCCCAGCCCCCGTAGGTGAAAGCGGCGTAGACCAGGGCGATGGAGACGGCCGCCTTGTCGCCCGTGCGGCCGGTGACGACCAGGATCAGGATCCATGCGCCGATGCCGACCAGCCCCAGGGTCACGATCCAGTCCAGGGGTTTGGCGCGCTGGCGCGGATCAAGGTCGGGCCGTTTGCGTCCCAGCACCCGTGTTCCGGAGAAGACCGTGATCGTCGCGGCCGCCGACAGGGCCGCGAAATAGGCGCTGAAGTGCAGCGCCGTCATCACCCACGCGGCGGCCAGTAGCACGCTCATCAGGATCACGAAGGCGCGGCCCGCCCAGCGATGGAGGCGTGAGCCCTTGCGGGTCAGGATCGGGATCAGGCCGGCGGCGACCAGGGCGAAGCCGCAGCCGATGTGCAGGGCCAGGGTGGGAGAGAAGAGCTTGTCCATGGCGGTTAGGCTGGTCGCGCCAAGCCAGTCTCGCCAGCGCGCTGGGGCGAATGACGGGAGGCTGGGGCGAGAGCATGGCTTGACCCACCGCCTACCGCGCGTCACACCCCGGCCTCATGGAAAAGCTGACCATCCTCCTCGTCGGGTCCGGCGGGCGCGAGCACGCCCTGGCCTGGAAGATCGCCCAGTCGCCGCTGTGCGGCCGCCTCGTCGCCGCTCCGGGCAATCCCGGCATCGAAACCGTCGCCGAGCTGCGAGCGGTCAAGGTGACTGACGCTGACGCCCTGGTGGCCCTGGCGAAGGAGATTGGCGCGGACCTGGTGGTGGTCGGCCCGGAATCGGCGCTGGAAGTCGGCTTGGCCGACAAGCTCGCCGAGGTCGGCATCCCCTGCTTCGGCGGCAGCCAGCGCGCCGCCCAGCTGGAAACCTCCAAGGCCTTCACCAAGGACTTCTGCCAACGCCACGGCCTGCCGACGGCGGCCTATGGCGTGTTCGAGGACGCGGCTTCGGCCGGGACCTTCCTCGACACCCTGGAAGCACCGTTCGTCATCAAGGCCGACGGTCTGGCGGCCGGCAAGGGCGTGGTCATCGCCGCGACCCGGGCCGAGGCCGACGCCGCTGTCGTCGACATGCTGGGCGGCCGCTTCGGCTCGGCCGGCGCGCGGGTGGTCATCGAGGAGTTCATGCACGGCGAGGAGGCCTCGCTGTTCGCCCTGTCCGACGGCAAGACCGCGATGCTGTTCGGCGCGGCCCAGGATCACAAGCGCGCCTATGACGGCGACGAGGGGCCCAACACCGGCGGCATGGGCACCTATTCGCCGCCGCCGGTCCTGACCGAGGCGCTGGTCGACCAGGCCTGGCGCGAGCTGATCGTCCCGACCGTCGAGGGCATGGCCGTCGAGGGTAATCCGTATGTCGGCGTGCTCTATGCCGGGCTGATGCTGACCCCGACCGGTCCCAAGCTCGTCGAATACAACGCCCGCTTCGGCGATCCCGAGTGCCAGACCCTCATGCTGCGGCTGGAAAGCGACATCGTCCCGATCCTGCTGGCCGCCGCCAAGGGCGAACTGGCCTCGGCCGCGCCGCCAAAGTGGCGCGAGGAGGCGGCGATCTGCGTCGTCCTGGCCGCCGAAGGTTATCCCGACGCGCCCAAGACCGGGGGCCGGATCCAGGGCGCGGACGCCGATTTCGGCGGCGAGGCGGTGGTCTTCCACGCCGGCACCACCCGCGAGTTCGAGGGACGTCTCGTGGCTTCGGGCGGTCGGGTGCTGAACGTTTGCGCCCTGGGCGCGACCCTGCACGAGGCCCGCGACGTGGCCTACGCCGCGCTGGGGACGATCTCGCTGGAAGGCGGCTTCTACCGCACCGACATCGGCTGGCGGGCGCTGCAGCCGCGTTAGTGGTGGGTTGCGCCGCGCGCCTCACTCTCTAAACTCCCCATTCAAACAAGCGTTGGGGAGTAGACGCGCATGGCCGAAGCCGCCGAACAGTCCGCCCAGGACCTGAACTCGGGCACCAAGCCGGTCGACCCGCGCCACGTGATCGACGAGGCCAAGCTGGCGGCCTGGCTGGAGACCAATGTCGAGGGCTATGCTGGTCCGCTGGAGGTTCGCCAGTTCAAGGGCGGCCAGTCGAACCCGACCTATCAGCTGGTCACGCCGGCCAAGAAGTACGTCCTGCGCCGCAAGCCGCCGGGCAAGCTGCTGCCCAGCGCCCACGCCGTCGACCGCGAATTCAAGGTGATCTCGGGGCTGAACAAGGCCGACTTTCCGGTCGCCAAGGCCTATGCCCTGTGCATGGACGAGGAGGTCATCGGCACGATCTTCTACGTGATGGACAATGTCGAAGGCCGGATCCTGTGGGACGGGACCTTGCCCGACTACCAGCCAGCCGAACGCCGGGCGATCTACGAGGCCGAGATCGACACCTTGGCGGCGCTGCACAATGTCGACTACGCGGCCGTGGGCCTGGCCGACTACGGCAAGCCCGGCAACTATTTCGCCCGCCAGATCGACCGCTGGACCAAGCAGTACCGGGCGTCCGAGACCGCCAAGATCGACGACATGGACAAGCTGATCGACTGGCTGCCCAAGAGCTGCCCGGTCGACGACAAGACCTCGATCGTCCATGGCGACTATCGCCTCGACAATATGATCCTGCACGCCACCGAGCCGCGCGTGGTGGCGGTGCTGGACTGGGAGCTGTCGACCCTGGGCAATCCGCTGGCCGATTTCAGCTACTTCCTGATGAACTGGGTGATGCCGTCCGATCAGCGCGGCGGCCTTTCGGACATCCAGGACCTGGAGGCCTACGGCGTGCCGACCATCCCGCAGGCCGTGGAGCGTTACTGCAAGGCCACCGGCCGCGACGGCCTGCCCGAGCTGGACTGGTATTTCTCGTACAACCTCTTCAGACTGGCCGGCATCTGCCAGGGCATCGTCGGCCGCGTCCGTGACGGCACCGCCGCCAGCGCCCATGCGCAGCTGATGGAGGCGCGCGTGCCGGTCCTGGCCAAGGGAGCCCGGGCCTTCGCGCAGAAGGCAGGGGCGTAAGGGTCTAAATGCAGAAATTTCTGGTGGGCGCCTGCGCCCTGGCCATGGCTGGGACGCTGAGCGGCGTCGCGTGCGCGGAAACCGTATTCGTCCAGGCGGGCCGCCTGCTGGCTGACCCGGCGACGGGCAAGGTCGAGACCGCCAAGACGCTGGTGCTGGAGAACGGCAAGGTCGCCCGGATCGTCGACGGCTATGTGTCCGAGCCTGGCGGCAAGATTGTCGACCTGAAGGACAGCTTCGTCCTGCCGGGCCTGATCGACAGCCACGTCCACCTGACCCACGAGCAGAACCCGAACGGCCGGCTGCAGGCGGTGACCCGCTCGGCGGCCGACGACGCCCTGGTCGGGGCCGGTTTCGCTCGCAAGACCCTGATGGCGGGCTTCACGACCGTCGCGGACCTTGGGGCCGACAACAAGGCGATCTTCGCCCTGCGCGACGGCATCAAGCGTGGCGACGTCCCGGGCCCGCGCGTCATTGCCTCCGGCTCGGCCGTGTCGGTCCACGGCGGCCACGGCGACGTCAACGGCTACAGCGAGGAGGTCATGCACGTGCTGCGGCCGACCTCGGTGTGCTCGGGTCCCGACGACTGCCGCCGCGCGGTGCGTGAGCAGGTGTGGCTGGGCGCGGACATCATCAAGATCACCGCCACGGGCGGGGTGCTCTCCAACACCGCCGCGGGCCTGGCCCAGCAGTTCTCGGACCCCGAGCTGGCGGCCATCGTCGAGACCGCGCACCGCATGGGCCGCAAGGTCACCGCCCACGCCCACGGCGTCGACGGCATCAACAGCTTCCTGAAAGCCGGCGGCGACTCGATCGAGCACGGCACCTTCCTGGACGCCGAGAGCGTCGCGGCCTTCAAGAAGAACGGCGCCTATCTGGTGCCGACCCTTATGGCCGGCGACTTCGTCTATCGGGTGGCCACGGGGCCGAACAACTTCCTGACCCCGGCCCAGACCGCCAAGGCCCTGGACGCTGGCCCGAAGATGCTGGCCATGGCCCGCCGCGCCCACGAGGGCGGGGTGAAGATCGCCTTCGGCACCGACACCGGCGTCTCGGCCCACGGCGACAACGCCGGCGAGTTTGGCCTGCTGGTCAAGGCGGGCCTGACCCCGCTGGAAGCCATCCAGACGGCGACGGTCAACGCGGCCGACCACTTCTCGATGTCGGGCGAGATCGGCAGCCTGGCGCCTGGCAAGGCCGCGGACCTGATCGCTGTGAAGGGCGACCCGCTGAAGGACGTCACGGAGCTCCTGCGCGTGACGTCGGTGATCAAGGGCGGGGTGGTCTACAAGTAGGCGGCGGCGCGGCGGAGATCCTCCCCCGCTGGGGGAGGTGGCCCAGAGGGCCGGAGGGGGCAGCTCGGCCTAAGCCCCAGAGGCCCCCTCAGTCGCTCCGCGACAGCTCCCCCAACGCGGGAGCATCTACGGGCGTTCCTACAGTCCCACGCTCGCCAGCAGCTTCTCCACCGCCGCCTCGTCGTCGAAGCGCGCCCGCACGGGCCAGGGCGTGACCTTTTCGCGCCATTTCGGCGGCAGGCGCACCCAGTCCTTTTCGGTGGTGACCAAACCGGCCTCGTAGACCTGGGCCCGATCGGCGAGCAGGGTCAGCGTCGCTTCGGTATATTCGCCGTGGTCCGGGAACGGGGCGAAGTCGACCAGTTGGCAGCCGGCGGCGGTCAGGGCCTTCTCGACCTTCCAGGGTTTGCCGATGCCGGCGAAGCCGACCTGCGGCCCCTTCGGCACGGGGGCGGCCGGCTCCAGGCGGGCGATCAGCACGGGCGTGTCGCCAAACTCGGCCAGCAGTTCCGGATCGGCCGTTTCCATGTCGACCGGCAGCAGCAGTACGACGGCGTCGGCGCGTGACAATCCCACCTTCAGGGGCTCGCGCATCGGGCCGGCGGGGAAGACGCGACCGTCGCCGAACGGCCACTCGCCGCTCCGGGTCTCGCCATCGACCACGACCAGCGAAAGCGCCTTCTTGACGGTCGGGTTCTGGTGACCGTCGTCCATGACGATAGCCTGGGCCCCGGCCCGAGCGGCGGCGCGGGCGCCAGCGGCGCGGTCGACCGACACCCACATCGGAAAGTCCTGGGCCAGCATCAGCGGCTCGTCGCCGATGTCGGCGGCGGTGTGACGGGCGGTGTCGACCTGGACCGGTCCCTTCAGCCTGCCGCCATAGCCGCGCGACAGGCCGTGAGCCTCGACGCCATTGCGGTTCAGCAGCAGGAGCAGCTCGCGGACGATCGGAGTCTTGCCAGCCCCGCCCATGGTGACATTGCCGATGCAGATCACCGGCGCGCCGATGATCGAGGGGGTGGTGCGGGCGATGCGTCGGCGGGTCGCGTCGGACCAGAGCCACGAGATCGGGGTCAGCAGGGCGCGGGTCAGCAGGGCGGGGCCGCCGCTTCTCACGTACCACCAGCGGGGCGTGCCGAGTTTCATGGGACCAGCTCGAGAATGCGGGAAAGGCCGGCGCGGGCCTCGGCGTCGCGGGCGTCGACGAAGGCGCGGGCCTGGGCAGCGCGTTCGCGGAGTTGATCGAGCATGTCGAGCCCTTCGGCGATGCCGACGTCAAGCGTCGGGCCGATGTCAGCGCCGCCGCCGCTCGCGATGGCCAGCGCATCATAGGCGCTCTGCCAGTTCTCGACATGGCCGCCCCGCGCGAATGGGCAGGATAGACGTGCAGCTTCCAGGGGATTGTGACCGCCAATGTTGGGAAGCAGGCTGCCGCAGATGAGCGCAAGGTCGGCGACGCGGTACCAGAGACCGAGTTCGCCGAGCGTATCTGCAACGAGGATCGATGGCATGGCCGCCTCCACGCCTGAACTGCGGAGATGGGCCTTCAGGCCACGCTTGCGCGCCATCTCTACGATGGCCGGGCCCCTCTCGATGTGGCGGGGCACGATAATCAGGTTGGGAGCCTCGTCCTCAAGCGCGGCCTGGGCCGCGAGCACTAGCTCGTCCTCTCCCGGGTGGGTGCTGGCCGCGACCAAGACCGGCTTGCCGGCGAAGATCGCGCGCTGCTTCGCCAACTCAGCCTCGTCGACCGGCAGCGGCGCGGCGCCGAACTTCAGGTCGGCCTCGCCGGCCACCCTGCCGCCCAGGGCCTCAAGCCGCTCGTGGGCGCGGGCGTCCTGGGCCAGGATCAGGTCGAAGTTCGACAGCAGATGGCGCGCGGCGTCGGGGCGCTTTTGCCAGCTGGCGAAGCTGCGGTCAGACAGCTTGGCCGAGACCAGCGCCAGCCGCGTCCCGGCGGCCTTGGCCTCCAGCAGGAGGTTGGGCCACAGCTCGCTCTCGACGAAGACGGCGAGGTCGGGCTTCCAGCGGGCGATGAAGCGCTTGGCCGCGCCAGGAGCATCGACCGGGATATATTGGTGGATCGCGCCGCTCGGCAAACGCTTGGCCAGCAGGGCGGCCGAGGTCGTCGTGCCCGAGGTGACCAGGACGGTTGTCTTGGGACGTTCCGCTCGCAACCGCTCAACGAGCGGCAGGATCGACAGGCTCTCGCCGACGCTGGCGCCGTGCAGCCAGACGAGCGGGCCGTCCGGGCGGAGGGTCGGGGCTCTCGCGAGGCGCTCGGCGATCCGTCCGGGATCCTCCTTGCCCTTGCGGGCGCGGTTGGTCAGCAGAGCCGGGGCGAACGGTTCGAGAAGGCCCGTGGCGACCCGGTAGAGCTTGAGCGCGTCGGGCCGGATCAAACGACGCCTTCCGGCGCCAGACGGCAGCTGTGCGCGCCGCTGCTGGACTCGACCTGGATGGTCACGTGGCCGATGTTGAACTTGCTGGCCAATTCCGAGCAGGCCTCGTGCAGGAACTTGTCGTGATCGCCGTCCAGCGGACGGACAACGTGAGCCGTTAGAGCCGTCTCGGTCGTGCTCATCGCCCAGATGTGCAGGTCGTGGACTTCGCTGACGCCGGGACGGGCGGCCAGCCAGTCGCGGACGCGGGCGGGATCGACGCCACGCGGCGCGGCGTCCAGGGCCAGGTCCAGCGAGTCGCGCAGCAGGCCCCAGGTGCCCAGCACGATGACGGCGACGATGGCCAGGCTGACCACGGGATCCAGCCACAACCAGCCGGTAATGGCCATGGCCAGGGCCGCGACCACCACGCCAGCCGAGACGGCGGCGTCGGCGGCCATGTGCAGGAAGGCCCCGCGGACGTTCAGGTCGTCCTTGCCGCCTTTCATGAACATCAGGGCCGTGGCGGTGTTGATGACGATGCCGATGGCGGCGACGATCATCACCGGGCCGGTCTGGATCGGCTCGGGCGTGGCGAAGCGGCGAACCGCCTCCCAGGCGATGGCGCCGACCGCGATCAACAGCAGGGCGGCGTTGCCCAGCGAAGCCAGGATGGTGCCCTTGCGCAGACCGTAGGTGCGGCGGGCGCTGGGCGCGCGCTTGGCCAGCACGACCGCGCCCCAGGCCAGCAGCAGGCCGAGGACGTCCGACAGGTTGTGGCCGGCGTCGGCCAGCAGGGCCAGCGATCCGGTGATCAGGCCGGCGCCCGCCTCGACCAGCACGAAGCCCAGGTTCAGCGCCACCCCGACCGCGAAGGCGCGGCCGAAGTCCTTGGGCGCATGGCTGTGGCCGTGGTGACCATGGCCATGGTGATGGCCGTGCGCGTGATCATGACCGTGATGGTCGTGGTCGTGGCTGTGATCGTGTCCGGAGTGATCGTGCGGCATGGGCTCTACATCCCACCAAGGGCGAGGCGGATCAATCTTCGGGAGTCGTTTCGCCGACGATGGCTTCGGCGCGGCGCGAGACGGCCGACAGGCGTGCGCCCCAGGCTTCGGCCAGCGCATCCGGATCGGCGTCGCGACCAGCCAGAACCGGGCCGTCCCAGACCATGGCCGCCTTGGCGAAGGGCAGGGGGATGATGGTGCGGTCCCAGGTGTTCAGCCGGATACAGGGCTTCACCGCCACGCCCACGAACAGCACGGGCGCGCCGCTGACCCGGGCCAGGGCGACCGCGCCCTTCTGCATGACCTCGACCGGGCCGCGCGGGCCGTCTGGGGTGATGGCCATGGCGCCGCCGTCCTTCACCCACTTGACCATGTCGCGGAAGGCCTGCTCGCCGCCCTTGTTCTTGTGGGTGTCGGTCTTCTTCAGGGACGAGCCGCGGATCGAGGGCAGGCCAAGGCGCGCGATCACCCGAGCGATGAACTCGCCGTCGCGCGACTGGCTGACCAGGACGCGGATCTCCGGCTTGTCGGGACCTTGCGGCCAGGTCGCCGGTCCGACCGGGACACGCGAGTGCCAGAGCGCCAGGATGGCCCCGCCGCCGCTCGCCAGCGCCTCCGCCTGGACGCGGCTGGCGATCTCCTGGCCCTCGCGGGTCCAGCGCAGGGTCCGGTAGGTCGCGGCGATATAGCCGGCGAATAGGCGAGTCATCACGCGCATGACCCACGGCGAACGCAGGGGCTTCAAGCGGAAGCCTCCCCGACTTCGCTTGAGGGCGCATGGTCCAGGTCCTGGGCCTTGGCCAGGCGCGCGTAGAGGCCGCCGGCGTGGACCAGTTCGGTGTGGCTCCCGATCTCGACCACGCGGCCCTTCTCGATCACGTAGATGCGGTCGGCGTTCTTCACCGTCGACAGGCGGTGGGCGATCAGGATCGTGGTGCGGCCGGCCATCAGCCGTTCCAGGGCGGCCTGGACCTGGGCCTCGCTCTCGGTGTCCAGGGCGCTGGTGGCCTCGTCCAGCAGGAGGATCGGGGCGTCCTTGAGGAAGGCGCGGGCGATGGCGATGCGCTGGCGCTGGCCGCCGGACAGGCGGGCCCCGGCCTCGCCGACGGCGGTGTCGTAGCCCTCGGGCAGTTCCAGGATGAAGTCGTGGGCGGCGGCCTGACGCGCGGCGGCCTCGATCTCCAGCTGGCTGGCGCCGGGACGGGCATAGGCGATGTTGGCGCGGATGCTGTCGTCGAACAGGAACGGCTCCTGGGTGACCAGCGCGATGCGGTCGCGCAGGGAGGCCAGGGTCACCGAGCGCACGTCGTGGCCGTCGATGGTCACCGCTCCGAC
This sequence comes from Caulobacter sp. GW821-FHT11E10, assembly GCF_058808375.1. Classification (NCBI taxonomy): domain Bacteria; kingdom Pseudomonadati; phylum Pseudomonadota; class Alphaproteobacteria; order Caulobacterales; family Caulobacteraceae; genus Caulobacter; species Caulobacter sp. GW821-FHT11E10. Next base: position 134,906 of record NZ_JBXARP010000001.1, read on the forward strand.
CGTCACGTCATAGAAGCGCGGGATCAGGTTCAGGATCGAGCTTTTGCCGCCGCCCGAGGGGCCGACCAGGGCGACGGTCTCGCCCTTGCGGGCTTCGAGGGAGACGTTCGACAGGGCCGGAATGTCCGCGCCGTACGAGAAGGTGACGTGGTCCAGGGCGATCGTGCTCTCCCCGGCCGGAAGGGCCTTGGCGTCGGCGGGATCGACGATGGTCGGGGCGACGTCCAGGGCCTCGAACAGACGGCGGGCGGCGGTCAGGCCCTCGCTGAACACGGTCTGCAGGTTGGCGACCTGGCGCAGCGACTGGGCGGCGATGCCGAGCAGGATGACGAAGGACAGGAAGCCGCCGGCGGTGATCGGCGGCAGGGTGAAGGGACCGACGACCACGGCGCCGGTGATGGCGCGCCAGCCGGCGTAGGCGAAGACCGCGGCGATGACGAGTTGCGAGAACAGTTCCGTGGCGGGCGCGGCCATGGCGCGGGCGTTGCTGCCCTTGATCAGGTGATGTTGGCGGCGTTCGACCACGGCGGCGACGCGGCCCTCCTCATAGGCCTCGCGGTTCTCCATCTTGACGATCTTGACCCCGTCCAGGCTCTCCATGATCGCGGTCGAGAGATTGGAGGTCTCGCCCATCGCGCCCTTGGCGGCCTTGGTCGTGCGGCGCGAGAAGTTGCGGATGATGCCGCTGACGCCCGGGACGATGATCAGGACGCCGGCCGCCAGGATCGGGTCGGCCTGCAGCAGGGCCCACAGGGTGATGGCGACGGTCAGGCCTTCACGGACGTAGTTGATGATCCCGGTCGTGGCCGCTTCGCGGATCAGGCCGGCGTCATAGAGCACCGAGGCGACATAGGAGCCCGAGTGCGCGCCGCGCAGTCGCGCCAGGTCGGCCCGGACCAGGCGGCCGAACAGGCGGGTCTGCATGTCGCCGACGACGCCGTTGCCGATGCGGTTGATCAGGCTGGCCTGGATGACCTGGAACACCCCGCGCGCCACCGCCAGGCCGGCGATGGTCAGGGGAACCCAGATCAGCGCCCCGGGCTGGGGTCTGACGATCAGCTGGTCGACGGCGGGCTGCACATACTCGCCCAGCATGACGGTCAGGCGGGCGACGATCACCGCGCTGATCATCGAGACCAGGAAGCCCTTCCAGCGCGGCTTCAGGAACTCGCGCCACATCCGGCCCATCAGGGCGCGGTTCGAGGGCTGCGGACTGTCCTGTGCGGTCATGCGGGAGGGGTCGGATGTCGGGAGGGGGCTGTCAATGGCTTGAGGGACGCACTCGTCGGGAAAAGCGACGCCATGAGGGCGGAGTGTCGTCGGATTTTGCCTTTCGGGGCCGATACCCCTACTTAAGCCCGGAATTCCCCAAAGGACCCCCGCGTTTGGCCCAATTCGACCTCACCACGCCCTGGGGCCGGTTCAAGACCTATCTCCACTATCTGTGGAACGACCACGCCTATCTGCGGCTGGGCTTCTCGAACGCCCACTGGATCAGTCCCGAACTGGTCCGCGCCAATCAGCCCTGGCCGTTCCAGCTGGCCTGGTGGAAGAAGCAGGGCATCAAGACCATCGTGAACCTGCGCGGCGGCTTCGACGGCAGCTTCTACGCGCTGGAAAAGGACGCCTGCGAGCGTCTGGGCCTGAACTTCGTCGACTTCACCATCACCTCGCGCGAGGTCCCGATCCGGGAGCGGGTGCGCGGCGCGAAAGCGCTGTTCGAGACGATCGAGTATCCGGCGCTCCTGCACTGCAAGTCAGGCGCGGACCGGGCGGGGATCATGAGCGTGTTCTACGCCCACTACCGCCTGGGCCTGCCGATCCGCGAGGCCATGCAGCAGCTGGGCCCACGCTACCTGCACATCAAGCACGGCAACACCGGGGTGCTGGACTACGTGTTCGAGCAGTATCTGGAAGTCGGCGAACCCAAGGGGCTGACCTTCAGCGAATGGGTCGAGAGCGATGACTACGACCCGGTCGCGATGAAGAAGACCTTCCGGGCGAACATGCTGGGGAAGGTGCTGGTGGATAAGGTTCTACGGCGGGAGTAGGCGGGTAACGAGATGCTCCCCCCTGGGGGAGCTGTCGCGGAGCGACTGAGGGGGCTAGCGCGGCCTGGACCGCGATGCCCCCTCCGGCCCTCCGGGCCACCTCCCCCAGAGGGGGAGGAACGCTCGGGCTTCAGCCCTCGCTGCTCGGATCCAGCAGCTTGTGGGCGTGGATGATGAAGTAGCGGGCGTGGGCGTTGTCCACCGTCGCCTGGGCCTTGGCCTTCCAGGCCTTGTGGGCCTCTTCGTAATTCGGATAGGCGCCGACGAACTCGACCTTGCCGAGGTCGCGGAATTCGATGCCGGCGACGTCCTTCAGCTCACCGCCGACGACGATATGGAGAAGCTGTTTTTCAGCCATTTGGAGCAAGTTCCTGCGAGGAATTTTGTTTATGGCAGCTCGATATGCCCGACGCGTGACAGGATCAACGGGTGAAGCGCCCGATTGGCGCAAACCAGGTTCGGAACCAGCGGAACAGGGCGATTATAGGCGAATTCGCGGCCTTTGTGATCGCTGAGCAACGCGCCGGCCCGGCGGCAGATCAGGTCGGCGGCCGCGACGTCCCACTCGCTCTTCGGCGACAGGGCCACGGCCGCGTCGAAGGTCCCGGCGGCGACCAGGCACATGCGATAGGCGATGGAGTTGCGGCTCTCGATCCGCATCTCGGGCCAGGGCTCGCGCCAGGCCGGATGGGCGAACATCTTGGCGTCGCCCAGCATGGCCGCGCCGAGCAGGTCGTCCGTCGCGCTCGGGGTGATCGGCCGGCCATTCAGCGTGGCGGGGCCATCGGCGGTGGCCGCGTAGGTCTCGTCCAGCGCCGGGGCGTGGACGACGCCGGCGATGGGCCGGCCGTTCTCGACCACGGCGATCGAGACCGCGAACCACGGCTTGTTCTTCATGAAGGCCACGGTGCCGTCGATCGGGTCGACGACGAACTGGCGGGTGGTCGAAAGACGGGCCGGGTCGTCGGCGGTCTCCTCCGACAGCCAGCCGTAGTCGGGGCGCGCGGCCTTCAGCTCGGTCTTCAACAGGGCGTCGACGGCGAGGTCGGCGTCGGTGACGGGTGAGCCACCGTCCTTGGACCAGATCTTCAGGCCGCTTTCGCGCGCCGCGAGCGCCAGCTCGCCGGCCTCATGAGCGGCCTGAAAGATCAGGTCCAGGTCGTTCATTTGCCCGCGATCGCCAGGGCGTCGACCAGGATGGAGGGGCTGTTGCTGGCTCCTCGGAATTGCAGGTCCGAGCCGGGGATGAGACGGGCGTAGATGTCGATCAGGTTGCCGGCCACGGTGATCTCGGTGACCGGACCCGTGCTCTCGCCGTTCTCGAACCAGACGCCCGAGCAGCCCACCGACCAGTCGCCGGTATTGCCGTTCAGCGAGGGACCGAACATCGAGGTGACCAGCAGGCCCGTCCCGGCGTCCTTCATAAGACCGGCCAGATCCTGTGCGCCCGGCTGGAGCGTCAGGTTGTGGGTCGAAACGCCGGAAGGGCCCGCCAGGCCGCGCGAGGCGTGGCCGGTGGTGACCAGGCCCAGTTGTTTTGCGGAGCTGGTGTTGAGCAGCCAGGTGGTCAGGACGCCGTCGTCGATCAGGGCGCGGGCTTCCGTCGTCACGCCCTCGTCGTCGAACGGCGCCGAGCCCAGGCCGCGCACACGGTGCGGATCTTCGAGCAGGCGGACGCCCGGCGCGAAGATGCGCGCACCCAGCTTGTCTTTCAGGAACGAAGTGCCGCGGGCGATCGAGGGGCCCGAGATCGCGCCCAGCAGCGGGCCGATCAACGACATGGCCAGGCGGTTCTCGAAGATCACTGGAGCGGTGGTCGAGGCGATCTTGCGCGGGTTCAGGCGCGCGACCGCCAGGCGACCGGCCTCCATGCCGATGTCGCCGGCGGCCGGCAGGTCGCCGAAGTGGCGCGTGGAGCGACCTTCGCCGCCCCGCTCCATGCCCGCGCCCTCGCCGGCGATGGCCGAGGCCGAGATCGAGTGGCCGGTGGCCGCATGGGTTCCGTGGAAGCCGGCGGTGGTGACCAGGCTCCACCTGGACGAGGACCAGCTGGCCGAGCCGCCGTCGGAATTGGTGACGCCCTTGACCGCCCGGGCGTGCTCCTCGGCGGTGCGGGCCTGGGTTTCCAGCATCTCGGCCGTCGGCTCGTAGCCGTCGATCAGGTCAAGCTCGGGGAAGGGGCCCTTGGCCAGCCGATCGTGCGGCGCGAGGCTGGCATAGGGATCTTCCGGCGCCAGGCGGGCCATGGCGACGGCGCGCTCGACCAGCTTGGCGCGCGCATCGCTGGAGACGGCGGACCCGGAGACGGTAGCGCTGCGCTGGCCGATGAAGACGCGCAGGCCCAGATCGCGGGCCTCCTCGCGCTCGACCTCTTCCAGTTCGCCCAGGCGGACGGAAACGGAGAGCGATTGGCGCTCGGCGAAGACAGCTTCGGCCGCGTCGGCCCCGGCTTTGCGCGCGGCGGCGACCACGTCATGCAGCAGATTATCGTCCATGCGGTCTTATGGACGAGGCCGCCCCGCCGGGGCAAGCGCGGGCGTTCAGCCGATGGCCGACACCAGCAGCGCGACGCCCGCGAAGATGTAGGCCAGCCAGGTGGCGACCATGCCGATGGCGCGTGGGATCGAGGCGCCGCCGCTGTTGGACAGGCCGACGGCGTGAACCACCCGGCCCGCGAACAGCACGAAGCCGACCACATGGATGGCCAGCGGCGAGGCGCCGGCCACGGCCAGAACGGCCAGGGCCGCGAGGCCGGTGGGCACGTATTCGGTGGCGTTGCCGAAGGCGCGGATGGCGCGGGCCAGTTCCGGGATGCCTTCGTCGCCCAGAGCCACCTTGTGCTTCTGGCGCAGACGCACGACCAGCAGCGACAGGACCAGCAGCAGAAACAGGTGAAGGCCGGCCCACAGCGCCGCGGCGTGGCCAGAAGCGATCGTGTCCATCAAATCAAACCTTAGTACTCACGCTCCCCCCGAGCGGTGGGCCATATGAGGCCTTCCGCCCGGGGTCGGCAAGTCGACCCTCCTAACGGGCGATCTCGCGGGCGATCGGATAGAGCAGGTGGTGGTCGTCGTAGAACGGCGTGCGCTCGTAGAACCAGGCGAGGCGGGCGTCGGGATCGGCGGCGAACTTGGGCTCGGCGGCGAGCTTGGCCTCGAACGCGGCCTTCAGCTTCGGATCGGCCGCCAGCATCTTCTCGGCCAGCGGGGCGATGGCGTAGGACTCGATATATTCCACGCGGCTCAGCACCTCGGGGACCATACCCCAGGCGAAGAAGCTCTCGCCGGACTGCGGTTCCAGCAGCAGCACGACGAGGTCGCCCAGCGGCTGGTCGGTCGGCACACGGACCGAGCCCTTCGGGAAGGTCCAGTCGCGGGTCTCGGTCGTGACCTTGTCGACGCTGATCTGGACGTGGCCCTCGTTGGCGCTGGACGCCAACTTGGGCTCGACCAAGCGGATCATCTCGACCTTGATGGCCTTGTCCGTCGCCAGGGTCTCCAGCGTCACGCCGTGCAACTTTAGCCGCTCGATCAGGTCGGCGCGGTAGCTGGGGACGTAGTAGGCGACGGGGCGCTTGAGGATCAGGCTCGGCTTTGAGCCATAGAAGGGCGTCTTCCAGATCTCCGGATCGGCCTGGCCCAGCCACCGCACTTCCTGCCGGCCCGAGGCGGGGCTGTCATAGTACTCGTACTTGATGCCCTTGAACGCGCGCGTGTAGGCCGGCCTGGGGTCGGACACGAAGTTGGCCGGGATCTCGGCCGGGCGCAGGGCGCTGTCGGCGGCGATGGCGGCGCGCAGGTCGTCGCCCTTGTCGGCCAGCAGCTTCAGGGCCGTCTCGATGAAGACATAGGTCCCCAGCACCCGCTGGGCGTGGGGCTTGAGGCTATGGTTCTCGATCAGGATGGTCGGGACGTGGGCCGCCGCGCCCCAGCCGTTCGAATAGCGCTCGGCCAGGCCGCCATCGTTGAAGCCGGCCTTGGGATCGTGCTCGTCGATACCGAAGACCAGCTCGCCTGGAATGTGGCCTTCGGCCTCCAGCCCCTGGTTCATGACGGGCTTCAGAAAGCTGTCGAGCCATTGGGCGATGGCCGGCGAGCGGTTCCAGACGCCGTTCTCGCCGTTGAAGCCGTAGGTGACGTCGTACTGGTAATCCATGCCGTCGGTCACGTGGACGTCGACATAGAGATCGGCGTGGTACTTGGCCTGCAACCGCTTGAGGGCCTGCATCTCCGGCTGGTCCAGCTTCATGAAGTCGCGGTTGAGGTTCTGGTTGGTGGCGGTGTTGCGCCAGCCCTGGATACGGGGGCCGCGTTGGTTGGGGCGCGAATAGGCGCTGGCCCGCTCGTGGCCGTCGACCGACAGGATCGGGATCAGGACCAGGTTGACCTTGTCGAGCAAGCCGTCCTTGCCGTGAAAAGCCATGTCCCGCAGCAGCATCATGCCGGCGTCCTTGCCGTCGATCTCGCCGGGGTGGATGCCGCATTGGACCAGCAGCAGCGGCTTCTTGGGATCGAGCGTCGCGCCGTCTTTCGAAGCGATCACGGCGTAGATGGTCCGGCCCTGCGGCGAGACGCCGAAGTCCTCGATGCGGATCAGGCTGGAGGCTTCATCCAGCTTGTCGAACCAGGCCCGGGTGTCGACGTAGTTCGGCGAGAAGTCGTGCTCGGCGTCGGCCTCGAACGGCGTCACCCACGGATCGGCCTTGTCACGGATCAGGGCCTGGCTGGCGCCCTGCCAGTGCGGGGCGGGCGGCAGGAACGGCTGATCCCAAGGAGCCTTGCCGGAGGGAGAGGAAGGGGTCTGGGCCATGACGGGGGCTCCAAAAAGCAAACAGGGCCGAGGCGAAGAACCGTGGGCGGCCTATGGCCGCTGTCGTCGGCCCTCAGTGCGCCCCTGGCAAGAGGGAGGGACGGTCGTCAGAACGTGAGGATGGCGATCAAATACAGCGCGTTCAGCACCACCAGCATGACGAGGTCCGTCGCCCGGTTGCGGATCAGCAGCAGCACGACGAGCAGCAGGTAGAACATCACGTTCATCAGCGCCGTGAAGCCGGTCCAGCGCGTGGCGACCGCCTCGCCGAGACCTTTGATGATCGCTTGCAGCACCTCGAAGCCGAGGATGTTGCCCGCCAGCATGCCGCCAACGACATAGCGCTTGTTGTCCCGGTACCAGTCGTCGAGGTCTGTCTCGTCCGCGAGGCTGTCGGGGATCACGAGCGAGGCGGCCATGTAGTAGGCGCCCGCCGCCAAGGTGCACACGAACACCAGGCGCAGGCTCATGTCGGCCGAGCCAAGGGTCCGCCAGCCATTGGTCGCGCAGGCGACCAGGTCGAACAGCAGCAGCAGGCTGAGCAGCGGCGTCATCCAGCCGATGCGGACGGCGCCGCGATGCTTCAGCAGCCGCACCACGCCCGACAGCAGCTTGCCGGCCGCGAGGGCCAGCAAAGCGCCGTAAAAGGCGAACAAGACTTCGATCGCGTCCATCAGTTCCCCAGCGCCAATCCGATCACGCTACTTCCAGATCGACGTTCCGTCATCCAGCGATTCCGGGCTGCGAGATCTCTCGCCTCACGTGCGGAAGAAAATATTTCAACTATTTACTGTGTTTCTGGCCTCTATTGTGGTCTTGGCATAATTGGGTGTCTGGATACGAACGTCGACTCCATAAAATCTATGTGTCCAACTCCGACGCAGTATATCATTCCGCTATTTGGCTTAGTGTAGTACCGATTTTCCTTGGTCTCGATACCTTCTTCATCAATTGTATAAATTGATGCGTGAGATCTACGCTCGTATCTGTATCCGGATATAAGTCCAAATAGAGACGGCGATCCAGATTTCCCTTTACAGAAAACTGGGGACCCAGAATACCCTGGGTTGTTGAATCCGTCGAGTATGGCGATATCTTTGCTATCTATCTTTGCGACGCCGCTAAACTTCGCGCCACGAACCAAGGGTGTTGGAAAGCCGTTCCCAGGGTAGGTGTTTTCTAGCCCGTGGGGGAATCCCAGGAATAGGAGATCCTCTCCAAGATTGGCTTCGAACCTGGAGTAGGGTCTTGGTGCCGGCCCCGTTGACATCCCCTCCAATATGAAAAGGGCGACGTCATACCCGTCAGGGTGTTTTTGAAGTTCTAGAACACGATGCGGGCGCGAGGCGCCAAAAGCATCGATTAGAACGTTATCGCCAACTTTAGTGTTTGTGAAATTATGGGCTGCGGTAACGAAATACGATCCCCCGGCGGAAAATCTAAGAAACGCCGTGCCGATACTTCCGCAAAAATTTATCTTAAAGCAACTATCTATTTCGCGCGGCGTGAGACGCATTGCATTGCCTCTCTCTAGCTACTTCCAGATCGGGGTTCCGTCACCGGGAAGTCCCAGCCGGGCCCACTTTTCGGTCACCGCCTCCACCACCGATTGGTCCATGCGGATCTCCTCGCCCCATTCGCGCTTGGTCTCGGGCGGCCACTTGTCGGTGGCGTCGAGGCCGATCTTGGAGCCGAGGCCGCTCTCGGGGCTGGCGAAGTCGAGATAGTCGATAGGCGTGTGCTCGATCACCGTGATGTCCCGCGCCGGGTCCATCTTGGTGCTGATCGCCCACATCACGTCCTTCCAGTCGCGGGCGTTGATGTCGTGGTCCACGACGATCACCCACTTGGTGTACATGAACTGGCGCAGATAGCTCCACACCCCCAGCATCACGCGCTTGGCGTGGCCGGGATAGGCCTTCTTCATCGAGACCACGGCGATGCGGTAGCTGCAGCCCTCGGGCGGCAGCCAGAAGTCGACGATCTCGGGGAACTGCTGGCGGATCAGCGGGATGAACACCTCGTTCAGCGCCTCGCCCAGCACGCTGGGCTCGTCCGGCGGCCGGCCGGTGAAGGTGGTGAGATAGATCGGGTCCTTGCGCATGGTGATCGCCGTCACCTGGAAGACCGGGAACTTCTCGACGCTGTTGTAGTAGCCGGTGTGGTCGCCGTAGGGGCCCTCATCCTCGTACTCGTCGAGCAGGACGTGGCCCTCGATGACAATCTCGGCGTGGGCCGGGACCATCAGCGGCACGGTCTTGGCCGGCACGAGGTCGACCTTGGCCCCGCGCAGCAGGCCGGCGAACTGGTACTCCGACAAGGTGTCGGGCACCGGCGTCACGGCGGCCAGGATGGTGCCGGGGTCGGCCCCCAGCACGGCGCAGGCGGGCAGGGGATCCTTGTTGCCCGCCTTCTTGTGGCGGGCGTAGTGCTGGGCCCCGCCGCGATGGGCCAGCCAGCGCATGATGCACTTGTCCTTGCCCAGCACCTGCATGCGGTAGATGCCGAGGTTGAAGTCGTCCTCGCGGTCCTTGCCCGGACCCTTGGTGACGACCAGCGGCCAGGTGATCAGCGGGGCCGGCTCGCCCGGCCAGCAGGTCTGGACCGGCAGCTTGGTGAGATCGATCTGGTCGCCGGTCAGGACGACCTCCTGCACGGGCGCCTTCTTCACCGTCCCGGGGCGCATGCTCATGACCGTCTTGGCCAGGGGCAGCATGTCCCACGCGTCCTTCAGGCCCTTGGGCGGCTGGGGCTGGCGCAGGAAGGCCAGGAGTTCGCCCACCTCCCGCAGCTCGCCGGCGGTGGTGCGCGGCTCACCGCCCAGGGTGACGCCCATGGCCACGCGTTTCACCGTACCGAACAGGTTGGCCAGGGCGGGCATCGAGGAGCGCGAGCCGTCGGGCAGCAGGACGTGTTCGAACAGCACCGCCGGTCCGCCGGTCGCCAGCAGGCGCGTCTGGATCTCGGTCATCTCCAGCACGCTGGATACCGGTTCCTTGACGCGAACCAGCTCGCCCTTGGCCTCCAGGACGTCGATGAATTCGCGGAGGGAGCGGTAGGCCATGGGAACTCTCGCGGGTGTTCTAGTTGGCGGCCACGGCCAGGTCGTCGGCGTGGATCATCGGACCTTCGGTGAAGCCCAGCTCGGCCTCGATGGCGTCGGAGCGCAGGCCGGCGATGCGGTGGGCGTCGGCGCTGTCGTAGCGGACGAGACCGCGCGCGACCTCGCGGCCGGTCTCGTCGCGGACGCGAACGGCGTCGCCCTTGTCGAACGGGCCCTCGATGGCGCGGACCCCGGCGGCCAGCAGGCTCTTGCCCGAGGCCAGGGCCTTGGCGGCGCCGGCGTCGATCGTCACCCAGCCTTGCGGCGCGAGGGAGCCGGCGATCCAGGCCTTGTAGGCGGCGGCGGGGCTGCCGCCGGCCTCGATCAGGGTGGCCTTCTCGCCGGCCGCGATGGCCGCGAGCGGATGGGGGCGTGAGCCCAGGGTGATCAGGGTGGCGCAGCCGGCGGCGCGGGCGATGCGGGCGGCGGCGATCTTGGTCGCCATGCCGCCCGTGCCGACGCCCGCGGCGGCGTTGGCGCCCTCGGCCATGCCGGCGATCTCGGGCGTGATTTCGCTGACCAGCGGGATGTGCTGGGCCTTGGGGTTCTTGCGCGGATCGGCGGTGTAGAGGCCGTCGATGTCGGAGAGCAGCACCAGCAGGTCGGCGCCGGCCATCTGGGCCACGCGGGCGGCCAGGCGGTCGTTGTCGCCGTAGCGGATTTCCTCGGTCACGACGGTGTCGTTCTCATTGACCACGGGCACGACGCCCAGGCCCATCAGGGTCTCGGTCGTGGCGCGGGCGTTCAGCCAGCGGCGCCGCATCTCGGTGTCGTCGCGGGTGAGCAGGATCTGGGCGACGCCGATGTCGTGCGGCGCGAAGGCCTGCTCCCAGGCGTGCATCAGCAGGGACTGGCCGGCGGCGGCCGAGGCCTGCTTTTCCGGCAAGGTCGTCTTGCGGCCGACCAGGCCCAGGCGGCGGCGACCCAGGGCGACGGCGCCCGACGACACCACCAGCACCTGCTTGCCCTGGGCGCGCAGGGCGGCGGCGTCGGCGCAGAAAGCGTCCAGCCAGGCGCGGTTGGCCGCGCCGGTCTCGGCGTCGACCAGCAGGGCCGAGCCGACCTTGAACACGATGCGCCGGGCGGCCGCGAAGGCGTGCTTGCTGTCCCTGGGGGAAGCCAGACTCACGGGGTCCAGCCCCCGGGGGTCTCCTCGACGTGGTCTTCGTCTTCCTCGATATCGGCCTCGAGGTCGCCGCGACGGATGCGAACCTGCTTGTAGGCGGCGCGCAGCAGTTCGGTGACGCCCTGACCCGAGACGCCCGAGACCAGGAACGGCTTGATGCCGGACACTTTGGTCAGCTCGGCGATCTTCTCGGCGAGGGTTTCCTCGTCGAGGGCGTCGATCTTGTTCAGGGCCAGGATCTCGGACTTGTCGGCCAAGTCATCGCCATAGGCTTCCAGCTCACCCCGGATCGTGGTCCAGGCGCCGGCGATATCATCCTGCGTGCCGTCGATCAGGTGGATCAGGGTAGCCGAGCGCTCGACGTGACCCAGGAAACGGGTGCCCAGGCCCGCCCCTTCCGACGCGCCCTCGATCAGGCCGGGAATGTCGGCGATGACGAAGCGCTCGTCGGTCGACAGGTCCACGACGCCGAGGTTCGGGGTCAGGGTGGTGAAGGGATAGTCGGCGATCTTCGGCTTGGCGGCGCTGGCGGCGGCCAGGAAGGTCGACTTGCCCGCGTTGGGCAGGCCGACCAGGCCGACGTCGGCGATCAGCTTCAGCCGCATCCAGATCCAGCGTTCCTCGCCTTCCTGGCCGGGATTGGCGTATTTCGGGGCCTGATTGACCGGGCCCTTGAAGTGCAGGTTGCCCCAGCCGCCGTTGCCGCCCTTGGCCAACAGCAGGCGCGCGCCCGCATGGTCGAGGTCGGCGATCAGGGTTTCCTTGTCCTCTTCGAGGATCTCGGTGCCGACCGGAACCTTCAGCAGTACGTCCTCGCCGGCGGCGCCGTGGCGCGCGCGACCCATGCCGTGCACGCCCGTGCCGGCCTTGAAGTGCTGCTGGTAGCGATAGTCGATCAGGGTGTTGAGGCCTTCGACGGCCTCGATCCACACGTCGCCGCCGCGACCGCCATCGCCACCGTCCGGACCGCCGTACTCGATGTACTTCTCGCGGCGGAACGACACCGATCCGCCGCCGCCGTTGCCGGAGCGGATATAGATCTTGCATTGGTCCAAGAATTTCATGGGGCCCTTTTGTCCCAAGGCGTCCCGCGCGTCGAGCCCAAACGCCTTCGGAACCGTCCTGGGCCCTTGGGAAAGGCCGCGCCGGAACGCCCGATTTTCAGCGAAACGGTATGGTTTTCGAGGCTGTGACGCTTGGTCACGTGGGGGAGGCCGGACGGGCGTCGCCGCTGTGACGAAATGTTAAACCCGATAGTGCGACAAAGTGTCTTGGCAGCAAAACCGCCATTTCTTTTCGGCGGAACGGGAGGCTGACCTTGGCGACGGCAGTTGAAGGCGACCCAAACCTGGCGAAGGATCTCCGCGATCTTTCGATGCAGGAGTTGTGTCGCAAGTATAGCGCCGAGGCGTCGACGCACCGCAATATGTTGATCGGTCGCGGCACCGGCATCGCGCCGCAATGGCGCGAGTTCAAGGCCTTCCTGGCCGAGGTCGGCGTCAAGCCGTCGCCCGATCACAGCCTCGTTCTGGTGAATCGCTACGAGCGCACCTACGGCCCCGGTCGCGCCAAGTGGATGACCGCCGAGGAACAGGCGGCGCACGAAATCGAATTCGACCGCCTTCGCGCCGAAAAGCAGCGCGAAGAGCAGCTGATCATGCACAAGACCGCCGCCGCCAAGCGCGCCAGCTCGCCGGGCGCCCCGTCGTTCGGCCAATGGACGCCGATGGCCGGCAGGCAGGTGGCCTATACCGACGTCGCCAAGAAACTGGCCATCCCCGTCGCCGCGCTCTCCAAGACCATGCCGGCCGGCACGACGGCCGACGAACTGGTCAAGCGCTCGGGCGCGGCCAACGAACTGATCAATGAGAACGCCACCTGGCTGCCGCCGGACCCGGTTCGCAAGCAGGGTTTCTTCGAGGCCTACCGCATCTGGCACCTGCAGGTGCAGCCGCAGTTCGGCCGCGCCGCCACCCCGACGTTCCTGTTCCTCTACATCGCCCTGCCGGTCATGAAGCAGTGCCGCGACGAGCTGATGGACCTGGATCTGTGGAACCCGCTGGGCCAGCGGGCCATGGCCGCCCGTGACGGTCACCTCTCGTGGAAGAAGTACACGGAATTCATGCCGCGCGCCCAGGTGGCGCTGATGGAAATCCCGATCTACGCCACCTATTCGCTGCTCAGCGACCTGGACGCCCTGTGCGAACGGATCGTCACGGCCGAGAAGCGCTTCCGCGAAGGTCCGCAGAAGGTGATCCACACCCACCGCGCGGCTTAATTCGCGTCAGGGCCACTTCAGGGGCGTGCGCACGATCGCGTCGCGGTCGGTCCACAGTTCGCCATTGACCAGCTTCAGCTCGGCGACCTGGATCACCGAACGCTGGCTCCAGGTCGGATCCGCCTTGGCTTGCGGCTCGCGACCCTGCTGAACGAAATAGTAGAGATAGGCCCGCCCGTCGTTGACGACGACGTCGGCATGATGGCCGAGATCGAGATCGGTCAGGCGGCTGCCCGGCTTGTCCAGCAGCAAGCGCGTCTGGCGCGTCCAGGCCTGGGTGTCGTCCGACTTCAGGGCGATCAGGCCTTTCCAGCCGTCGACGATCATCCACCACGAGCCCTGGAAGAAGAACGCCTTGGCGCCTTCGGCCGCGAAGTCGCCGATGGGCGCGGGCTGACGCGTCCAGGTTTTCAGATCGGTGCTGTCGGCGGCGAAGATCCGGCTGTTGGCCCGCTCGTCCTTGAACCACAGGCGATAGCCGCCGCCGGGCTTCTTGATCACCCCGGCGTCGATCACCCGGTTTGAGCCGAGATCCAGGGCATCGGCGCAGGTCCAAGCCTTGAGGTCCTTGCTGGTCAGGTGGACGATCCTGGCGGTGGCCTCGGGAAGGCCCCAGCGGTGGAAGGTCCCCGGCACCACGGTCAGCCACATGTGGTAGACGCCAGCCTCGGCGAAGACCTCCGGCGCCCATAGGGTCGCGCCGGTGCAGGCGGCGGGGATGTTGGCCGTGCCCTCGTAGCGCCAGGACAGGCCGTCCTTGGAGACCGCCACGCCGATCGCCGTCTCGTGCAGCCAGGCCACGTCCTTCGGATCGGGCAGGCGCACCGTGGCGCGGCGGTTGGTGTAAAACATCCGCCACTGCTTGCCGACCCGGTCGCGGACGATCGAGACGTCGGCCGCGCCATCGAAGACGGGATCGCGATAGAGCGGTTTGGGCGCTTGAGCGAGAGCGGCGCCGGGCAGCAGCGCGGCGAGGACGAGGGACAGGGCCAAACGGCGCATGGCGGCTCCGAGAGGGGACACGGCGGTCACGGCCCGCCACGCCCCTCTCTACAGCACAGCTTGATTTAGGCCAGCCAGACCATCATCCGCGTGGCGGCCGGTTCGCCGCGCGCGACGGAAGGCTTGTGCTCGACGACCCCGGTGTAGAGGAAGCCGGCCTTGACCAGGACCCGGCCCGAGGCCTCGTTGTCCGCGAAGTGTCCGGCCGTGACGTAGCGCTTCTTCCAGGCGTTGCGGGTCCAGTCGAGGGCGGCCTTGGTCGCCTCGGTGGCATAGCCGCGACCCCAGTACGGTCGGCCGATCCAGTAGCCCAGCTCGATCCCGCCCTCTGGCGGGGTGAACAGGCCGACGACCCCGATCAGGCCTTCTTCGGCCAGTTCGACGGCGAAGGTGTTGTCGCGCGACCGGTCCTGCGTCCCGCAACGCGCGACGAAGTCCTCGGCATGGCCGCGGGTATAGGGCGAGGGCATGCGCGTGGTCATCCGCGCCACGTCATGATCGGTGCAGAAGGCCGCCACGCGTTCGACATCGGCCGTGGCCGGAACGCGCAGCGTCAGCCGCTGGGTTTCGATGACGGGTCTTTCTTCAATGACGCACATCGGCGCCTCCCAGAGTTCCTCCGGTCCTCATTGAAGCGGGACCGTGACGCCGCCATGGCGAAGCTGTCTTCGGAAGGCGGCGAGACAAAACAAAAGCGGGGAGCCCGGCGTTCCGGACTCCCCGCTAGAGATCGTCTGTCCGGATCGTCTTCTTCAAGAGAAGCACGATCCGAAAAACTCTGGTTCGTGCTTACTCGGCCGGTTGAGCGGCCGGGGTCACCGTCACGTACGTGCGGTCATGCTTCTTGGTCACGAAGCCCACAGCGCCTTGCACGAGGGCAAAGAGGGTGTGGTCCTTGCCGATGCCGACATTGCGGCCCGGATAGAACTTCGTACCGCGCTGACGCACGAGGATGTTGCCGGCGAGAACTTTCTCGCCGCCGAACTTCTTCACGCCAAGGCGCTTCGACTCTGAGTCGCGACCGTTGCTGGACGAGCCGCCTGATTTCTTGTGAGCCATTGTGCTCTCCTACCTTTAGAAGGCGTCGCCGTTAGGCTTCGCCTTCCTCCGTCTTGGCGGCTGCCTTCTTAGGGGCGGCCTTTTTCTTCGGGGCGGCTTCGGCGGCCGGCTCGGCGGCGACTTCAGCCTTCGGAGCCTTGGCGGCCTTCTTCGGAGCGGCCGGAGCAGCTTCCGAAGCGGTCGGGATCGTCGCCGGAACGGCGGCGTCGCCGAGGCCACGGGCGCGGGCGTTCAGGATGACCTTCGGGGTCAGGTCGATCGCGCCGTCCCACTTGGCTTCCAGGCCAGCGCCGACGACCGACGTGACGCGCACGACGGATTCGAACTGGCGGTGACCGCGGGTGCGGCGGTAGCCCTGGCGACGGATCTTCTTGAAGATCTTCACCTTCTCACCCTTGCGGGTTTCGAGCAGGGTTCCGGAGACGACAGCGCCGTCCACGGTGGGGGCGCCGACCGTCACGGCCTCGCCTTCGCCAAGCATCAGGACTTCACCGAAGGCCACGGCAGCGCCGGGTTCACCTTCGAGCTTTTCGACAACCAGCAGGTCGCCGGCTTGAACCCGGTACTGCTTGCCGCCGGTTTTGATCACCGCGTACATAGGTTAGCGCCTTAAAAACGTGCGTTCGCAAAATAGGGAACGCCCGCTCGGAAACCCGGCGGGCGAAGAGGGCGCGACTTATACAGCCCAAAGCCTGAGAGTCAACGCCGTAGCGGCGGAAACCACGGCCGTTTTCCCGAGGCGTTGCAAGATCGCAAGAACCCCCTGGTGTGTTACTTTATAACACGCTATACGCCGCTAGGTGAACCCGACACTTCTCGCCCCCATCGCCGTCACCGGCTTTACGGTCGCCTTCCTGCACGCGGCCTTGCCGACGCACTGGCTGCCCTTCGTGCTGGTCGGGCGCGGCCAGCATTGGTCGGCGGGAAAAACCCTGGGCGTCACCGCCCTGGCGGGGCTGGGCCATGTGGCCTTCACCATCTTGCTGGGCCTGGTTCTGGTCGGCGCCGGCCTGGCCGTACAGCCCCGCATGGGCGACCTGTTCGGCTGGGTGGTCGGGGCGCTGATGGTGGCTCTGGGTCTCTTCTATCTCTGGCGCGGTCGACACGATCACGGCGAGGCCGAGGTCCAGACCCGCCGCTACGCCTCCGACCGGGCGGCGATCATCGCCCTGGTGGTGCTGCTGACCCTGTCCCCCTGCGAGGCCTTTCTGCCGGTCTATCTGGCCGGCGTGAAGCACGGCTGGACAGGTTTCATGGCCTTGAGCGCGGTGCTGATGGCCGCCACGGCGGCGGGCATGCTGCTGTTCACCACCCTCAGCCTGGCCGGCGTGAAGCGGCTGGGGCTGGAGAAGATCGCCCGCTACGAGTCGACGATCCTGGGGCTGGCCCTGATCGCGATGGGCGCGGGCGTGGCTTTCCTCGAACTGTAACGACCCCCCGCTTTTGTTTGGCGGGGCGAGGCCCTAAATAGCGCCCATGACCCAAGCCTCTCCCGCTCCCGGCAAGATCCCCGTCACCGTGCTGACCGGCTATCTCGGCGCCGGCAAGACCACCCTGCTCAACCGCATCCTCACCGAGGAGCACGGCAAGCGCTACGCCGTGATCGTCAACGAGTTCGGCGAGGTCGGCATCGACAACGACCTGGTGGTCGGGGCCGACGAGGAAGTGTTCGAAATGAACAACGGCTGCGTCTGCTGCACGGTGCGCGGCGACCTGATCCGGGTTCTTCAGGGCTTGATGAAGCGCAAGGGCGGCTTCGACGCGATCATCGTCGAGACCACGGGCCTGGCCGATCCCGGCCCGGTGGCCCAGACCTTCTTCGTCGACGACGACGTCAAGGCCCGCACGGCGCTGGACTCGGTCACCGCCGTGGTCGACGCCAAGCACATCATGCTGCGCCTCTCCGACAGCAAGGAAGCGGTCGAGCAGATCGCCTTCGCCGACCAGATCGTGCTGAACAAGACCGACCTGGTCTCGGAAGACGACCTGCGCCACGTCGAGGCCCGTATCCGCAGGATCAACCCGCTGGCTCCGATCCATCGCGCCCAGCGCTCGAACGTTCCGCTGGACGCCATCCTGGGCAAGCACAGTTTCGACCTGGAGCGGATCACCGAGCTGGAGCCGTCGTTCCTGAACCCGGCCCACGGCGAGGCCGGCCACGTCCACGACGAGCACTGCGGCCACGACCATCATCATCACGACCATGGCCATGATCATGGCCATGTGCATGACGAGCACTGCGGTCATGACCATCACCACGATCACGGGCACGACCATGGGCACGCGAGCGCCATTCACGACGACGGCGTGAAGGGCATCTCCCTGACCCTGGACAAGCCTGTCGACGGCCAGAAGATCACCGCCTGGCTCAACGACCTGCTGGCCAAGCGCGGTCCGGACATCCTGCGCGCCAAGGGCATCATCGACGTGAAGGGCGAGGACAAGCGCCTGGTCTTCCAGGCGGTGCACATGATCCTGGAAGGCGACTTCCAGCGCGCGTGGACCGACAAGGACAAACGCTACAGCCGCATGGTGTTCATCGGCCGCGATCTCGACGAGGCCGAACTGCGCAAGGGGTTCGAAGCCACTGCGGCATAGGGTTCCAGATCCTCTCCCACGGGAAGGATCGAGGCCGACAAACAGAAAGCCCCGGAGCCTGCGCTCCGGGGCTTCGTGTTCTTGGCCGTCGCCGAGGGTGTTCCTCAGTGGAGGTCCTCATTGATGATCCCGACTCTGGACCAGCCGTTCTTGTGGACCTCGTTGATGACCCCCATCAGGATCTCGTAGGGCACGTCGGCCTGGGCGCTGATCATGACTCTCTGGTCGCCGCGCTTTCCGGTCTGGCCGTCGGCCGCGAACCGGGCGCTCAGGTCGCCGGCCAGAGTGTCCAGCCGCGTCGCTTGGCCGGCCAGGAACAGCGCGCCCGAGGTCTGGATCGCGATGGCGACCGGCTTGCCTGGCGGTACGGCGTTTGAAGCCAGCGGCATGTCCAGCTTGATCGAGGTCACGGCCGTCGGCACGGCGACCATGAAGATGACCAGCAGCACCATCAGGATGTCCACGAAGGGCGTGACATTGATGTCCGCGTTCTGGCGCACCGCATAGCGCCCGCCGCCGCCCGAGAGTTTCGCCGCCATTTCGCAACCCTTTCTCGTCGTGAAGTTACAAATGTAGATTGCTCTCTTTTCTACAGTTGTAAAGCCGAAGAGTCGGGGCGCGAAAAAAGGGCCGTGCGTCGCCGCACGGCCCCTGATTTTTCCGGCTGTCGCCGAGGACGATCCTTAGTGGATGTCTTCGTTGATCAGGCCGACCTTGTACCAGCCAGCGGTCTGCAGCTGGTTCAGCACGCCCATGAAGTCGGCGTACAGCACGTCGGCGTCGGCGCGGATCATGACGCGCTGATCGTCCTTCGGACCGGCTTGGTCGGTCGCGGCGAACTTGGCGTTCAGGTCATACTCGAGGTTGTCGAGGCTGCTCTGCTTGTCGGCGATGAAGATCGCGCCCGACTTTTGGATCGAGATGAAGACCGGCTCCTTGGGCTTCGGAGCGTTCGGCGGCGGCGGCGAAGCCGGCGGCAGATCGATCTTGATGGAGGTCACGGCCATCGGAACCGCGACCATGAAGATGATCAGCAGAACCAGCAGAATGTCCACGAAGGGCGTGACGTTGATTTCGGAATTCTGGCCCAGCGAATAACGGCCACCGCCGCCGCCAGCAAGTTTAGCCGCCATAGCCTGACTGTCTCCCAGTAGGTCGCGCCGCTTGGGGCGCGCCTGAAATGTCGTTACCTAGCCACGTCTGGCGCAGACGGGCGCGGAAGTAAAGCCCGACGACGCGCCGCAATGGCAACCCCTTTTCGAGTCTTTTTTGCCGAACGCCGTTCGAACGGGCGCCTTGCGGGGTATGGCTTCGCGTAAGGCGCGAAACGCGCGCGCCGGCGGGGCTTTCTGAAAGAGTCTGGTCGTCGCGCGCCTCGTGGCTTATCTCGCGCGCATGATCTTTTCTTTCGACGCCTTCGTCACCGACGCCCTGTTCGACCGCTCCGGCCGCGCCGCCTTCGCGCTGGGGGACGGCACTGTCCGCCTGCAGACCGAGGGCGGATTCGTCACCATCGAGGCCCACGGCGGTCCGATGGGGGGCGCGGTGCTGGCGGCGGCGGTGCACCCCAGCGGCAATGGCCTCGTCACCGGCGGCGACGACGGCAAGGTGGTCTGGAGCCGAATCGAGCAGAACGAGGTGGTCGCCACGGTGATCGCCGAGGTGAAGAACAAGTGGATCGAGCACGTCGCGACCAGCGCCGCCTCGGGCCTGATCGCCTTCACGGCCGGCAAGGAGGTCCACGTCCGCGACGTCGCCGACCCGACCTTCGCCCGCACCTTCACGCACGAGAAGACGGTGTCGGGCCTGGCCTTCGAGCCCAAGGGTCGGCGCCTGGCCTCGGCCACCTATGGCGGGGCCCAGCTGTGGTACGCGCGGATCGCCGACCAGAAGCCGACCCTGCTCAAGTGGGCCGGCAGCCACATCGCCGCGACTTTCAGCCCGGACGGCAAGTTCCTGATCTCGTCGATGCAGGAAAACCAGCTGCACGGCTGGCGCCTGTCGGACGGCAAGGACATGCGGATGGGCGGCTATCCGTCCAAGATCAAGAGCGTGGCCTTCTTCGACAAGGGCAACCTGCTGGCCACGGCCGGGGCCAGCGGCGCGGTTATTTGGCCGTTCGCCGGCGCCAACGGGCCGATGGGCAAGGAGGCCGCCGAGATCGGCTTCTCCCGCGATTCGACGGTGGTGCGGGTGGCGGGGATCGACGCCCATCCGGTGTGCTTCGCCGGGCAGGACAACGGCAAGATCTGGGCGGCTCACATGCGCAACGGCCGCATCGAAACCGTGAAGGCCGAGAAGGGCGCCCCGATCAGCGCCCTGACCACCAGCGCCGACGGCAAGCTGCTGGCCTGGGGCGACGAGAGCGGCGAGGCGGGCGTGCTGGAAATCCCGGACCTCAGCGGTCCGCGCCAATTCGTGGGATAGAGGAGACGAGACCATGGCCGACGCCTTGAGGAGTCCCTGGACTCGCACGTCGGTCGTGGTGAGCGCCCCGCCGGAAGCGGTATGGGCCGCCTTCATGGATCCGGCGGTCCTGGTCGAGTGGCTGCCGCCGGCGGACATGACCGGCCGCATCCACAGTTTCGATGGTCGGGTGGGCGGCGGCTACCGCATGTCGCTCTACTATCCGGAGGGCGAAGACGCCTTCGCCGGCAAGACGGCCGATCGGGAGGACGTCGTCGTAGTGCGCTTCACCGAACTCGACCCGCCGCATCGCCTGGTCGAGGCGATCGACTTCGTGGCCGATGAGCCGTCGCTGAAGGGGACGATGATCATGACCGCGACCCTCGCGCCCGTCGCGGAGGGCACGCGGGTCACCTTGTTGTTCGAGGCGCTTCCGCCAGGCCTGAACCCCAAGGACAACGACGATGGCGCGCGCCTGTCGCTCGACCAGTTGGCGGCGCGGTTCGCGGGCTAGAACCCCTTCAGTTCCCCCCAGGCCTCGAACGGGTCACGTTGCGAACGGAAATTGTTCACCGGCGAGGCTTCGTCGCGGTAGCCCAGGGCCATGCCGGAAAACAGCATGTGCCCCTCGGGCAGGCCGACATGGCTGTCGACCACCTTATTGTAGTGCGACCAGAACTCCTGCGGGCAGGTGTCCAGGCCCCGCTCGACGGCCAGCAGCATGAAGGTCTGCATGAACATGCCGACGTCGCTCCACTGCGGCGGGCCGCAGCGGCGATCGATCGAGAAGAACAGCTGCACGGGCGCGCCGAAGCCCTGGCCGTTGGTCGAGAACCATTGCAGCCGGGCCAGCTTGTCCTCGCGCGGGATGCCCAGCGCCCCGTACATGTCCTCGCCGACCTGGAAGCGGCGGCTGCGCAGCGGCTCCCACAGGTTGGGCGGATAGACGGCGTATTCGGGCTCGTCCGGCGACGCCACGCGCTGGAGCATGGTCGCCATCAGCGCCTTCAGCGGCTCGCCCGCCACCGCCTGGACCCGCCAGGGCTGGAGATTGCCGCCGGAGGGCGCGCGGGCGGCGGCCTCCAAAAGCTCGCGCACCACGGCGCCGTCCACCGGATCGGGCTTGAAGGCTCGGACCGACATGCGGCGGTTGACGGCGTCGATCACGTCCATCGAAGGCTCCCTTAACCCGGCGCGCTTTATCCCGCGCGACAGCGGCGTTTCGTGTGGTTAGCATCCGTCCGCTGCGTCAAGACAAGTGTGGATTGGGGGCGTTCGTGCGGCGGCTTCTGCGTAACATCGCGCTGGCTCTGTTCATCGTGCTGGTGGCCGGACCGGTCGTCGCCGTGATCCTGTACCGCTTCATCCCGCCGCCGGTGACGCCGCTGATGGTGATCCGCGCGGTCGAGGGGCGGGGGCTGGATCATCGCTGGCGGTCGATCGACACGGTCGCCCCGGCCCTGCCGCGCGCCCTGATCGCCGCCGAGGACGCCAAGTTCTGCGACCATCGCGGCTTCGACTTCGACGCCCTGCAGAAGGCCTATGCCAATAACGAGAAGGGCCGGAAGATCCGCGGCGGCTCGACCATCAGCCAGCAGACGGCCAAGAACGTTTTCCTGTGGCCGGGGCGGTCCTATGTCCGCAAGGGGCTGGAGGCCTGGTTCACCGTCCTGATCGAGACGATCTGGGGCAAGAAGCGGATCATGGAGGTCTATATGAACTCCATTGAATACGGCCCGGGCATCTATGGGGCGGAAGCCGCCTCGCGGCGCTATTTCGGGGTGGGGGCCGACAAGCTGACCCCGGCCCAGGCCTCGCGCCTGGCGGCCATCCTGCCCAGTCCGCTGAAGTGGAAGGTGATCAAGCCGGGACGGTACGTGGCCAAGCGCAGCAAGAAGATCGGCAAGGCCTCGGGCGCGGTGCGTCGCGACGGCCTGGCGGACTGCGTGAGCTAGCAGACAAGAAACGGGGAGGACGCCATGCGAGTCGCGCCGGGACCGACGCTGGAAACCGAACGCCTGATCCTGCGTCCGCCCGCCGACGCCGATCTGGACGGCTGGGCGCGGATGATGGCCGACCCCGTGGCCTCGCGTTACATCGGCGGCCAGCAGCCGCGCGCGGTCGCCTGGCGGTTCATGGCGACCATGGCCGGTTCGTGGGCGCTGAACGGCTTTGGCATGTTCTCGGTGATCGAGAAGTCCAGCGGCCAGTGGCTGGGCCGGATCGGGCCGTGGCGGCCGGATGGCTGGCCGGGAACCGAGGTCGGCTGGGGTCTGCATCCCTCGGCCTGGGGCAAGGGCTATGCGGTCGAGGCGGCCGAGGCCACGATCGACTGGGTCTTCGACCACTTGGGCTGGACCGAGGTGATCCACTGCATCGACCCGGAGAATACGCCCTCCCAGAAGGTCGCCCAGCGCCTGGGCTCGACCAATGGCGGGCCGGGCAAGCTGCCGCCGCCGTTCGAGGATCACCTGGTCGAGATCTGGGGACAGACGGCGGCCCAGTGGCGGACCCGCCCCGGTCGTTGATCCGTCCGGTTTCGTCGCATTGTCGGTGCGGCGGCAATATTCCCCGCGTTCGATTTCCCTCGCGCGGCTAAGGCAAACGCCTCGCCGTCGCCAGGGAATGACATCATGGACCAGCCCGCCCCGCCTACCCTGGGCCCGACCGCCCGGATCATCAGCGCCTATGTCTCGTCCAACCGACTGGCCACCGCCGATCTGCCCATGCTGATCCGCACCGTGCACGATGTGCTGAACGGCGCCGCGCGTGGCCCCGGGCGCGTCGTCGCCGAGGCCGCCAAGCCGACCTCGGTCCAGATCCGGCGCAGCATCCGCCCCGACGCCCTGGTCAGTTTTCTGGACGGGAAGGCCTACAAGACCCTGCGCCGCCACCTTCGTGGGCATGGCGTCAGCGAGGGCGACTATCGCCTGCGCTTTGGCCTGCCCGACGACTATCCGATGACGGCGGCGGAATACCGCGACCGCCGCAGCGCCATGGCCAAGGCCTCGGGGTTGGGGCGATCGCGAACCTCCAAGAGCTAGCCGCGCATTCCGAGGAAGGCGAAGAACCCGCCTTGCGGGTCCTTGGCGTTGACCACGAAGGCCCCGCCGGGGACTTCCATCGGCCCCATCAGGATCTCGCCGCCGTTGGCCTTCACGCGCTCGAGAGCCGAGTCCACGCCGTCGACGCCGAAGTAGTAGAGCCAGTAGGGGCCGGGCGCGGGCTTGTGCCCGGTCATCATGCCGCCGAACGCCGCGTCGGGCCCGCCGAACGTCTGGTAGACGCCCATCTCGCCCATCGGCACGGCGTCGTGCTTCACCCAGCCGAACAAGCCTGAATAGAAGTCGAAGGCCTTCTCCCAGTCGGACGTATTCAGCTCCGACCAGCCCAGCGAGCCCGGCGACATCGGGGCGGGGCGAGGCGGGGCCTCGTCCAGCGAGCCCTTGAACAGCACGAACATCGCGCCCTGCGGGTCGGCGACCACGGCGAAGCGACCGACATTGGGGATGTCCCGCGGCGCCTTGTGGATCTGGCCGCCGCCGGCCTCGACCTTGCCCGCGAAGCCGTCCACGTCGTCGACGCCGATATAGCCCAGCCAGCCGGGCGGAACGCCCTGCATCTCCAGCATGCCGCCGACAGGGATCTCGCCAGCCTTGAAGATCGTGTAGGGGCCCTCGGGGCCGGAGGACATCTCCGAGTTCCAGCCTATGACCGTCTTGTAGAAGTCACCCGCCGCCTTGGCGTCGGAGGTGACGAGCTCGAACCAGACGAAGTCGTTGACCATGAGGGCCTCCGTGGAAAATGGGGTTTGAGGGTCGGGCGCGAGGCTAGGCTCAGGCCACGACACCGTCTCGACGAAAGCACTCCAGGACCGGATCATGCTGACAGATTCAGGCAGCGGCCCCGGCGCAGCAGGCGGACTTGGGTGTGTCGTCGTACTCGTCGTGGCGACGCACGAAGTTCATCGTGGAGTCCTCGTTGCGGCCCAGCGGCGCGCGGTCGAGGATCATCAGCGTGCCGAGCAGTTCTTCCGCCCCGCGGGCATAGCTCGAATAGGTGTGGAACACTTGGCCGTCGGCGTCGCGATAGAAGGCCGACAGGCCGGGCAACTCGTCGTTCCCCTGTGAGGCCGGCAGGTCGATGAAGTTGTAGTTGATCGTCTCGCCGGCCAGCTCGTCGGCCGAGAACGAGACATGGAAGTCGGTGTTGAAGTCGCTCTCGAACGCCGACACCCATGGGAAGCGCCAGCCCATGCGGCGCTGATACGCCTGGATCTTGTCCAGCGGCGCGCGCGCGACGGCGACCAGGGTGACGTCGTGGTGGTTCAGGTGCGGCAGCATGCCGTCGAAGTGGTCGGCCATGAACGAGCAGCCGGGACAGCCGGCCTCCCAGTCGGGGCCCAGCATGAAGTGGTAGGTCAGCAGCTGGCTGCGGCCGGCGAACAGCTCGGACAGGGTCTTCTTTCCGGTCGGCGTATCGAAGACGTAGTCCTTGTCGAGCTTCACCCAGGGCAGGGCCATGCGCTCGGCGTTGAGGGCGTCGCGGGCGCGGGTGTGGGCCTTTTCCTTGAGCAGCAGGGCGCGGCGGGCGTCCAGCCAGTCCTCGCGCGAAACAACCGCATGCTTTTCTGGGGCGGGCGACATCACATCCTCCGTAAGCTGAGCAACTTCGACTTGACTTTTTAAGTTGATATCAACATAATTTGGCCATGTCAAAGCCGGTCGCGATTCCCTTCGAGACGACGCTCCATGTCCGCGATACGTGCCTGTGCCTGCACGTTCAGCGCGCCGCCCGGGCCCTGGCCCGCCGGTTCGACGAGGCCCTGCGGCCGGTCGGCCTGACCAACGGCCAGTTCTCGCTGCTGATGTCGCTGAACCGGCCCGAGCCCGCGGGGCTGGGCGGGGTCGCCAACCTGCTGGCCATGGACCGCACCACCCTGACCGCGGCGCTGAAGCCGCTGGAGCGGCGCGGCCTGCTGACCATCGCGCCCGACCCCAAGGACGGCCGCGCCCGGGTGTTGAGCCTGACCCCCGACGGCCGCGCCGTGCTCGCCCAGGCCCTGCCGATCTGGGCGCGGGAGCATGGGAAGGTGGACGAGGAGTTGGACGGTGAGGCCGAAGCGCTACGGACCGGGCTGCGAACGATCGCCTAGGGGCCTCTGACTCCCCCTCAGCCATAAACCCCTCGTCATCCCGGAAGCCTCGCAGAGGCTATCCGGGACCCAGGGGTAACCGCACTGCATTGGCCCCTGGGTCCCGGCTCTCCGCTTCGCTGCGGCCGGGATGACGAGATTGGGTTGGCTATCTCTAGTCCACGGCCAAGATGATGTCGGAAGAAGCGACGCGCACTTCCAGGTGCGATCCAACCTCCAGCGCCCATCCAGCGTCATCCGGCTTCAACGTCGCCACCAGCGACTTCCCGGCGGCCAGGGCGATGGTCACCTCGGCGGAGGCCTCGCCGGCCTCACGGTCGACGATCTCGCCCGCTAGCCGATTGTCGCCGTCTCCGTCCCCAAGTCGGACGAAGCTGGACTTGATCAGAGCGATCACCGGACGGCCAGGCGCGAGACCCAGGTCCTCGACGCTGCGCCGCGTGATCGACGAGCGCAGCGACAGGCCTTCGCCCAGCGACAGGGTCACCACGGCCGTCACGCCGTCGCCCTCGACCGCCGTGACCGCACCGCGCAGCGCGTTGCGGGCGCTGGTCCGCAGGCCCAAGCTCCACAGCATCTCGGCGTCACCCGAGAGGTCCGCTTCCAAGCGTGCGAACGCCGCGCCCACCTCGCGCTCGGCGGCGCGGAAGGCGCGGATCACCGCCTGGCCGCGCGGCGTGACCTCAGCGGCCCCGCCGCTCTTGCCGCCTGGGGCGGCGCTGACCAGGGCCTCGTCGAACAGGTTGTTCAGCGCCTGCACCCCGTCCCAGGCGCCCTTGTACGATAGCCCGACCTGCTTGGCGGCGGCGCTGATCGAGCCCAGGCGCGCTACGGCTTCCAGCAGGGCGATGCGCTCCAGGCCCACGCGGGCGAGGCCGCCGCGCTTGAGGATCAGGGAGGCGCTGAAGTCGGAGTCGTCACTCACTGGTCGGGTCTCGATTTCATCGTTATGTAGTTGAACTGCATAACCGTAGCAGCGAGCTAGGATTACCAGATGATCGCCCGCCGTCCGATGCTGATCGCCGCGCTTTCCGGCGCCTTGTCGTTGCTGGGCGGCGCGGCCTTCGCCGGCGAGACCAAGGTAGCCGTCGCGGCCAACTTCACGGAAGCCGCCAAGGAAATCGCCGCCAAGTTCAAGGCCAGGACGGGGCACGACGCGACGCTCAGCTTCGGCTCGTCGGGCCAGTTCTACACCCAGATCGCCAATGGCGCGCCGTTCGAGGTCTTCCTGTCGGCGGATGTCGAGCGCCCGCAAAAGGCCGAGGCCGAGGGTCTGGCGGTTCCGGGTTCGCGCTTCACCTACGCCACCGGCCGCCTCGTCCTGTTCAGCAAGACGCCGGGCTTGGTGGACGCGAAGGGCAAGGTGCTCTCGGGCGGCAAGTTCGAGAAGCTGGCGATCGCCGATCCCAAGGCCGCGCCCTACGGCCAGGCGGCGGTCGAGACCCTGACCAAGCTGAAGCTGTACGACGCCCTGAAGCCGAAGATCGTCACGGGCTCGTCGATCACCCAGGCCTATCAGTACGTCCACACCGGCGCGGCCGAGCTTGGCTTCGTGGCGCTGTCGCAGGTCGTGGACGAGAAGGGCGGTTCGCGCTGGATCGTGCCGGCCGCCAACCACACGCCGATCGAGCAACAAGCCGTGCTGCTGAAAACCGGCGCGGACAGCGAGGCGGCCAAGGCCTTCCTGAAGTTCTTGAAGAGCGGTGAGGCCAAGACGATCATCAAGCGCTACGGCTACGAGGTTCGCTGAGCATGACGGACGTCCTGTGGCTCACGGCCAAGCTGGCGGGGATCACCACGATCCTGCTGCTGGTCGTGGCCACGCCGCTGTCCTGGTGGCTGGCGCGGGGGCGCTCGGCCCTGAGAACGCCCGTGACCGCCCTGGTCGCCCTACCGATCGTGCTGCCGCCGACGGTGCTGGGCTTCTACCTGCTGATCGCCCTGGGACCGAAGAGCCCGCTGATGCTCCTGATGCAGCCGTTCGGGGTGCGGACCCTGGCCTTCACCTTCGAGGGATTGGTGATCGGCTCGCTGATCTATTCGTTGCCGTTCGCCGTGCAGCCGCTGCGCAACGCGTTCCTGGCCATCGGCGACGAACCGCTGGAGGCGGCGTCCAGCCTCGGCGCCTCGCGGTGGCAGAGTTTCTGGCGGGTGGCGCTGCCGCTGGCCCTGCCGGGCTATGTCGCCGCCGCCATCCTGACCTTCGCCCATACGGTCGGCGAGTTCGGGGTGGTGATGATGCTGGGCGGCAATATCCCCGGCGAGACCACGGTGCTGTCGACCGAAATCTACCGTCTCGTGGAAGGGCTTGAATGGGGCGAGGCGCACCGCCTGTCGCTGCTGCTGCTGGCCTTCGCCTTCGCGGTGCTATTTGCCCTGCTGGCCCTGGAGGCGCGTTCCAAGATCCTGCTGCGCACCCGCTCATAAAGAAGGAGCGCCCAAAAAAGAGGAGCGCGGGGACGCCGCGCTCCAGTCTACCGAGTTAGGGAAAACGCGGACTAGAACTTCCAGGTGAGCGACGCGCCGTAGGTCGTGGGCTTGCCCGGGAAACGGACCACGACGTTGGCGTTGCTGCTGACGGCGCTCCAATAATATTCGTTGGTGATGTTGCGGCCCCAGATCGACAGGTCCCAGCCCTTGTCAGGCGCGCCGATGCCGATGCTGGCGTTGAGCAGGCCGTAGCTGTCGATCACGAACAGCGGATTGCCCTCCAGGTCTGCGTGGGACTTCTCCTGCCAGCGGCCGTTCAGGGCCGCGTTCAGCTCCAGGCCATCGCCCACCGGTTGGTGGAACAGGGCCGTCAGCCCGCCCTGGAACTTGGGGCTGTAGAGGAACGGCGCGCCGTCGAAGCTCTGCGATTTCCCGGCGGAATTGATGCCGGTGTAGCCCTTGACCTCGGTGTGCAGCCAGGTGGCCGAGGCGATGAAGGTCAGGGCGCGGCTGGCGCGCCAGGTTATGTCGCCATCGAGCCCGTACGCCTCGCCTTCCGGCACGTTGGCCAGCCGCGAGAGGGCTGTGTAGATTGGGTCGGCGAAGTACACCGACAGCTGCTTGTCGGTGTAGTCGTAGTAGAAGGCGCTGACATTGGCCTGGACGCGGCGATTGAACAGCCCCGCCTTCACGCCCAGCTCGTAGGCGGTCAGCATTTCCTGCCGCGCCGGGGCGTTCTGGGTCGAGATGTTGGCGGCGTTGATCGGCGTGGCGCCGGCCTTGGCCCCGCGCGAGATCGAGCCGAACACCAGCACGTCGTCGGAGGCCTTCCAGTCCAGGGCCGCGCGCCAGGCGATATTGTTCTCGTCCAGTTTCGACGAGACGAAGCCGAAGCTCTTCTTGACCGGGTCGAAGGTGTTGCAGCCGCCCTGGCTGATCGGCGCGACCAGGCCGTAGGCGGCGGCGAACAGCGCCCGGTTCACGACATTGACGTTGGGCAGCATCGAGCCGCCGGAGTCGCGCGAGCAGCCGACATAGTCCTGCTTGTCCTGGCTGTAGCGGATCCCGAGGGTCAGCTTCAGGGCGTCGGTCAGCTGGTGGTCGGCGTTGGCGAACACGCTCCAGGTGTCGGTCGAGATATTGCCGACGTCCTCATAGGTGCGGAACGCCTGGCTCATCTGCAGGGCCGTGTAGCCGAAGCTGTTGAACGGCGAGGCCAGCAGGGTCGAGCCGACATAGCGGATCGTGCCGACATTGGCGTTCTGGCCCAGCAGGGTGCGGTTGCTGTCATAGATCTTGTCGTGGGCGACATAAGCCCCGACCAGCCACGAACCCTTGTCGGTCGAGCCCTCGAAGTGCAGCTCTTCGGCGGCCGACTTGATGTCGCCATGGGCCTTCTGGATCAGCACCTCGTAGGGCGCGCCGCTCCAGTCGAACACGGCCTTGCGGGTCAGGCGGTTCAGGCTGGTCAGCGAGACCATCCGGACCTTGTCGGAAAGGTCCCAGCTCACCCGCAGCTTGCCGGCGTGGAACTGGTCGTTCTCGCGCAGCGGATCGCTGATGCCCTTGCCGACGCCGACATCGACGCCGCGCGTCGACAGCGGGGCCCAGTCGCCTTGCGAGGCTTTGGTCGGCGCGTTGGCGGCGATGTAGCTGACGATGCCCGGCGCGTTGAACGGACTGGCGGCGGTGGCGGGCGTGAAGCCGATGCCCTGGGCCACCACGGTGTCGGACTTGTTGCGCCAGCCGGAATAGCTGGCCTCGACCTCGATCGTGTCGGTCGGCTGCATGGCCAGGGACAGCCGCCAGCCGTCGCGATCGATCTTGCCCTGGCGCTCGCCGCGGGTGTTGCTGACCTGCCAGCCCTTGTCGCTGTTCTCGCTGCGGAAGGCCGCGCGGCCTTGGACGCGCGGGCCGAAGGCGCCGCTGACGAAACCTTCCAGATTGTAGGTCTTGTAGTTGCCGGCCTCGGCGGTGAGGGAGCCCTCGAACTGCTCGGTCGGCTTGTTGGTGACGAAGTCGATCAGGCCGGCGGTGGTGTTGCGGCCATAGAGCGTGCCTTGCGGCCCCTTCAGCACCTCGACCCGCTCCAGGTCGAAGATCGGGCCGGTGTTCATGAACGGATAGGCGTAGGCGACCTCGTCCCAATAGGTGCCGACCGTCGAGGTGGCCGACAGGTTGATGGTGTTGAAGCCGATGCCGCGCAGCGTATAGGTCGGCACGCCCTGGTAGCTCTGGCTGACCGTGAAGCTGGGCGCGACGGTCGAGAGATCCTTGGGATCGGTGACCCGCAGTTGCTGCAGGGCCTCGCCGCTGAACGCCTGGATCGGCATGCCGACGCTGTTGGCGGTCTCTTCGCGGCGTTGGGCCGTCACCACCAAGGTGTCGATCGTCAGGGCTTCGTCCGGCTTCGCCGGCTGGGTCTGCGCCAAGGCGGGGGCCGCCATCAGCAAGGCGAGCGCCGACACGCTCAGGGTCAAGGTCAGGCGCGTAGGTCCTGGCATGCGTTTACCTCCCTCTGGCCGCGCCTGCATTGGACGCGAGCTCTGACGGGAGCGTGCGGTTGGGCCACTCGCGTAACAAGCTATCGGAATCGATAGGTGAGGTGGGCGCTAGAGCCCCAGGACCAGCTTGGCGATGATGTCGCGCTGGATCTCGTTGGAGCCGCCATAGATCGAGGCAGCGCGGTTGTTCAGGTAGCGGGCCATGGTCGTCAGGCCGTGCTCTGGGCCGATCGGCGTCTCGTTCGAGCCGGCCTCGCGGGCCTTGGGCTGGTGCGGAGCGAGGTAGATCCCGATGGCCTCTGCGGCCAGTTCGTCGAGCCGCTGAAGCTGCTCCGAGCCTTGGGTCTTTAGGATCGACGAGGCGGGGCCTGGCTTGCCGCCGGCGGCCAGGGCGCTGAGCACCCGGCGTTCGGTCATGTCGATGGCCAGGGCGCCGATCTCGGCCTCGGCCAGGCGGCGGCGATAGTGGGGATCATCAAGGAGGTCTTCGGCCTCGGCCATCCCGCGCAACCGCTCCAGCCCCGCGTGCAGCCCAGCCGCGTAGCCGCCGCCGCGTTCGAATTCCAGCAGGTGCTTGGCGACGGTCCAGCCCTGGTTCTCGGCGCCCAGCCGGTCGGCCCGGGGAGTGCGGACGTCGTCGAAGAACACCTGGTTGACCTCGTGCTCACCGGCCAGGGTGACGATCGGGTCGACCCGGATCCCCGGCCGGTCCATCTCGACCAGCAGGAAGGTGATGCCGGCCTGCGGCTTGCCTTCGGTCGCGGTGCGGACCAGGCAGAACATGTGGGTCGCCCAGTGGGCGTGGGTGGTCCAGATCTTCGAGCCGTTCAGGACGTAATCATCGCCGTCGGGTGTCGCTCGCATCCGCAGCGAGGCGAGGTCCGAGCCCGATCCCGGCTCGG
This sequence comes from Caulobacter sp. GW821-FHT11E10, assembly GCF_058808375.1. Taxonomy (NCBI): domain Bacteria; kingdom Pseudomonadati; phylum Pseudomonadota; class Alphaproteobacteria; order Caulobacterales; family Caulobacteraceae; genus Caulobacter; species Caulobacter sp. GW821-FHT11E10. Next base: position 166,329 of record NZ_JBXARP010000001.1, read on the forward strand.
AGTAGCCCTGACACCAGTAGTCCTCGCCCGACAGGATGCGCGGCAGGTAGCGGGCCTTCTGCTCGGCCGTGCCGAACGCCATGATCGCGGGAGCCACCATGCGCAGGCCCATCGGCGCCAGGTTCGGGGCGCCGGCCCGGGCGCATTCGGCGAAGAAGACATGGCGCTGGATGTCGCTCCAGCCGGGGCCGCCGTACTCGACGGGCCAGGTCGGGGCGGCCCAGCCGCGGGCGTGCAGGATCCTCTGCCAGGCCAGGCTGTGGGCCTTGTCGCAGAAGACGCTGGTCATCCGCTGGCCAGCCTCGCGCAGCGCGGGCGTCAGGTTCGCGTCGAGAAACGCGCGCACCTCGTCGCGAAAGGCCAGGTCATCCGCCGATAGTTCGAGATCCACCGGCGCATTCCTCCCTTTCAGCGTCGTCGGGGAAACTTGCGAAAACGCGGGGGCGGCGCGCAAGCTATCGGAACCGATAGGGAAGGCGTCTCCATGTTGTGCAGGGCGGACGACGGCGAGCGCCTGGCGCGGGTCACGATCCTGGCCGAACGGGTTCGCGACCTGGGTCGCGAGATCGGCTTGCCCTACGTCGCCGCCAGCGCCGATATCTCCAGCCCCGAGCCGATGCTGGGCGCGGACGGCAAGCCGCTGGCCGAGACGACGTTCGAGTGGCTGGACAGCTCGCTGCGCTACTGGCGCGACCGCGCCTTCGCCTTGCGTGCGCCCTTCATCCTGGCGGCCCGCTACACGGCCGAACCGTTCTTCTTCCAGCAGGGGCGCTTTTCCAGCTGGCGGCCGTTGCCTCGCCTTGAAGCCATCGAGGTTCGCGAGGCGGCCGAGGCGTTCGGCGTGCGGTCGGCGATCATCGCGCCGGCCTATCTGACCGGCGGCGTGATCGGCGCTGTGGTGTGGGCCGCGTCCGAGCCGTTGGCCGAGCTGCCTGCGCTCTACGCGGCGCGGGCGGACGAGCTGCATGGCGCGGCGCTGCGGCTGGTTTGCGCCTATCGCGACGGCCAGGACGACGACGCACCGCCCGTGCGGCTGACCAAGCGCGAGATCCAGTGCCTGAAGTGGGCGGCGGCCGGCAAGACCGACGCCGACATCGCCCAAATCATCGGAATTTCAGGACCGACCGTGCGCTTCCACGTCCAGAACGCGGCGTTGAAGTTGCGGGTGGCGGGCCGAGCCCAGGCGATCCACCGGGCGGCGGGCCTGGGCTATATCGGGGCGGGGGCTTAGGGCGCGTCCCTACCCGCAAAATTCTATCGTCATCCCGGCCGCAGCGAAGCGGAGAGCCGGGACCCAGGGGCAGCCACTCTGCGCGTGGCCCCTGGGTCCCGGGTCGGCTTCGCCGCCCGGGATGACGAGAGTTCCTAGCTTTAGAGCGGTGGGAACCCTCAGCACCCATCCAGATGGTACTTGATCAGCGCCTTCGCCGACCGCGCCACGGCGCGAACCGGTCCGCCGGCGCCGAGCGTTACCCGTACGCCTGAAGCGCCCTCCATCAGCAGCATCAGCGCGTCCGCCAGATCCTCGTCCTTGGCGCCGGCGTTGCGGGTCAACTCCTTGAGGCGCCGGTACAGCTCCTTCTTATAGTTGACCGAGACCACCTGGGCCGGGTGGTTCTCCTCGTGCAGTTCGATCGCCGCGTTCGAGAGCGGGCAGCCGTGGATGTCGGCGTTGCAGGCCTTGGTCTCGAAGGCGTCGAAGATCGCCTCAAGCTGCTTGCGCGGGTCGGTGCAGCAGCAGGATGTCACGCCTTCCCACCAGGCCCAGTACTCCCGCTCCTGCTCGCGCAGCACCTCGGCGACCAGCTCGTCCTTGGACGGGAAGTTCCGATAGAGCGTCATCTTGGTGGCGTCGGCTTCGGACGCGATCGTCTCGACGCCGACGGCCCGGATGCCGTGTTGGTAGAACAGCTCGCGGGCGGTCTCGAAGATCCGGTCACGCGCCGGACGCTTGGACACGGGCGCGCAGACCGCCGCCGTTTCCGTGTCGCCCCCGATAGCGTCCCCAGAATTTCTTGTCGCCATTTTGGCAGACCTCTCCTTGACGTGCGAGTTACCGGTCAGTATCTCTCCGCCATGGAGCGATGATACCGAACGGTCCCGTCACATCCTAAATCGTCCTTCCGGTCGCCCGGGTCAAGTAACAGCCCCTGCGACATTTCAGTTCTTAAACCCTAAAAACGGAGCGCGCGCCAATGCCCCCTCAAAGCAGCGACATCGCCGCCGCGCCCCAGACCAAGTCTTCCAAGGGTTTTCTGGGTTTCCTCAAGCCTCAAGCCGGCCCTAGCCGACGCTGGATCGGCCAAGCGACCGTCCGCGCGCTCGGCGATACCTGGCCTTCGAACACCCGACGCTCCGCTCGGCGGCCCGTCTGGGAATAACAACAAAATCCTCCCCGCCTTAACGCTTCACCGCCTGACAGGGTCCTCCCCCATGCGTATCCAACCCGTCATCACGTCTTTCGCCGGCCTGGCCGCCGTGGCCGTGCTGGCCGCTTGCTCGGCCCAGGCCAAGCAGGAAGCCGCCGCCCCGCCGCCCGTGCAGGTCACCGTCACCGACGTCGCCTTCAAGTCGCTCCGCCAATGGGACGACTTCACCGGTCGCCTTGAGCCCGTCGACACCGTCGAGATCCGTCCGCGGGTCTCGGGCTATGTCGACGGCGCCCAGTTCGCCGAGGGCGCGCGCGTCTCCAAGGGCCAGGTGCTCTTCCAGATCGATCCGCGCCCCTACAAGGCAGAAGCCGACCGCGCCGCCGCCGAGGTGTCGCGCGCCAAGGCCCAGCTGGACCTGGCGACCATCAACCGCGAACGCGGCCGCCGCCTGATCGAGCAGAACGCCCTGGCCCAGAGCGAATTCGACCGGCTGTCGTCGGAAGAGCGCGCCGCCCAGGCCAATGTCTCGGCCGCCCAAGCCGCCTACCAGACCGCTCGTCTGAACCTGGAATGGACCCGGGTGACCTCGCCGATCGACGGCCGGGTCTCCAAGGTGATCATCACCCGCGGCAACCTGGTCACCCAGGCCAGCCTGCTGACCACGGTGGTCTCCGACACCCCGATCTATGCCGAGTTCAACGCGGATGAGCAGACCTTCCTGAAGTACGCCTCGGCGGAGCGCGGCAAGAATGGTCCGGTCTATATGGGCCTGATGACCGAGGACGGTTATCCGCACGTCGGCAAGCTGTCCTTCATCGACAACGCCCTGGACGCCAAGAGCGGCACGATCAATGGCCGGGCGATCTTCGCCAACGCTGACGGCCGCTTCACGCCGGGCCTGTTCGCCCGCATCCGCCTGGTCAGCGCCGAGACGAAGGAGGTGGCCCTGGCCCCCGACCGCGCCATCGCGACCGACCTGGGCAAGCGCTACGTCATCGTCGTCAACAGCGCCAACAAGGCCGAATACCGCCCGGTCGAGATCGGGCCGCTGGCCGGCAACCTCCGCATCATCCGCCAGGGCCTGAAGCCCGGCGACCGGGTGGTCGTCGGCGGCCTGCAGAAGGTCAAGCCGGGCGACACCGTCGCCCCGGTCAGGGTCAAGGCCGACCTCGCCGACCTCTCGCAACTGGAGGTCGTCGGCCGCCAAGTCGCGCAGGCCGGCCGAGCCATCGGCCAGAACTAACTGAAGCGTAGCGCCCGGCTCGCATGTCGAGCCGGGCGTCTTTTTCCAGGTTCGAACGGTCCCTGTCGTCCGCCGGATGGCGGGGAGGGGCTGTTTGCATCCGACGCGTACCCGTTTCCGCTCCTCCCCCAATCTGCCTTTCAAAGGCGCTCGCCATGAATTTCTCCAAGTTCTTCGTGAACCGACCGCGCTTCGCGGCCGTGCTCTCCATCATCATCTTCATCGCCGGCATCGTGTCGCTGCCGCGCCTGCCGATCAGCGAATATCCCGAGGTCGTGCCGCCCACCGTGGTGGTGCGCGCGGCCTATCCCGGCGCCAACCCGTCCGTCATCGGCGAGACGGTGGCCGCGCCCCTGGAGCAGGCCATCAACGGCGTCGAGGGGATGATCTACCAGTCGTCCCAGTCGGCCTCCGACGGGGCGATGATCCTGACCGTCACCTTCGCGCTCGGCACCGACCTGGATAAGGCCCAGGTGCAGGTGCAGAACCGAGTGGCCCAGGCCCTGCCCAAGCTGCCGCAGGAGGTCCAGCGCATCGGCGTGACGACCAACAAGGCCTCGCCCGACCTGACCCTGGTCGTGCACATGATCTCGCCGAACAACCGCTACGACATGCTCTATCTGAGCAACTACGCGCAGCTGAACGTGCGCGATCGGCTGAAGCGGATCGACGGCGTCGGCGACGTGCAGATCTTCGGCGCGGGCTCCTATTCGATGCGCGTGTGGCTGGACCCGGAAAAGCTGGCCGCCCTGCAAATGACCGCCGGCGATGTCGTGCGGGCCCTGCGCGAGCAGAACGTCCAGGTCGCCGCCGGCCAGCTGGGCGCGCCGCCCAATGCGGGCTCGGGCGCCGACTTCCAGCTCTCGGTCAACGCCCCCGGGCGCTTGACCGACGAGGAGCAGTTCCGCGACGTGATCGTCCGCTCGGGTGAGGACGGCCAGATCACCCGCCTGGGCGAGGTGGCTCGTGTGGAGCTGGGGGCCGACAACTACGCCCTGCGCTCGCTGCTCGACAACAAGTCCGCCGTCGCCGTGCCGGTGTTCCAGCGCCCGGGCTCCAACGCCCTGGAGATGGCGGCCGAGGTCAAGAAGACGATGAAGGAGCTCAAGAAGGAGTTCCCCGAAGGCGTCGACTACGAGATCATCTACGACACCACGGCCTTCGTGCAGGAGAGCATCGACTCGGTGGTCCACACCCTGATCGAGGCGATCATCCTGGTCGTGCTGGTAGTGGTGCTGTTCCTGCAGGGCTGGCGCGCCTCGATCATTCCGCTGATCGCCGTGCCCGTGTCGCTGGTCGGCACCTTCGCGATCCTGCTGATGCTGGGTTTCGGCCTCAACGCCCTGACACTGTTCGGCCTGGTCCTGGCCATCGGCATCGTCGTCGACGACGCCATCGTCGTGGTCGAGAACGTCGAGCGCAACATCACCAACGGGCTCGAACCGGCCGCCGCCACCCGCAAGGCCATGACCGAGGTGACCGGACCGATCATCTCCACGGCTCTGGTGCTGTGCGCGGTGTTCATTCCGACCGCCTTCATCAGCGGCCTGTCGGGCCAGTTCTACCGTCAGTTCGCCCTGACCATCGCCATCTCGACGGTGATCTCGGCCATCAACTCCCTGACCCTGTCGCCGGCCCTGGCCGCCGTCCTGCTCCGCTCGCACGACGCGCCGAAGGACCGCTTCCAGAGGCTGATCGACGCCTCGCTGAGCTGGCTGTTCAACCCGTTCAACCGCTTCTTCGCCAAGGCCTCGAACGGCTATGTCAGCGGCGTCGCCAAGACCCTGGGCCGCTCGACCGCCGCCCTGGCGCTATATGGCGGCCTGCTGATCCTGACGGTGTTCGCCTTCGCCCGCACCCCGGGCGGCTTCGTGCCCCAGCAGGACAAGGCCTATGTGGTCGCCGTCGTGCAACTGCCCGACGCGGCCTCGCTGGATCGCACCGAGGCGGTGATCCGTCAGATGGGCGACATCGCCATGAAGGTGCCGGGCATCAAACACTCGGTGGCCTTCCCCGGCCTGTCGGCCAACGGCTTCATCAACGCCCCGAACGCCGGCGCCGTGTTCTTCCCGCTCGACGACTTCAAGAACCGTCGCGGCGAGACGATGTCGGCCACGGCCATCGTCGGTGAGCTGAACCAGAAGTTCGCCGGTATCCCCGACGCCCAGATCGCGGTCTTCCCGCCGCCGTCCGTGCAGGGCCTGGGCACCATCGGCGGCTTCCGGATGCAGATCGTCGACAAGGCGGGTCTCGGCCAGGAAGAGCTCTACAAGGCTACCCAGAACGTCATCGCCAAGGCCCAGAAGGACCCGGCCCTGGCGGGGATCTTCTCCAGCTATCAAGTGAGCGTGCCGAAGATCCAGGCCGATATCGACCGCGAGAAGGCCCGGGCCCAGGGTGTGTCCCTGACCGATCTGTTCGAGACCATGCAGGTCTATCTGGGCTCGCTGTACGTCAACGACTTCAACCGCTTCGGCCACACCTACCAGGTCAACGTCCAGGCCGATCAGAGCTTCCGTCTGCAACCCGAGCAGATGCTGCGCCTGCAGACTCGCAACGGTGCGGGCCAGATGATCCCGCTGGGCGCCTTCGTGTCGTTCAAGGAGGCGACGGGCCCCGACCGCGAGAGCCACTACAACGGCTTGCTGACCGCCGAGATCAACGGCGGCCCGGCGACGGGCTTCTCGACCGGCCAGGCCCAGAAGGCTCTGGAGGACATCGCCAAGTCCGAGCTGCCGAACGGCATGGGCTACGAGTGGACCGAGCTGACCTACCAGCAGATCCTGGCGGGCAACACGGCGATCTACATCTTCCCGCTCTGCGTGCTGCTGGCCTTCCTGGTGCTGGTCGCCCAGTACGAAAGCTGGAGCTTGCCGCTGGTCGTCATCCTGATCGTGCCGATGACTCTGCTGTCGGCCCTGGCGGGCGTGCTGCTGACCAAGGGTGACAACAACATCTTCACCCAGATCGGCCTGATCGTGCTGGTGGGGCTGGCGTGTAAGAACGCCATCCTGATCGTCGAGTTCGCCAAGGAGCGCGAGGAGCACGGCGACAGCCCGCTCCAGGCGGTCCTGGAGGCCTGCCGCCTGCGCCTGCGTCCGATCCTGATGACCTCGATCGCCTTCATCATGGGGGTCTATCCCCTGGTGGTGTCGCACGGGGCCGGGGCCGAGATGCGCCGCGCCATGGGCGTGGCCGTGTTCTCGGGGATGCTGGGCGTGACCGTCTTCGGTCTGATCCTGACGCCCGTCTTCTACTACGTCATCCGTCGCTTCACGGCCCGCAAGGCCGCGACCAAGGCGGCCAATTCGGCGGCTCCGGCCGTGGAGGCTCACTAATGTCTCTGCTCAAGCACACCCTGCGCGCCGCGCTGATCGCCGGCGTCTCCCTGACGGCCGCCGCTTGCGCGGTGGGCCCGGACTACAAGGCGCCGGCGACCCCGCCGGCGGCCTTCCAAAACGCCGACCCGGCCGTCTTCACCGCCGCCAATCCCGAGGCGGAATGGTGGAAGGCGTTCGGCGACCCGGTGCTGGACCAGCTGGTCGGCCAGGCCTTTTCGGCCAATCTCGACCTGAAGATCGCGGTCGCTCACGTCGCCGAGGCCCGCGCCCTGTTCAGCGAGCAGAAGCTGGACCTGCTGCCGCACGTCACGGCCGATGGGACCTATGTGAAGAGCGACCAGCAGCAGCCCGGCTCGAACGGCCGGCGCGTCGAGAGCCAGACCTACCAGGCCGGCTTCGACGCCGGCTGGGAGATCGACCTCTTCGGCCGTGTTCGTCGCGGCGTGGAGGCGGCGGGCGCCGAAGCCGGCGCGGCCCAGGCCGAGCTGCGCGACGCCCAGGTCACGGTCGCGGCGGAAGTCGCTCGAAATTACCTCGAACTGCGCGGCGCCCAGGCCCGCCTCAAGGTCGCCACCCGCAATCTCGAGACCCAGCGCGAGACCGTCCGTCTGACCAAGGTTCGGTTCGACGCCGGGGCGGGCAGCCCGATCGACGTGGCGTCGGCGCAAGCCCGCCTCAACGCCACCGAGGCGGCGATCCCAGTCCTGATCACGGCCGAGAAGCGCGCCAACTACCGGCTCGCCGTCCTGACCGGCCAGCGACCCGGCGCGCTGGATGCGCTGCTTGTTGCGCGTGATGTCGACACCCGCCCGTTGGTCACCGCCCTGCCGATCGGCGAGGCCGGCGACCTGCTGCGCCGGCGTCCGGACGTGCAGGCGGCCGAGCGTCGCCTGGCCGCCCAGACCGCCCAGGTGGGGGTGGCGACGGCCGATCTCTTCCCGCGCGTCTCGGTGACCGGCTTCGTCGGTTTCCTGTCGGGAACCTCGGCGGGCTTCGGCGCCGGCGCCAGCAAGGCCTGGTCGGTGGCGCCTTCGGTCAGCTGGCCGGCCCTGGACCTGGGCAGCGCCCACGCTCGCCTCCGCGCGGCCAAGGCGCGCGACGACGCGGCCTTGGCCAACTACGACCAGACGGTGCTGCGCGCTCTGGAAGACCTGGAGAACGCCCTGGTCTCCTACCGCCAGCAGCAGGCCCAGCTGAACAGTCTGACCGACCAGGCGGCCGCCTCGCGCCGCGCGGCCGAGCTGGCCAGGATCCAATACAAGGAAGGCGGCATCGACTTCCTGGTGTTGCTCGACGCCGAGCGCACTCTACTTGCGGCCGAGGACGCCCTCAGCGTCGCCGAGACCGGCGTCAACACCGATGTCGTGGCGATCTACAAGGCGTTGGGCGGCGGCTGGAAGGCTTGATCCGGCGACTTCAGGATGAGTGCGTCACCCTGTCGCACAGGAGGAAATACCACCGGTTTCCGCGGTGATATTTCCTCCTTCCCCCGGCGGTCTTCGACAGTTCGTCGAACGCCACTCTTGGTTAAGGGGAGAATTTTTCCATAGGCCTGCGCAACATTTAGGCAGCTGCAAATCCTTGCAGGAACAGGCGCCCTACGCGCGGTTGCGGTGAAGGTTTTGGTTAATAATCACAGGTCTTCTTCACGATGAACGACGTTAGAGCGCCCGGGCATGGGGCGTTCCCGTCGAGGTCATCCGCGGGGGATTTCCATGACCTGGACTATCAAGGCGAGACTTCTGGCCTGCTTGGCCGCGCTGGGCGTCGGCATGGTGGCGATCGGGCTTTCGGGCTTCGTGGCCAATGGCGTCGCCAACCAGCGCATGCAGTCGGTGATCGCCGACCGCGTCGAGCCGATGCAGCAGCTGAAGGCCGTCAGCGACATGTACGCCGTCAACATCGTCGACTCCGCCCACAAGGCGCGGTCGGGCGAGCTGCCAATGGCCAAGGCCGCCGAGAATGTCGAAGCCGCCAAGTCGGTCATCTCGAAGAACTGGCAGGCCTATGCCGCCACCAAGATGACGGACGAAGAGAAGGCGCTGGCCGATCAGGTCACCGCCGCCTTGCCCGCCGCCGATTCCACGATCGAGACGCTGCAGGGCCTGTTGAAGGCCAATGACGCCGCCGGCCTGCAGGCCTTCGTCGACGCCAAGCTCTATCCGACCATCGATCCGGTCACCGCCAATGTCGGCGCCTTGGTCGACCTGCAGACGCGGGTCGCCCACGAGGAAGGCGCGGCCGCCAAGACCGCTGGCGCGATCGCCACGGCTGTCATGGGCGTCATCGCCCTGATCGCCGCCGGCCTGATGGCCTTCGCCACCAATGTCGTCATTCGCAAGGTTTCCGCGCCGCTGCAGGCCATGACCGGCGCCATGCGTCGCCTGGCCGACGGCGACAACAGTGTCGCCATTCCCGCCGTTGGGCAGAAGGACGAGCTGGGCCTGATGGCCGGGGCCGTCCAGGTGTTCAAGGAAAACGCCATCGCCAAGCTGCGCGCCGACGCCGAGGCCGCCGAGGCCAAGGCGCGCTCGGAAGCCGAGCGCCAGGCCATCGCCGCCAAGGCCATCGCCGAGCAGCAGGAACTGGTCGTGCAGTCGTTCGGCGTCGGCCTCGACCGCTTGGCCCAGGGCGACCTGACCTATCGCGTCAACGAGGACCTGCCGGTCGAGTATCAAAAGCTGCGGGACGACTTCAACGCCGCCCTGACCAAGCTGCAGGACACCATGAAGGTGATCGTCGGCAATGCCGACGGCATCCGCGCCGGCAGCCGCGAGATCACCAACGCCTCCGACGACATGGCTCGCCGCACCGAGCAGCAGGCCGCCGGTCTGGAAGAGACGGCGGCGGCGCTGGAAGAGATCACCTCGACCGTCAAGCGCACCGCCGAAGGCGCCAAGGAAGCCCGCCGCGTGGTCGGCGCGGCCAAGACCGACGCCGAGAGCGGCGGCCAGGTTGTCGCCGAAGCCGTCGCGGCCATGGGCGAGATCGAGAAGTCCTCGGCCCAGATCGGCAACATTATCGGCGTCATCGACGAGATCGCCTTCCAGACCAATCTGCTGGCGCTGAACGCCGGGGTCGAGGCCGCTCGCGCCGGTGAGGCCGGCCGTGGCTTCGCCGTCGTCGCCCAGGAAGTCCGGGCCCTGGCCCAGCGCTCGGCCGAAGCGGCCAAGGAGATCAAGGCCCTGATCAACGCCTCGAGCCAGCAGGTCGGCTCCGGCGTGGACCTGGTCGGCAAGACCGGGGAGGCCCTCGAGCGGATCGTCGCCCAAGTCGGCCAGATCAACAGCGTCGTCGCCGAAATCGCCGCCTCGGCCCAGGAGCAGGCCACCGGTCTGGAGCAGGTCAATGTGGCCGTGAACCAGATGGACCAGGCCACCCAACAGAACGCCGCCATGGTCGAACAGAGCACGGCCGCCAGCCACGCCCTGTCGCGCGAGGCCGACAACCTGACCCAGCTGATGGGCCAGTTCACCGTCGGCCAGGAGCGCGCAACCGCCCCAGCGGGTTCGGCCGTCGCCTCGCGCTCGCCCGCGCCGAGGCCGGCCCCGACGGCCTATCGGCCCGCGCCGCGCGTCGCCGCCCGTCCGGGCTCAGCCGCGCCGAAGATCGACGAGTGGGAAGAGTTCTAAGGAGCACTATCCTTCACCGCTCCAATCCATGTCTTCCTGGGCCTTGCGCCCAGGAAGACATGGTTGGGCCAGATAATGAGGTGATCAGTGCGCTCCGCCAGCGTGGTCGTGCGTGCGGCCAGTCAGCGCGAGCGGACGCATGGGTCCTGGGCACAAGGCCCAGGAAGGCGGGTATTTTGATCGTTCCGGAGGTGTCTGAACTCGTCCCTCAGAACCACCCCGCCTCGCGCAACGCCTTCGCATAGGCCCGGCTGACCGGCGCCTCGATGTGGCCCTTCAGGCGCAACGTCGCCCGGCCGTCACCGCGCTGGGCGCCCTCGACCGCCGTCTTGGCCACCCACCACGAGCGGTGGGTCTGGGCGCCTTCGATCCCCTCCAGCTCGGCCACGGCGTCGGACAGGCGCATCAGGATCAGGTCCTGCCCCCGCGAGGTGTGCAGGCGCAGATAGTGGTCTTCGGCCTCGACGGCGTAGAGCTCGGCCCCGCGCAGCTTGGCCGGCAGTCGGTCCAGGAAACGCGGCGCCGGCGCGCCCGCCGCGGCGGCATGAGTCTCGACCGGCCGTCGCTGGACCAAGAAGTTCAGGGCCGTCATCGCCACCGAGACGATAAACACCGGCCCCAGATAGAGCGGCAGGGCCCTGGGGCGCAGGTGGCCGATGAAGGTCAGCTCGCTGACCAGCCATACCACCACCGTGAACGGCAAGGTCACCCCCAGCGCCGTCACCGCGCCATAAAGCCACGGCCGCGCGTCCGCCCGACCCTCGCGGCCAATGAAGTGGCTGACCCCCGTGCCGACGACCGCCCCCGCCAGGCACAGGCCGGTCCAATAGGCCAGGCGGAGGACCACCGGCACTTCGGTGGTGCCGAAGGCGCCGATCAGGGCCAGGAACACGCCGGCCGCCGCCGACACCGCGAAACCCCGCAGGCTCTCCTTGGTGGTCATGACCATTCGCGAAGCGTGAACGGCGTCGGCCAGCCATTCGCGAAACGAAGCCGGCGACTGACGCAACGACGATTGAGACACGGGCCCGCCCACTCCACTCAGGTTTTCGACGGCGAGGCGATCTACCGCCCCGCCCGAACCGGAGTGAAGGAAGATGGCCGTGGACGGCAAGTCAATTTCGCAAGGCGCTTCAGAACGTGGGGCTGGCCTGCGCAACGCCGCTTTCGGTGTCGGGGCGGCCGTCCTGATCGTCGCCCTGGCGTCGCCCACGTTGTCCGCGACCATCGCGGCGTTCGCCGAGCGAGTTCATTTCCAGCCCCACGCCCCGGACCTGTCGCGGATCGCGGCCGCGCCGCTGGTCGTCCAAGTCCACCTGACCTCGGCCCTCACCGCCCTCTGCATCGGTATCGTGCTGATGATGCGGGTGAAGGGCACGGCCCTGCACAAGCTGCTGGGCTGGACCTGGGTGCTGGCCATGGGCGCGACGGCGGTCAGCTCGCTGTTCATCCGCGAGATCAATCACGGCGCCTTCAGCTTCATCCACCTGCTGTCGGGCTGGACCATCGTCGGCCTGCCAGGCGCGGTCTACGCGATCAAGCGCGGCAAGGTCGCGACCCATCGCCGGGCCATGACCGGCATGTTCGTGGGCGGTCTGCTTCTGGCCGGCCTGTTCGCCTTCATCCCCGGACGCCTGCTCTGGACCGTGTTCCTGGGCTGATCCCCCATCCCTTTCAAATCCACAACAAGGACTTCGTCATGACCATCTTCCGCACCTTCGGCCTCGCGCTGATCGCCGCCGCTGCCCTGGGCTCGGCCGCCCACGCCCAGGAAGCCTTCGGCGACCTGACCCTGACCTTTCCGGCGCTCAAGTCGACCCAAGGCAAGGTGATGATCGCCGTGTTCGACAGCGCCCAGGGCTGGGCCTCGGGCAAGCCGGCCCGCGTCGCCATGGCCTCGGCCGCAGACACGCCGGCCGCCGCCAAGGTCGTCGCCCTTCCGCCCGGGACCTATGCGGTCCGTGCGTTCCAGGACGTCGACGACAACGGCAAGATGGGCACGAACCCGTTCGGCCTGCCGGTCGAGCCCTACGGCTTCTCCCGCGACGCCCAGCCCAACATGGGGCCGCCGACGTTCGACGCCGCCGCCTTCGAGGTGAGGGCCGGCGCCAACACCCAAGCCATTCATCTGAAGTAGGGGCGGGGACCATGGATCGACGCGACTTCCTGCGCGGCGCGGCCCTGATGGGCGGCGCCTCCCTGCTCACCCCGGAGGCGGTCTGGGCGGCGGCAGCGAACGCCAAGGCCGCGGATTGGGCTCTGGGCCTGGCCGATGTGGAGGCCGACGTCGCGCCGACCGCTATGGCTCGTCTGCATGGCCGCGCCCCGGCCGAGCTGACGGGAACCCTGTTCCGCAACGGCCCGGCCAAGTTCCACCGTCCGGGTCGCTCGGTCGGCCACTGGTTCGATGGCGACGGCATGGTCCGCAAGTTCCAGATCGCCGACGGGCAAGCGCGGATGAGCGCCCGCTTCGTCGACACCGTGAAGCGCCGCAACGACAGCGCCGCCAATGCCGTGATCACGCCCGGCTACGGCACCGCCGCCGGGCCCGGCTCGGTGATCACCGGCCCCGACGACGCCAACGCCGCCAACACCTCGGTGCTGATGGCCGGCGGCGAACTGTGGGCCCTGTGGGAGGGCGGTTCGCCGACCGTCCTCGACCCCGCCACCCTGGAAACGCGCGGCTGCAAGACCCTGCGGCCGGACCTCAAGGCCATGCCGTTCCTGGCGCATCCGCGCGTCCAGCCCGACGGGACGATCTGGAACATCGGCCTGGGCGGCAAGCAGGCGGTGGTCTGGAAGCTGGCCCCGGACGGTGCCTTGCTCAAGGCCGAGATGATCGGCCTGCCGCGCGCCAGCTACATGCACGACTTCACGGCGACGGCTCGCCATCTGGTGCTGGTGCTCCAGCCCTGGGTGCAGGAGCGGTTCGTGATGCCGGTCGCCAACGCCATGGCCTGGAAACCGGAGTTGGGAACCCAGGTGCTGGTGCTGGACAAGGACGACCTGTCCAAGCGCCGGGTCTTCGACCTGCCGCCGTTCTTCTTCTTCCACCTGGGCGACGCCTGGGAAGAGCGCGACGGGACCATCCGCTTCGACGCCTGTGTCGACAACGACCCGTCGGGCACGGCGGTCAACGCAGGCGCGCTGTTGCGCGGCCAGACCGTCCGGAGCGCTCCGCCGCGCCGGGCTCTGATCACCCTGCGGGCCGACGGCAAGGGCGAGTTCGCCAAGGAGGCGGTCAGCGCCGAGTTCCCGCGCTCGGACCCGCGCTTCGCCGGCCAGCCGCGCCGCTATTCCGTCCACGTGACCAACGAGCGGCCCGATCGTCCGCTGTTCCAGAGCGTGGCGGTGCGCGACTGGAAGAAGGACAGCGACCAGGTCTTCGACTTCGGCCCGCGGCATCTGGTCGAGGAGATGGTGTTCGTTCCGCGCCCCGGCTCGAACGAGGAATTCGACGGCTGGCTGGTCGGCACGACGGTCAATCTGGACGCCAAGGCCACCGAGCTTCACGTGTTCGATGCGCGTCGTGTCCAGCAGGGGCCGATCGCGGCCTGGCGGGCGCCCGTGGCCTTGCCGGTGACCTTCCACGGGGTGTTCGCCCAGGCGTGAGACGATGCCTGACACAACGCTGGTCCTTGCCAGCGCGCCGTGGATGCGCCTATCCGAGGACGGAGCGCAACCACGGCGGGCCCGTCCTCATGACCGCAGCCAAACCTCGCGCCCGTTCCGGCGGGCGGGGCCGTCCGTCCAAGGCCAAGGGCCTGGACCTGAAGGAGACCATCCTCGACGCGGCCGAGGGCCTGTTCGCCCGCCACGGCTTCTATGGCGTGACGACCCGTCAGGTCGCGGCCGAGGCCGGCGTCGACACCGCCCTGATCCACTACTACTTCGGGGCCAAGCGCGAGCTGTTCGACTCGGTGTTCCTGCGCCGGGCCGAGATCCTGAACCAGGCCCGCGAGGCGTCGATGGACGCCTATCTGAAGACCCATACCGGGACCATGACCGTCGAAGGCGTGATCGAGGCCTTCATCGATCCGCTGCTGCGCATTTCCCAGGACGGCGGTCCCGGCTGGAAGAGCTATTTCGCCCTGGTGGCCCAGGTGAACAACACCCCGGCCTGGGGCGGCGAGACCATGGCCCGGTTCTTCGACCCCGTCGTTCATCGCCTGGTAGAGACGCTGAAGAGCGTCTGTCCCCAGGCCGAGTATCGCGACCTCTACTGGTGCTATCAGTTCCTGACCGGATCGATGATGCTGGCCCTGTCCGAGACCGGACGGATCGACTCGCTGTCGGAAGGCGAGTGTCATTCGAGCGATCTGGAGGCGGTTCGCCAGCGCCTGTTCTCGTACTGCGCGGCCGGCTTCGAGGCCGTGATCGCCAAGCAGCGCAAGGCTTCGTCCTCCGGCTGACCTTCCGCCCGCGGCCCATTTTCATCACTTGGTGAAAAAGTGCTGGCGTCCGACGCCGGTTCGGGCGATTGTGATCGCAATTCGCTGTTCGATGAAATGGCGAACCCCGAGCGCGCGTCCGCCAAAGACGGAACCGGCTCGGACGGGCGGAACGCAAGGGAGGGGGAACCCCATGACTTCGATGTGGAAGGCCGCGCTGCTGGCTGGCGCGGCGTGGAGCACGATCGCCGGCGCCGCGTCGGCGCAACAGGCTCCGGTTGCTGACAATACGGCCTCGGTGGACGAGGTGGTCGTCACCGCCCGTCGTCGCGAGGAAAACCTCAAGGACGTCCCGGTCGCCGTCTCCGCCTTCTCGGCCGAGAAGCTGGAGCGCTCGGGCGGCACGGACATCACCGTCCTGTCGCAGACCACCCCGAACATCACGGTGCAGACCGCTCGCGGTTCGAACTCGACCCTGATCAGCTACATCCGCGGCGTCGGCCAGCAGGATCCGCTGTGGGGCTTCGAGCCCGGCGTCGGTCTCTATGTCGACGACGTCTACATCTATCGCCCGCAGGGCGCGGTGCTCGACATCTTCGACGTCGAACGCATCGAAGTGCTGCGCGGCCCGCAGGGCACGCTGTACGGCCGCAACACCATCGGCGGCGCCATCAAGTACGTGACCAAGCGCCTCGGCGACGAGGCCGGCGCCAAGATCAAGGCGACCTATGGCAGCTACAACCAGACCGACCTGCTGGTCTCGGCCCAGACGCCGATCGCCGGCGGCCTGTCGATCGGCGGGGCCTACGCCCTCTACAAGCGCGATGGTTACGGCAAGAACCTGACGACGGGCGCCGAGCACTACAACAAGGACGTCGAGGCCTATCGCCTGAGCGCCGAGTACCGGCCGACCGAGGACCTGTTCTTCCGCCTGGCCTATGATCGGGTCGAGGACGACTCGAACCCGCGTCACGGCCACCGCGAGACCCTGCCGACCGCCGGCAGCTATCCGATCCTCGACACCTACGACACCCAGGCCGGCCTGGGTGACAAGAACCACGTGATGACCAAGGGCCTGTCGCTGACGGGCCAGTGGGACGCCACCGACAAGGTCAGCCTGAAGTCGATCACGGCCAATCGCCGCGGTCACACCAAGACGGTGATCGACTTCGACGGCACGCCGCTGCCGACGCTGGACATCCCGGCCACCTATGACGACCGCTCGTTCTCGCAGGAACTGCAGGTCGTCTATTCGGACGACAACGTCCAGGGCGTCTTCGGCCTGTACTATATGAACAGCCAGGCCTCGGGCGAGTTCGACACCATCGCCGGCAATCTGGGCGTGGCCATCGCCGACGGCGGCAAGGTCAACACCCAGAGCTTCGCGGCGTTCTTCGACTTCAGCGCCAACCTGACCGACCGCTTCAAGGTCTCGCTGGGCGCCCGCGCCACCCGCGACCACAAGCGCGCCAACGTCTATCGCTTCTTCTATCTCGGCGCGACGCCGACCCCCTACCAGGGCGGCGCGCTGCGTCCGATCCTGCAGGTGCGGACGAACTACGACGCCCAGAAGACCTTCGAACAGTTCACGCCGCGCATCTCGGCCTCGTACGAGCTGAACGACGACCTGACGACCTACGCCTCGTTCTCGAAGGGCTACAAGTCGGGCGGCTGGGACATGCGCGGCGACGCGTTCATCACCCCGCAGACGACCCAGGGCTACAAGCCGGAAGTCGTGAAGACCTACGAGGCCGGCCTGAAGGGCTATCTGATGGAGCGCCGGGTTTCGTTCTCGTCGGCGGCCTTCCTGTCGAAATATACCGACCAGCAGGTCACGACCCAGGTGGTCGTGCCCTCGGGCATCGCCAGCTCGGTCGACAACGCCGGCGCCTCGACCCTGTACGGCGTCGAGTTCGAAGCCAACGCCAAGCTGACTCCGCAACTGTCGGCCAATGTCGCCCTCGGCTACATCCACGCCAAGTACGACAGCTTCAACCGCTTCGTGCCGGCCGGCGCGCCGAACCCGCTGAACCCGTCGACCGTGCTGGCGACGGGCCAGGTGATCAACGTCGCCGACCTGTACGGCTTCCAGAACACGCCGGAATGGACGGGCAATGTCAGCCTGACCTGGCGCGGCGATCTGGCGGGCGGCGCCCTGGCGATCACCCCGATGGTCAGCTACCGCGACGCCTACCAGCAGTTTGAACTGCCTCTGCCGCAGCTCGACCAGAAGGCCTTCACCCTGGTGGACCTGACGGCGATCTGGACCGCGCCGGGCGGCAAGTACAAGCTGGCCCTGACCGGCAAGAACCTGACCAACGAGAAGTACCGCACCGGCGGCTACAACTTCGCCGGGGCCACCTACAACAACTCGGTGATCGGCTTCTACGGCCCGCCGCGCACCTTCGCCGGCTCGATCGAGGTGGCGTTCTAAGAAATCTAGGCGACTAGTTTGGGCGGGGCTTGCTGCAACAGGCCCCGCCCTTTTTGTATGTGCGTGGTCGCGTAACGGGGGCGAAGGCATGAGCGAAGAACGGATCGAGGCGCCGGTGAAGACCGGGGCGAAAGTCCAGGGTGCGAACTATCGCTACCTGGTCCTGGCGATGCTGATCCTCGCCTACACCTTCAACTTCCTGGACCGGCAGATCCTCGGCATCCTGGCCAAGCCGATCAAGGACGAGTTCGGCCTGACCGACGCCCAGTTCGGCCTGATGGGCGGCCTGGCGTTCGCCTTGCTCTATACGACCCTGGCCATTCCGATCGCCTGGCTGGCCGACCGCTTCAGCCGCGTCTGGATCATGACGGCCGCCCTGACGCTGTGGAGCGGCTTCACCGCCCTGTGCGGCATGGTCGGCAGTTTCAGCCACCTGTTCATGGCCCGGATGGGCGTGGGCATCGGCGAGGCGGGCGGCGTGGCCCCGGCCTATTCGCTGATCTCGGACTATTTCCCCAAGCACCAGCGGGCCCGCGCCCTGGCGGCCTACGCCTTCGGCATCCCGCTGGGCACCGCGGCCGGCACCCTGGTCGGCGGCCTGCTGGCCGTGCACTACGGCTGGCGGACGGCCTTCATCGTCGTCGGCCTGCTGGGCGTGCTGCTGGCCCCGATCTTCCGCCTGGTGATGCGCGACCCCGCGCGCGGCGGCGCCGATCGCGTCGCGGGCGCGCCGCCGGTCGCTCCGGCCCCGGCCGCGCCGCTGGGCGAGGTGGTTCGGCTGCTGGCCAGGAAGCCCAGCTTCTGGCTGCTGGCCCTGGGCGCGGCTTCGTCGTCGGTCTGCGGCTACGGCGTCGCGGCCTGGTTGCCGTCGTTCTTCATGCGCAGCCTGGGCCTGACCCTCAGCCAGACGGCCTGGTATTACTCCGGCATCGCCTTCCTGGGCGGTGTCGCGGGCATCTGGATGGGCGGGGTGATGGCCGATCGGCTGGGCGCGAAGTCCAAGGCCGGCTATCCGCTGACCCCGGCCGTGGCCTTCCTGATCTCGGTGCCCTGTTTCCTTCTGGCGATGAACAGCGGCTCGCTGGTCGGCGGCCTGGGTGGGCAGGCGTCACTGACCCTGGCCTTCGTGATCTTCCTGATCCCCACCGGTCTGAACCTGGCCTGGCTGGGACCGATCACGGCCGCCGTGCAGCACCTGGCCCCGGCCCCGATGCGGACGACGGCGTCGGCGCTCTTCCTGCTGATCAACAACCTCCTCGGCATCGCCGTCGGCATCTACTATTTCGGCAAGGTGTCGGACGTGCTGAAGCCGGTGTTCGGCGCGGAGTCGCTGCGCTGGGCGATCTATACCGGCATGGGCTTCTACCTGCTGGCGGCGCTGCTGTTCTTCCTGGCCTCGCGCCGGCTGGACCGCGACTGGGTGGACTGAGGAAAACCCTTGGCGGAAGGGGCTTGGCAAGGCCTTCCCACTGCCACGCTTCGGTCAAGATCGGGGATCATGAGCCGCGCGAAACGCGAGCGCCGCCATGACCCCCGAAGATCGTCATGTCTTCCACGACCCCACGGGCAAGCGTGAGCGGCGAGCGAGGCTGGCGCTCGGGATCGTCATCTCGATCATCGCCGCGATCGTGGCCGGCTTCGCCGCCACCCTGGCCTTCGCCCCGCGCCTGCCGGACGCGCCGCTGAAGGATCCGCATATCCTGACGTCGCTGCATCAGGAAACGCCGCGCAGGACCAGGGCGGTGAAGTCCTGGCGTCGCGTGCCCCGGCCCAAAACCGTCTCCGCCGACGCCGCCCAGCGTCCGCTGTCGGTCGGCTTCTACGTCTCGTGGGACGAGGACAGCCGCGAGTCTCTGCGCCGCAACATCGACAAGCTGGACGTGGTCTCGCCCCAATGGGTCGCGATCAACGGCGCCAAGGGCGACATCAGCCTCGTCGACGATCCCGAAGGCGTGGCCCGCATCGCCAGCGCGCCGAACAAGCCGGCCGTCTTGCCGCTGGTCCACAACTCGGCCAACGCCGCCTTCAACGGCCCCATGGCCGACGCCCTGCTGGTCGACCCAGCGGCGCGCGCCAAGCTGATCGCCAACCTTGTGACCCTGGCGACCCAGCGGGGCTATGGCGGCTACGTCTTCGACTTCGAGGCGCTGTCGGCCAAGGGCCTGGCCGCCTATCCGGCGTTCCTCGACGAGGCCCGCGCCGCCTTCAAGGGCGCCGGCCGCGAGGTCTGGGTCACCGCGCCGTTCGACGAGGAGGGCTGGCCGCTGAAGCGCCTGCAGCAGGCGTCCGACACCCTGGTCCTGATGGCCTACGACCAGCACTACGCCCTCGGCGACCCCGGCCCCAACGCCGGCCAGGACTGGTACGAGACCGAGCTGGAAAAACGCTTCGCCCATCTCGATCCGAATCACACGGTTCTGGCCCTGGGGGCCTACGGCTACGACTGGACGCTGAACAAGGACGGCTCTCGCGCATCAGGGGCCGCGTCCACCTTCCATGAGGCCATGCGCAACGCCCAGGACGCGGACGCGACGATCCGCATGGACGACGACGCCCTGAACCCGACCGTCAGCTACACCGACGACGCGGGCGACGACCATGCCGTCTGGTTCCTGGACGCGGTGACCCTGTTCAACGAGGTCAAGGTCTCCGATCCCTGGAAGCCGCGTGGCTACGGCCTGTGGCGGATGGGCATGGAGGATCCGGGCGTCTGGTCGTTGCTGGGCAAGCCGTACGGCCAGGTGTCGTCGACGGGGCTGACCGCGCTGCACAACGGCCAAGGCGTCGACTTCGACGGCGGCGGCGAGGTGCTGCGGGTGGCGCAATTGCCGACGCCCGGCAAACGCGGCCTGGAGTTCGATCCCGACACCGGCCTGATCTCCGGCGAGACCTACGATGTCATCCCCAGCAGCTATATCATCGAACGCTACGGTCAGAAGAGGGGCGTCGTGGCCCTGACTTTCGACGACGGTCCCGACGGCCGCTGGACGCCAAGGATCCTGGATATCCTCAAGCGGAAGCGGGCCCCGGCCACCTTCTTCGTGATCGGCCAGAACATGCAGCGTCGCCCCGACCTCGTGCAGCGCGAGGTCGACGAGGGGCACGATGTCGGCGGTCACAGCTGGACCCACCCCAACATCGCCGAGACGCCCCTGGCCCAGGTGCAGGTCGAGCTGAACGCGACGCAGCGTCTGTTCGAGGTGATCACCGGCCGCTCGATGCGCCTGTTCCGTCCGCCGTTCTTCGGCGACGCCGAGCCGTCGACGCCGCACGAGGTCGCTCCGCTCGTGATCGCCCAGACGCTTGGCTACATGACCGTCGGGCTGCGGATCGATCCAGACGACTGGCAGAAGCCCACGCCCCGACAGATCATCGACCGCACGCTCGACCGCCTCGACAATCCGGGGAGCAATCCCGGCCAAGTGGTGCTGCTGCACGACGCCGGCGGCGACCGCAGCCGCACGGTGGCCGCCTTGCCCGGCCTGATCGACGCCATCCGGGCGCGCGGCTATCGCCTGGTCACGGTCGGCGAACTGGCGGGGATGACGCCGCAGCAGGTCATGCCGGCGACCTCGCGCACCGGGCTGGACCTAGCCGTCGATCGCCTGGGCTTCGACTTCTTCCGCTGGACCCAGGCGGCGATGACCTGGCTGTTCGTGGCGGCGATCTTCCTGGGCGTGGCGCGGCTGGTGTTCCTGGCGAGCCTGGCTCTGGTCCATCGCTTCTGGACCCACGAGGAGCCCGCCGATCTCGACCCGGCGAGCGGTCCCTTGGTCAGCGTCCTGATCCCCTGTTTCAACGAGGAGAAGGTGATCGCCGCCTCCGTGGCGCGGATCCTGGAGTCGGACTGGACGAACCTCGAGGTCCTGGTCCTGGACGACGGCTCCAAGGACCGCACCGCCGACGAGGTCCGCGCGCATTTCGCGGATGATCCGCGCGTAACGCTGCTCAGCTTCGAGAACGGCGGCAAGGCGCGGGCCGTGAACCGGGGCCTGGCCGTGGCCAAGGGCGAGTTCGTCGTGGCCCTGGACGCCGACACCCTGTTCCCGCCCGAAACGATCGGCCGCCTGGCCCGCTGGTTCCAGGATCCAGACGTCGGCGCCGTGGCCGGCAACGCCATCGTCGGCAACCGCCTGAACATCGTCACCCGCTGGCAGGCCCTGGAATATGTCACCGCCCAGAACCTTGAGCGGCGAGCGCTATCGGCCCTGGGCGCGGTCACCGTGGTGCCCGGCGCTGTCGGGGCCTGGCGCAAGAGCGTGCTGGACGCCCTGGGCGGCTATCCGGCCGACACCCTGGCCGAGGACCAGGACCTGACCATCGCCTGCCAGCGCGCCGGCTGGAAAGTCGCCTTCGATCCCGAGGCCCGCGCCTATACCGAAGCGCCCGACACCGTGGGCGGCCTGCTGAAGCAGCGCTTCCGCTGGTCGTTCGGCACGCTGCAGTGCGTCTGGAAGCACCGCAGGGCGATGTTCAGCGCCAAGACCCCCGTGTTGGGCTTTGTGGCCCTGCCGCAGATCTGGCTGTTCCAGATCCTGCTCGCCGTCGCCGCGCCGCTGGTCGACCTGGCGGTGGTCTGGAGCCTGGTCGCCGGCCTCTACGGCGCTGTGGCCCATCCGGTGGAGTGGCGGCCCGACGACATGCTGCTGGGCCTGGCCTATTGGGCGGTGTTCATCGGCGTCGATCTGGCGGCCGGCGCCCTGGGGATGGCCCTGGAGAAGCGCGCGCCCTGGAGCGACCTGCCGTTCCTGCCGGTGCAGCGGTTCGGATATCGCCAGCTGATGTACTACGTCGTCGTGAAGTCCGTGGTCATGGCCATTCGCGGCGGGCGGGTCGGCTGGGGCAAGCTGGAGCGCCGCGCGACGGTCACCTCCAAGGGTTGAGATAACGCCGATCCGTGGCAAGCTCCGCCGCGACTCCTGTCGGGGAAGGACTCGCCATGAAATTCGTCGCCGTTGCTCTCGCGCTCGCCGCCGGCCTCGCGCTGGCTTTGCCGGCTGACGCCGCCGCGCCGATCACCCAGACCACCGAGAAGGTCAAGCTGACCGGCAAGAAGGGGCCGAGCCTGTTCAAGCCCGGCTACCAGCTGGCCGAGTACGAGGGCTATAGCAGTGTCCGCACGACCAAGAGCTCGGTCACCGGCATCTTCGAGAGCGAGAAGGCCAGCGTCGAGCTGACGGTCGGCCGTCCCGGCCTGGGGCCCATCGCGATCGCCTGCGGCGGCGGCCAGAGCCGGCTGGGCCTGGGCTGGATCACCTTCGATCGCGACAAGCTGCAATATGTCTGCACGATCTCGGGTCCCGGCGCGGGCGAGGATGCGAGCTTCGGCCTGGCCTGGGCGCGGGGGTCCAGTTTCCTGAAGAGCCTGCAGCAACCCCAGCGGGCCGGCGAGCTTCGCTTCGGCGACGTCAGCGTCCGCGTCCAGACCCAGCAGGTGGGAGGCATGCCCACCGCCGGGGGCGGCGCGGTCATCGGCTATGTCTTCAGCCGCGACGGCGTCGACATCGGCGCGGTGGACCTCAACCGCATGACCTCGATCGGCTTGGGGACCGCCTACCTGCCGACCAAGCCCGGCCCCGATCGCGACGCGGCCGCGGTGTTGGCGCTGATCCTGATGTTCTTCCAGGACCCGGGCCGACAACGCTGACATCCTGGAGCTTGGTCCTGACACCGGTGGCGCCATTTTTGGCATTCAGGGGTGTGACCGGTAACAATTCCGCAGGGTCAAAGGCTTCCCTTGCCGCGCCCGCCAAAATCCGTGGCGCGAGCGTCCTACCCGATAAGATAAGCGCGCAAGCCTTCACCTTATCGTCCGGACGCGGTTGCGCCTGCGAAATAGCGCTCCTATAACCCGGCCACATTTCAGAAAGCCGTCGTCGAGACCGGGCCCTCATG
The DNA here is from genome assembly GCF_058808375.1 of Caulobacter sp. GW821-FHT11E10. Classification (NCBI taxonomy): domain Bacteria; kingdom Pseudomonadati; phylum Pseudomonadota; class Alphaproteobacteria; order Caulobacterales; family Caulobacteraceae; genus Caulobacter; species Caulobacter sp. GW821-FHT11E10. The sequence goes on from NZ_JBXARP010000001.1 coordinate 189,637, forward strand.
AACATCCACGAACATCAAGCCAAAGCCGTACTCGCCGAGTTCGGCGCTCCCGTGCCGCGCGGCTTCGCCGCCTTCACGCCCGATGAAGCCGCCGCCGCCGCCGAGAAGCTCGGCACGTCGGTCTTCGTCGTGAAGAGCCAGATCCACGCCGGTGGCCGTGGCAAGGGCAAGTTCGAGGGCCTGGGCCCCGACGCCAAGGGCGGCGTCCGCGTCGTCAAGTCGGTCGAAGAGGTCCGCCTCAACGCCGAGGAAATGCTCGGCCGCGTGCTGGTGACGCACCAGACCGGCCCCAAGGGCAAGCAGGTCAACCGCCTCTACATCGAAGAGGGCGCGGCGATCGCCAAGGAATTCTACCTGTCGCTTCTCGTTGACCGCGCCTCGAGCAAGGTCTCGGTGGTCGCTTCGACCGAAGGCGGCATGGACATCGAGGACGTCGCGCACTCGACGCCCGAGAAGATCCACACCTTCACCATCGACCCGGCGACCGGCGTGTGGCCGACCCACGCCCGCGCTCTGGCCAAGGCCCTCGGCCTGACCGGCGCCCTGGCCAAGGAAGCCGCCTCGCTGCTGAACCAGCTCTATACGGCGTTCATGGCCAAGGACATGGCCATGCTGGAGATCAACCCGCTGATCGTGACGGCGGATGATCACCTGAAGGTCCTGGACGCCAAGCTGTCGTTCGACGGCAACTCGCTGTTCCGCCACGCCGACATCAAGGCGCTGCGCGACGAGACCGAAGAAGACCCCAAGGAAATCGAAGCCTCGAAGTACGACCTGGCCTACATCGCCCTCGACGGCGAAATCGGCTGCATGGTCAACGGCGCGGGCCTGGCCATGGCCACCATGGACATCATCAAGCTGTACGGCGCCGAGCCGGCCAACTTCCTGGATGTCGGCGGCGGCGCCTCGAAGGAGAAGGTCACCGCGGCCTTCAAGATCATCACCGCCGATCCGGCCGTGAAGGGCATCTTGGTCAACATCTTCGGCGGCATCATGCGCTGCGACATCATCGCGGAAGGCGTCATCGCCGCCGTGAAGGAAGTGGGGCTGCAGGTCCCGCTGGTCGTTCGCCTGGAAGGCACCAACGTCGAACTCGGCAAGAAAATCATCTCGGAAAGCGGCCTGAACGTCATCGCCGCCAACGATCTGTCTGACGGCGCCGAGAAGATCGTCGCCGCTGTGAAGGGCGCCCGCTAAATGTCGGTTCTGATCGGTTCCCACACCAAGGTCATCTGCCAGGGCATCACCGGCGCCCAGGGCACGTTCCACTCCGAACAAGCCATCGCCTACGGCACCAAGATGGTCGGCGGCGTCACGCCCGGTAAGGGCGGCCAGACCCACATCGGCCTGCCGGTGTTCGACACCGTCGCCGAAGCCAAGGACCGCACCGGCGCTGACGCCTCGGTGATCTACGTCCCGCCGCCCTTCGCGGCCGACTCGATCCTGGAAGCCATCGACGCCGAGATCCCGCTGATCATCTGCATCACCGAGGGCATCCCGGTGCTGGACATGGTCAAGGTCAAGAAGGCCCTGCAAGGTTCGCGTTCGCGCCTGATCGGCCCGAACTGCCCGGGCGTCCTGACGCCCAACCAGTGCAAGATCGGCATCATGCCGGGCGGCATCTTCTCGGAAGGCTCGGTCGGCGTCGTGTCGCGTTCGGGCACCCTGACCTACGAAGCCGTGTTCCAGACGACCAACGCCGGTCTCGGCCAGACCACGGCCGTCGGCATCGGCGGCGACCCGGTCAAGGGCACCGAGTTCATCGACGTGCTGGAACTGTTCCTGGCCGACGAAGCCACCAAGTCGATCGTCATGATCGGTGAAATCGGCGGCGCGGCCGAAGAAGAAGCCGCTCAGTTCATCAAGGACGAAGCCAAGCGCGGCCGCAGCAAGCCCATGGTCGGCTTCATCGCCGGCCGCACGGCTCCTCCCGGCCGTCACATGGGCCACGCCGGCGCGATCGTGTCGGGCGGCAAGGGCGGCGCCGAGGACAAGATCGCGGCGATGGAAGAGGCGGGCATCCGCGTCTCGCCGTCGCCGGCCAAGCTGGGCGAAACCCTGCTTGAGGTCCTGAAGGGCTAACTAGACACCGAAACCCCGCCCCGCGCGGGGCCCAGGTTTTTTGCGACCGCCAGTCGACGATCCGAAAAAATCACCTGGGCCCCGTCAAGCGACGGGCGCCTGGGTGATTGAGAGACTATATTTACGGGCTTGCGGTAGCGCTGCCCCGTAAGCAGCGGATCTAAGGCGAAGAACGATGGCGGACGACGCAGGCATCATCAACCAGGTCTTGACCGAGACCAGCTTCCTCTACGGCGCCAACGCGGCCTTCGTGGAAGACCTCTACGCCCAGTGGGCGGAGAACCCTGGATCGGTCGATCCCTCGTGGAATGCCTTCTTCGCCAGCCTGCAGGAGCAGGCCGACAACGTTAAGCGCGCTGCCCAGGATCCGGCCTGGACCCCCAGGAAGGTGCCGTCGGTTCGCCCCGACTGGCTGTCGGCCCTGGACGGCCAGTGGGCCAGCGTCGCCCCGGCTGTCGAGGCCAAGGTCGCCAAGGCCATCGAGGGCAAGGCTCCCGGCTCCTCCGCCGAAGCGGTCCGGGCCGCCACGCTGGACAGCCTGCGCGCCATCATGATGATCCGGGCCTACCGGATGCGCGGCCACCTCGCCGCCAACCTCGACCCGCTGGGTCTGGAACCGCCGAAGCCGGCCCCGGAACTGGATCCGGCCACCTACGGCTTCGCCGAGGCCGATTACGACCGTCCGATCTTCCTCGACTTCGTGCTGGGTCTCGAGACCGCCTCGATCCGCGAGATCCTGTCGATCGTCCGCCGCACCTACTGCGACAACGTCGGCATCCAGTACATGCACATCTCCGACCCGGCCGAGAAGGCCTGGCTGCAGGAGCGCATCGAGGGTCGCGACAAGGAGATCGTCTTCTCCAAGGAGGGCAAGGTCGCCATCCTGAAGAAGCTGATCGAGGCCGAGGGCTTCGAGCGCTTCCTGCACAAGCGCTTCCCCGGCACCAAGCGCTTCGGCCTCGACGGCGGCGAAGCCATGGTCCCGGCCATGGAGCAGATCATCAAGCGCGGCGGCGCGCTGGGCGTGAAGGACATCGTCCTGGGCATGCCGCACCGTGGCCGCCTGAACGTGCTGGCCGCCGTGATGGGCAAGCCCTATCACGTGATCTTCCACGAGTTCCAAGGCGGCTCGTCGGTCCCCTCGGACATCGAGGGCTCGGGCGATGTCAAATATCACATGGGCGCCTCGTCGGACCGTGAGTTCGACGACAACAAGGTCCACCTGTCGCTCACCGCCAACCCGTCGCACCTGGAAATCGTCAACCCGGTCGTGATCGGCAAGGCCCGCGCCAAGCAGGCCTTCATGCTGCGCGACCAGCCGGACGCCGGCCGCGGCCATGTGCTGCCGCTGCTGCTGCACGGCGACGCGGCCTTCGCCGGCCAGGGCGTGGTGGCCGAGTGCTTCACCCTGTCGGGCCTGAAGGGCTACCGCACGGGCGGCACCATCCACTTCATCGTCAACAACCAGATCGGCTTCACCACCAGCCCGCGCTACTCGCGCTCGTCGCCGTATCCCAGCGACATGGCCCTGATGGTCGAGGCCCCGATCTTCCACGTGAACGGCGACGACCCCGAAGCCGTGGTCTTCGCGGCCAAGGTCGCGACCGAATATCGCCAGATGTTCGGCAAGGACGTGGTCATCGACATGGTCTGCTACCGTCGCTTCGGTCACAACGAAGGCGACGACCCGACCATGACGTCGCCGTTGATGTACGCGAAGATCAAGGGTCACCCCCCGACCCGCGAACTCTATTCGAACCGCCTGATCAGCCAGGGTGTGATCACCCAGGCCGAATCCGACGGCTGGGTCAGCGAGTTCGAGGCCTTCCTCGACAGCGAGTTCGACGCCGGCAAGAGCTACAAGGCCAACAAGGCCGACTGGCTGGATGGCAAGTGGGCCGGCCTGGCCCTGCCGGGCGACGAGGACCGTCGCGGCAAGACCGCCTATCCCAAGACCCGCCTGCTGGAGATCGGCCGCCAGATCACCACGATCCCGGACCGCATCAACGCCCACAAGACCGTCCGCCGCGCGATCGAGAACCGCCGCGACGCGATCGAGAAGGGCGAGGGCATCGACTGGGGCACCGCCGAGCACCTGGCCTTCGGCACCCTGCTCGACGAGGGCTTCCCGGTCCGCCTGTCGGGCCAGGACTCGGTGCGCGGCACCTTCACCCAGCGCCACTCGGACGTCATCGACCAGACGACCGAGGAGCACTACACGCCGCTGAACAACATCCGCGCCGGCCAGGCCCACTACGAAGTGATCGACTCGGCCCTGTCGGAAGAGGCGGTCCTGGGCTTCGAATACGGCTTCTCGCTGGCCGACCCGAACACCCTGACCCTGTGGGAAGGCCAGTTCGGCGACTTCGTGAACGGCGCCCAGGTGGTCATCGACCAGTTCATCAGCTCGGGCGAGCGCAAGTGGCTGCGGATGAGCGGCCTCGTCATGCTGCTGCCGCACGGCTACGAAGGCCAGGGCCCCGAGCACAGCTCGGCGCGCCTGGAGCGCTTCCTGCAGTCGTGCGCCGAGGACAACATGCAGGTCATCAACTGCACGACGCCGGCCAACTACTTCCACGCCCTGCGTCGCCAGATGAACCGCGAGTTCCGCAAGCCGCTGATCGTGATGGCCCCCAAGAGCCTGCTGCGCCACAAGCGCGCCGTCTCGAACCTCTCCGACTTCACCGAAGGCTCGACCTTCCACCGCGTGATGGTGGACGGCGCCGAGGCCGGCTGCGACGTCGGCGGGATCACGCTGAAGAGCGACGATCAGATCAAGCGCGTCATCGTCTGCTCGGGCAAGGTCTACTTCGACCTGGTCGACCAGCGCGCCAAGCTGGGCCGCGACGACGTCTATCTGCTGCGTCTGGAGCAGTTCTATCCGTGGCCGATGAAGTCGCTGATGCAGGTGCTGGGTCGCTTCAAGAACGCCGACCTGATCTGGTGTCAGGAAGAGCCCAAGAACATGGGCGGCTGGACCTTCGTCGATCCGTGGATCGAGCTGACGCTCGACAAGCTGGACGTGAAGGCCAAGCGCGCCAAGTACGTGGGTCGTCCCGCCTCGGCCTCGACGGCCGCCGGCTTGATGAGCCGCCACCTGAAAGAGCTCGAGACCTTCCTCAACGAGGCCTTCGCGTAAGCGTCGCGCCTTCGATCTAATCCCGCCGGACCAAACAAGAGACATCGGAAAGCCCCATGGCCGACATCATGACCCCCGCCCTCGGCGAATCCGTCACGGAAGCGACGGTCGCTCGCTGGACCAAGAAGGCCGGGGAGGCCGTGAAGAAGGACGAGATCCTCGTCGAGCTGGAAACCGACAAGGTCAGCCTCGAAGTGGCCTCGCCCGCCGACGGCGTGCTCTCGGCCATCGGCGCCGAGGAAGGCGCGACGGTCGTTCCGGGTACGGTCCTGGGCGTGGTGACCGAAGGCGCGACCGCCTCGGCCGCTCCGGCCGCCGCCGCGCCTAAGGCTGCTGCTCCGGCCCCCGCGCCGACCCCGACCCCGGCTCCGGCGCCTGCCGCCGCTCCTGTGGCGACTTCGGCCGCCGCCCCGGTCAGCCCGGCTCCGGCCCGTATCGCCGCCGAGAACAACCTCGACCTGTCGAAGGTCGCGGGCTCGGGCAAGGACGGCCGCGTGACCAAGGGCGACGCCCTCGCCGCCCTGGAAGCCCGCGCCGCTGCTCCGGCTCCCGCCGCCGCCCCGTCGGCTCCGCGCGCCCTGCACGAGCGCGAGGAACGCGTGAAGATGACGCGCCTGCGTCAGACGATCGCCCGTCGCCTGAAGGAAGCCCAGAACACCGCCGCCATGCTGACCACCTTCAACGAGGTCGACATGACCGCGGTGATGGCGCTGCGCGGCCAGTACAAGGACGTCTTCGAAAAGCGCCACGGCGTGAAGCTGGGCTTCATGTCCTTCTTCACCAAGGCCGTCGTCGCCGCCCTGAAGTCGGTTCCGGACGTCAATGCCGAGATCGACGGCACGGACATCGTCTACAAGAACCACTACGACATCGGCGTCGCCGTCGGCACCGACAAGGGTCTGGTGGTTCCGGTCGTCCGTGACGCCGACGCGCTGAACCTGGCCGAGATCGAAAAGGCCATCGGCGCTCTGGGCAAGAAGGCCCGCGACGGCCAGCTGTCCATCGAGGACATGCAAGGCGGCACCTTCACGATCACCAACGGCGGCATCTACGGTTCGCTGATGTCGACGCCGATCCTCAACGCGCCGCAGTCGGGCATCCTGGGCATGCACGCCATCAAGGAACGTCCGATGGTCGTGGGCGGCAAGATCGAGATCCGCCCGATGATGTACCTTGCCCTGTCCTACGACCACCGCGTGGTCGACGGCGCCGGCGCCGTGACCTTCCTGGTCAAGGTCAAGGAAGCCCTGGAAGATCCGCAGCGCCTGCTGCTGGACCTCTAAGACCTTCGAGAAGCCCGCCTCACCCGGCGGCTTCCCTGCTTCCTCGGCCCCGTGCGTTCCGCGCCGGGGCCGTTTGCTTTTCTGGAGTTCGCGCGCGATGGCCAAGGACACCCTCTATCTGCTGGAGGCCGGCTTCCAGGACATGGACAAGCCCTGGGTCTGTCCCGACTGCGCGATGATGGAAGGCTACCTGGCCTACTACCCGCACCTGCGCGAGCTTCTGGACATCGTCTATGTCGGCTACGCCCGGCCGCGCGCGGGCCTGTTCGAGCGCCTGGGCGAGGCGCATCAGAACGCCCCGACCCTGATCCTGGCGCAGCCCGCGCCGGACGCGGGTCCGCACGGCGAGATTCAGTCGGCCAATGGCTTGAGCTTCCTGTCCGACGCCCGCCCGATCACCCGCTACCTCGCCGACAAGCACGGCACGCCGGGGCCGCATCCGTAGCTAGCGGCTGGCCTTCAGCACCGCGTCGCCAAGAGCGGCGTAGTCGCGATTGAAGTGGTGGTCGCCGGGCAGGCGGATCTTGGTCGCCTCGGTGTCGGGCAGGGTGGGGCAGATGTCGGCCCGTTCCTGGTCGCCATAGACGCAGGTGATCCTCACGCCCTTTAGCGCGTCGATGGTCGGGCGGACCGGGAAGGAGTCACGACTGGCCAGGTTCAGCCAGCTGGCGGGATGGAACTGCAGGTCGCCTCGAGGACCGGCTCCGATCAACACCAGGCGGCTGACCTGGCCGCGCAGATCCTCAGGCAGGCGTGGGATGATGGCCGGCAAGGCGTCGGCGCCGAACGAATAGCCGATCAGCACCACTTTGCGCCGACCCCACTGGGCCTCGTAGTCGCGCAGCGCGGCGGCCAGATCGCGGGCGGCCCCATCGGGCGAGCGCCTGGTGCGGAAATAGGTCAGGGAATCGAAGCCGACCGTCGGAACCCCGTTGTCCGCCAGATGTCGGGCCACGTTCTGGTCGATGGCGCGCCAGCCGCCGTCGCCCGAATAGAACACCGCCAGGGTGTCGCCGGCCTTGTGGCTGGCGATCGGGATCACGGTCTTGGCGGGCGCGGACCAAGCGGCGGCTCCGGCCAAGGCCAGGATCAAGAGGGCGGCGGCGAGGCGGACGCGCGGGGTCATGCCGACATCAAGCGCCCAGGACATGGCCGTCTCGGGGCCGGCTCTTGTCGCGCTTGTGACCTAGTTCGGACGCGGCCCCGGCCAGACGGTGCGGAAGGCCTTCAGCGCCGCTGGATGATAGACCGTGCTGTGATGCTCCTGATGCATCGGGTCGTAGACCAAGGTGAGGCCGGCCGGCCTGGCCGCTTCGATCGCCGCCACGACCTTGTCAACGCCCTCCTGCATGGTCGTCCCCTCGTCGCCGATCGTCAGATACAGCTTGCGAGGGCCCGTCGCCGGCCAGGTCGCCAGGTCCGCCGCCGCGCCGCGCGCCAGGGCCTGGTCGCTCCACCACAGGCTGGGGCTGGCGGCGATATAGGCGTCGAACAGGGTCGGTTGCTTCAGCAGGGTCTCGACCACGAACAGGCCGGCCAGGCTCTCGCCGATGATCGCGCTCTCGCCGCTGGTCCGATAGCGGGCCGCGACCCAGGGCTTCAGTTCGTCGGCCAGGAAGCGGCGATAGGCGGCCGAGCCGCCGGTGGTCGGGAAGTCGGCCTTCTCCTTGGCCACCGAGGTCGGATGGGTCAGGTCGTGGCGGCGATCGATGCCCTCGATTCCGACGACGATCATCTCGCGATAGGTCCAGGACAGCTCGCCCAGTTGCGCCAGGCCCGCGATGTGCGGGAAGTCCTCCTTCTCGCCGCCGTCCATCAGGTAGAGCACCGGATAGGTCTTGCCCGAGGCCGCGTAGCCGGCCGGCAGGTGGACATTGATCCGCCGGGTCTGGGCGAGGATCTTCGATTCCAGGGTCAGGGACTGGCCGATGACGATCGGCGTCCCCTCCAGACTCTCGGTGTGCGCGGGCGCGGCGGCCAGGCAAAGGACAGCGAGGGCCAGGGCGGCGGATTTCAGGACCATGCGAAGCTCTCTCCGATGAGCTGGAAAGACTAGGCCGCGTCGCGCGTCATGGGAAAGAGGCGCGGGTTTAGAGAAACTGCTCATTCTCCTTGATTTTCAAAGGCGCGAACGTCGAAAGCGGGTTCCGTTTTCGCCCTGTTGCCTCTAAGGAACACGCGCCTCCAGAGGTCTGACAATAGGGCCGGCGAGGCCCCATATTTTGTCCGGCGCCGCTTTCGGCGCGTCCTGAAGGCGAAAGACCCATGGCTCAGTACGACGTCGTCATCATCGGTGGCGGTCCCGGTGGCTACAACGCCGCCATCCGCGCCGGTCAGCTGGGTCTGAAGACCGCGATCGTCGAAGGCCGCGGCAAGCTGGGCGGCACCTGCCTGAACGTCGGCTGCATGCCCTCGAAGGCGCTTCTGCACGCTTCGGAATATTACGAAGCGGCGGCCGGCGGCGAGTTCGCCAAGCTGGGCATCGAGGTCAAGCCGAAGCTGAACCTGCCCCAGATGATGGCCCAGAAGGCCGAGAGCGTCGAAGCCCTGACCAAGGGCGTCGAGTTCCTGATGAAGAAGAACAAGGTCGACTACGTGAAGGGCTGGGGCCGCATCGACGGCGCCGGTAAGGTCGTGGTCAAGGCCGAGGACGGTTCGGAAACCGTGCTCGAGACCAAGAACATCGTCATCGCCACTGGCTCGGAGCCGACCCCGCTGCCGGGCGTGACGATCGACAACAGCCGCATCATCGACTCGACCGGCGCCCTGTCGCTGCCGGAAGTGCCCAAGAGCCTGGTCGTCGTCGGCGCCGGCGTCATCGGCCTGGAGCTGGGCTCGGTGTGGAAGCGCCTGGGCGCCGAAGTCACCGTCGTCGAGTTCCTGGACCGCATCCTGCCGGGCACCGACCTGGAAGTGGCCAACGCCTTCCAGAAGATCCTGACCAAGCAGGGCTTCAAGTTCCAGCTGGGCGCCAAGGTCACCGGCGCCGAGGCCTCGGCCAAGGGCGTCAAGCTGACCCACGAGCCGGTCGCGGGCGGCGCGGCCACGACGATCGAGGCCGACTACGTGCTGGTCGCCATCGGCCGTCGCCCCTTCACCCAAGGCCTGGGCCTGGAGAGCGTCGGCATCACGCCGGACAAGCGCGGCGTCATCGCCAACGATCACTACAAGACCGGCGTCGATGGCGTCTGGGTCATCGGTGACGTGACCTCGGGTCCGATGCTGGCCCACAAGGCCGAGGACGAGGCCGTGGCCTGCATTGAACTGATCGCGGGCAAGGCCGGCCACATGAACTACGACATCATTCCGGGCGTCATCTACACCAAGCCGGAAGTCGCCACGGTCGGTAAGACCGAGGAAGATCTGAAGGCCGCTGGTATCGCCTACAAGGTCGGCAAGTTCCCGTTCCTGGCCAACAGCCGCGCCAAGATCAACCACGAGGGCGACGGCTTCGTGAAGATCCTGGCCGACGCCAAGACCGACCGCATCCTGGGCGCCCACGCCGTGGGTCCGAACGTCGGCGACATGATCGCCGAGGTCTGCGTGGCCATGGAGTTCGGCGGCGCCTCGGAAGACATCGCCCGCACCTGCCACCCGCACCCGACCCGCTCGGAAGCCATCCGCCAGGCGGCCATGGGCGTCGAAGGCTGGACGATGCAAGCGTAAAGCTCGTCGGACAGGTCCTTCCTGTCCGATAGTTAATGTTGGCGTCCGGTCAATCGGACGTAGAGTGGCGGGGTTCCTCTGGAGCCCCGCCATGCTTTTGTCCGCGCTGACCCTCGTCGCCCTGCTGCAAGCCGCGTCTGCTGCACCCCCCGCGCCTGTCGGCCAGAAGGGCTACCTGCTGCAGCAGGAGCCGTTCGATCTGAGCAAGCCGCTGGAGAAGAAGGGCGGTCCCTTCGTTGCGCCCTCGCGTCGTTACACGCCGGAAGAGGCGCGCACCCTGGGCTCGGTGGGCAATCTGCGGATACAGCCGCCCAAGAAGTTCAAGCCGCCTCAGGCGCGCAAGAAGCAGTTCGCTCTGGGTCCTACCCCCTGCAAGACGATCAAGCCGGAGCATGTCGCCAATACCGACGGGCTGATGCGTCAGCCGCTGTCGAAGATGCCGATGGCGCGCACCGAGTACGCCGTGGCTCGGACGGTCGACGGCTGCCCCGTGGCCGTGCTGGTCGCTTCCAACGGTCCGGTTCGCTAGAGCCAGATTTCCTCTAGGCGCTATCCAATCCGCTGCCTTCCTGGGCCTTGTGCCCAGGACCCATGTTCGAGGCAGGTGCGGACATATCGGCTTCGCGCAGCCGAAAGACCATGAACTCGGCCCCTATTCCCTCGCATCTGAACCATGGGTCCTGGGCACAAGGCCCAGGAAGGGGGGATTGTGGGTTCGGTTGAAGGTCGACCCGCTAGGCCTTTCGCCGAGAGACGCTTCTACGCGGGCTGTCCTGAGTTGCGGCCTTCTTCACCGGCGGCCGCAGGGTCGTGACCGCTAGGGCCACGGTCGCCGCGCCGAGCACGCCCAGGGTCAGCCAATCCACCACTGTCGAGCCGAGCGACAGCGTCGTGCGGGAAGAGGCGGCGAGGGCTTTGGCGAGGCGGGGCACGGCTGGCATCCGTTGATAGCTATGGAAGAAGCGCCGCCGTGCGCGCTCAGGTTCCCACTTGGGGTTCCCGGATAGAAAAATGGCCCCGCCTTGAGGGGACGGGGCCAGTCGCTTTCGAGGGGAGGACCCCGCCGGCTGGACGGGGCTACGCTTACTGAAACTCACACCGCCGGGGCGGTGATCAGAATTCTTCCCAGTCGTCGCTCGACGGGGCGCCGACAGCTTTCGCCAGCTTGGCTTGGGCAGCCGCGACAGGGTTGGCGCCGGGGCGATGGGCCGAACCGGCCAGCGACGGGCCACGTGACGGCGCCGGAGCCGCCGAGCGCGCCGGAGCCGGAGCGGCCGGACGGTGCGACGAGCGGCTGGGCGTCGAGACGCTGGCCGAGCTGCCGTTGACGCGGAAGCGTTGGATCATCTGCATCAGGTTGCCGGCCTCGCCCTTCAGGGCGTGAGAGGCAGCGGTCGATTGCTCGACCATGGCGGCGTTCTGCTGGACGGTCTGGTCCATCTGGTTGACGGCGGCGTTGACCTGGTTGAGGCCGGTGGCCTGCTCCTGGCCCGAGGCGGCGATCTCGCCGACCAGGGCGTCGATCTCGCCGACCTTGACGACGATGGCCTGCAGGGCTTCGCCGGTCTGGCCGACCATGCTGACGCCTTGGTTGACCTGCTGCGACGAGGTCGAGATCAGGGTCTTGATTTCCTTGGCGGCGTCGGCCGAGCGCTGGGCCAGGGCCCGCACTTCCTGGGCGACGACGGCGAAGCCACGGCCGGCGTCACCGGCGCGAGCGGCCTCCACCCCGGCGTTCAGGGCCAGAAGGTTGGTCTGGAAGGCGATTTCGTCGATGACGCCGATGATCTGGCTGATCGACTGCGACGACTTCTCGATCTGGTTCATGGCGTCGACGGCGTTGCGGACCACGACGCTGGAGCGCTCGGCGTCCGAACGGGTCGAGCCGACCACCTTGGCCGCTTCGAGCGCGCCGGCCGACGAGCGCTTCACCGTGGCGGTGATCTCGTCGAGGGCGGCGGCGGTTTCTTCCAGGCTGGCGGCCTGCTGCTCGCTGCGGCGCGACAGGTCGTCGGCGGCCGAGGCGATTTCATCCGAGCCGGCGCCGATGCTGCTGGCGGCGTGGACGATCGTGCCCATGGCCTCTTCCAGCTGGGCGATGGCGCCGTTGAAGTCCATGCGCAGACGCTTGTAGGCGTCCGGGAATTCTTGCTCGAGGCGATAGGTCAGGTCGCCGTCCGACAGGCGGGCCAGGCCGCCGGCGATGGCTTCCATGACGAAGGCCTGCTCCTTGGCGGAGGCTTCGGCGACTTCCTGGTTGCGGCGGCGCTCGGCTTCCGTCTCGGCGCTGGCGCGCTGTTGGGCGGCCTCGGCGGTGCGCAGGGCGACGGCGTTGTCCTTGAACACCTGGACCGAGCGGGCCATGGCGCCGACTTCGTCCTTGCGATCCGCGCCCTTGACCTCGACGTCGACCGAACCCTGGGCCAGCACTTCCATGGTCTTGGAGGTGTTGATCAGCGGGGCGGCGATCTTCTTGGAGCCGATCCACAGGGCCAGCAGCAGGGCGCCGCCAGCGGCGATCAGGCCGAACAGGATCGAGAACACGGTGCCCGCGGCGGCTTCCTTGGAAGCCTTCTCGACCATCGCCTTCGTTTCGGCCGAGTGGCCGTTGGTGAACTTGCTGACGTCCTTGCTCAGGGCTTCGATCTCGGGATCGATGCCGGTCAGCATCATCTTGGCCGCATCGTCGATGTTCTGCAGGCCCATGTCCGCGCCGTTGCGGGCGCTGGAATAGATCTTGTCGAGGCGAGCGCCGAAGTCGGCCATCTGCTTGGCCGAAGACGGGTCGGCCTTCTGGATGTCCTTCAGGCGCGTCTTGGCTTCCTTGTACGCCGAGTCCAGCTCTTCGCTGGCGGTCTGCGCCTCGGGCGAGGTCCCTTCATAGGCCACCGTGCGGTAGACGGCGTAGCCGATCGCGGTGACGCGGCGATTGAAGCGCGCCGATTCCAGCTCGGCCGGAGCGCGCTGTTCCACCAGGATCTTGGTGTTGGCCTCGACCTTGCGGGCTTGCCACGCGCCTAGGCCGACGATCACCAAGGCGACCACGGTCAGGATGATGGCGGGCAAAGCCACCTTGGTGGAGATCTTCAGGTCGTCGAATTTCATCGGGGCCTCATTCAGCGGGCGCGGCTCACGCGCTCAGCGGAAAGCGTGCGGTTTCAAGCCAAGAGGATCGCTCAGCGCCGTAAAATCGCGGTTAATGGCCAGGCTTTTCGGGACTTTCGCGACACTCCGTCGCAGGTCGGCCGTCGCGCCCGGGTTCAGGCCTTGGGATGCGCGGCCTGGTAGGCGGCCAGCAGGCCGGCGGCGTCGACCTGGGTATAGCGCTGGGTCGTCGACAGCGAGGCGTGGCCCAGCAGGTCCTGGATCGCCCGCAGATCCGCCCCCGCCCCCAACAGGTGGGTGGCGAAGGCGTGGCGGAAGGCATGCGGCGTCACCCGGTCCGACAGGCCCAGGCGTCCGCGCAGGGTCTGGACCAGGGCCTGGACGTGGCGCGGCGACAGCGGCCCGCCCCGCTTGGCGCGGAACAGCGGCTCGTCGGGCGACAGGACGAACGGCAGCTCATCCAGATAGACGTCGACGGCCTCGCGCACGGCGTCCAGCACCGGCGCGATCCGGGTCTTGCCGCCCTTGCCGGTGATCCGCAGCGCCGCGCCCAGCGGCGCATCGGAGAACTTCAGCGACAGGGCCTCGGAGATCCGCAGGCCACAGCCCCACAGCAGGGTCAGCACCGCCTCGTCGCGGGCGGTCTCCCAGGGATCACGCTCGGTGTCCTCGGCGGCCTCGGTGATCAGGTCGCGGGCCTGGTCCTCCGAGACCGGGCGGGGCAGGCCGACCTTCAGGCGCGGGCCGCGGACCAGCTCGACCGCGGCGTTGGCCACGCCATGGCGCTGGTCGAGATAGCGGTGAAAGGCGCGGATCGACGACAGGGCCTGGGAGATCGAGCGCGGCGCCAGGGCGTCCTCGCCCTGCCGGCGGAAGGCCAGGTAGCCGCGCAGGTCGGCGGCCGAGACCTGACCCATGGCGGTAAGGGTCAGCGCCTCGCCGTTGTGTCGCTCGATGAAGTTCAGATAGGCCAGGACGTTGTCGCCATAAGCCCGCACCGTACGCGGCGAGGCCCGGCGCTCCAGCGTCAGATAGTCCAGCCAGGCGGCGTAGGCCTGGCGGGCGCTCACAGGACCGGCCAGCGTTCGGCGGTGCGCTCGACCACGCGGGCCAGGAAATTGACCAGCTCGATGCCCATGTCGGGCGTGAAGCCCTCGGGATCGGTCGAGCCGAAAGCCAGCAGGGCTTCGCGGCGCGGCTCCCAGAGGGCCATGCGCACCAGGGCCATGCTGCGGATGGTCTCCATCCTGTCGCCGAACAGCGGCAGGGCCGGGGCGAAGAAGCCCATGCGGGCGATGGGCGCCTCGCCGGCCAGCATGTCGACCTGACCCTCGGCCAGGGCGTACCAGCCGGCCGGGACGCGGGTGGGGCCTTCCAGCGCCATGACGCCGGCGGCGAGACCGAAGCGCAGCATCGACATCTCGTCGACGCGGCGGGCCAGGTCCGAATGGTTGCGGGCGTCGAGCAGGTCGATCACCGCCGCGTGGGTCTGGGCCTGGGCCGAGAAATTGGCGCGGGCGTTGGCCTCGATCGCCTGGCGGACGCTGGCCTCGCGCTTGTGGGCGGCGGCGGCGCGGGCCAGGGCCTTGGGACCGAAATCGATGACGTTGTCGCCGGCGACCTTCAGGCCCAGCTCGCCCAGCAGGTGTTCGTCCTCGCGGAGGAACTCGGGCTCGGTGCGGAGGAAGGCGCGAACGCTCTCCGCATCGACGGCCTTCTTGGTCGCTCGCGTCGCGTCGCTCATGTCGTCCCCACCGGCAATAGACTCAGGGGCCCAGATGAAGCGGCAAGTGGGTTAACGCCCGCTTGATGACGTTCGTCTTTGGTCCTCTCGACCTGGGGACGGTTTCGCGGCAGAAGCTTCGAACCATGCCGCGTATCGCTTCCGTCCTGCTGCCGATGCCGTTGCCGGAGGCCTTCGACTACGCCGAGCCGGAGGGGCTGGGCCTCAATCTCGGCGACCACGTGACGGTGCCCCTGGGGCCGCGCGTGATTCGGGGCGTGGTCATGGCCCTGCGCGACGGGATCGGCGGCAACCGGCCTCTGAAGCCGGTACTGGAGCGGCTAGACGATCCGCCGCTGCCGCCAAATGTGCTGACCTTCATCGAATGGGCGGCCCGCTATTCGGTCGACCTGCCCGGCTGGCCACTGGCCATGGCCCTGCGCGGCCTTCGCCATCCGCCGCCCAAGCCGGACAAGGTGCTGGTGCTCACGGGGACCCAGCCCGCCCGCATGACGCCGGCGCGCCTGAAGGTGTTGGCCGCCGCCGAGGGCGTGAAGCTGTCCGGCGCCGCCCTGGCCTCGGCCGCCGGCGTCTCGGCCGGCGTCGTGAAGGGCCTGGTCGACGAGGGCGCGCTGGCCGTCGACTTCGTGGAACCCGAACGCGGCCTGCCACAGCCCGACCTTTCCCTGCCGCCGCGCGAACTGAACCCCGGCCAGGCCGCCTGCGTCGCGGTGATGGCCGAGATGCTGGACGCCGGCGGTTTCCAGGCCGCCCTGTTGGACGGCGTGACCGGCTCGGGCAAGACCGAGGTCTATTTGGAGGCCGTAGCCGCCGCCCTGACCGATCCGGACGCCCAGGTGCTGGTCCTGCTGCCCGAGATCGCCCTGACCCAGGCGGTGCTGGCGCGCTTCGAGCAGCGGTTCGGGGCCATCCCGGCCGAATGGCACTCCGGCGTCTCGCCGCCCCGCCGGCGCCAGGTCTGGGAGACGGTCGCCAGTGGCAATGCGCGGATCGTGGTCGGGGCCCGCTCGGCCCTGTTCCTGCCGTTCAAGAAGCTGCGACTGATCGTGGTCGACGAAGAGCACGACAGCTCGTTCAAGCAGGAAGAGGGCTTCATCTACCAGGCCCGCGACCTGGCCGTGGCCCGCGCCAAGATCGAGGGCGCTTCCGTGCTTCTCGCGTCAGCGACGCCATCGCTGGAGAGTCTGTTCAACGCCCAGGCCGGCCGCTACCGCTGGCTGCGCCTGTCGGCCCGCCACGGCGCGGCGCAGTTGCCCGACATCGACCTGGTCGACATGCGACTGACCCCGCCGGAGCCCGGCCGCTGGCTGTCGCCGCCCCTGATCAAGGCCATGGCGGTCACGCTGCAGCGCGGCGAGCAGGCCATGCTGTTCCTGAACCGGCGGGGCTATGCGCCGCTGGTCCTCTGCCGGGCCTGCGGCGAGAAGATGAAGTCGCCCGACACCGACAGCTGGCTGGTCGAGCATCGCTACACCGGCCGCCTGGTCTGCCACCTGACGGGCTTCTCGATGAAGAAGCCCGAGGCCTGCCCGCACTGCGGGGCCAAGGACAGCCTGGTCTCGATCGGCCCCGGGGTGGAGCGGGTCGAGGAGGAGGCGCGGCACATCTTCCCCGATGCGCGGGTGGCGGTGTTCTCGTCCGACACGGTGATGGACGCCGAAGCCGCGCGGACCCTGGTGGCGAGCATGGCGGCCGGCGAGATCGACATTCTCGTCGCCACCCAGGCGGCGGCCAAGGGCCACAACTTCCCGAACCTGACCCTGGTGGGCGTGGTCGACGCCGACCTGTCTCTCAGGGGCGGGGACCTGCGGGCCGGGGAGCGGACGTTCCAGCTGCTGGCCCAGGCGGCGGGTCGCGCGGGCCGCCACGAGAAGCCGGGCCGGGCGCTGCTGCAGACCTATTCGCCCGACCATGCGGTGATGCAGGCCCTGAAGGCCCAGGACCGCGACGCCTTCATCGAGGCCGAGATGGGCATGCGGCAGGACGCCGGCCTGCCGCCGTTCGGACGCCTGGCGGCGGTGATCGCCTCTGGGCCCGATGCGGCGGCGCTGGAGGCCTATGTCGAGGCCCTGGCCGCCGTGATCCCCAATGCCGAGGGGGTCGAGGTGTTCGGCCCCGCCGACGCGCCGCTGTCGCTGGTGCGTGGCCGTCGCCGCAAGCGGTTCCTGGTTCGGGCCGACCGCAATGTCGACCTGCAAGGCTTCATGGCCGCCTGGCGGGCGCGGGCCAAGGTCCCGAACTCGGTCCGGGTGGTGATCGACGTGGATCCGTACTCATTCCTTTAGCCGGCCTCTTCTAGCTGTTCGTCGGCTCGGCCTTGTCCAGCACGGGCGCCGGTTGCGGCTGGTGCGAGCGCAGGGGCAGGGCGGGGATGAACAGGATCGTGACGAGCCCCGCCGCGACCACGAACAGGGATGCGACCATCACCCCGCTCACCGCATTGACCAGGGCGGCCTGAAGCACCGGATCGGCGTGCGCCGCTTGGCCCGTCGCGGCGGCCTTCACGGCCATGCCTTCGAGCTTGCCAAGATCCAGGCCGCCACCGGGCAGGCTAGCCAGGCGCGCGGTCAGCAGGGTCCCGGCCAGGGCCGCGCCGACGGTCGAGCCGATCTGGCGGAAGAACTGGTTCGAGCTGGTGGCCACGCCGATGTCGCGCGGGTCGACGGCGTTCTGGGTGGCGATGTTGAACAGGCTCTGGCCCGGCCCCAGGCCCAAGCCGACCAAGGCCAGCAGCCCGCACAGCAAGCCGAGGCCGTGGATCTTCGACAGGTCGTGCAGCAGGAAGACGCCGATCAGCAGGGTCGAGGCCCCGACGATCATCAGCGGCTTGTACTTGCCGGTCTTGCTGACCAGTTGGCCGGCGATCGTGCTGCCGATGATCAGACCGCCCATCAGCGGCAGCATGGTCATGCCGCTGATCGTGGCCGGCACGCCCCGGCCCAGCTGCAGGAACAGCGGCAGGAACATCACCACGCCCATGAAGGCCATGGAGATCAGGAAGCCGGCCAGGTTTGCGGTGGTGAACACCCGGTTCTTGAACAGGTGCATCGGCACGATCGGGTTGGAGACCTTGGTCTCCACCCACACGAACAGGGCCAGCGAAACGACGGCCAGGGCGAATAGCGAGAGGCTCTGGGGCGAGGTCCAGGCGAAGCTGTGCCCGCCCAGGCTCAGCGCCAGCAGCAGCGGCACGAAGGCGGCGATCAGCAGGGCCGCGCCCAGGAAGTCGATCTTGCCCGAGCGGCGGTGCTCAAGCGGCGGCATCTTCACGATGACCATGAAGAGGGAGAGCAAGGACAGGGGCAGGTTGACGTAGAACACCCAGCGCCAGCCGGCGACCGTATGGGTTCCGATCTGCACCGTGCCGTGGTCAGTGAAATAGCCGCCGATGATGGGGCCGAGCACGCTGGCCAGGCCGAACACCGAGCCGAAGATGCCGGCGAACTTGCCCCGCTCGCGCGGCGGATAGAGGTCGGCGATGATCGCGAAGGCGGTGGTGAACAGGGCCCCGCCGCCGATGCCCTGCAGGGCGCGGAAGATGATCAGCTGCACCATGCCGGGCACGCCGAGGATGGTCCCGAACTCGCCCGAAATGCCCGACAGCCACGAGCCGGCGAGGAAGATGGTGATGCCGGTGATCAGCACCGGCTTGCGGCCGAAGATGTCGCCCAGCTTGCCCCAGATCGGCACCATCACCGTCGAGGTCAGCAGGTAGGCCGTCGTCACCCACGAATAGAGGTTCAGGCCATTCAGTTCGGAGATGATCCGCGGCATGGCCGTGGAGACGATGGTCTGGTCCAGGGCGCTGAGCAGGAACACGATCATCAGCGCCGTCAGGGTCAGACGGCGCTCGGCGTCGGTGAAGGTCTGAGGAGTCATGGGCCTTGAAGCGTGATAGCCGGAAGTGGGCCGGACTATCACGGCCCCAACGCCGGAAGTAGTGGCTCGTTTCGGCCTTGGAAGGCCTCCTCGCCAAGAAAGCAATTTCAGTGTCATCCCGGCCGTAGCGCAGCGAAGAGCCGGGACCCAGGGGCGACCGCACTGCGTCGGCCCCTGGGTCCCGGATAGCCTCTTCAAGGCTTCCGGGATGACACGATTATTAGGACTTTGATTTCCTTGGCGCGCAGCTGCCGCCAATTCAGTCCTAGTGGTCTTTCTTCGCGCCGCGTTTGCGGGCCAGCATGTTCAGGCCCTCGACCCCGCCCGAGAACGCCATGGCGGTGTAGATGTAGCCCTTGGGCACGTGGGCGCCGAAGCCCTCGGCGATCAGCACGGTGCCGATCATCAGCAGGAAGCCCAGGGCGAGCATGACCACGGTCGGGTTGTCGTTGATGAAGTTGGCCAGAGGATCGGCCGCCAGCAGCATGGCGGCCACGGCGATGATCACGGCGGCGACCATGATCGGCAGGTGATCGGTCATGCCGACGGCGGTCAGGATCGAGTCGATCGAGAACACCAGGTCCAGCAGGATGATCTGGAAGATCGCCGCGCCGACGTTGGAGATCACGACGGTCGCTTTGTCCTTCTCCAGCATTTCGTCGCCCTTGGCGGGGTCGACGGTGTGGTGGATCTCCTTGGTCGCCTTCCAGATCAGGAAGACGCCGCCGGCGATCAGGATCAGGTCGCGCCACGAGAAGGCGGTCTCGAAGCCCGGCTCGCCATGCGCGCCGACGGGACCGACTAGCCCCAAGTTGAAGACCGGGGCGGTCAGGCCGACGATGAAGGCGATGGTCGAGAGCAGGACCAGGCGCATGATCAGCGCCAGCGAAATGCCGATCCGGCGCACCCGCGTGCGATGCTCGGGCGGCAGCTTGTTCGACAGAATGGAAATGAAGACCAGGTTGTCGATGCCGAGGACCACTTCCATCACGACAAGCGTGATCAAGGCGGCCCAGGCGGCTGGGTCGGCCACGAGGTTAAGGAGTTCGTTCATCGGTTATCACTAGATTTTGGCTCCAAGCCTCCCCGCTCGAAACCGTGAAACGGTGAGATGGGGTGCAAACGCCGTCCTTGTCGAGACCCCTTAGGGTCCGAAAGGCGGTGCAGGAGGACAAACCTTGCCCGACGCCGCGCACGTAAAGCCCCTGACGGCCCTTCGGTTCTTCGCCGCCTTCTGGGTGGTGCTGTTCCACTACTGGCCCAAGCTGGATGTCGGCTTCACGCCGGCCATCGCGAGCAAAGGCTATCTGGGCGTCGAGGCCTTCTTCACCCTGTCGGGCTTCATTCTCTGCCACGTCTATCTGAGCGGCTTCGGCGAAGGCCGCTTCCGCTATGGCGACTTCCTGTGGAACCGGCTGGCGCGGGTCTATCCGCTGCACCTGGCGACCCTGGTCGGCGTCGGGGCCATGGCCATGGCGGCCACGGTCGCCGGAATGGCGATCGATCCCAACATCCTTTCGTGGAAGGCCCTGCCGGCCAATCTGCTGCTGGTCCACGCCTGGGGCTTCGCGCCGGTGTCGGGCTGGAACCACGCCTCGTGGTCGATCTCGGCCGAGTGGTTCGCCTACCTGACCTTTCCGGCCTTCGCCTTCGCGGCGTGGAAGCTGCGCGAGCGCCCCGTGGCGGCCGTGCTGGGCGCCCTGGCCTTCATCGCCGTGCTCTATCCGGCCTTCCAGGCCCTGGCCGGCTTTTCGCTGACCGACGCGACCATCCAGTGGGGCGCGCTGCGCATCGTCCCGTGCTTCGCCTTCGGCTGCGCCCTGCACGCTCTGTGGCGCTCCGGCCGATTCCCGGGCCGACTCAGTGGCTACGGCGCCGCTTTCTTTGGCGTGGCCGCGCTTGCCGCCGTGCAGTTCGGCGCCCCGGATTTGATCATTGTGATGCTTTTGGGCGGGCTTATTTTCATGCTCGCAAGCCTCGCTTCGGCCGGTTACCAGTTTGCTGGACAGGCAGTCTTCGTCTATCTCGGCGAGATCAGCTATTCGACCTATATGATCTGTATCCCGTGGAAGATCCTGGCCATCAATGCGGCCGCCAAGCTGTTCAATATCGGGGGCGACAAGTTGCCGCTGCTGATCTGGGTCGCGATTGTCGCCGCCCTGATCCCATTGTCGGCTATCTCCTTCCACGTCATAGAAAATCCGTGTCGGGAGCGCATGAAAGCTTGGGCTAAGGCCTGGCAACAGCGGCGCTTGGCCCTGGCCGGCGCCTAATAAACACTCTTTTCATACGTGACTGGCAAGGTTATCGCTTACCCAGTGACGCGGGGGAGTACCCACAGCATGACGAAACGGACGAGGGCCCTTCTGGGTTCCCTGGCCGCTGCCGCCATGATCAGCTTTGCGCCGGTGACGGCCAATGCTGACGGCTATTGGCAGTGCGTACCGTTTGCACGTCTGATGTCGGGCATCCAGATTTTCGGCGACGCCCGCACGTGGTGGTCGCAAGCCGCCGGCAAGTACGACACGGGGTCGACCCCGAAGATCGGCTCGGTCCTCTCCTTCAAGCCCACCGCCCGCATGAACCTCGGCCACGTGGCCTTCGTGAGCCAGGTGCTCACCGACCGGGTCATCCAGGTCACCCACGCCAACTGGTCGATCATCGAGGGCGATCGCGGCCAGATCGAAAAGGACGTCACGGTCGTCGACGTCTCGGCCAACGGCGACTGGACGCAGGTCAAGGTCTGGTACGATCCGATCCGTGATCTCGGCACCAGTGTCTATCCGACCAACGGTTTCATCTACCAGGACGCCCAGGCGACCAAGATCGCCATGGCCACCAGCAAGATCGCCATGGCCCAGAACGCCGTGGTCTCGGCCGCCAAGCAGGCCGCCAACCAGGTCGCCGCTTCGGTTCGCTCCTCGCCGCTGGACATCATCGGCCAGGCCGCCGACTCGACCGATCGTATCGCCGCCCTGATCGAAGCCGCCGCCAGCGGTGGCGCGTCGCCGTCGAACGACACCAGCAACAAGCAAGCCGCGCCGCGTTGATTTGAGCGCGTTGACCTGAAGCTTGGGCCGGGGCAAACCCAGCCTGTAGCTAGGACGCGACTATGCTCAGAATTCTCCGTCACGGCGCTCCCGGCTTCGAAGCCGGTGGCTTGTCGCCTGATTGGCGCGTGCCAGCCGACGCCGTCTGGATCGAGCTGGTCGACCCCACCCGCGCCGAGGAAGTCGCCGTCGAGCAGTCGATCGGCCTGCTGCTGCCCACGCGCGAGGAGATGGCCGAGATCGAGGCGTCCTCGCGCCTCTACCAGGAGGACGGCGGCACGTTCATGACCGCCACGGTGCTGGTGAACGCCGATGGCGACCTGCCGACCGTGGCCCCGGTGACATTCGTCCTGGCCGGAATGCGGCTGGTCACCATCCGCTATGTCGAGCCGCGATCGTTCTCGGCCTTCGCCGCCCAGGCCGAGCGCCAGCCCAGCCTTTGCCCCAACGGTCCCCAGACCTTCCTGGGCTTGCTGGACGCCATCGTCGACCGCACCGCCGACATTCTCGAGCGCACGGCCGCCGAGGTCGAGGCGCAGTCGCGCGCCATCTTCAGCCGGCCGCGCGGCGTGGCCTTCGAGCAGATCCTGAACCGTCTGGGGCGGGCCCAGAACATCAATTCCAAGGCCCGCGACAGCTTGGTCAGCCTGGCCCGCCTGCTCAGCTTCGCCGCCCTGGCCGACCAGTTCGACGGTCAGAAGGAGCTGCGCGATCACCTGAAGTCGCTGCAGCGCGACGTCCAGTCGATCACCGACCACTCCAGCTACCTGGCCGGCAATGTCACCTTCCTGCTCGACGCGGCCCTGGGCTTGATCAACATCGAGCAGAACTCGATCTTCAAGGTGTTCTCGGTCTTCTCGGTGATGTTCCTGCCGCCGACCCTGGTCGCCGGGATCTACGGCATGAACTTCGTGCACATGCCCGAGCTGCAGTGGATGAAGGGCTATCCGATGGCGATCGGCCTGATGATCCTGGCCGCCGCCGCGCCGCTGCTGTGGTTTCGGCGTAAGGGCTGGCTGTAGCTCGCCAATTCGCGCCCCGCATGACGGCGTTCCGCGACTTTCCGTCGCGGTTTGAACGATTGCTTAAAGCTGATCGGGGCATGGTGGACGGATATTCCCGTTTCCAACGCGCAAGGCGTCCTCCGACCGCTCACCATGCCACCAGCCGCCTCATCAAGGCCGAGCCTGATCCGCAACCTGCACGCCTCCGTGGTGCGCGAGGCCGTGGAGGCGCATGCTCGCTTTCTGAAGGGCGTTCCGGGTGGCCGCCGCGCGGTGCTGCAGTACGTCAATCTGAACAATTACGAGCTGGACGGCGTCGACCTGTCCGAGGCCGACCTGACCGGCGCCCTGCTCGGCGGAGCCTCGCTGCGCGGGGCCAAGCTGACGCGCGCCGTCCTCTACGGCACCGACCTGCGCGACTCCGACCTGCGCGACGCCGACCTCTCCCGCTGCGACATGCGCGGGGCCTGCCTGCGCGGCGCCAATCTCGGTGGGGCCAACCTGGCCAACTGCGATCTGCGCGAGGGCATCACCGCCGTACAGGACGAGGACAAGGGTCTTCGGATCCTGGAACATTTCAAGCGCCCCGGCGAGCTGGACTACGCCATGTTGCAGGGCGCCAACCTGACCGGCGCCCAGATGTCCGGAGCCTTCGCCCGCAAGGCCGACTTCACCGACGCCGACCTGTCGAACGTCACCCTCCAGGGCGCCAAGCTGACCAACGCCTGCATGGATGGGGCGAACCTGTCGGGCGCCAACCTGCACAACGCCGCCATGGCCCACGTCTCGCTGCGCCGGGCCGTGATGGTGGGCGTCGACGTCAGCGGCGCGGACCTGACCGACGCTGACATGACCGAGGTGCTGCGCGCGCCGCCGCCGATCATCTATGTCGACGACCTGCCGCTGAACGACGTCCTGGAAGCCCACGAGCTGTTCTGCAAGACCGACGGTCGCGAGGGCAAGGTCGGCAATCTGGCCGAGGTGGACTTCCGCCCGCTGCGCCGCCTGAAGGGGCGCCGCCTGAGCGGCCTCTCCGCGCCCAAGGCCGTGTTCTTCGGCATGGACCTGGAAGGCGCGCAACTGCAGGGCGCCAATCTCGCGGGCGCGGACCTGCGGGGGGCCAAGCTCAAGGGCGCCGACCTGCGCGGCGCGCGGCTGGTGGACGCCCAGCTGACCCGCGCGGACCTGACCGACGCCAAACTCGGTCCCCTGAAGATCGGTGAGGACCGGGTCATCCGCACCGACCTGACCCGCGCCATCCTGCGCGGCGCCATTCTGAAGGGCGCCAGCGCCCAGCGCGCTCGCTTCGTCGAGGCGGACCTGGCCCGCGCCAAGCTGGACGGTTGCGACCTGACCGGGGCCGAAATGCCCTCGAATCCGGTCCCCTAGAGCCTCGCTGTTCCAACGAAGCCTTGCGGTGGGCATTAACCTTGGTGTTGATGCGCGCGAACCGCTGGAGTCTTCGATGTCGCGCCTGTTCTGGATCGCCGCTGCCGGCGTATTGGCCTTCTCGGCCCTGAGCCTTTCCGGGGTGGGGGCGAGCGCCCACGCCGCCGCGCCGCGGTTCAAGCCCACGGCCTGCGTCGGCGACTACAAGGACAGCGGCCTCAAGGTCGATTGCGGCAATTTGATCGTCGACGAGACGCGGGGCGACCCCAAGAGCCGGCGCATCACGGTGGCCGTGGCCATTGTCCGCGCTTCCGAGCGCAAGGCCGGGCTGCCGCCGGTGGTCTATCTGCACGGTGGCCCGGGCGGCTCGGCGCTCGCCAACCTGCCGCGCCTGTTGAAGAGCAAGGCCTCGCGCGAATACGTCGCCGTCGACCAGGACTGGATCTTCATCGATCAGCGCGGTGGCGGGCAGTCGAGCCCGAACCTGGACTGCCCGGGCACGAACCTGACCGACGCCGGCCCACCCTCCGACAAGGACGCCCAGGGCATCGTCGCCTGCCTGAAGGCCTTCCAGGCCAAGGGCGCGGACCTGTCGCGCTACAACGCCGTAGAGGTGGCCAAGGACGTCCAGGACCTGCGCAAGGTGCTGAAGCTGCCGCTGATCGATCTGTTCGGCGGCTCCTACGGCACGCGCATCGAGGCGGCGATCCAGACCCATGTCCCGCAGAGCGTCCGCGCGGTGGTGCAGGACTCGCCCTGGCCGCCCGAGGCCGACTGGACCGTCGGCGGCCCGGCCATGGTCTCCAGCTCGATCGACATCGTCATGGCCAAGTGCGCGGTCGTGGCTGAGTGCGCCAAGCGCTATCCGGACCTGAAGGCCAAGCTGGCCACGGTCGCCGAACGCTGGCTCGCGGGTCCCCAGACCATCAATGGCAAGACCTACACGGCCGACGACCTGGGCGGCTATCTGATGGACGCCAGCTATTTCACCGCTGGCGTGCTGCCACGCGACCTCTGGAAGATCATCCAGGGCGACGTCTCGCCCGTGCAGGAGTTCGTCGAGAGCCGCGACTACTACAGCGAGGGCCAGTTCATGACCCACCTGTGCAAGGAAGAGATCCCATTCGAGGCCCGCGCCGACGTCGCCCAGGGCACGGAGAACGACGCGGTCGCCCGCCTGATGGTGGTGTCGATGCAGCGCATCCACGACGTCTGCAAGGCCATCGACGTGGGCCCGATCTCCAAGGTCGAGCAGGCCGTGGTGAAGACCGCCATCCCGACCCTGTTCCTGGCCGCCGAGATCGATCCCGGCTGCCCGCCGGACCTGACCCGCGCCGCCTCCAAGGGCTATCAGGGCTCGCAGGTGGTGATCGTCACCAACGCCACCCACGGCGTCAGCCGCGGCAGCCCCTGCGTACGCAAGATGATCCGGTCGTTCTTCGCCGACCCCACCAAGCCGGTGGACCGCAGCTGCCTGCCGGCGGCCGATACGCCGATGAAGTTCACCTACGAGTGACCCGTTTCCCTTCCCCCTCGCGGGAGAAGGGAGACCGTTACATCGATTTCTTCAGCGGCAGCAGGTCCGGATAGACCGCCTCGCGCTTCTGGGCCTTCGCCGTGAACGCCTCGGCCATGTGCGGACCCGAGAACATGCCGGTCTGCCAGGTGGCGATATAGTCCAGGCCGTCGGCGATGGTGTGGTCGCGGGCGTAGTTGATCATCACCTTGCTGCCGGCCACGGCCAGGGGCGACTTCTCGGCGATCTCGCGCGCCGTGGCCAGGGCGTGGTCGACCAGAGCCTCGTGGGTGTCGAACACCTCGTTGACCAGGCCGATCTCCTTGGCGCGCTGGGCGGGCAGGCGGCGACCCGTATAGGCCAGCTCTCGCACCCAGCCTTCGGGGATCAGCTTGCAGAGGCGCGGGAAGGTGCCGACGTCGGCGGTCATGCCGATGTTGATCTCCTGGATCTGGAAGAAGGCGTCGGCGCTGGCGTAGCGGATATCGCAGGCGCTGACGAAGTCGACCGCCCCGCCGATGCAGCCGCCCTGGATGGCGACGATCACCGGCATGCGGGCCTTGTCCAGGCAGGTGAAACTATCCTGGAGCACATGCACGAAGCGGCGGAAGCTCTCGGCCGCCACCCAGCGGTCACCCTCCTTGGCGGCGGTGACGCCCTCGCCGTCGGTGAACACCGAAAGGTCCATGCCGGCGCTGAAGTGCTTTCCGGTCGAGGAGATGACGACGCAGCGAGCCAGGGCGTTGTCGTCAATATGTTTTACAATTGCGGGAAGCTCGTTCCAGAACGGCCGTGTCATGGTGTTCATGGCTTCGGGCCGCTTCAACTGGATATGCGCGACGCCAGCCTCGATCTCGACCTTGAAACAGCTATAGTCCGCCTGATCGTGGTTGCTCATGCCGGCCTCCCTTATCGTTAGTCCTGAGACTATCGGCCGGGGCGTTGGCGGGGACAACACTGACCCGACGGAAGAGGGAAAACCCACCATGAACACGAGCAAGACCTGCACCGCCCTGGCCATCGCCGCCGTGACGGCCTCCAGCCTGGTCGCGCCCGCTCCCGCGTTGGCTCAGTCAAAGCCGCTGGGCGGCGTCTTCTCGTGCGAGGGCTCGGGCAAGAAGCAGGAAGGCGGCGCCCTGATCGGCGCGGCGGCCGGCGCGCTGCTCGGCAGCAAGGTCGCCAAGAACGAGAAGACCATCGGCGCCCTGGTCGGCGCGGCCGCCGGCGCGGCGGCGGGGGCCTATATCGGCTGCCGCATGCAGTCGACCGACGCGGCCCTGGCCGAGCAGGCGACCAAGAAGGCGCTGGAGACCGGCGTCGCCCAGACCTGGACCAACAACCGCACGGGTAATTCGGGCCGCATCAACGTCGTCTCGTCCAGCTACGGCCCGCCGATCGACGGCCGCAACATCCGCTACGCCAAGGGCGTCCAGAGCCTGCCCAGCTACGAAGCCACGGGCGGCGCCTATACGGCGGGCTCGACCGTCAACCTGCGCGCCGGTCCGTCGACCAAGGCCGCGGTGGTCGGCAAGCTGGCCGCCGGCGAGACCTTCGACGCTCTGGGCCTGGCCCCGACGGGCGGCTGGGTCCTGGTGGGCCGCAGCGGCTACGGCGTCGGCTACGCGGCCGCCTCGCTGGTCCGTCCCAGCGGCCAGAGCCTCGCCAGCTGCCGGGTGATCGACGCCTCGATGTCGGGCGGCGGCCAGGGCGCGACGAACCAGCGCTACAGCGCCTGCCGCGATACGCGCGGCGAGTGGCAACTGACCCAGGCCTGACCCATCTTTCGGGAGCGCGCCGGAATGGCCCGGCGCGCTCTTGAGAGGTTTTCATGATCGTCCGCAACTGGCATGGCCGCGTGCCGGCCGCCAAGGCCGCCGCCTATCTCGACCTGATGCGCGACGTGGCCATTCCCGACTATCGCAAGACGCCCGGCAACCTCGGCGCCTGGGCGCTGAGCCGACCGGATGGCGACATCGTCCACGTCGAGATGCTGACCTTCTGGGCCAGCTTCGAGGCTATCCGCGCCTTCGCCGGCGAGGACGTCGAGCGGGCCAAGTACTACGACTTCGACGCCGACTATCTGCTGGAGATGGAGCCGACCGTCCGTCACTACGAGGCGGTGGGCGAGGGCTTGGCTCAACACTAAAAGCTCAAAATCCTCGTCATCCCGGAAGCCTCGAAGAGGTTATCCGGGATGACGAGATGAGGGGCGGATAGTTGGAAGCCAACTCTTAGAGGTCCACCACCTCGCACTTCAGCGTCTGGCGGATCCGCTGGGCCACGATCTGGCGGTGGCAGCAGTTGGGATCGTCCTCGTAGCAGAGCAGGGCGATCCGCTTTTGCCCCGCCAGCTCGGTCGCCTGGGCCAGGGCCAGCTGGGCGTCGGGCTCTTCCAGATGGGCGTTGAAGATCTGGCGCATCTCGTCCGTCCGGCCGGCGCGGGCGGCGTCGCGACCCGCCTTGGGCGTGCCCAGCGGTCGCAGATGCAGATAGTCGATGCCCTCGGCCTTCAGGCTGTTTCCCAGCAGCGTCTTGGAGAAGCCGGCTTTCCGCGAGCTGGCGACCGCGCGCACGTCGACGACCAGCTCGACATCGGCGGCCTTCAGGCGGTTGATCATGCCGGCTTGAGTGTCGGTCTCGTAGCCGATGGTGGCCAGCTTATTCATCCCCATCGCTTTCGGGCTCCATGGACGGGCGGTCTTTGCGAGCCTACCTTAGATCTTAGCCGGTAACAGGAGCCACGCTGATGGACGCGGCCGTCTTTCGCGAACCCCGCAAGCGCGCCGTGGCGGTGGCCGGCGGGGAGATCGCGGTCCTGGAGTTCGGGCCCGAGGATCGGCCGATCGATGTGGTCTTCGTCCACGCCAACGGTTTCAACGCCCAGACCTACCGTGTGCTGCTTTCCCCCCTGGCGGCGGGTCTGCGTCTGCTGGCCATCGACCAGCGCGGCCATGGCGAGACGACCCTGCCGGCCAATCCCGATGGTCGCCGCTCGTGGCGCGACCTGCGCGACGACCTGGTGAGCCTGCTCGACGCCCTGGACGGTCCGCCCGTGGTGCTGGCCGGGCACTCGATGGGGGGCACGGTCAGCCTGTTGGCGGCCGCCGAGCGTCCGGAGCGGGTCAAGGGCCTGGTCCTGCTCGACCCCGTGATCATGCCCTGGCTGGCCAATCTCTACGCCAAGGCGCCGTGGACCTCGGGGCGGCTGTGGAAGCACATGCCGCTGGTCCAGTCGGCCCTGCGCCGCCGGGCGGTGTTCGACAGCCGCGAGGCGGTGTTCGCCGGCTACAAGGGGCGAGGGGCCTTCAAGTCCTGGCCCGAGACCATGCTGGCCGACTATGTCGCCGGCGGTTTCCACGAGCGCGAGGATGGCCAGGTCGAGCTGGCCTGCGCGCCCGCCTGGGAGGCCTCCAACTACGCCGCCCAGGCCCACGACCCGTGGCGCGCGGTGCGCCAGGTCAAGGCGCCGGTGCGCATCCTCAAGGCCGAGAAGCACTCCACCTGCCGGGCCGGCGACAGCTTCGCGCGGCGAGGCAAGAACGTGCGGATCGAGACGGTCGCGGGAACCAGCCACTTCCTGCCGATGGAGCGCCCCGACCTGGTGCGCGACGCGCTGTTCGACATGGCGACGGGGTCCTAGAAGCAAAACTGGCGTGTCATCCCGGCCGTAGCGAAGCGAAGAGCCGGGACCCAGGGGCGACCGCAATGCGCCGGCCCCTGGGTCCCGGGTCGGCTACGCCGCCCGGGATGACACGGAAAAGATCGCTAGAGGGCTAGGGCTTCGATCTCATGCTTGCCCAGCGCCTTCCGCGCCGCGTCCGACACCGGCACGACCTTGCGGGCGTCGAGGTCGAAGGTGATCGCCACCGCTTCCGAGGTTCCCCAAGGCTGGCCCGTCGCCGGGTCCAGCATCCAGTGCGCCACGCGCATGGTCCTCGCGTCGGTTCCAATCAGGCCCGAGCGGATGTCCACTCGGTCGCCGGCGCGGGGCCAGGCCAGATAGACGATGCGGTACTCCAGGACCGCGCCGCCGGTGCGGGCGGGCTTGGGATCGGCGTGCTCGACCACGACATCGCGGAACGGATGGATGAAGGCGCCGATGCCGTCCGAGACCCGGCCGATGAACTGCTCGGCCCGCATCCGTCCGAACACGTCGCAATCGGAGGGCAGGAGGCCGCCCAGGCCGATGCGGCTCAGGCCCAGCTCATCGGCGCGCGCCAGGCTGGCGGTCGGGGTGAAGGGCGACAGGTCGATGCTGCGCGCCCGGGCCTTCTCCGGAACCTCGATCTTCAAGGCCTCGGCGCGATCGCGGGCCACCTGCGGCCAGGGGAACGGCTGGCCATCGCGGGGCGTGGCGTGGATCACCGTGGTCTGGAAGGTCGCCGCCAGCTCGCCCGAGGCCGGGTGGATCAGGAGCTGCAGGAGCTTGGCCTCGCTCTGGCCCATCTCGATCACCCCGCCCAGCATGTAGAGCGGCGCGCCGGGGTGGGCTTCGCGCAGGAAGCGGATGTGGTGCTCCTTCACCAACAGGGTGGCGTTGGCGTAGGGCGAGAAGGCGTGGGCCAGGCCCAGCTCGGCGGCGAGGCCGACCAGGCCCTCCTGCGCGCGCACGAGGTAGTGGCGCACGTTCATGTGCCCCATCTCGTCGCAGTCCCAGGTGTTCACGCCTCCTCGCCAGATCTCGACGCCAGGGAGCGGCTCTGCGGTCGTCATGGCGTCTCTCGAACGGGGGTGAACGGTCGTTCGAGTCTAGCGGGGTTCCGTCGAGCTCCGCAATCGCGGTGCTACTGCTTGAAGGTGTCGCCGATTTCCTTGGCGTCGGGACCATCCGGACCCGCGCGCCTGCGCGACTCCTCGCCGGTCTTCTGGACGGCCTTCTTGCCGCCGAGGGCGGTGAAATCGCCCAGCGGCTCGGCCTCGTTCTTCTTACGGCCTTCGGTGTTGGGTTGCTGCGCCATGGCGGATCTCCTCGTTCTCAGAGGAGAACCGGAGGGGCCGGGCGAGGTTCCGTCAGCCGCCCTGGCAGTCGGCGCAGAGCCCGTGGGCCTCGATGGTCACGGCGGTCAGGGCGTAGCCGGCCGCGGCGCCGGCGGCGATGATCTCGGCGCTGGCTTTGGGCTCGATCTCACGGGTCGCGCCGCAGCAGTCGCAGATCAGGAACGCGGCGGCGTGGCCGTCGGCCTCCTTGCGGCAGGCGACATAGGCGTTGAGGCTCTCGATCCTGTGGGCGAAACCCTGCTTCTCCAGGAAGTCGAGGGCGCGATAGACCGTCGGCGGCTTGGCCGGCGGGCCCTCGCCGCCAAAGGTCGAGATCAGGTCGTAGGCCTTCACCGGCTGGCCGGCCTGCAGCAGCAGTTCCAGGACCCGGCGGCGCGGCGCGGTCAGGCGCTGCTCGGCGGCGGCACAGCGCGTCTCGGCCGCCGCCAGCTCGGCCGCGAGGGCGGCGCCGGCGACGCCGTGATTGTGATGATCGTGTCCGCAGGTGGAGGCATGGGCCATGCCCAAGAGGTAGAGGTCGGGCCCCTTCGGCGCAAGCTAGAGGAGCGGCCTGGCCAGCACCGCGGCGTCGGCCTCGCATCGGGCTGGGTCAGGCGCCAGGCCCGCCGCGCGCGTGGCGTCGAGCTCGGCCCGCGCGGCGGCGAGGTCGGCCTGGAAGGCCGGGGATTGGCGCAGGGCCGCGAACAGGTTCTCGGCGTTCTGGCGGCCCGCTTCCACCGAGCTGGCGTTGTGCACGCCGCAGACCACCCGGCTTTCGCCGAATGCCTTGGCGCGGGCCAGGATCGCTTGGGCTCGGTCGGGCGCGATCTCGGCGAGCAGCAGGCCGACCGACCAGCCCCAGGTCGAATGGCCCGAGGGGTAGTCGGGGGCGATCGAGAGCCCCAGGCTCTTCTTCACGCAGATCGGCCCCGGCTCGGACAGGTAGGGGCGCGGACGGCGGTACTTCAGCTTGGGCCCGCTGACGGCTGGGCGGACGTCACGGCTCATCCGCAGCAGGGTCGCGGCCAGCTTGGGATTGCGTTCCAGCGTCGGCGTCACGCCCAGGGCGCAGGCATAGCCGTCGAGCACCTTCTCCTCGATGTTGTCGGCCTGGGCCAACGACCAGCGCGGCGTGTCCTTGAGGGCGCGGGTGGCGCGGAAGATCTCGCGGTCGCGCAGCTCGGCCGGCGCGCCCTTGGCGGGCGGGGGCGGCAGCAGGGCCTTGGCGTCGAACGCGCCCTTGGCCAGGTAGCGGTCGGTCGGAGCGTCGCCGCTCAGGCTGGCGCAGCCGGCGAGCGCCAGGACGGCGACGCCGAAGATCCAAGAAGCGCGCATGAAAAAGGTCCCCGAACCGAAGTCCGGGGACCCTGCATTTTCAGGTCCGGCGGATCAAGCCCGCCGGAACGTCAGCTCACTTGCCGAACAGCTTGTTCCAGCGCGGCTTCTCGCGGCCCTTCCAGGCTTCGCGGTGATAGGCGTCCGACGCGATCAGCGGCACGACCGTGGTGGCTTCGGCGAAGACCATCTGTTCGTAGGTGGTGTCGACCTTGCCCCACGAAGCGGCTTCCTTGAGCGTCGACGACGAGCAGGCGCCGTCGCGGACGTCGGCGACCGTGATCTGGATGGCGTACTTGTGCATGTCGGCCTCGACGCCGAGGATCTCGGCGCAGACGACGGTGTCCTGGGCGAAGTTCTTCGGGACGCCGCCGCCGACCATGAACAGGCCCGTGGTGCCGGCCGCGATCTTGATGTCGGTCAGTTCGCGGAAGTCCGCGACCGCGTCGATCATCAGATAGGGCTTGCCCGCCGCGATGCGTTCCTTCTGGTGCTTGACCAGACCGAAACCGGCCGAGCTGTCGACGAAGGCCGGGCAGAAGATCGGCACGCCTTCTTCATAGGCGGTCTGGATCAGCGAGCCGGGCTTCTTGGCGTTGCCTTCCGACAGCCACTTGCCCATTTCCCAGATGAATTCGCGCGACGAGTAGGCGCGCGGCTCCAGCAGGTTGCAGATCTCCAGGATCGTGTGATCGCAGTTCTGGAGCTCTTCCTCGTCGATATAGGTGTCGTAGATGCGGTCGATGTAGTTGTCGCGCAGCACGTTGTCGTCGACCGGGCCGGCGGCCTGGTAGTGCTTGAAGCCCAGGGCCTCGAAGAAATCCATGTCGACGATCGAGGCGCCGGTGGCGACCACGGCGTCGATCATGCCGTTCTTCACCATGTCGCGGTACACGTGCATGCAGCCGCCGGCCGAGGTCGAGCCGGCCAGGATCAGCCAGGGCGAGCAGCCCTTGTCGGCCAGGGCCATGTTGAAGATGTCGGCGGCGCGGGCCGTGTCGCGGCTCGAGAACGACATCTTGCGCATCGAGTCGATGATCGGGCGGGCGTCGAACGAGGTGATGTCGATATGCTCGACGACGTTCTGAAGGAGCTCGGCCTTGGTGTTGTTCGGAACGGGAGCGTTCATCGCTTCGGTTTCCCTGACTTTGGACGCCCGTCGTTGAAACAGAACCTTCGCCGGGACGGAGCGACCGACGAAAGCGGGAAATGCGAACCGCACCCGACGTCTCATAACGTCGGGCGCGGCGCGCGGTTTAACTCAGAAACGATCTACTGGCGAACGACGTCGATTTAGCGACGGCGCTTGCGCTTGCCGGCCGCGCCTTTCGGGCGCGAGAAGCGGACGATCTTGCGCTCTTCATTCTCCTGGCGGACCGCCGGAATCGAGCGCTTGGCCAGGCCGTACATCGAGGCCATCGGGGCGTCCTGCACCTCGGCGGTGTCGGTCTCGCCGAAGCCGTTGAAGCGGGTCGACATCGCCACGCCATAGGCGCCCAGCATGCCGATCTCGATATAGTCGCCCTCGTCGACGCTTTCCGGCAGGTAGAACGGGCCGGGCATGTGATCGACGCTGTCGCAGGTCGGACCGTAGAAGCGGAACGGGCGCAGGCCCTCTTCCACCACTTCGCCGTTCTTGCGGTACAGCTTGACCGGGAACGGCCATTTCATGTGCGCGGCGTCGAACAGCGAGCCATACGAGCCGTCGTTCAGATAGAGCGCGTCGCCCTTCTTCAGCTCGACCTTGACCAGCAGCGACGAGGCCTCGGCCACCAGGGCCCGGCCGGGTTCGCACCAGAGCTCGGTGGTCTCGTGGACCATCATCTCCGAGAAGCCGCGGTCGATGGCCGCCAGGTACTCGGAGAGTTCCGGCGGGACCATGCCCGGATAGATCGACGGGAAGCCGCCGCCGACGTCGACGACATCGGCCAGCACGCCGGCGCGGACCAGGGCCCGCGAGGCCTGGGCCATGGCGGCTTGATAGGCGGTCGGGCGCATGCACTGGCTGCCGACGTGGAAGCTGACGCCCATCAGGTCCTGGGTGGCGCGACGGGCGGCCAGCAGCAGGGCCGGAGCGGCGTGCGCCTCGACGCCGAACTTGCCCGACAGGCTGTAGGCCGCACCCTCGGCCTGCACGCCCATGCGGACGATCAGGTTGAGGTCCTTGGCCTGGCCCGTGGAATCCAGGATCTTGGCCAGTTCTTCGTGGGTGTCGAACGAGAAGGTTTTCACGCCGTGGTCGAAGTACGCGGCCGAGATGGCGGCGCGGCTCTTGACCGGGTGCATGAAGGCCATGCGCGAGCCCGGGGCCTCTTGAGCCACGAGTTCGATTTCGTTCAACGAGGCGACGTCGAAGGATCGCACGCCGGCTTGAGCCAGCTCACGGATCACCCACGGCGAAGGATTGGCCTTCACCGCATAGAAGACGTCGCCTTTAAATTCGGACTGGAACCAGCGCGCAGCTACGGAAACCGCGTCGGGCCGCACGAGTGCGACGGGACGTTCCGGTGACCGCTCACGGACCAGGTCCAGGGGTGAATGGTACGTGCGCAATTCACGTAACCCCCTGTTGGAAGTTAAACCCAGGCCGGCGTTAGCAGCGTTTAGAGGACTTCGGGTCCGCCGGAGCCGTGCGAAATAGGGGCATTGTGCGGGGTTGTAAAGAGTCTTTTGTGGCCCCGGTTTGGGGCGGATCGTCACAAATCCATTGCGTAGCTCCCCCAAACCGGAGAACGCATTTCCCAACCTATGAAACCACGTTAAGGATTCGCCCCGACCATGACGTCGGACCCAGTTCTTTCGATCCAAGCCGCCTCCAAGACCTTCGGGTCGCGGCGCGCGCTGGACACCGTCTCCCTCGACGTCGCTCGGGGCGAGATGATCGCGCTTATCGGGCCTTCGGGCTCGGGCAAATCCACGCTTCTGCGCTCCATCGACGGCTTGCAGACGATCGACGAGGGCGCCGGGACGATCACCGCGTTCGGCGGTCCGGTTCAGGCCAAGGGCAAGGTCTCCGACCAGGTCCGCAAGGCGCGCGTCCGCATCGGCTTCATCGCCCAGCAGTTCAATCTGGTCGGCCGTCTGTCGCTGTTCAGCAATGTGGCGCTGGGCTCGCTGGGGCGAATCCCGCTCATGCGCGGCCTGCTCGGCGCGTGGCCGCAGGAAACACGCGAGGCGGCCATGGCGGCCCTGCATCGCGTGGGCGTCGCCGACTATGCCGGCCAGCGCGCCAACACCTTGTCGGGCGGCCAGCAGCAGCGCGGCGCCATCGCCCGGGCCCTGGTCCAGAAAGCCAAGATCATTCTCGCCGACGAGCCGGTCGCCTCGCTCGACCCCGTCTCGGCGCGCAAGGTCATGGAGATTCTCCGCGACCTCAACAAGACGGACGGGCTGACGGTCGTCGTCACCCTGCACCAGGTGGATTACGCCCTGCGCTATTGCGACCGGGTCGTGGCCCTCAAGGCCGGCCAGAAGGTCTATGACGGCCCGGCCGAAGGCCTGAAACGCGAACAACTCATCGATATCTACGGCCCGGAATTCGAGGACGTATTCTGGGAAGGAGCTCCACAATGATCAGCCGTCGCTCGGCTCTCGTCTTCGCGGCCGGTTTGTCGGCCCTGGCCCTGGCCTCGTGCGGCAAGGCGCCTTCGACCCCGGCCGCCAAGGACACGGTCACCTTCTCGATCCTGTCGACCGAGTCCGCCCAGAACATGGAGGGCTACTGGAAGCCCATCCTGGCCGACATGGAGAAGCAGACCGGCCTCAAGGTGAAGCCGTTCTTCTCGTCCAACTACTCGTCGCTGATCGTGGCCATGGGCGCCAAGCAGACCGACCTGGGCTGGTTCTCGAACCAGTCGGGCCTGGAAGCCGTGCGCCGTTCGGGCGGCGAGGTGTTCGCCCGCACCTTCGACCCGTCGGGCACCGACGGCTACAAGTCGGTGATCATCGTCCCGGCCGACAGCAAGCTGACCCTGGAAGGCCTGCTGAAGTGCGACAAGACCCTGAACTTCGGCATCGGCGACAAGAAGTCGACCTCGGGCACCCTGGCCCCGATGACCTACGTCTTCATCCCCGCCGGCAAGAAGCCCGAGAACTGCTTCAAGACCGTGCTCAGCGCCAGCCATGACGCCAACCTGGCGGCCGTGGCCAACCACAAGCTGGACGCCTCGACCAACAACTCGACGGCCCTGCGCCTGAACGCCGAGCGCTCCGACAACAAGTCGGCCAAGGTCAAGGTGATCTGGGAATCGCCGACCCTGCCGGAAGATCCGATCGTCTGGCGCAAGGACCTGGATCCGGCGATCAAGGAAAAGCTGCGCCAGTTCTTCCTAACCTACGGCCAGGGCGACACGCCCGAGGCGGCCCAGCAGCGCGCCAATCTGGAACGGCTGTCGATGGGCGGCTTCCGGCCGGCCGACAACAGCCACCTGCTGGTCGTGCGTGAGATGGAGGCCCTGGAGGGCCTGGGTCTGGCCCGGGAAACCGGCGATCAGGGCAAGATCGCCGCGGCCCAGAAGAACCTCGACGGCATCAAGGCCGAACGCGTCGCCGCCGAGGGCAAGGCCGGTCTCGCCGCGCCCGCCGCTCCCGTCGCCAACTGAGCCGTTTCATGAGCGAGACCATTCCGGCCCCGCCCCCTCTCACCCCGCCCAAGCGCTCGACCACGGCGCTGGTCTTCGACGCCCTGATCTGGGGCGGCGTGGCCATGCTGCTGATCATCAGCTTCAAGCCGGCCGAGATCGACAAGTTCCCGCAGCTGTTCACCGAGGCGGGGCGGATGCGGGAGTTTGCGCACGGCTTCTTCTCGCCGTTCACCGATCCCGCGGCGTTCATGGCAGCCGACTGGGGGCTCTATGTCGGCAAGATGTGGCAGACGATCCAGATGGCGCTGTGGGGCACCTTCCTGGCCATCATCGTCGCCATCCCGTTGGGCCTGCTGGGCGCGAGCAACATCACGCCGGTGTGGATCCAGCAGCCGGTGCGTCGCCTGCTGGACCTGATCCGGTCGATTCCCGACCTGGTCGTGGCCCTGATCTTCATCACCGCCGTGGGCCTTGGGCCCTTCGCCGGCGTCATGGCCCTGACCTTCAACACCGGCGGCGTGCTGGCCAAGCTGTTCGCCGAGGCGGTCGAGTCGATCGACAAGGGTCCGGTCGAGGGCGTGCGCGCCACCGGCGCGGTCAAGCTGCAGGAAATCGTCTGGGGGGTGATCCCCCAGGTGGCTCCGCTGTGGACCAGCTACGCGCTCTATCGCTTCGAATCCTCGAGCCGCGCGGCCACCGTCCTGGGCCTGATCGGCGCCGGCGGGGTGGGCCAGGTGCTGCTCGATTCGGTCAATGCGTTCCAATACGACCAGACCGGCTGCATCGTTCTGGTGATCGTGGTCGCGGTGTCGATGATCGACCTGCTGTCGCAGATCATCCGCACTCGGTTGCTGTAGAAGGCGACCGGCTTCGGTCGGCGACCTCTGAGCCACGCCTAACCTCGTCATCCCGGAAGCCTCGGAGAGGCTATCCGGGACCCAGGGGCAGCTGCATTGCGCTGGCCCCTGGGTCCCGGCTCTCCGCTTCGCTACGGCCGGGATGACGAGGAAATGGGAGAACTCCCAAGCTCATCAAGGCTGCGTCTCCCCCGCCAAACGCCCCAGACCCGTCGGTGAACGGATATTTCCTCGCCGTTTGGCGGCGCGCCTTGTTGCCCGAACGACACAGCCTAACCGCTTGAAAACACTTGTCGTCGGGGTGTCACAAATCGGTGGCGGAACCGTCACGAGCCCCCGGTAAGCCCCCGATCAACCTGATCCCGCTCACGACCGAGCGAGAGGACAGGGGGCGCCTTTCAAGGGGATATCTCACGATGAGCACCAAGACCTCGCTGGTGGCCGGTTCGGCGCTGGGCGTCGCGCTCGCGCTCGGCCTGGGCGTCGCCGCCCAAGCCCAGGACATGAGCTACAAGTGGAGCGGCGCTCCGCAATTCTCGAACGACGACACCTCGTTCAAATTCCGTGGTCGGATCCTGGTGGATTACGTCAACCAGGACGTCGAGCGCGCCGGTCCCGGCGGCGACTTCAAGACCAGCAACTGGCGCGGTCGCCAGGTATTCCTGGGCGTCGAAGGCAAGCTGAACAACTACTTCGCCTACAAGGCCGAAGGCGGCTGGGTGAACGGCGGCGCGGCCTCGTGGGACGACGTGGTCATCGAGTACAAGCCGAACGAACAGGTCTCGCTGCTGTTCGGGAACATCAAGGCCGCCGGCCTGGAGAACCTGACCTCGACCCGCTTCACCACGTTCATGGATCGGGGTCCGTACGGTGACTTCGGCGTCGACAGCTACCTGCTGAGCGCCGTGGCCAAGTACCAGGGCTATAACTACTCGGCGACCTTCGCCGTGCAGGGCAACAGCATCAACACCGCCGACGTCGCCAACGCCGGCGCCGACTCCAAGGAGCGCTTCGGCCTCACGGCGCGCGGCCACTACGCCCCGGTCAACACCGACACCGACAAGCTGCACCTGGCCCTGTCGTACCGCTACCGCAACCGCGGCGACGAAGCGGCCTTCAACTACACGGGCCGCACGACCAGCGCCTACAGCACCCAGACGCTCTATCAGACGGGCGCCATCGGCAACCGCGACAAGACGCTGGCCGCCGAAGCCGCCTTCGTGCACGGCCCGTTCTCGGTGCAGGGCGAGTACTCGAACATCGACATCACCCGGCAGGGCGGCGCCAACGTCGGCGCCGATCCGAAGGTCAAGGTGGGCTACGCCTTCGTGTCGTTCTGGCCGACCGGCGAGATGCGCAACTACGACGCGGCCGCCGGCGAGTTCAAGCGTCCGAAGATCCTGAACCCGGTCACGGCCGGCGGCTTCGGCGGCTTGGAACTGGCCGCGCGCTACGACTACGTCGACCTGGGCGACGCCTACGACACCCTGAAGGTCAAGCCGGCCACCTCGCAGGCCGGCAAGTACACCAGCTGGACCTTGGGCGTGAACTACTACCCGACCTCGTACGTCCGCTTCCAGGCCAACTACACGGACGGCAAGTCCGACAACATCGGCCTGAACCAGGACTACGACATCAAGCAGTTCCAGCTGCGCGCTCAGCTCGACTTCTAAGCCGAAGCCACCGTTTCTCGGGCGGGCCGTCGACGGCTCGCCCGCTTCCCCAAACTCGTCTCCTCTAGGAGTTCGCCATGAAGAAGCTTCTGTCCTGCGCGGCCGCCGCCGTCGCCCTGTCGGGCCTGGCCGCCGCCCCCGCCCACGCCGCCCGCGACTATGTCTGGGCCGCCGGCTCCTCGACCGTGTTCCCGTTCTCGACCCGGGTGGCCGAGAACTTCGCCAAGAAGTCCGGCAAGAAGGCCCCGAAGGTCGAATCGCTGGGCACCGGCGGCGGCATCAAGCTGTTCTGCTCGGGTAACGGCGAGGGCTTCCCGGACATCGCCAACGCCTCGCGTCCGATGAAGAAGGCCGAATTCGACGCCTGCGCCAGCAAGGGCGTGAAGGACATCATCCAGATCAAGATCGGCTTCGACGGCATCGTCGTGGCCACCGACAAGGACGGCGCCGACTACAACTTCAAGACCGAGAACCTCTACATGGGTCTCTCGAAGGTCGTTCTGAAGGGCGGCCAGTTCGTGCCGAACCCGAACAAGAACTGGGACGACGTGGCCGGTGGCCTGCCGGGCAACCGCATCCAGGTGTATGGCCCGCCGCCGACCTCGGGCACCCGCGACGCCTTCGTCGAACTGGCCATCGAGGCCGGCGCTCGCAAGTATCCGACCCTGGACGCCATCCGCTCGGACAACGAAAAGAAGTTCAAGACCCTGGTCGACCCGCTGCGCGGCGACGGCTGGATCGACGCCGGTGAGAACGACAACGCCATCGTCGGCACCCTGACCAAGACCCCGGGCGCCGTCGGCGTGTTCGGCTGGTCGTTCCTCGAAGAGAACATGGACAAGGTGAAGGGCGCGACCGTCAACGGCGTGCGTCCTTCGCCCCAGACCATCTCGGACGGCAGCTACCCGCTGTCGCGTTCGCTCTACATCTACGTCAAGAAGGCCAACATCGGCGTCACGCCGGGCCTGGAAGACTTCCTGAAGGAATTCACCTCGGACGCCGCCACCGGTCGGGGCGGCTATCTGCAGGGCCGTGGCCTGATCCCGCTGCCCCCCGGCCAGCACGACGCCCAGAAGGGTGTTGTGAACAGCAAGACCACCATGGGCCGTCCGGCCGCCTAATCGGCGATCAATGGTTTAGGAACGACGCCGCGGCTCTATGGGCCGCGGCGTTTTTCTTTGTATAGTGCCCTCGCCGGGTCTCCCCACGCCCGCGCCGTGGTCGCCGTCCGGCGGCGCGTCCCCGACCCCCCAAGTCCCCGACCCCAAAGGGCCATGATCCTCGTCGCGCTCGTCGTCGTCTTTCTCCTCGTTCTGCTGAACGGGGTCTTCTCCATGTCCGAACTGGCGGTGGTCTCCGCCCGCAAGGCGCGGCTCCAGGGCTTCGCCGAGCGAGGCGACAAGGGCGCCAAGCTGGCCCTGGCCATGGCCGAGCATCCGACCCGGTTCCTCTCGGCCGTGCAGGTCGGCATCACCCTGATCGGCATCTTCGCCGGCGCCTACGGCCAGGCGACCATCGCCGGCGCGCTGGACCACTGGCTGGAGACCTCCGTCCCGCCGCTCGCCAAGTATTCGGAAGGCATCGCCACCACGATCGTGGTCATCGGCCTGACCTACGTCTCGGTGATCCTGGGCGAGTTGGTGCCCAAGCGCCTGGCCCTGATGTTCCCGGACGCCATCGCCCGCCGCATGGCCCCGTTCCTGGCCATTGTGGCCATGGTGCTGCGCCCGTTCGTAACCCTGCTGACCGTCTCGACCGCCGCCGTGCTGAAGCTGATGGGCGTGCGCGACGAGCGCAACAACGGCGTCACCACCGAGGAGATGGAGGCCGTCCTGGCCGAGGGCGCCGACGCCGGCCTGATCGAGCCCGAGGAGCGGGCGATGATCAACGAGGTGCTGCGCCTGGGCGATCGACCCGTCCGCGTGGCCATGACTCCGCGTCGCGACCTCTTCTGGGTGTCGCTGGCCGACAGTCCCGAGACCGTGCTCAGCGAGATCCGCGCCAGCGCCCACTCGCGCATCGTGGTCGCCACCGAGGGCGACCTCGACGGCGACATCGGCGTGGTGCTGAAGAAGGACCTGCTGGACGCCTGCCTGTCGGGGGTGCCCCTGGACCTCCGGGCCCACGTGCAGCAGCCGGTGGCCATCCCCGAGACCATGTCGCTGCTCAAGGCCCTGGCGGTCTTCAAGTCGACCAGCCTGCACATGGCTCTGGTCGTCGACGAGTTCGGCTCGCTGCAGGGCGCGATCACGCCCCTGGACCTGCTGGAAATGATCGCCGGCGACTTCCCCGAGGACCATGAAGACGACGAGAAGCGCATCATTCGTCGCGAGGACGGCAGCTGGCTGATCGACGCCCGCCTCGACATCCAGGAACTGAATGATCACCTGGGCGAGAACTTCGTCGCCGAAGGCGGCTACCACACCGTGGCCGGCCTGATCCTGGATCGCCTGGGCCGCATCCCCGACGAGGGCGAGCACGTCGAGATCGGCGCCTTCGACCTCGAGATCGTCGACATGGACGGCTCGCGCATCGACAAGGTCATCCTCAAGCCGTGCAAGCGGAAGAAGGACGTCCCGGAAGGGTAGGGGGCGTCATCCGGTCATCCCGGGGATCCAAGCCGACGATCCGCCCTCGGGTCCGCCTTCCTAGGCCTTGTGCCTAGGACCCATGGCGGAGCTGGGCTTGAACTTTCCAAGGAATCCGATTGCGTGGGAGCGTACCCGATTGGGTCAACGCGTTCGGAACGCTGGGTCCTAGGCACAAGGCCTAGGAAGGCGGGTTTTGTGGTGATCGGGTTTTGGGGGGAGGGGCGGAGCATGACGATCAAAGCCGCGACCCTGGTCGAACCCCTCAAACTCCTGCTGCCGGCCCTGATCCCGTCGTGGAACTTCTTCGACGTGATCGCCCCCGCGCCGCGCGTCGAATACGCCCTGCTGGCTTCGCCCGCCGACGCCTCGGGGGAATGGCGCGAGTTCCGGCCCCGGCCCGAGCGGGTGTCGGTCGGAGCCATGCTGGCGCGCCTCGCCTGGAACCCGCGCTGGAACGAGACCCTGTTCGTGGCCAGTTGCGCCGAGCGCCTGGTCGAGGACCGCACGCCCGCCCACAGCGAGGCCGAGATCTTCAGGCGCATCGCCGCGGACCTGGCGCGCGCCTCTCGCGACCCCGAGCGCCCGTGGCTGTGCTTCCGACTGGTCTTCGTCAGCCGCGACGGCGAGGCGCTGACCGAGGATGTGATGTTCCAGCCCGCGCCGCGCCGGCTCGAGGACATCGCGGTCCGATGACCCTGGAGACCGCCGCCCGCCTAACCGAGATCCTGCTGGCCCTGGCCCTGGTCCAGCAGAGCCTGGAGCACCTGCGCGGTTCGCGGGACGAGCGGCGGCTGTTCGCCGCGCGGATCGGGCTCTGCGCGCTGGTCCTGGCGGGCGTCGCCGCGCCCTGGCCGCTGGTCGGGCTGGCGGGGCTGTCGCTGCTGATCCTCCACCGCTTCCAAGGGCCCTACAACGGCGGCAGCGACCGCATGGGCCTGCTGACGCTGTGGTGCCTGGTGCTTTGCCGCCTGCTGCCGCCGCCGGCCCTGAAGGAGCTGGCTTTCGGCTATCTCGGCGCACAGCTCGTCCTGTCCTACGTCATCTCCGGCGGCGTGAAGATCGTGAACCCGGACTGGCGTTCGGGCCGGGCCCTGGCCGACGTCTTCCAGTTCTCGGCCTATCCGGTGGCCCAAGAGTTGCGCCAGTGGGCGGGGCGGCCGAGCGTGCTGCTGGCCATGTCGTGGGCGGTCATGGGGTTCGAGCTGGTCTTCCCGCTCACCCTGCTGTGGAAGCCGGCCCTGATCGCCGGCCTCGCGGTCGCGGCGAGCTTCCACCTGGCCAATGCCTGCCTGTTCGGCCTGAACCGCTTCTTCTGGACCTGGCTGGCGGCCTATCCGGCCATACTGTGGCTGCAGGCGCGGCTGTTCTAGGCGGCCGTCTTCTTGCGCAGGCGGGCCAGGCGGCGCAGTCGCCGCCAGAACCGGGTCTTCTCCGGCTCG
This sequence comes from Caulobacter sp. GW821-FHT11E10, assembly GCF_058808375.1. Taxonomy (NCBI): domain Bacteria; kingdom Pseudomonadati; phylum Pseudomonadota; class Alphaproteobacteria; order Caulobacterales; family Caulobacteraceae; genus Caulobacter; species Caulobacter sp. GW821-FHT11E10. The sequence goes on from NZ_JBXARP010000001.1 coordinate 232,949, forward strand.
GGATAGGGCTGCAGGTTGCGGAAGAACTCCTCGGCGCAGGAGCGCCATGAGAACTTCTCGGCGAACTTGCGGACCACCACGCGGTCGAGGTCCAGGCAGGCCAGGCAGGCGTCCTTCAGCCCGTCGGTCTGGCCCGGCGCCAGGACCCCGGCGTTGGAGCCCGGGATGATGTCCACGGGCCCGGGGGCCGAGAACGCCGCCACCGGCACGCCGGCGGCCATGGCCTCCAGGATCACCAGGCCGAAGGTGTCGGTCAGGGACGGGAAACAGAAGACGTCCGCGCCGCCGAAGTAGCGGGCCAGCTCGTCGCCGAACTTGGCGCCCAGGAACTTCACCTCGGGATATTTCTCGGCCAGCTCCTCGCGCTGGGGGCCGTCGCCGATGACGACCTTGGTGCCCGGCAGGTCGAGACTGGCGAAAGCCTCGATGTTCTTCTCGACGGCCACGCGGCCGACATTGAGGAAGATCGGGCGCGGCAGGCCCTCGAACACGTCGGGTTCGCCCTCGGCGCGCGGCTTGAAGATGTCGGTGTCCACGCCCCGCGACCAGGGCGAGAGGTTGCGGAAGCCGTGCTTGGCCAGCTCGTCGCGCATGGTCGGCGTGGCCACCATCAGGCGGCCCGACGGCTTGTGGAACCAGCGCATGTAGGTGTAGCCGGCCGCCAGCGGCAGCGGCAGGCGGGCCGAGACATATTCCGGGAACTTGGTGTGGTAGCTGGTCGTGAACGGCAGCTTCCATTCCAGGCAGATGCGGCGCGCGGCCAGGCCGATCGGACCCTCGGTGGCGATGTGGATCGCTTCGGGCTCGAACGACTTGAAGCGCTCCTGCACCGGCTCGTAGGCGCCGATGGCCAGCTTGATCTCGGGATAGGTCGGCAGCGGGAAGGTCGGGAACTGTTCGGGGCTGACGACGTCGACCTCGTGACCCAGGGCGCGCAGTTCCTCGGTCACCCGGCTCAGGGTGCGCACCACCCCGTTGACCTGAGGTTCCCACGCATCGGTAGCTAGCAGAATTCGCATCAGGCGGCGGCCGGCTCCGGTAGGGGCTCGTCGATAGAATCACCAAGGAGGGGGGGCAGCGTGCTGGCGCGGTCGATCACCGACCACGAGCGCAGCTTGGCCCACTCCAGGATTTCGAGGCGACCGTCGGCGTGCTCGGCGAGCGCCGTGCAGCTCTCGACCCAGTCGCCGTCATTGATGTAGCGGATGCCGTCGATATCGCGCATCTCGGCCTTGTGGATGTGACCACAGATCACGCCGTCGACCCCCCGACGTCGAGCTTCGTCGGCCACGGCGGCCTCGAAGTTCTCGATGAACTGCAACGCGTTCTTCACCTTGACCTTCAAATAGGCCGAGAGACTCCAGTAGCCGAAACCCAGGCGGCGCCGCAGGCGATTCACCAGGGTGTTCAGCATGAGGATGGTTCTATAGGACCAATCCCCGAGGAAGGCGAGCCACTTGGCGTGCTGGACGACGCCGTCGAACTCGTCGCCGTGGACAACCAGGTAGCGCTTGCCGTCGGCGGCCTCGTGGATCACGTCGCGCGCCACGATCACCCCGCCGAAGTGGACGCCGCAAAAGTCGCGCACGCGGTCGTCGTGATTGCCGGGGACGTAGATGACCTCGGTGCCCTTGCGGGCCATGCGCAGGATCTTCTGGACCACGTCGTTGTGGGCCTGAGGCCAGAACCAGCCGCTGCGCAGCTTCCAGCCGTCGATGATGTCGCCCACCAGATAGAGCTTGTCGCACTCGATGTGGCGGATGAAGTCCAGCAGCAGCTCGGCCTGGCACCCCCGCGTGCCCAGGTGCAGGTCGCTGATGAAGACGGAACGGTAGCGGCGAACGGCGACGTCGGCGCTCATGGTCGAACCCCCGTTGTAATGCCGCGATTTCAGTCCGTCCCCGGAGCGGAGCGATGGCGGCCAACGGCTGGCGATTAAGCTGATTGCATGTCGCTTTGATGAAATGGCGGTGCGGCGGAACGCGCGGCCTTCCCTTGCGTCAGCCCGCCAAATGCGCAGTTTCAACGCATCCGTCAAAAATCCCGCGCAAACGCCGGCCCTTTCACAGCTTAGCCGTACACCGGCTGTTGCGGTGCAACATCGGCCGCACTAGATCACCTCGATGGACGCCGCCCGCCTCGCCAAGGACACCCCGAAGTCTCAGAAGACCCGCGCGCGGATTCTGGACTGCGCGATGAACCTGATCGCCGAGATCGGCTATCACGCCGCCACCAACCCGGCGATCGCCGACGCGGCCGGCCTGACGCGCGGGGCGATGCTCTACCACTTCCCGACCCGCGAGGCCCTAGTCGAGGCCGCCGTGGCCCATATCCAGGCCGAGCGCTCGACCCTGTTCCGCGCCGCCGCCGACAGCCTGCCGCCCGGCGCCGACGTCACCGAGCACGCGATCGACAGCTACTGGGACCTGCTGCACAGCACGCCCTTCACCGCCTTCGCCGAGATGGAAGCCGCCGGCCGCACCGACCCGGCCATCCACGCCCTGCTGGCCCCGGCCCAGGCCGAGTTCGACCGCGCCCAGGCCGGCGACCACTTCCTGAAGATCCTCCACGCCGGCGCTGGCCCGAGGTTCCAGGCCAGCCGCGACCTCGCGCGGTTCATGCTGGAGGGGTTGGCGAGGACGACCCTGACCTACGACAAGGACGGCCGGAAGGACCGCCTGCTGATGCTGATCAAGCGGGCCACGCACATGCTGAACCGCAAGGGCGACGTGCAGGATCTGTGGCCTGAGTAGGGGGCTAGTTGCGGCTGCAGCCCGGCCAGGGCCGGGCGGAAGCTGGCTTAGCGCGCTCCGGGCGAAAGCCTGAATCCCGCGCCTAGGCGCGGGCTTTCAAGTCCAGGGCGGGCTGGCCGCTTTGGTTATCGATGACCGCCCGCTCGGCGGCGAGGTAGCCCTCAACCGCTTCGCCGCTCATCGGACGCGAGAACAGGTAGCCCTGCGCCACTTGGCAGCCCAGGGGCAGCAGCAGGGCCAGTTCGGCGGCGGACTCCACGCCCTCGACCACGCAGTCCAGTTCCAGGTTGCGGCACATGTCCAGGATGGTCTTGACGATAGCGCGGCGCTTGCTGGTGTCGGTCAGGCCGCGCATGAAGCTGCCGTCGATCTTCAGCTTGTCGATCGGCAGCAGATCCACATGGCTGAGACTGGAATAGCCCGCGCCGAAGTCGTCCAGGGCGATGCTCACGCCCAGGGCCTTTAGCGTGTTGAGGGCGCGCCCGGCCTGGGCCAGGTCGCGCATGACCGCCGTCTCGGTCACTTCCAGGTCGATCCGCGCGGGATCCACGCCGCTGGCCTTGATGACCTCGACGATGCGGGCGATCTGCTGGGGCGAGACCACGTCGCGGCCCGAGAGGTTGAACGACAGGCGCAGGTCGTCCGGCCAGGCCGCCGCCGCGCGCAGGGCCCATTCCAGCAGGACGGGCGAAAGCTGGGCGATCAGTCCCGACCGTTCGGCGACCGGTATGAAGTCGCCGGGCGACACCGCGCCCAGGGTCGGGCTCGTCCAGCGAGCCAAGGCCTCGAAGCCGATGGTGCGACCCTGGCGGATGTCGACCAGGGGCTGGAAGACTAGGTTAAATTCGCGCTCCATGTCGGCGTGGCGCAGGCCCTGCTCGATCCGGCTGGCGCGGCGGATGGCGGTTTCGTGGTCGCTGGAGAACACCACCGTGGTCCCGCGCAGGTTCTGCTTGGCGTGATAGAGCGCATAGTCGGCCCGCTCGTAGAGCAGCTCGGGCGTGGCGCCGGCGTGGGGGAAGAGCGCGAACCCGACCGAGCCGGAGACCTGGGCCGTCACGCCGGGCAGGCAGTATGGCGCGCCCAGCGCCTCGCACAGCGAAGCGCCCAGGCGTTGCAGGCCGTCATGGTCGAGATCGGCGGCCACGATCAGCCCAAACTCGTCGCCGCCCAGGCGGGCCACGAACAGCGGTGCGCCATGGTCGCGGCCTAGCCTTGCGCCGGCCTCGATCAGCACCTTGTCGCCGACCGCGTGGCCATAGGCGTCATTGACCGGTTTGAAGCCGTCCAGGTCGATGACCCCGACGGCGAAGCCGCGATCGGCGTCGCTGGCCGTCCGGATCGTCTCGCCCAGGTGCTCGAAGAACTGCCGGCGATTGGGCAGGCCCGTCAGACCGTCCAGATTCGCCAGGCGCAGATAGCCGTCGCTCAGCTGCTGGACCTCGGCCTGACGCGCCTGCAGGTCGCGGCGCGACCCCACCAGATTGGCGAAGTCGCGATTGGCGATCAGCAGGATGACGATCATCGTCACGGCCACCAGGGCCAGGTTCAGGCCGATGGCCGAGAGGACCGGATTGCCGCTGGAGATCAGGAACACGGTGATCGGACCGACCACCAGGCCGGTCAGCAGAAACGCGGCCGCGCGCATGTGCATCAGGCAAAAGACGCAGCCGATCGAGGTGATCGCCATGTAGAACATGACGTGGGCCTGGGCGAAGGTGTCGCCATAGGGGAAGAGGCCGAACGACCAGAAGGTGAAACCGCAGCCCAGTAGGCCGGCGAACACCAGGGTCTGGCGCAACATGCCCTGGACGCGGGCCTCGTCGATCTCACGACGTCGGGCGCGCCACCAGATCAGCATGCGCGCGATGCTGATCACGGCCAGCAGGCCCGGGAAGCCGAGCGTCAGGCTGAGCGGCGCGCTATGCCAATGGGTGCTGGCCAGGGCGATCGTGTTGACCAGCACCATCGCGTACATCAACGGCACGAGCCGCGCGAAGGCCTGGACCTGGGCGCGGCGCAGCTCGGGATTGGGGACTGGCGTCTTGAACCGGAACAAGGACGGGTCTCGCAGGCGAACAAGACCTTGTTTTTGACGCATAACTTTTAATGGCGGGTGGTCGCCCGGCGCTACCGGCTGCGGCGTCTTGACGCGCCCGATCACGAGCCGCCCGGTCGACGCTTGCCCGCCGCAGGCGCGGTGAGGAATGGTCTTCTCACGTGGAAGCTGAACCCTGGGTCCCCCGCATGAAGCGCGGGATGACGGGGAGGGGGTGTCGACCAGGGGTGTAGCCTCTCACCCTCCCATCGCTTTGCGATGGGCCAGTCCCTCTCTCTGAGAGAGGGACTGATGAGGATTGGCCGCGCTCAATCCTCGGAGTTCGCGGTCCAGAACCCCACGAAATCAATCCCTTCCCACTTTTACGCCGTCGCGAATGATCCGCGTCCGAAACCACCCTCATACTTCTCCTCGCCCCATCGCGGGGGAGGGCGTCGGCCGGCGACCTGCGTGCGGTGGGGGTGGTCGAGCGGGACTGGGCGCGGGCTGAAATCGCTCGCGCGGTCCGGACGGGGTCGCTGCCCCTCCGCCCGCCGGGGGCCTCTCTTGGGAGCGGGTTAAGACCCCGCGCCCCGAGGGCTCATCGGATAACGATCGCGCGGAGCGCTCCGGCCCTGGCCGAAACGGTACTCCTCAAAACCTCATCCGGGCCCGGCCCGGACGCTCCGCCGCCTCCCCACGCCTTCAGCGGCTCGCCGCGTGAAGCGGCGAAGCCGTGCGTCGACTACTTGCCCTTCAGCGCCGCGGCGACGATCGCGCCGTTGTAGGACTTGTAGGCTTCGCGGACGAGGCCTTCCCAGACCGGCACATTGACGATCACCGCGTCGCCGCGCGCCACGGATTCACCCATGACCGAGACCGGGGCGACATTGGCCGCGCCGGCGACGTCGACGGAGAACGGCGTGGCGACGCCGGAGTCGCTTTCAGGCCGGATGAAGAAGGGGAACACGTAGCCGCGTTGGATCGCCTTGGCGAAGATGATGCCGGAGGCCACGCCGCGAATGGCGAAGGCCGCCCCGCCGCCCGCGCTGGCCGAATTGCCCCGCATGTTGCTGGAGGTGCTGGCGCCGACATTGGCGAAGTCGAGAACCAGGGTCGGGATGACCGCCATCATCCCTTCGGGCTGGCCTTTGACAAGCCGGTTGTTGAACTGGATCATGTTCATGCTGCCCATGCCGCCCAGGTCGGGCTTGTAGGGCGTCAGCAACGGCGCGGCCTTCGGACCCACGGTGACGTAGCTCTGGCGCACGCTCTTGTTGACCGTGACGCCGCCCGAGGCGTTGACCACGTCAAGATTGCCGGGATGCACGGGAATGGTGTTGGCGGCGATCATCGCCGCCGCGGTTTCGTCGCTGGCCACGGGAATCCCCGCCGCCGTGAACTGGGCGCGCAGGTCGGCATGGGCCTCGTCGGCCAGCTTGCGCATCGTCGCCTCGTTGACGCCGACCATCACCTTGGTGAGGCGGGCGCGGGCGCCGCCGCCCACCGCCGTGGCCTGGGTGGCGGTGATGAAGGTCACGTTGTAGCTGGGCAGGATGACGGCGTTGAAGCCCTTGAAATAGCCCTTGTTGTAGCTGGCCATCTTGATCGGGAACGTCTGGGCGACGGCGCCGGCGGCGGGCAGCGAGAGGGCGGCCACCAGGCCGACGAGTTTCACGAGCTTCATCATGGTGTTTCGAGATCCCCGCACCGCGCGGTCGCGCGGCGTCGAACAGCGTTAGCCGAACGCGCGGGGGTTGCCATCACCCCAATCCGGGGGGTGACGCCGGCGTTCCGCCGCCCTTCAGGTCGGGCAGATCGGCAGGGCCGTGGTGAACTTGATCTGCTCCATCGCGAAGCTGGACGAGACGTCGGTCAGCGGGGCGGTGGCGATCAGGCGCTTGTAGAAGCGGTCATAGGCGGCGATGTCGCGGACCACGACCTTGAGCAGGTAATCGACCTCGCCGCTCATCCGGTAGAACTCGACGACCTCGGGCAGGGACTTGGCGCCGGCCGCGAAGGTGGTCAGCCAGTCCTCGTCGTGGCGGCCGGTCTTGACGGCCACGAAGACGGTCAGGCCCAGGTCCAGGGCCTCGCGGTCCAGCAGGGCGACGCGGGCGGTGATGACCCCGGCGTCCTGCAGGCGCTTGACCCGTTTCCAGCACGGGGTCTGGGTCAGGCCGACCCGTTCGGCCATGTCGGCGATCGCGACCGTGGCGTCCTCCTGCAGGATGGCGAGGATGCGCCGATCGATTTGATCGAGATCAATCATCTCCGAAGCTCCGCTATCGAGGAATGAAATTCTCTCTACGCCGGGATCGGCGGGCAATCCAGTAATGCGTTTCTTCGAATCGTCGCCATGATGGGAAGCCTCGGCAAAGCAGGGGCCTGCCAATGTTCGCGTCGTTCACCCGTCATCCGAAGGCCGTCGGCGAGAGCTATGGCCAGCACATGGGCGTGGCCTGGAGCTTCGGCTTCACCCTGCTGGGCGCGGGCCTGGCCTGCATCGTCCACGGCATCCTGCCCTTCGCCTTCGAGCGCACCGGCAGCCAGACGGTCCGCCGCCTGAACGAGCGCCTGTCGAACCGCTGCGCCAAGGCCGACAGCCACTCGGCCGGCGCTCCGATCTCCGGCGAGACCGTCCACGGATGACCGCCGCCGCGCTGAGGATCAGCGCCAGTCGCCTCGGTCCTGGCCTGGTCGCCGGCCTGCTGCTGGCGGTGCTGGCCAAGCTGCTGTCCCAGAGCCTGCACGCCCCGGCCCCGCTGGTCGCGGTGATCCTGGGCATGATGCTCGGCGCCATGGGTCTGCAGGCCCAGCTGGGCGCGGGCCTTGATATCTTCGCCAAGCCGGGCCTGCGTCTCGGCGTGGCCATGATGGGCGCCCAGATCAGCTGGGTCGAGTTCGCCGCCCTGGGCGGTCCGGCCGTCCTGGCCAGCGGCGCCGTCGTGCTGGGCGGCCTGGCCATCGGCGCGGCCGCCGGCGTGGCCCTGGGCCTGCCGATCGCCGAGGCCCTGATCGCCGCCGCCGCCTGCTCGATCTGCGGGGCGTCCGCCGCCCTGGCCGCCTCGCAAGCCGCTCCCGCCAGCCCGGCCAACCAGCGGACCACGGCCCTGGTCATCGTCGGGGTCAACCTGCTCTCGACCGTGGCCATGCTGGCCTATCCGCCGCTGGCCAACCTGCTGGGCCTGACCGCGCACCAGGCCGGCGTGTTCTTCGGTCTGTCGATCCACGACGTGGCCCAGGTCGCCGGCGCCGGGGCCTCGGTCTCGCCCGAGACCGCCAGCACCGCGGCCCTGGCCAAGCTGGCCCGCATCATGTGGCTGGGCCCGGCGGTGATCCTGATCGGCCTGGTCCTGACCCGCAGCAAGGAAGGCGGCGTCGTGGGAGGCCTGAAGGCGCCCCCGCTGTTCGTCCTAGGTTTCGCGGCGCTCGCCGCCGCCCGTGGCCTGAACCTGATCCCCGCGACCTTGGTCCCGCTGCTGATGACCTGCTCCAGCTTCCTGCTGCTGGCCGGCGTCGGCGCGATCTCGGCCAAGCTGGGTCCGAAGGCCCTGCTGGAGGTCAAGCCGAAGCTGGCGATCATGCTGGGAACGGTCACAATCGCGGTCGGGGTCCTGGCCTACGCCCTGACGAGGATTTTCTTCTAGAAACAAGCCTTGGCTGGGCACGAAACCCGCTTCATGGTCGCCTCCACGAGTCGGAGGGACCCTAGAGTGAGCATCTGGACGCGCCGCAAGGCCATCGACACCATCACCGCGGGACACGCGGACAGCCACCAACTGAAGAAGACCCTGAGCTGGTACCATCTGGTGGCCCTGGGCGTCGGGGCCATCGTCGGCACCGGCATCTACACCCTGACCGGCGTGGGCGCTGGCCTCGCGGGGCCGGGCGTCATCCTGTCGTTCCTGATCGCCGGGGCGGTCTGCGCCTGCGCGGCGCTCTGCTACGCCGAGCTGTCGACCATGATGCCGGCGGCGGGCAGCGCCTACACCTACAGCTACGCGGCGATGGGCGAGCCGGTCGCCTGGTTCGTCGGCTGGAGCCTGATCCTCGAATACACCCTGGTCTGCGCGGCCGTCGCCGTCGGCTGGTCGGCCCACGCTCACGGTCTCTTCAAGGCGGCGGGCTTCCCCGATTTCCTGCTGGCCGGCCCCCATGCGGGCGGCGTGGTCAACCTGCCGGCCGTGATCATCTCGATGGCGGTGGCGGGTCTGTTGGCCCTGGGCACCCGCGAGAGCGCCACGGTCAACATGGTGCTGGTCTTCGTGAAGATCATCGCCCTGATCATCTTCGTGGTCCTGTGCCTGCCGGTGTTCGACGCCAGCCATTTCACGCCGTTCATGCCGAACGGCTTCTCGGCCCATGTGCCGGAAGGCGCCGCGCCGGGCGCCGCCAAGATCGGGGTCATGGCCGCGGCCAGCCTGATCTTCTTCGCCTTCTACGGCTTCGACGCGGTCTCGACCGCCGCGGAGGAGACCAAGAACCCCAAGCGCGACCTGACCATCGGCATCGTCGGCTCGATGGCCGCCTGCACGGCGATCTACATGATCGTCGCCGCCGCCTCGATCGGCGCCTCGCGCACCGAGGTGTTCTCCAAGAGCGAAGCGCCGCTGGTGTTCATCCTGGAGAGCCTGCAGCACGGCAAGATGGCGCAGTTGGTGGCCCTGGCCGCCGTCGTCGCCCTGCCGACCGTGATCCTGGCCTTCATGTACGGTCAGAGCCGGATCTTCTTCGTCATGGCCCGCGACGGCCTGCTGCCGCGCGCCCTGTCGAAGGTCAACGCCAAGACCGGCACGCCGGTGGTCATGACCCTGCTGACCGGCGCCTTGTCGGCGGTGCTTTCGGGCTTCCTGTCGCTGAAGGACATCGCCGAGCTGGCCAATGCCGGCACCCTGGCGGCGTTCATCGCCGTGGGCCTGTCGGTGATCGTGCTGCGTCGCCGCGAGCCCGGCCGTCCGCGCATCTTCTCGACGCCGGCCTGGCAGATCGTCGCCCCGGCCGGCATCCTGGGCTGCCTCTATCTGTTCTACAGCCTGCCGGCCAAGACCCAGATCTACTTCCTGATCGCCCACGCGATCGGGGCCTTGGTCTATCTCGGCTACGGCATGCACAAGAGCGTGCTGGCTCAGGCTGAAAAGGCTTCGAGCTAGACCCTTCCATTCTCGGGGGCCATCGCTACAGTCCGCGTCAAAACAAGTGTTTGACTTTGGAGGAAAGCGCATGGCCCTCGATCTGGAAACCCGCGAGCAGCTGATCGAGACGGTCGCGCGCTTCGTGGCCGAACGCTTGCGCCCGATCGAGGCCCAGGTGGCCGAGAACGACGCCGTGCCGGACGACGTCGTCGAGGAGATGAAGGCGCTGGGCCTGTTCGGCCTGTCGATCCCCGAAGAGTTCGGCGGCCTGGGCCTCAACATGGAGGAAGAGGCGCTGGTGGCGATCGAGCTGGGCCGCGCCTCGCCGGCCTTCCGCTCGGTGTTCGGCACCAATGTCGGCATCGGCAGCCAGGGGCTGGTGATGTTCGGCAACGACGCCCAGAAGGCCAAATGGCTGGAGGGCATCGCGTCCGGCGAGATCATCACCTCCTTCGCCCTGACCGAGCCCGAGGCCGGTTCCGACAGCGCCGCCGTCCAGACCCGCGCCACGCTGGACGGCGACCATTACGTTCTGAACGGCTCAAAGCGCTACATCACCAATGCCGGCAAGGCCTCGCTGTTCACGGTGATGGCCCGCACCAATCCCGAGACCAAGGGCGGTTCAGGCGTCTCGGCCTTCCTGGTGCCGCGCGACCTGCCGGGCCTGTCGGTCAGCAAGCCCGAGAAGAAGATGGGCCAGCAGGGCGCCCACATCCACGACGTCACCTTCGACAATGTCCGCGTGCCGGCCTGGAACCGCCTGGGCGAGGAGGGCGAGGGCTTCAAGGTCGCCATGCAGGTCCTGGACCGGGGCCGCCTGCACATCTCGGCCGTCTGCGTCGGCGTCGCCGAGCGGCTGATCGCCGACTGCGTGGCCTATGCCTCGGAGCGCAAGCAGTTCGGCCAGCCGATCGCCAGCTTCCAGCTGATCCAGGCGATGATCGCCGACAGCAAGACCGAGGCCCTAGCGGCGAAGGCCCTGGTTCTGGATACGGCGCGGAAGCGGGACGCGGGCGCCAATGTCACGCTGGAGGCGGCGGCCTCCAAGCTGTTCGCCTCGGAAATGGTGGGCCGGGTGGCCGACCGGGCCGTGCAGGTGTTCGGCGGGGCCGGCTACGTCGCCGACTACGGCATCGAGCGCCTGTATCGCGACGTGCGGATCTTCCGGATCTACGAAGGCACCAGTCAGATCCAGCAGCTGGTCATTGCTCGCGAGACCTTGAAGCGAGGCGGCTAGGGGCGAGCGCCCCATGGGCCAGACAGCAGAACGCCCCCGTCGACCAAGTCGACGGGGGCGTTTTGTTCCCTCCGAGCGGGTTTGACGCTTACGCGCCGCCCGGGAAGCGGAACGGAACCTTCACGGTGCCGGTCTTGGCGCCCATCGGAAGCTTCTCGGCGATGCACATGGCGGCCTTGTCGAAGCCCTTGCCGGCCGCGCTGTTGTCGACGACCTTGCAGTCCGAGAGCTTGCCGCCGTCAGCGGTGCACTCGAGCATCACTTGCGCGGCGTCGCGGGTGTTCGCGTACTGCTGCAGGCAACGGCCCATTTGGTCTTCGAAACCGCCAGCGGCCGTAGCGGCCTGAGCGACGAAAAAGCTGCCAGCGATTCCCGCGGCAATAGCGATCGGATATTTCATCCCGCTGCTCCTAGTAATGAATACACGTCCTGTGGACGACGCGCCAACCGGACGCAGGCCTAATTTCGCAGGTGCGAGTTAAGAGAATCTGAGTCGGCAAAGAATATTCGAGGTTTACTGGTCGGTAACCATGGCTGGTCTCTTCCGAGACTCCCGTTACGCGAACCCTCTTTATAGATTCCGGCCCCGGCGACCTGCGACCAAACGACCAATTGGCTCAGTTTGGGACGGGTTATGTCGAATTGGCTTTAACCAAGTCAGAGTCTGTTAGGAATCTATGGGGATTATCCCCCCTCATGTTGGCGATCCGTCTGCGCGGAACGCTGGTTGGAGGGGACCTGCGATGAAACGGATTCGTCTCGTCGATCTGCCGTTGATCATAAAAATCGGCTTCGCGCCGGCTTTCGCGCTGCTCATGCTGGCTTTGATGGCCGGCGGCGCGATCGTTGTTCAGAAGAGCCAGTCGGCCGCTCTGAAGCAGGTCGTGGAAAGCGACATGCGCCAAAACATGGAGATCCAACAGATCTCCAAGCGCATTTCGAACATCAACGGCGAGCTGTTCGTCGTGATGACCCACAAGGCCGGCAACATCGAGGTCGACAAGAACGACGCTCGCATGGCCGCCGTCCTGGCCGAGACCGACGCGGTCAAGAAGGATCTGACGGCGCTGAAGAGCAAGCTGCCGGTCGCCGAGCAGCCGAAGATCGCCGAGCTGATCAAGTCGCTCGACGAGTGCCGCAGCGCCATCGACACGGTCAGTGGGATGATCGGCGTCGACTTCGGCATGGCCGCGGGCTTCATCGCGCCCTTCGAAGAACAATACGCCAAGATGACCGGCCAGCTCGACCAGGTCATCGCCGCCGCCAACACGCGCACCGAGACCGAGACCAAGAAGCGTCAGGCCGAGGCCACCGCCGCGATGAGCGCCACGATCGTGATGTCGCTGGTCACCCTCGGCGCCGTCGGCGCCCTGGCGTTCCTCACGGTCATGACCACCCGCAAGTCGATCGGCGACATCGCCGGCGCCACCGAGAAGCTCTCGAAAGGCGACAACAGCATCGACCTGGAAAAGATGACCCGCGGCGACGAGCTGGGCGCCATCGTCCGCTCGCTGAAGGTCTTCCGTGACAACCAACTGCACCTCGAGCAGCTGCGCGCCGAGCAGGAAAAGTCCGCCGCCCTCACGGCCGACGAACGCCGCGCCAAGGAAGCCGCCGCCGCCACCGCCGCTCAGGAGAGCTCCCTGGTCGTCAGCAGCCTGGCCGAAGGCCTGGAAAAGCTGGCCGTGGGCGATCTGACCTTCCGCGTGACCGCCGACTTCCCCGGCGACTATCGCAAGCTGAAGGACGACTTCAACGGCGCCATGGGCTCGCTGCAGGAGACGATGAAGGTCATCGCCGCCTCGACGGACGGCCTGCGCACCGGCGCCGACGAAATCGCCCACGCCTCGGACGATCTGTCGCGCCGCACCGAACAACAGGCCGCCAGCCTGGAACAGACCGCCGCCGCCCTCGACGAACTGACCGCCACCGTGCGCCGCACGGCCTCGGGCGCCCGTCAGGCCTCGGACGTCGTCTCCACCACCCGTGGCGAAGCGACGCATAGCGGCCAGGTTGTCCATCAGGCAGTGTCGGCCATGGGCGAGATCGAAAACTCGTCCAAGCAGATCAGCCAGATTATCGGCGTGATCGACGAAATCGCCTTCCAGACCAACCTCCTGGCCCTGAACGCCGGCGTCGAAGCCGCGCGGGCTGGCGAAGCGGGCCGCGGCTTCGCGGTCGTCGCCCAGGAAGTCCGGGCCCTGGCCCAGCGTTCCGCCGAAGCGGCCAAGGAGATCAAGGCTCTGATCTCCTCGTCGACCCAGCAGGTTAGCCAAGGCGTCAGCCTGGTCGGCCAGACGGGCGAGGCCCTGCAGCGGATCGTCGCCAAGGTCGGCGAGATCGATGCGCTGGTCACCGAGATCGCGGCCTCCGCCGCGGAGCAGGCGACCGGTCTGAACGAAGTGAACACGGCCGTGAACCAGATGGATCAGGTCACGCAGCAGAACGCCGCCATGGTCGAGCAATCGACCGCCGCGACGCACTCGCTGAAGGGTGAAACCGGCGAACTGGTCCGCCTGATGGCTCGCTTCCAAGTGGGTTCGAGTTCTTCGTCTTACGCGCGTCCGGCCATGGCCGACACGACGCAGCACGCTCCGGCGCGCAACCCGGTGGCTGAGCAACAGGCTCGCCTGAACACCTTCGCCCGTCCGGGCCGGAGCAGTGGTTCGGCGGCGGTCGCTCAAGCTCCTGCTACGGATGGTTGGGAGGAATTCTGATGGCTGCCGCGATAGCGCTGCCTGAAACCCTGGACTTGAAGGCCGCGGCCCCACTCAAGGCCGCCCTCCTCGAACGCCGCGGCGCGGCGATCACGGTGGAAGCCGATCAGGTTCGTCGCCTCGGCGGTCTTTGCCTGCAGGTTCTGCTGGCGGCCCGCAAGGCCTGGGATCAGGACGGCCAACTCTTTTCGATCAAGGGGCCTTCGGAGGCCTTCGTTGAAACCACCCGTCTATTCGGCGCCGAAAGGGCGCTCCTTTCGGCGGAATTCCAAGGAGCTGAATCGTGACGCGTACGGTTCTCACGGTCGATGATTCCCGGACCATGCGGGACATGCTGCGCATGGCTCTGGTCGGCGCTGGGTTCAATGTGGTCGAGGCTGTCGACGGCGAGCATGGTCTGGAGGTTCTCTCCGCCCATCGCCCGGACATCATCATCACCGACATCAACATGCCCAAGCTGGACGGCTTCGGCTTCATCGAGGCGGTGCGGGTCGACGACGACTATCGCGCCATCCCGATCCTGGTCCTGACCACGGAAAGCGACCCGGCCAAGAAGCAGCGGGCTCGCGAAGCCGGCGCGACGGGTTGGATCGTCAAGCCGTTCAACCCGGAAAAGCTCGTCGACGCCATTCGTCGCGTCGCGGCCTGATCCAGTTTCAGTACCCAGTTTCTTTGAGTACCCGTTGCTAGACGCGAATTAGGACGTACGGGATATGGACGAGCTAGAGGCCATCAAGGTTACCTTCTTCCAGGAATGCGAGGAGCTCCTCGCAGATCTCGAGGGCGGTCTCCTGGCTATGGAAGAGGGGGCCGGCGACTCCGAGACGGTCAACGCCGTGTTCCGGGCCGTCCACTCGATCAAGGGTGGCGCCGGCGCCTTCGGCCTCGAGCCGCTGGTGCGCTTCGCCCACGTGTTCGAGACCCTGCTGGACGCCGTGCGGGCGGGCTCCGTGCCCAACACGGTCGAGCTGGCCGCCGTCCTGCTGCGCGCTTCCGACATCCTGGCCGACCACGTCAGCGCCGCTCGCGGCCTTGGCGACGTCGACATGGGCGCATCGGCCGCCATGGCCGCCGAGCTGGAAACCTGGACCGATCCGAACGCCTCGCCGGCCGCCGCCGCGCCGGTCGTGGTCGAGGAATTCACTCCGGCCCCGATGAGCGCGCCCGTCGTCGCCGCTGACGAAGCGATGGACGACGACGATCTCGGCTTCGTGTTCGTGCCGCAGACCATCTCGGTCGAGGACCAGGCCGCCGATACCGACCTGATCCCCTCCAACGTCTGGACGGTGTCGATCCGTCCCAAGTCGGACCTCTACCGCAAGGCCAACGAGACGGCGCTGCTGCTGCGCGAGCTCAACCGCCTGGGTCCGATCACCGCGACGCTGGACGACAGCGCCATGCCGGCCCTGGAAGACCTGGATCCGGAAGCCGCCTACGTCATGTGGAGCGTGCGTCTGGAGACCGACGAGGACGAGAGCGCCATCCGCGAAGTCTTCGAATTCGTCGACGGCGACTGCGACCTTGAAATCACCCGTGGCGAAGCCGCCGTCGAGGACGCCCTGGCCGCGCTGCTGACCGTGGCCGAGGCGCCGCCGATCGTCGAGCCGGCCGCGCCGGCTCCGGTCGAGATCGTGCCCCCGCCCGTCGCTGAAATCATCCCGATCGCGCCCGCAGCGGTCGAGGCCGCCAAGCCCGCCGCTCCGGCCGCGCCGACTCCGAAGGCCACCCAGGTCGAAGTCCCGGGTCCCGGCCAATCGGTCATCCGCGTCGATCCCGAGCGTATCGATCGCCTGATCGACCTGGTCGGCGAGCTGGTCATCAATCAGGCCATGCTGGCGCAACGCGTCGGCGAATATGGCATCGCCCCGTCCTCCAACCTGGCCATGGGTCTCGACGAGCTGGAACAGCTCACCCGCGAGATCCAGGACAGCGTCATGGCTATCCGCGCCCAGCCGGTGAAGTCGGTGTTCCAGCGCATGCCGCGCCTGGTCCGCGAAGTCGCCAACATGACGCACAAGCAGGCTCGCCTGGTCATGGACGGCGAGAACACCGAAGTCGACAAGACGGTCATCGAGCGTCTGTCCGACCCGATCACCCACATGCTGCGCAACGCCATCGACCACGGGCTGGAAACGCCCGAGGAGCGCAAGGCGGCCGGCAAGAATCCCGAAGGCGTCGTGCGTCTGGCCGCCCTGCACCGCAGCGGCCGGATCGTCATCGAGGTCTCGGACGACGGCAAGGGCATCAATCGCGAGCGGGTCCTCTCGATCGCGGTCAAGAAGGGGCTGATCGCCCCCGACCTGCAACTGACCGACGAAGAGATCGACAACCTGATCTTCCTCCCGGGCTTCTCGACCGCCGACAAGATCTCGGACGTGTCGGGCCGCGGCGTCGGCATGGACGTGGTCAAGCGTTCGGTCCAGGCTCTGGGCGGTCGGATCTCGATCACCTCGCGTCCGGGCCTTGGCTCGACCTTCACCCTGAGCCTGCCGCTGACCCTGGCCGTCCTGGACGGCATGGTGGTCGACGTCGCCGGCGAGACCCTGGTCGTGCCGCTGGCCGCCATCGTCGAGAGCCTGCGTCCCAAGCCGGAAGAAGTTCGTCCGCTGGGCCCGGTCGGCTCGGTGCTGGCCGTCCGTGACAGCTTCGTGCCGCTGATCGACGTCGGCCAAGCGCTCGGCTACCGCACGCACTCCCCGCACCCGACCGACGGCGTCGTGCTGCTGGTCGAAGGCGAGGACGGCTCGCGCGCCGCCCTGGTGGCCGACGCCATCCATGGTCAGCGCCAGGTCGTCATCAAGTCGCTGGAACAGAACTACCAGCAGGTCGAGGGCGTCGCCGCCGCGACCATCCTGGGCGACGGCCGCGTGGCCCTGATCCTCGACGTCGACGCCACCATCGCCATGCGTCGCCGTGAAGGCGGCGCGCCTCGCCCCACAGAACCCACCCTCATCGCAGCGGAGTAAGTCATGACAGATCATGCCACCGCCTCGAGCAGCGACCGTCGGGAGCTGATCTCCTTCCGCGTGGGGGACCAGGAGTACTGCGTCGACATCATGGCCGTCCGCGAGATCCGCGGCTGGAGCCCGGCGACGACGCTTCCGCAGACGCCCGGCTTCATGCGCGGCGTCATCAATCTGCGCGGCGCGGTGCTGCCGATCATGGACCTGGCCTGCCGTCTGGGCATGCCGGTGATCGAGCCGACCGTCCGCAGCGTCTTCATCGTGGTCAAGGCGGGCGACCGCACCGTCGGCCTTCTGGTCGACGCGGTGTCGGACATCCTCTCGATCAATGACGACATGATCCAGCCGACGCCGGACATGGCCTGCGACACCGTTCGCAGCTTCGTGCGCGGCATCATCTCCATCGAGGGACGGATGATCAGCGAGATCTCGCTGGACCGTATCCTGCCTGAACGCGAGGCTCTGGCCGCCTGATGACCACCGCTTCCGCTTCTTCCATGGAACGCCGCGAGGC
The DNA here is from genome assembly GCF_058808375.1 of Caulobacter sp. GW821-FHT11E10. Taxonomy (NCBI): domain Bacteria; kingdom Pseudomonadati; phylum Pseudomonadota; class Alphaproteobacteria; order Caulobacterales; family Caulobacteraceae; genus Caulobacter; species Caulobacter sp. GW821-FHT11E10. The sequence goes on from NZ_JBXARP010000001.1 coordinate 250,306, forward strand.
CATCGTCGATGGCGAGTTCGCGTTCACGACCCAGGACTTCAAGCGCATCGCCGCGCTGCTGTACGACCTGGCGGGCATCAGCCTGCCCGACAGCAAGGCGACGCTGGTCTATTCGCGCCTGGCCAAGCGCCTGCGCTTCCTGGGCCTGCGTTCGTTCACCGAGTACTGCGCCTTCGTCGCCAGCGACAAGGGCCACGACGAGAGCCAGGAGATGCTCCGGGCGTTGACCACCAACGTCACGCGCTTCTTCCGCGAGCCGCACCATTTCGACGACCTGCGCGCCAACATCCTGGAGCCGGTCGCTGACAAGGTGCGCGCCGGGGGCCGGCTGCGCCTGTGGTCCGCCGCCAGCTCCTCGGGCCAGGAGCCCTATTCGATGGCCTTCACGGTGCTGTCGGTATGGCCGAACGCCGCGGACCTGGACATCCGGATCCTGGGCACGGACATCGACACCAACGTGCTGGCGACCGGCCGGGCCGCGTCCTACGACGAAAGCCTGCTGGAGGGCATCCCCGCCGCAGCGCGCAACCAGTATTTCGAACGCGATCCTGCGGACCGCCGCGCCTTCCGCGTCTGCGAAGCCGCGCGCAGCCTGGTCGCGTTCCGGGAACTAAATCTCAACGGTCCGTCCTGGCCTATGAAGGGCCCGTTCGACGCCATCTTCTGTCGGAATGTCGTGATCTATTTCGATGAACCCACCCAGGAACGCGTCTGGAGCCGCTTCGCGCCGCTCATCGCGCCTGGCGGCCGTCTGTATGTCGGCCACTCGGAACGTGTCGGCGCCTCGGTGACCGCGTTCGAGAGCTGCGGCCTCACCGCCTACCGAAAGGTGAGCCGCTGATGCCTAAGATCCGCGTTCTCGTCGTCGACGACTCCGCCACCATGCGGAGCCTGATCACGGCGGCCCTCAATCGTGATCCCGAGATCGAGGTGGTCGGCGGCGCCGGCGACCCGTTCGAGGCTCGCGGCATGATCAAGACCCTGAACCCCGACGTCGTCACCCTCGACATCGAGATGCCGAACATGAACGGCATCGAGTTCCTCGAGAAGATCATGCGCCTGCGGCCGATGCCGGTGGTCATGGTCTCGACCCTGACCCAGGCCGGCGCCGAAATGACGCTGCGGGCCCTGGAACTGGGCGCGATCGACTGCGTGGGCAAGCCCACCGACGCCACCGGCACCCAGGAAGCCCTGGCCGAGATCGTCGCCAAGGTGAAGATCGCGGCGCGCGCCGCGGTTCGCACCAACGCCGGCGCCGCGCCGGCGGCGGCGCCGACGCGTCGCAAGGACTTCATGCCCTCGGGCGACATCGTGGCGATCGGTTCGTCGACCGGCGGGGTGGAAGCCCTGCTGTCGATCCTGACCCTCTTCCCCGACACCTGCCCGCCGACCGTCATCACCCAGCACATGCCGGCCACCTTCACCGCCAGCTTCGCCGCGCGCCTCGACCGCGCCAGCGGGGCCAAGGTGCAGGAAGCCACGGACGGCGCCCTGCTGGAGCCCGGCAAGGTCTATGTCGCCCCTGGCGGCGCCACGCACCTGGAAGTCGTCCGCTCGGCCGGCCTGCGTTGCCGCCTCGTCCAGGGCGACCCGGTCAGCGGCCACCGCCCGTCGGTAGACGTGCTCTTCAAATCGGTGGCCAACGCCGTCGGCGACAAGGCGGTCGGGGCGATCCTGACCGGCATGGGCCGCGACGGGGCCCAGGGCCTTCTGGCTATGCGTAAGGCGGGGGCCAAGACCCTCGGACAGGACGAGCAGAGCTGTGTCGTCTACGGCATGCCCCGCTCGGCCTTCGAAATTGGCGCGGTGGAGAAGCAGGTTTCCCTGTCCTCCATGGGCCAGTCCATTCTCGATCTAGCCTCCGCGAGGCGATAGACCCATGCCCCAAGCAAGCACCATTTCCGTTCTGGTGGTCGACGACCAGCTGACCATGCGGGCCCTGATCCGCAATGCGCTGCAGCAGATCGGCTTCAAGGATATCCGTGAGGCGCCCGACGGCGAGGAGGCTCTGAAGAACCTCCTGGCCAAGCCGGCCAACCTCGTCATCTCCGATTTCAACATGCCGAAGATGGATGGCCTGGCCCTGCTGCGAGCGGTCCGCTCGCACCCGCCGATCCGCCAGACCGCCTTCGTCATGCTGACGGGCCGCGCCGACCGTGAACTGGTCCAGCGCGCCGTGCAGTTCGGCGTCAACAACTACTGCGTCAAGCCCTTCACCGTTCAGGGCCTGCGGGAGAAGATCGAACAGGTGTTCGGGCAGCTGACATGACGCCATTCAATCAACCCGAAGATCCTGAACGCGCGATCAAGGTGCACGTCACGCAGGGCGAAAGCCACGTGGCGGCCGATCCCAATGTGGTCATGACCACGGTGCTGGGCTCGTGCATCGCCGCGTGTATCCGCGACCCGCAATCGGGCGTGGGTGGGATGAACCACTTCCTGCTGCCGGACTCGGGCGACAACCGTCGCGACGGCGACGCCGTTCGCTACGGCGCCTACGCCATGGAACTGCTGATCAACGAGCTGCTGAAGAAGGGCGCCCGCCGCGAGCGGCTGGAAGCCAAGATCTTCGGCGGCGCCAAGCTGTTCGACGGCCTGTCCGACGTCGGCGCCAGCAACTCGGCCTTCGCCGAGCGCTTCCTGCGCGACGAAGGCATCCCGATCGTTTCGTCCAGCACTGGCGGGGTCTCGGCCCGTCGCGTCGAGTTCTGGCCGGCCTCGGGCCGGGTGCGCCAGCGCCTGGTCGCGGTCGACAACGCGCCGCAGGACGTCCGCCGTCCGACCCCCGCCCCGATGCCCGCCGCCTCCAGCGGCGATGTGGATCTGTTCTGACGCCCATGCCTGCTTTGCCGCTCCAGACGCCGCCGAACGAACCGACCGGGGAACATCTCCTGGTCGGAGAGCTGTCGCGTCGTCTGTCGGTGGAGCTGGCTTCGGCCGCGGCCATCTGCCAGGACTGCGAGCACATCGTCGGCGATCTCGCCGAGGGCGGCGCGGCGCTGGCCAATCTCAGCCGGCTTCAGGCGCTTGATGAACTGAGCCAACGCCTGCACGGCCTGTCGGCGGTGCTGCAGCGGATCGGCCAGCACGCCTCGGGCGAATGGAGCATGTCGATCGAGCCCCTGCTGGAAGGCCTGGGGTTGGCCGACCTAGTCGTCCGCCTGCGGGCCAGCGAAGCCGCCGACTGGACGGCCGAGGCCGGCGAGCTGGACTTCTTCTAGAGCGCCTATGGCCGACGCGCTGCTTCCCTCGACGCGGATCAATCTCGAGCGGGCGACGGTGCTCGTCCTGGATGACAACGGCGCGTCGCTGGACATCCTCTCGCAGGTGGTCTCCGGCTTCGGGGTCAAGCAATTGCACCGGGCCGAGAGCGTCATGGACGCCCAGGCGCTGATCAACACCAAGACCTTCGACCTGATCATCAGCGACGTGCAGATGCCCGTCACCGACGGCATCGAGTTCATCGAGTGGCTGCGCAGGGACGGGGGCGAGACCAACCGCTACGTCCCGGTCATCCTGGTCACCGGCCACACGCGCACCTCGCAGATCTTCAAGCTGCGCGACGCCGGCTCGAACTATGTCGTGGCCAAGCCAATCACCCCCAAGGTGCTGCTGGAGCGGATCTTCTGGGTGGCGCGCGAGGAGCGATCCTTCATCGAATGTGATACGTTCATCGGGCCCGACCGGCGCTTCAAGCACGAGGGTCCGCCCCCAGGTACGGACGGCAGGCGTAAGGACGACCTCCCGGCGGAGGTGGGCGACGCGCATATGCCCAATATGTCGGAAGATGAGATCAGCAACCTGATGCGCCCAGCGAAGGTGCAGATATGACCGTCCGCAAGTTCCGTCCGCCCAACCGCCTCGCCGGCATGATCAAGGATCGTGGCGGCGTGCTGGCCAAGGACGCCGTCGCCGCCGCCGAGGCCGGGGTCGAGACCCTGCGCGACGCCACCATGGCCGCGCTGGACGAGCTGCTGGCCGAGATCGAGCGGCGCTTCGGCAAGGCCGCGCCGGATCGGGAGTCGGAATCGTGCGAGGCCCTGTATCTGCTGGCTTCGAAGGCGATCGACGTCAGCGGCTTCGCGACCGACGCAGGCGTGGACAAGGCGGCGACGTCGCTGTGCGGCCTGGCCGACAGCTGCGCCGAGGCGGGGGCCTGGCGTTGGGACGCCGTGGACGTGCACCTCAACGCCCTGAAGCTCCTGCGCGCCATGGGGGCCGAGCTGCCCGCCGAACAGCGCGACGCCATGTTGCAAGGGCTCTATCGGGTCAGTCACTACCGCCCTGATGAGGCCTGACGCCTCCTGTGACAGAACGCCGCTCTGTGTCGGAATGGCAACGGCGGTATGAGTCTCGGGGGTTGTGACCGCTTTGTGGCCTTGTCGGCCGTCGCGGGCTTTGTTAGCACTCTGATACCGGTGTCAAAAACCAGAGTTCGCTTCTGACACCGGTGGCAAAAACGAAGACTTAAAAAAGGCCGGGGGCGATTTCGCGGGAAGGACGCGGAGTTGAACGAAGGCCAAGGCGGCGGTTCACGCCGTCGTCCAATGGTCGATACGGGAGGAGGTTCTATGTCCAAGAAAACCACGGGGCGCGTGCGCGCTCTGCACTACGGCGTTTCCGGCGGCGCACTGGCCCTGGCGATGGCGTTCGCCGGCGGCGCGTCGGCTCAAACCGCTCCGGCGGCGGCCGCACCGGCCGATGAAACCGTCGAAGCCGTCGTTGTGACGGGCTTCCGCGCCTCGCTCGCCAACGCTCTGGACGTCAAGCGTCGTGAAAACGACCTCGTCGACGTCATCAAGGCGCAAGATATCGCCGACTTCCCCGACCTGAACCTGGCCGAGTCGCTGCAGCGCGTGCCGGGCGTGTCGATCGACCGTGACGGCGGCGAAGGCCGCACCATCACCGTCCGCGGCCTGAACGCCGACTTCACCGTCGTGCGCCTGAACGGCCTGGAAGCGATCGCGACCACGGGCGGCAAGGACGGTTCGGGCGGCGCTAACCGCAGCCGTCAGTTCGACTTCTCGATCTTCGCTTCGGAACTGTTCAACAGCGTCACCGTGCGCAAGTCGAACTCGGCCAGCAACGAAGAAGGTTCGCTGGGCGCCATCATCGACATGCAGGCCGCCCGCCCGTTCGACTTCAGCAAGTTCACCATGAGCGCCGGCGCCAAGGTGGGCTGGAACGACCTCTCGCGGAAGAGCGACCCGCGCTACACCTTCCTGGTCAGCAACCGCTGGGACACCGGGATCGGTGAAGTCGGCGCCCTGCTGTCGGTCGCCTACGCCACCCGCGCCCAGCGCGAAGAAGGCTCGTCGACCGGTCGCTGGGAAAACCCCTCGGTCCGCTTCAACTCGGCGACGGCGTTCCCCTGCACGACCCCGGCCTACAATCCGTCGACGGCCGGCGCCGCCGTGGGTGGCGCGACCACCGCCACCTCGCCGGCCTGTAACACCATCGGCACGGTCGTCGGCGGCACCACGCCGACCACGCTCGCCGCCGCCGGCACCGCCAACAACCTGTGGCACCCGCGGATTCCGCGCTATGGCCGCCTGGACTACGATCAAAAGCGCCTGGGCGTGACCGGTTCGCTGCAATGGCGTCCGACCGACCGCTCGACCCTGACCCTCGACGCGCTGCTGGCCAAGTTCACCAACAACCGCGACGAAACCTATCTGGAAATCATCTCGTTCAGCCGTAGCGGCGCGGGCGTGCCCCAGACGGACGTCGTGAACTTCACGGCCGACAGCAAGGGCACCCTGATCAAGGGCACGTTCGACGACGTCGACGCCCGGGTCGAGTATCGCCACGACGACCTGAAGACCGAGTTCAACCAGTTCGTCCTGACCTACGACACCAAGTTCGGCGAAGCCGGCCACCTGAACGTGGTCTACGGCCAGTCGCGCTCGATCCAGGACAACCCGGTCCAGACGACCTTCTCGTTCGATCGCTATGACAGCGACAACTACAGCTACGATTACTCGGCCAACGACAAGCTGCCGAACTTCAACTACGGCTTCGATCCGACCAATCCGGCCAACTTCCAGTACAGCGCCAGCAACGCCCTCGGCGATGCGTCGCTGCTGCGTCTGCGTCCCAGCAAGGCGGTCAACACCTTCAAGACCTTCCGCGCCGACGTCGACTACCAGATCCTGGACGGCTTCAAGCTCCGCTACGGCGGCGTGTACAAGAAGTACGGCTTCAGCTCGTGGGAAAAGCGCCTCTACAACCGCAACCTGGCGACCACCGGCACGACCTTCACCGCCGAAGCCGCCTTCGGCCTGCCCGCGGGCACCACGGTCGCCGACGTCTCGCGCGTGATCACCGGCTTCGGTCGCGGCCTGGACCTGCCGGCCGGCGTGCCGACCTCGTGGCTGGCTCCCGACCTCGCCAAGCTGAAGGCCCGCCTAGGCTATGACTGTAACTGCATCAACGCCAACGGCGACTTCCGCCTGAGCGTCGTCAACCAGCTGGGCGCGGTTCGTCAGATCCAAGAGAAGGACATCTCCTTCTACATCCAGGGCGACTTCGACTACGACATCGCCAACATCCCGGTGCGCGGCAATGTCGGCGTCCGTTATGTGAAGACCGATCAGAGCGCGCTTGGCCACTACAACACCGGCAGCGTGACCACGCCGGTGTCGACGCCCTTCGGCACGATCTCGACGACCGTTCCCACCGACGGCGTCCAGACGACGTCGCGTGAATACGCCAAGACCCTGCCGTCGCTGAACGTCTCGGCCCAACCGTTCGAGAACTTCTTCGTCCGCTTCGCGGCCGCCAAGGCGATGACTCGCCCGCAGCTGCAGAACCTGACCCCGGGCTACACCGCCATCAGCCAGGCCAACCAGACCCTGACGCGCGGCAATCCGGACCTCAATCCGATGATGTCCAAGAACCTGGACCTCAGCTTCGAGTGGTATCCGGACAAGGAAACCCTGTTCTCGGTCGGCCTGTTCTACAAGGACATCAAGTCCTTCATCCAAACCTCGGCCGTCACCATGCCGTGGTCGGAAACCGAGCTGGCGGACAGCCTGCTGAGCAACGGCAATACCGGCAACACGCTGTTCACGGTCACGACGCAAATCAACACCCCCGGCGGCGAGCTGAAGGGCTACGAGATCTCGCTGCAGCGTCCGTTCACCTTCCTGCCGGCGCCGTTCGACGGCTTCGGCGGCATCGTGAACTACACGCACGTCACCAGCGACATTCAGTACGTGATCGCCAACCCGGTCTATTCGGGCACGCCGCGCGTCCTGACGACGCCGGCCGTGATGCTGACCCAGCCGCTGGTGAACCTGTCGCCGGACGCCTACAACGCGACGCTCTACTACGAAAAGGGTCCGTTCAAGGCCCGCGTCTCGGCCTCGTACCGCGACCCGTACCTGATCCAGGTCGCCCCGTCGGCGACCAACAACAACGATGTTCGTATCAAAGAAAAGACCATGAACATCGACACTCAGGTCAGCTACAACTTCAAGAACTTCACGGTCACTCTGGAAGGCATCAACCTGACCGACCAGGAAGACAGCAAGCTTGACGACTCGACCCGCATGATCTCGGAAGAGTACGTGCACTACGGCCGTCAATTCTATCTCGGCGTGAAGTGGAAGTTCTAAGCTTCCAGGGGGCTTCCGCCTAAGAGAGGGGGCGCTGACCGCGAGGTCAGCGCCCTTTTTCTTGCCCGGAGCGCGAGTGGAAGGCTTAGGCCTCGGCCCCGCCGATCCAGGTGGCCAGAACGTTCAGCCGCTCATCCAGCAGGCAGAAGTCCGCCGCCTGACCCGGCGCGATCCGGCCGCGCTGTCCTTCGAGGCCCAGGAAGGCGGCGGGGGCGGCCGAGGCGATCGTCACCGCATCGTCCAGCGACAGGTTCAGCATCGCGATCGCATTGCGCACCGCGCCGGCCATGTCGAGGTCCGAGCCGGCCAGGGTGCCGTGGTCGTCGACGCAGACGCCGTCGACCACGCGGATGTGGCGGCCCTGCAGGTTGAAGCTCTTGTCGACCATGCCCACCGTCGGCATGGCGTCCGTGACCAGCATGAAGCGGTCCAGCGGCCGGGTGCGAAGGGCGATCCGCAAGGTCGCCGGATCCACGTGGCGGCCGTCGACGATCAGCCCGCACCAGGCGGTCTGGCTTTCCAGGGCGGCCCCGACCGCGCCGGGCTCGCGGCTGGTCAGCGGCGACATGGCGTTGAACAGGTGAGTGAAGCCCGTCAGCCCATGGTCCAGGGACTGGCGCATGGTCTTGTAGAGCGCGTTGGTGTGACCGGCAGCGACCTTCACCCCGGCGTCGGCCAGGCGCCGGATCATCTCGGGCGTCGTGCGTTCGGGGGCCAGGGTGACCAGGGTCTTGCCGACCTTCAGCGAGGTCAGCAGGGCCAGGGCCTCGTCGTCGATGACGCGGAACTTGTCGGCGTCGTGGATGCCCTTGCGCTTCGGATTGAGGAATGGGCCCTCGATGTGCACGCCAAGCACGCCGGGCACGCCCTGGGCGATGGCCGCCTCGGTGGCGCGCATCGCCTGGTCGACGACCGAGAGGTCGTCGCTGATCAGGGTCGGCAGGAAGCCGGTGGTGCCATAAGGGCGGTGGGCCGCGCCGATCGCGGCGATCGCCTCGACGGTCGGGGAGTCGTTGAACAGGATCCCGCCGCCGCCATTGACCTGGGTGTCGATGAAGCCCGGAACCAGCAGGCCGCCGGCCAGGTCGCGGCGCTCGGCGTCGGCCGGAACCGCGCGCGCCTCGACGATCGCGGCGATGACGCCGTTCTCGACCAGGACGGCCTTGCCGTCGACGACGCCGGTTTCCGTCAGGACGCGGCCATTTACGAGAGCAGCCAGCATCAGACGGTTTCGGTCACCTTGTTGAGATGGGGCGGGCTGTCGGGATCGTAGCCGCGCGCGACCGAAAGCGCATTGGCCATTCGGTAGAAGCTCTGGATCATCAGGATCGGCTCTAGCACCGGATGACTCGACAGGGTCGGCAGGGCGCCCGGGCCGTCCTCGGCGGAGCCGGCCATCAGCACATCGGCGCCGCGCGCGCGCAGGCCCCTGGCCATCTCGTCAACGCTGGCGCGGCTCTCGTCGTTCTGGGCGAAGACCAGGGCAGGGAAGCCATCCTTCACCAACGCCATGGGCCCATGGAGCACCTCGGCGGCGCTGAAGGCCTCGGCGTGCAGGCCGCAGGTCTCCTTGAACTTCAGGGCCGCCTCCAGAGCGACGCCGAAGCCGACGCCGCGGCCGAGGACGTAGAGGTTGCGGGCCAGCTTCAGGCGTTCGACGGCCGGCGACCAGTCCAGAGTCCAGGCCTCGGCCAGGGCGGTCGGCAGCGCCGACAGGGCCTTCGACAGATCTTCGTCTTCCGTCCAGGCGGCGATCAGCTGGGTGATGGCCACGAGGGCGGCGATGTAGGACTTGGTGGCCGCGACGCTGAGCTCGGGCCCGGCGTGCAGCGGGATCACCTCGTCGGCCAGTTCGGCCAGCGGCGAGTCGACCACATTGACCAGGGCCACGGCATAGGCGCCGGCGGCCTTGGCCGCCTTCACCGAGGCCAGCAGGTCCGGGCTCTTGCCCGACTGCGAGATGGCCAGGACCAGGGCGCCCTCCAGATTGGGCGAGGCGTCGTAGACCGAACTGACCGACAAGCCCGCCGAAGAGGTCAGGACCCCGGCCTTGGTCTCGATCAGATAGCGGGCGAAGGTGGCGGCGTGATCGCTGCTGCCCCGGGCGCAGGTGACGACGACGCGCGGTGGGTTGGCGCGCAGGCGCTCGGCCAGGGCCTGAATCTTGCGGGCATTGGCGGTCAGCTGGGCGGCGGCGACGGCCGAGGCCTGGCCGGCCTCGAGGAACATGCGCGTCGACTCGGGCGACGGCCGCGCGGGCGCGGGGGCCTCAGGACGGGTCAAGACAGTCGCCTCCAAGCTCTACTCCTACCGCCGATCAGGACAGGGCGTTCAGTTCCGCGACGAAGTCGTACGCATCGCCGCGGTAGTACGATTGGGTCACTTCCACCGCCCGGCCGTCCTTCAGGAAGCCGCGCCGCTCGATCAGCAGGCCGGCGTCCTTGACGGGAACGCCCAGCAGGTCGGCCTGTTCGCCGGCGAACAGCACCGCGCGCAGCCTTTGCAGGGCGCGCACCGGCCGGTGGCCCGTCTGTTCCAGGGCCTCATAAAGTGAGGTTCCGACCACTTCGGTCGAGGGCAGGGCGAAGGCGGCGATGGTGGTGTATTCGACGGCCATCGGCGCGCCGTCCGCGTAGCGGATGCGGGCGAAGCGATAGACCGGCGTGCCGGGCGACAGGCCCAGGGTCAGCGATTCCTCCGGAGTCACCTGACCCTCGGCGCGGCTGATCCATTCGCTGCGCGGCACGCGGCCGCGCGAGATCATGTCCTCGGTGAAGGACGACAGCTTGGAGAAGCTCTTCTCGACACGCGCGGCGACGAAGGTGCCCGCGCCTTGGCGACGGGTCAGCAGGCCCTCGCTGACCAGGCCGTCCAGCGCCTTGCGCACCGTGATGCGCGAGATGCTGAACTCGTCGGCCAGGTCCCGCTCGGCGGGCAGGGCGTCATCGGGCGCCAGCACCTTGGTCTGGATGGCCTCGCGCAAGGCGCGCTGCAGCTGCTTGTAAAGCGGAGCGTGATCGTCCTTGGCGTCGAGCCGCCCAATCCGTTCAGCAAACGTCATTTACAGCCCTCCCCCGTGAACCCGGCCGCGCAAATCGGCGGCGCCCCTGCTGGTCTCGATAGCATATGACCATTTTCATACCAATAAGAACATGGTCTGCAATTGGTTTCTTTTTGGCCTTGTCATTCGCAAAATTTTCGTCACAGTTCCCTCCCGAGGCCTGAGAAGTACCACTTTCTGCGGAACCTCCCAGAGAGATTGGTATCAAATTGGGCTTGGGGTTCGGCTCCGGTCCGATTGGCCCGGCATAATGGGGAGAAGCCGAGTTATGAAGAATTTCCGTAAATCCGTATTGGCCGCGTCGGCCAGCGCCATGGTGGTCATGGTCGCTGCTCCGGCCTTGGCCCAGGACAGCAGCACCGTCGAGGAAGTCGTCGTCACCGGCATCCGCGCCTCGCTGCTGCAGTCCATCGAATCCAAGCGCAAGGCCGACGCCATCGTCGACGTCGTCACCGCCGAGGACGTGGGCAAGTTTCCGAGCGCCAACGTCGCCGAAGCCCTGACCATCGTTCCAGGCGTCACCGTCGATCGCGCCTTCGGTCAAGGTGAAAAGGTCAGCATCCTGGGCACCGACCCGGCGCTAAACCGCACCCTGCTGAATGGCCAGACCGTCGCCTCGGCCGACTGGTTCATCCTGGATACTCCGGGCCGCACCTTCAACTACGCCCTGCTGGCGCCGCAGATCGTCGGCCGCGTCGAGGTCTACAAGTCGCCCGAGCCGCGCATCGATGAAGGCAGCATCGGCGGCACGGTCATCGTCAACACCCGCAAGCCGCTGGACCTGAAGTCCGGCACCATCGCCGGCGCGGTGAGCTACCTCTACACCGACCGCTCCAAGAAGGGCGATCTGCAGGGCTCGCTGCTGGCCAGCTGGAAAAACGCCGACAACACCTTCGGCGCCAGCTTCGCGGTGCAGCGCGCCGAGGACCAGCTGCGTCGCGACGGCATCGAGAGCTACGGCACGATCGCGGCCAACCAGTGGGCCGGCGGCAATCCCGACAACCCGGTCGACTCGCGGACTCGCGGCTGCACCGGCTCTTGCGCCACCACCCTGACGGCCAACCTCAACGCCCGCAGCCCGAACGCGTTCGGCACGCACTTCTTCGAGCAGGGCCGCGTCCGCACGACCTACACCACGGCGCTGCAATGGAAGCCGACCGACCAGCTGTCGTTCGACTTCAACTGGCTGAAGATCAAGGCCACCTACGACAACACCAACCAGTCGATGTACGCCTTCCAGGGCAACACCTGGAACAGCCTGGGCGCCCTGACGGGTCTCGAGGTCAAGAACGGCGTCGTCAGCAAGGCCACGTTCGTCAACGCGCTGAGCGTGCTCGACGTCCAGTATCGCGAGGCCGAGCTGAACTCCGACACCTTCCACCTGAAGGGCCAGTACAAGGCCGACGGCTGGGATCTGAGCGGCGAGATCGGCAAGTCCACCGCCGACGGCGGCACCAAGCGTCAGGTCTTCCTCGAGTTCCTGAACTGGGCCAACTACACCGTCGACATCAGCGGCGCGCCCAAGAGCCCCGGCAACCTGTCCTACACGAGCAACGTGATGGGCAACCCGGCCGCCTTCGCGACCGATCCGGGCTGGAGCGGCAACATCGTCTCCAAGCCGACCTCGGATGAAGAGAAGTACGCCCAGGTCGACCTCGGCCACGACTTTGAGGGCGTGATCCAGCGCGTCCAGATCGGCTACAAGCGCCGTGAGCACGAGACCAGCCAGCAATATGCCGGCATCGCCATCAACGGCATCGCCGCCCCGGCCTCGCTGTTCGCTCCCGCCACCGTACCCGGCAACTATCTGAAGGGCTTCGACGGCGTCGGCGACCAGATGAAGAACCGGTTCCGCATCGACGGAAACACGATGCTGTCGTACGTCGAGAGCGGCAAATGGCTGGCCGCGGGCGCCGCCATGCCCAAGCCGTCGATCTTCGCCGCCGCCGAGTTCACGGCCGGCAACTGGACTATCCAGGAGAACATCGACGCCCTGTACGCCCAGGCCAACTTCAAGGCCGAGAACGTGCGCGGCAACTTCGGCGTCCGCTATGTGAAGACCTCGGTCGACAGCGCCGGCTACGTCTGCAAGCCCGGCGCGGCCTGCAACGCCGCCGCCGACTGGAGCTGGCAGGTCACCAAGAAGAGCTACGACAACGTCCTGCCCAGCGTGAACATCATCGTCGACGCCCGCGAGGACCTGGTCCTGCGCTTCGCGGCGGCCCAGGTGATCGCCCGCCCGAACTATGCCGACATGACCAACTTCTTCTGGCTGTCTGACGGCATCCTGACCGGCGGCGGCGGTAACCCGGCGCTGGAGCCCTACAAGTCGAGCAACGTCAACGCCTCGGCCGAATGGTACTTCCAGCCCCAGGCCATCCTGTCGGCCGAAGTCTTCTACAAGGACATCGGCAACTACATCCTGCAGAAGACCCAGCCGGAAGCGTACTTCAACCAGTCGCAGGGCAAGGTCACGACCTATCAGATCAGCCGTCCGTTCAACGCGGGTTCGGCCGAGGTGAAGGGTGTGGCGGTCGCCTATCAGCAGAACTACGCCCACGGCTTCGGTCTGCTGGCCAACTACACCTACGCCGATGCTTCGGCGACGGGCGGCGCGCCGCTGCCCTACAGCTCCAAGCACCAGGTCAATCTGAGCCCGTTCTACGAAGCCGGTCCGTTCTCGGCCCGGGCGACCTTCACCTGGCGGTCGAAGTACTTCACCGGCGTCGACCGCGGCGACAACATGTTCGTCAAGGCCGCCAAGACCCTGGACGCCACCGTCGGCTACGCCGTGAACAAGAACATCACGATGTCGGTCTCGGGCCAGAACCTGCTGGACAGCGAGTACTACGCCTACGCCAACACCACGGCCCTGCCGCGCGGCGTCTACCGCACGGGTCGCAAGCTGCAAGCTACTCTGAACGTCGCGTTCTAGGACGTTCGGCGGCGGAGGCTCCGAGCCATTTCGGAGTCTCCGTCATGCAGCGATTTCTCTTCGCGCGCGGCTTGGTCCAGGATCGCCCGATGATCCATCGAGACCCGCCGTCGCGCACTCTACCCCTCCTGACTGCAAGCATGGAGCTGGGGCGGGGCAGCACGGCTGTCCCGCCCACTTTTTGCCGCCTGCTCGCCAGTCGCCCCTTTCTTCGCGAGGCCGCGTGATCATGACCCCGCTCCGCACCATCGCCGTTTCGGCGCTCGCCCTGGTCGCCGCGCTCGGCGCCTCGACCGCTAGCGCACAGGCTTCCGCCGGCCTCACCCTGACCCCAGCACCGGCTCGGATGGTCGCCGGCGAGGGGACTTTCGCGCTTTCCGCCGCCATTCGCATCCACGTCGCCAAGGGCGATGTCGAGGCCAAGGGCGTGGCGACCTATCTGGCGGACCTGATCCAGCGCTCGCGCGGCTTCCGTCCTCTGGTTATCGAGGGGGCGCCGGCCGCGGACGCGGCCGCCATCGTCCTGACCCGCGAGGGTCCCGCAGGCGAAGCCTATAAGCTCGACATCGGTCCCAGGCGCGTGACCATCGCCGCCGCCAAGCGCGCCGGCCTGTTCTACGGCGCCATGTCGCTGTGGCAGCTGGCGACGCCGGACGCGGCCAAGGGCCCGGTCGCCGTTCCCGCCGCCGCGATCGAGGACGCTCCGCGCTTCGCCTGGCGCGGCCTGATGGTCGATAGCGCCCGACACTTCCAGTCGATCGACACGCTGAAGGCGGTTATCGACGCCATGGCGGCCCACAAGCTCAACACCTTCCACTGGCACCTGGTCGACGACCAGGGTTGGCGGCTGGAGATCAAGAAGTATCCGAAACTGACGGCGGTCGGCGCCTGGCGTCTCGACCCCGGCGCGGCCAGCAAGGGGCCGAAGTACGGCGGCTTCTATACCCAGGACCAGGCCCGCGACCTCGTCGCCTACGCCGCCGCCCGCAACATCACCGTCGTGCCCGAGATCGAGACCCCGGGTCACGCCCTGGCGCCGATCGTCGCCTATCCGTCGCTGGGCACGGCCGCGCCGGACGCGACCAAGCTGGGCGACTGGGGCGTGTTCCCCTGGCTCTACAACACCGACGACGCGACCTTCGCCTTCCTCGACGATGTGCTGAACGAGGTGATGGATATCTTCCCCTCGCCCTTCATCCACGTCGGCGGCGACGAGGCGGTCAAGGACCAGTGGAAGGCCAGCGCCAAGATCCAGGCCAAGATGAAGGAGCTCGGCCTGAAGGACGAGCACGAGCTGCAGAGCTGGTTCATCCAGCGCGTCGGCAAGAGCCTGGACAAGCGCGGCCGTCGCCTGATCGGCTGGGACGAGATCCTCGAAGGCGGCCTGGCGCCCAACGCCACGGTGATGTCGTGGCGCGGTTTGGACGGGGCGATCGCCGCCGCCAAGGCCGGGCACGACACGGTGCTGTCACCGCATCCGACCCTCTATCTCGACCATCGCCAGAGCGCGTCGGCCGACGAGCCGACCGGCCGCGGCCTGATCGTCACCCTGAAGGACGTCTACGCCTTCGATCCGGCGCCGGCCCAGATGAGCCCGGATGAGCGCAAGCACATCCTGGGCCTCCAGGCCAATGTCTGGACCGAGCACATGCAGACCGACCAACGCATGATGCTGATGGCCTTCCCCCGCGCCGTGGCCCTGGCCGAGCGCGGCTGGACGCCGGAGGACCGGGTGAGCTGGGACGACTTCGCTCGCCGCCTGCCCGCCGAGATGGCGCGGTTGAAGGTGCTGGGCGTCGCCGCAAACACCGTACCGTTCGAGCCTCAGCCGGCCCAGTCGGAAGGCGAGGGCGGCAAGACCCGGCTGGCCCTGTCCTCGCCGCTGGGCCTGGGCCAGGTCCGCTACACCACCGACGGCGAGGCCCCGACGGCGGCCTCCAGCGCCTATGCCGGCGCCCTGGAGCTCTCGACGGGAACGGTCGTCAAGGCCCGCACCTTCGTCGACGGCCAGGCCCTGGGCCGCGAACGCGTGGTCACCATCGACCCGGCCGCGCCGCGCACCCGCGCCAGCGGCCAGCTGAAGCGCTGCACCAGCCACGTGCCGCTGCTGATGATCGACGACGCGCCCGCCGCGTTCGAGAAGAGGGCGATGTTCGACGTCGACATCTTCAATCCCTGCTGGATCTGGGACGGCGCCGACCTGTCGAAGGGCGCGGTGCTCAGCGCCCGGGTCGGCCAGCTGCCGTTCAATTTCCAGGTCGGCAAGGATCGCGACAACATTCCGCTGCGCGCCCCGGCGACGCCCGAGGGCGAGCTGGAAGTGCGGCTTGCTCAAGCGGGGGCCTGCACCGGCCCGCGCATCGCCGTCCTTCCGCTGGGCCAGGCGGCGCGCAATCCGGCGGTCTCGACGATCACCGGCCGCCTGCCCGCCCAGGCGGGTAAGGTCGATCTGTGCTTCACCTTCACGGCCAAGAGCATCGATCCCTACTGGGCCATCGACCGCGTGACCCTGAACCCGAACTAGTCCTCGAAAAGAGTCGTAGAGCCCTGTGTCCAATCTCGTACTTTCCGCGCCGCTGAAGGGCTGGATCGCATCGCTCGACGAGACGCCCGACGCGGTGTTCGCCGAGCGCATGCTGGGCGACGGCCTGGCCATCGATCCGCTGGGCTCGACGCTGCACGCGCCGTGCGACGCGACGGTGATCACCGTCCACCGGGCGCGCCACGCCGTCACCCTGCGGGCGGCCAACGGGGCCGAGATCCTGATGCATGTGGGCCTGGAGACCGTGGCCTTGAACGGCGAGGGCTTCACCGTCTTCGTCAAGGAAGGCCAGGCGGTGAGCACCGGCGACAAGCTGCTGGGCTTCGACCTCGACCTGCTGGCTCAGCGGGCCCGCAGCCTGATCACCCCGATCGTCATCACCAATCTGGACGCCTTCGAGATTGTCCGCCGGGACCAGGATCGCGAGACCGCCGTCGGTGACTTCCTGATGGAGCTGGCCCCGGCCAATCTTGCGAGGGGCGCTAGCGGAAGCGTGGCCGGCCCGGTGAACGCCGGCGAGGCTTCGCGCGACGTCGTCGTGCCGCTGGTCCACGGCATCCACGCCCGTCCCGCCGCCCGTATCGCCGAGACGGCTCGCAAGTTCGTGGCCGAGGTCGCCCTGGTCGCCGTCAACCGCCGCGCCAGCGCCAAGAGCCCGGTCGGCGTCATGTCCTTGGCCGTGCGCCACGGCGACACCGTCCAGGTCGTGGCGTCCGGCCTGGACGCCGAGGCGGCGATCCTGGCCGTGGTCGAACTGATCGAAGGCGGCATGGGCGAGGGCGGTCCGGTCCCGGCCAAGGGCCAGGCCTCGACGCCCGCCGCATTGTTCACGCCCGAGCCGACCGGCCCGGTCGACCTGCCCCGCGACGGTGTGCTGAGGGGCGTGCTGGCCGCGCCGGGCCTGGCCATCGGCAAGGCCGTCCGGCTGGCTTCGGCCGACATCATCGTGCGCGAGGCCGGCGAAGGGGTGGCGCATGAGGAAGCCGCCCTGGCCGCCGCCATCGACAAGGTCCGCGCTCGCATCGAGCTGTCGGCCGCCAAAGGCGACAAGGCCCGCAAGGCGATCCTGGGCGCGCACCTGGCCTTCCTGGAAGACCCCGAACTCTCCGCCGGCGCCCGCCGTCTGATCGGCGAGGGCAAGAGCGCCGGCTATGCTTGGCGCAAGGCGGTCGGCGGCTATGTCGAGGCCCTGCGCGGCCTGGGCGACCGTCGCCTGGCCGAACGGGTCGACGATCTCGTTGATCTCGAGCGCCAGGTGCTCCGGGCCCTGACCGGCGAAGAGGAAGACGGCGCGATCCTGCCGCCGGGCTCGATCCTGTTGGCCGACGAACTTCTGCCGTCGCAACTGATGGGCGTGGATCCCGGCGTGGTGGCCGGCTTCGCCACCGCGCGCGGGGGCCCGACCTCGCACGTGGCCATTCTCGCGGCCGCCATGGGCATCCCGGCCCTGGTCGCCGTCGGCGGGGGGGTGTTGAGCGTCGAGGATGGCGCGGCGCTGATCCTGGACGCCGACGGCGGAACCCTGCGCGTCGCCCCCGACGCCAAGGCGCTGGAAGCGGCCCAGACCGCCCTGGCCCAGCGCCAGGAGCGCAAGGCCGCCGCCAAGGCCGCGGCCCATGATCCGTGCGTGACCCTGGACGGAACGCGGATCGAGGTCTTCGCCAACACCGGCTCGCTGAACGACGCCCTGGCCGCAGTGGCTAACGGGGCCGAGGGCTCGGGCCTGCTGCGCACCGAATTCCTGTTCCTCGACCGCGAGACCCCGCCCGACGAGGACGAGCAGGCTCGCCAGTACCAGGCCATCGCCTCGGCCCTGGACGGCAAGCCGCTGATCATCCGCACCCTGGACGTCGGCGGCGACAAGGCCGCGCCCTATCTGCCGATCCCGGCCGAGGAGAACCCGGCCCTGGGCCTGCGCGGGGTCCGCGTCAGCCTGTGGCGGCCGCATCTGCTCAAGACCCAGCTGCGCGCCATCCTGCGGGTCAAGCCGCTGGGCCAGTGCAAGATCATGGTCCCCATGGTCGCCAGCCTCGACGAGCTGCGCGCCGTCCGCGCCGTGCTGGACGAGGCCAAGCGCGAGATGGGCGTGGTCGAGAGGATCGAGCTCGGGGTGATGATCGAGACCCCGGCCGCGGCCATGACCGCCGACCTGATCGCCGCCGAGGCCGACTTCCTGTCGATCGGCACCAATGACCTGACCCAGTACGTTCTGGCCATGGACCGGGGCAATCCCGAGCTGGCCGCCCGCATCGACGCCCTGCATCCGGCGGTGCTGCGGATGATCGACCTGACCTGCAAGGGCGCGGCCAAGCACCATCGCTGGGTCGGCGTCTGCGGCGGACTGGCCTCCGACATCGCCGCCACGCCGATCCTGCTGGGCCTGGGCGTCACCGAGCTTTCGACCACGGCGTCGATCGCGCCGGAGGTGAAGGCCCGCGTCCGTAGCCTTTCCCTCGACGCCTGCCGTAGTCTCGCGGCCCAGGCCCTCAACCAGACCTCGCCCGAGGCGGTCCGGGCCCTTTCGAAATCCTTCGGAGTCTGACGCCCATGAAGTCTCCGCTCGAGATCCTCCAGCCCCTGGGCCGAGCCCTGATGCTGCCGATCGCGGTGCTGCCGGTGGCCGGCTTGATGCTGCGCCTGGGTCAGCCCGACCTGCTGGACATCGCCTTCATCGCCTCGGCGGGCGACGCGATCTTCTCAAACCTGGGCCTGCTGTTCGCCATCGGCGTCGCCGTGGGCCTGGCCAGGGAGAACAACGGCGCCGCCGGCCTCGCGGGCGTCGTCTGCTTCCTGATCGCCACCGAGGGGGCCAAGACCTTGCTACACGCGCCGGCCGACCTCGCGACGGGCCTGATCAAGGCTCATGCCGATCTGGCCGGAGCGGCCTACAAGGCCAAGGCGCTGGCCAAGCTGAGCGTGCCGATCGGCATCATCTCGGGCGTGGTCGGCGGACTGTTCTACAATCGCTTCTCGACCTTCAAGCTGCCGGAATACCTGGCCTTCTTCAGCGGCCGCCGCTTCGTGCCGATCGTCTCGGGCGTGGCCGGCCTCCTGATGGCCGTGCTGATCGGTTTCGGCTACGACGCCATCAACGGCGGCGTCGACGCGGCCAGCCGCGCGATCGTCGGCTCGGGCGAGTTCGGCCTCCTGATCTACGGCTTCCTGAACCGGATCCTGATCGTCACCGGCCTGCACCACATCCTGAACAACATCGCCTGGTTCGTGATCGGCGACTTCCACGGCGCGACCGGGGATCTCCGCCGCTTCTTCGCCGACGACCCCAGCGCCGGGGCGTTCATGAGCGGCTTCTTCCCGGTCATGATGTTCGGTCTGCCGGCCGCCTGTCTGGCCATGTATCACACGGCGCTTCCCGCGAAGAAGAAAGCCGTCGGCGGCATGCTGTTCTCGCTGGCCCTGACCTCGTTCCTGACCGGGGTGACCGAACCGATCGAGTTCAGCTTCATGTTCCTGGCGCCCGTGCTCTACGCGGTGCACGCGGTGCTGACGGGCGTGGCCATGGCCGTGATGAACGCCCTCGACATCAAGCTGGGCTTCACCTTCTCGGCGGGCCTGTTCGACTATGTGCTGAACTTCGGCAAGGCGACCCATCCGCTGTGGCTGCTGCCGCTGGGAGCGGTCTATGGCGCGGTCTATTACGGTCTGTTCCGGTTCTTCATCCAGAAGTTCGACCTGAAGACCCCCGGCCGGGAGACCGACGACCTGGCGGCGGCCGAGACCGTCGCCAAGACTCTTTCCATGGGTGGCGGACGCGGCGCGGACTTCGTGGCGGCGCTCGGCGGCGCGGCCAACCTGACCAGCGTCGACGCCTGCACCACCCGCCTGCGCCTGATCGTCGCCGACCAGGGCGCGGTCAGCGAACCGGCGCTGAAGGCCCTGGGCGCGCGCGGCGTCGTCAAGCCGTCCGACAAGGCGCTGCAGGTGGTGCTGGGCCCGATCGCCGATGAAGTCGCCGGCGAGATCCGCGCGGCGCTCAGTCAAGGCCTCGGGGGGGCGTCAGCTCTTGCCGCCAAGCCTGTCGTTGTCGCCAAGGCGGCGCCCTCCGCGCTGCCGACGATCGAGGATGATCGCAAGGCCGAGGCCCTGGTCAGCGCCCTGGGCGGCGCGGCCAATCTCAGGACCGTCGGAACCTGCTCGAGCCGCCTGCGGCTGGTGGTGGCCGACCAGGCGGGGGTCGACGAGGCGGCGCTCCGGGCCCTGGGCGCGCGCGGCGTCGTCCGGATCGGCGAGCGCACGGTCCACGTCGTGCTGGGCCCCGACGCCGAACGCATCGGCGAGGCGGTCCGCGGCTACCTGCTGGCCTAGGCGCGGCCGCTAGCCGACTAGGTCCCGAACCTTGGCGACGATCTGCTCGGGCGAGAACGGCTTCATCAGATAGCCGCTGGCGCCCGCCTGCATGGCCAGGACGATGCGGTCCAAGCGTCCCTCGCCGGTCAGCATCAGGATCGGCGTGTCGGCGCATTTGTCGACTGTACGCAGGGTCCGGACCAGCTCGATTCCGTCGGTTGTTGGGAGGCGCACGTCGATCACGAACAGGGCCGGAACCGCTGTCCGGACCTTGCCCAGCATGTGCTCGCCGGTCTCGAACAGCTCTACGGAGAAGCCCTGCGGGGCCAGGGCGGCCTGCAGGAACGCCAGAACCAGCGGATCGTCGTCGACGACATAGATCGAAGGCGCGCTGGTGAGTGGCGGCATTGGTCCATCCTGCTTGCGACACCGCTTAGGCGTCGATCCAGACTTGCCGGGAGGCCTGGCGCGATCAAGCGGCCGCAAGTTGTACGCTGCGTGGATAACCCACCCTTCATGCTTTTGGGGCACCGATATGGACCCGCCTTTTCCGGGGCGAAGCGAAAGTGAGTCATGACCGTCGAGACCGCCGAAACGGACGTCGCGATCCTGCGCGCTCGGCTCGACCGCATGACGAGACTGGCCGCCGCCCAAGCCTCCCTATCCGAAGCGGACCTTGACCTGGACGCCTTCATGCAGGCGATCGTCGAGCAACTGGCCGACCTGACGGGCGCCAAGGGGGCGATCGTCGAGTTGGTCGACGGCGATGACCTCGTCTACCGCGCGGCCAGCGACAAGCGCCTGATTGGCACGCGCCTCAAGCGCGACAACAGTTTCTCGGGCCTGTGCGTGAACTCGACCGAGGTGCTGGTCTGCGACGATGCTCTAACCGACGACCGAGTCGATCGCGAGGCCTGCGTCCGGGTCGGGGTCGGCTCGATGGTCTGCGCGCCCCTGATGCACGCGACCGAGGCCCTGGGCGTGCTGAAGGTGTTCTCGGGCGAGGCCAGCGCCTTCGGCGACGACGACATTGACATCCTGCGGGTGCTGGCCGGCATGCTGGGCGCGCAGATGTCGCGGCAGCTGGCTTTCCAGCAGCGCGAGATCTTGCTGGCCGAAAAGACCCAAGCCCTGGAGTGCGCCGCCTGGGAAGCCCAGCAGCGCGCGGAGCAGGAAGAGCTGTTCGAGACCGCCTTCCATCATGCCCCGATCGGCATGGCGCTGGTGGGGCTGAACGGGCGTTTCCTGAAGCTCAACCAACACTATAGCGACATCATCGGCTATCCGGAGCATGAGGCCCTGGCGCTGGACTTCCAGGCGATCACCCACGCCGACGACCTGAACGCGGACATGACCTCGCTCAACCAACTGATGGCGGGGCAGATCCCCAGCTACCAGATGGAGAAGCGCTACGTTCGCAAGGACGGCGAGGTGATCTGGGTGAGGCTGTCAGTGTCGCTTGTGCGCGAGAAGCACGGGGCGCCGAAGCACTTTATCGCCCAGATCCAGGACCTCACCGAGACCCGGGCGATCGAGAACCGCTACCGGCTGATGGCCGAGAACGCGACCGACGTCATCGTCATCAGCGATCTGAACGGCGTGGCGACCTTCGTCTCGCCCGCCAGTGAGGTGGTCACGGGCTACAAGCCCGAGGAGCGGATGGGTTTCTCGCCCAAGCCGATCAGCCACCCCGACGACACGCCGATGCTCTATGCGGCCTTCAAGAACCTGCTGAAGGGCAAGACCGCGGGCCGGGTCCGCTGGCGCGCCCAGCATAAGGATGGCAACTGGGTCTGGGTCGAATCCAACCCCGTGCTGATGCGTGACGAGGTCACCGGCCAGCCAACCGGCTTCCTGGACGTGATCCGCGACGTCACCGCCCAGAAGCTGCAAGAAGACGCTCTGGCCCAGGCGCGCCTGGACGCCGAGGCGGCCATGCGATCGAAGGCCGACTTCCTGGCCAATATGAGCCACGAACTGCGCACGCCGCTGAACAGCATCATCGGCTTCTCCCGCCTGCTGACCGAGAGCCAGGGATTGTGCTCCGAGGATCAGCGGCGGGTAGAGCTGGTGCACGGGGCCGGCCAGGCTCTGCACGCGGTGATCGATAACGTGCTCGACTTCTCCAAGCTCGAGGCGTCCGCGCTCGACCTGCACAAGGCGCCGTTCGATCCGGTCGAATTGCTGCGACAGACCGTGGCGTTGATGGAGCCCCAGGCGGCGGCCAAGGATCTTTACCTGAAGACGATGATCGACGCCGATGCGCCGGTCAGCGTGATCGGCGACGTGGGGCGCGTGCGGCAGGTGCTCCTGAACCTGCTTTCCAACGCCGTGAAGTTCACCTCCCAAGGCGGCGTGACGGCCAGACTGACGCGTGTCGGCGGGACCGAGGCCGCGCCTCGGCTGCGGGTCGCGATCACCGACACGGGTTCGGGTATTGCCGAGAGCAAGCAGGACGGGATCTTCAACCGCTTCGTCCAGGCCGGGTCTTCGGTCTCGGCCCATTACGGCGGTACGGGTCTGGGGCTGGCCATTTCACGCCAGCTGATCGCCCTGATGGGCGGCGACATCGGCGTCGACAGCACGGGGCGCGAGGGCTCGACCTTCTGGTTCGAACTGGCCCTGCCGGCCGCCCAGACCACTGAAAGCCAGCGGACCAAGGCCGCGGGCGCGCCGTCGAACCTGGCCGGCCGGAAGATCCTGGTGGTCGACGACGTCGAGCTGAACCGCGAACTGATGCTGGCCCTGCTGTCACGCTACGGCTGCGAGATCGGCCTGGCCAGCGACGGAGCCGAGGCGATCACCATGCTGCGCGCCTGCCCGTTCGACCTCGTCTTGATGGACTGCCAGATGCCCGTCATGGACGGCTTCGCGGCCACCGAGGCGATCCGCGCGAGCGGCGAGCCCTGGGCCGAACTGCCGATCGTGGCCCTGACCGCCAGCGCCCAGCCCGAGCACCTGGCGCGTTGTGAGGCGGCCGGCATGAACGATCATCTGACCAAGCCGCTCAATCCCGGCGCGCTGGAGCGCGTGCTGGGCTTCATGTTCCGGGAGGCCGCGCCGGTCGCGACCGTGACTCCGGCCCAGGAAGACGAGGCGCGGACTCGCCGCGAACTCGTCTCAGCGCTGGGCGTGGCCGCGGTGACCTCGCTGCTCACCATCCTGCGGGCCCAGCTGGAGACCCGCCTCACGGACGAGCGGGCCTCGCCGGACGCGGTGCGCGAGGAGGCTCACGCCTTGGCCGGGGCGGCGGGCATGATGGGGTTCGTGGAGCTGTCGCGCGCATGCCGTGATCTCGAGGCGCTGATCCTGGCCGGCGAGGACCATCGAGCCGCCGCGGATTTGACACGCCGCGCGATCCGCCGAACCATCGGCGTCGCCGAGCGCTGGGCCGTCGAACTGGCGGGCCAGGTCCAGCAAGTCGCCTAGGTCAGGAGCTTTCGTGCCCGCGTCCCAATCCGTCCTGGTCATTGATGACGACGCCGTCGTACGCCAGTTCGTCGAACTGGTGCTGAGCCAGGCCGGCTACAACGTCTCGTCCGCGGCGACCGCCGAGATGGGCATCAAGGCCCTCCAGACCTCGCACTGGGACCTCGTCCTGCTGGACATCAACATGCCCGAGATGACCGGGCTGGAGGTTCTGCGCCTGCTGCGCAAGTACCAGCGGGTCAAGGCGGCGGTGATGATGATGACCTCGCGTAGCGACGCCGGCGCCGTGCGCGAGTCGATGGAGACCGGGGCCGACGGTTATCTGGTCAAGCCCTTCGGACCGCAGGACCTGCTCAAGCGGGTCGAGGCCATGCTGAACCCCGACAAGTTCCGCGCCGCCAAGGAAACCGAGACGCGGCCGCCCGTCGAGTTGGACTGACCGTCAGCTGAGATAAGGGTTGTCGGGCGCCGTCAGCGGGGCGCTGCGCCCCGAAAGCCTCCCGTCGCTTCGCGTATCAGCGTTCACCATCCCCTGTTCCGGGGATGTCGGGGACACAGCCTCGGGTTTTACAACTCGCGCGGGGCCAAGAGGTGACGCGTGGTTGCTGTCGAGTGGCTCCTTTGAGGGAGCATGTCATGGCGGAACCGACACTTCGCGATTTTCAATTTCTGATTCAACTGCTCGACACCGGGCTGATCCAGGCCAGCTTCAAGTTCAGCGACATGCGTGCGCTGCTGAAGAGCTTCGGCGCCCTGACGCCCGAGGTGGACGTCGCCCTGGGCCTCGTCGAGTCCAATCCGGCCCTGATCAATATCGGCATCCAGACCCTGAAGGACGCCCTGACCAAGTGGCCGCTCGACACCACGCTCAGCGTGGCCTTCGGGATCACCAGCGGCGGCGGGACGGGCGGGGGCACGACGACCACGCCCATTGTCCTGACGGACGTCCAGATCAAGGACGCCTACAAGGCGCTGGCGGGTATCGCCGCGACCTCGTCCAAGGCCCTGTCGGAATATCTGACCGGCCCCAATGGCGAGAAGGTGGTCAACGCCCTCTATGCCGAGATGCAGCAGCTGGTGAAGTTGCAGGCCGACGTCCTGGCCGGCTCGCTCACCAAGGCCGCGTTCCTGGACACGATGATCAAGTTCTCGGCCGACACCTCGGCCCTGGCCCTGCAGGCGGTGAACTTCTTCACGGGCAAGACGCCGTCGGCGGCGGCCCTGGCCGAGCTGATCGACAGCGCGACCAACACCACCGACCTGACCGACTACGCCTACGCCATCTACAACACCGAGAACAAATACATCGAGTTCGCGGTCAATCAGGCGATGAGCGGCACGGGCGCCCTGACCTTCAAGGACGCCTATAACGGCCTGGCGTTCCGCGAGGCGGCGGCCAAGATCTATGACGCGATCATCGGCAACACCAAGGCGGTCGCCGCCGGCATCAACGTCTCGGCCGCGCTGGACTACATCGTCTCGCAGCAGAAGTACTTCGAGGCCTATGGCCATGACGCGCTGGGGGCCAAGGCGGCCGTCGCCGGCTTCCTGATGTCCAAGGGGCTGGAAGCCAATATCGGCCTCTACGCGGAATCGGTGAAGGCCTTCCTGACCAAGGCCTATGACGGCACGGCGACCTATGGCGCCGATCTGGTCGTCAGCGCCAAGGCCCCGATCGAGCCGGTCGGCCTGATCGCCGTCCCCGACCACAGCGCTGACGGCGGCGGCATGATGGTCTGACGACCCTCAGTCGGCGAGCTTAGTGAAGCCCGAGCGCCTGCCGGCGTTCGGGCTTTTCCGTGCATGGAGAGCGGGGATGGGGAGGTCAGCCCCAGGCTGACGGCGCCGCTCCCGACCGCCCTTGGCTTCGATCCAAGGCGCGCCTCGCCCTCGTCGTCCGGCCGCCCTCAATTGTCGCGACCGGGGCGACCCATAAACTCAGACATAAATCGAAGCTGAGCGCGTGTCGTTGGCCAACGCCTGCGGCCGCACGCTCGCCGCGTCGTCGATATCCGCCGCTGATTCAGTTGCAGAAGGCCTTTGCGCCCGCCCGCCCGCCGGGTCTCCCTCGCGCCTTACGGTCAATTTGTCGGACAACTTTCTTGCGCATGAGTCTCACCTATGGGATAAGGTGCGCAATTCCAAATTGTGGGATTAATATCCTTATTATGGGATCGGGCGGCCCCACCAGTTCGGGATGACCGCCATTGCGTAGCTGGCGCCGCGCGGTCGGATCGGGCGGCGCCTTCGGTTCTGAGTTCATCAAGAAGCTTGGCGACGACCCTCGGGCGATCGCGAAAGGCCAAAAAGGGAGGAATTTGATGGAACGCATCATCACGCGTCGCCAGCGGATCGTCGCGGTGTCGCTGCTGGCTCTGGCGGCCGCGGTCGGACCCGGCATGGCGGCCCAGGCCCAGACGGCGCCCGCGCCCGCGCAGGAAAGCACCGAGGTCGAGACCATCGTCGTCTCGGGCTTCCGCGCCTCGCTGGACAAGGCCCTGATCGACAAGCGCGCTGAAACCGCCGCTATCGACACGATCGTCGCCGAGGACATCGGCAAGTTCCCCGACGCCAACCTGGCGGAATCGATGCAGCGGATCCCGGGCGTCGCCCTGGCTCGCGGCGACGGCGGCGAGGGGCGCAACATCAGCGTCCGCGGCCTCGGCGCCGGCTTCACCCGCGTGCGCGTCAACGGCATGGAAGGCGCGTCCCAGACCGGCGCCTCCGACATCTACAGCGCCGGCAACAGCGGGCGCTCGTTCGACTTCAACGTCTTCCCGACCGACATCTTCTCGGCCCTGACCGTGCGCAAGACCACCTCGGCCGATGTCGAGGAAGGCTCGCTGGGCGCGACGGTCGACCTTTCGGCGCCGCGACCGCTGGACCAGCGGGGAAGCGACCAGGTGTTCACCCTGACCGCGCGCGGCACTCGCAACGCTCTGGCCAAGGAGATCGACCCGCGCATCTCGGCCCTGGCCTCCAAGAAGTTCGCCGACGGCAAGATCGGCGTCCTGGGCGCCCTCAGCTACCAGAAGCGCCACCTGCGCGAGGCTGGCTATTCGGCCGTCGACATCCTGTCGGCCAACACCAACGGCCTGTTCTGCTCGCCGGTCGGCTACGCGACCCCGAACCCCGCCTTCAACGCGGCCAAGGGCACCGACGCGGCCAACTGCAGCACCGGCAATCCGCGCACCGCCAATCTGGCCGCCTACCAGACCATCTTCGACGCCCGTCGCGCCGACGCGGCGGCGACGCCCGGCAGCGGCGCCTTCTTCCCGCGCATCCCGCGCTACACCAACTCGGAACAGACCCAGAAGCGCACCGGCGGCGCGGCGTCGCTGCAGTATCAGCCGGACGACCGGACCGACGTCTCGCTGGACCTGATCTACACGCGCTTCGAAGTCACGCGTAACGACCAGTACATCGAGGCGATCTCGCTGGCCCGCAGCGCCTCGAACAACGGCCAGCCGATGATGTCGCCCCGCGAGGTGAAGCTGGCCGCCAATGGCTCGGTGCAGTACGCGCTGTTCGACGGCGTCGACATCCGCTCCGAGGGCCTGCACTCCGAGTTCGTCACGACCTACAAGCAGGCCAGTCTCAACTTCAAGCACGCTCTGACCGACCGCCTGACCGTGTCGGGCATGGTCGGCGTCAACAAGTCCATCTGGGAAGACAAGCTGCGCCTGCAGACCTTCATGGATGCGATCGACGTCGACGGCTACTCGATCGACTATCGCGACGGCGCCAGCACGCCGGTGCTGAAGTATGGCTTCGACGTCTCCAACCCGGCCAACTTCACCTATGCGCCCGGCCTCGCAGACGGCACGGTGCTGGGTGGCTTCAGCATGCAGGGCAAGCCGGCCGGTTCGAAGACCTTCGGCATGAAGACCGAGCTCAATCTCGACTGGGCCGTGAACGACGCCCTGAAGATCCGCGCCGGCGGTCAGTTCCGCCGGGCCGAGCAGAAGGGCTTCGAGACGCGCTACTATACGGCCGACACCCTGGTGACGGCCCTGCCCGCCGGCGTCTCGACCACCAGCCTGTCCAAGCAGATCACCGGCCTGGACAGCCTCTGGGGTCACGGCGCGCCCTCGACCTGGGCCGCGCTCGACTGGAAGAAGGTCTATGACACGCTGAAGCTGGGCCAGTCCCGCGTGTGCGCCGTCAATTGCGGCCATGCCGACGCGCGCATCCGCGAGAAGGTCTCCGCCGGCTACGTGATGGGCGAGTTCAATCTGGAAGACGTCCACGGCGTCGGCGTGCGCGGCGATGTCGGGATCCGCTACGTCCACACCGACCAGATGAGCTCGGGCAATGTCGCGGTCTCGTCGGCCGCCTCGCCCACGGGCCTGGTGGGCCGCTATGGCGAGGTCACCCGGACCTATAACGACTGGCTGCCGTCGGCGAACCTGGTGGTCGAGACCACGCCGGACCTGCTGCTGCGCTTCGCGGCGGCCAAGGTGATGACGCGGCCGGAACTGGGCACCCTGACGCCCACCAGCGGCGTCAACGCGATCACCCGCACCGGCACCGTCAACAACCCGTTCCTGGATCCGATCCGCGCCAAGACCTTCGACGCGGCCGTGGAATGGTACTTCGCCCCCGGCGCCCTGGTCTCGGCGGCGTTCTTCTATAAGGACATCAACACCTACATCCAACGGGTCAACACGCAGATCCCGTATAACCAGCTGGGCCTGCCCAACGAACTGCTGATCGGCACCAACACCACGCCCGAAGAGCTGTTCACGGTGTCGACGCCGTTCAACACCCCCGGCGGTCCGCTGAAGGGCGTGGAGTTCAACGTCCAGGCGCCGCTGAGCTTCCTGCCGGGCCTGTTCAGCAACTTCGGCGTCCTGGCCAACTACACCCGGGTGACCTCGCAGATCGACTACATCCTGGCCAGCGCCGGCGGCGTGCCGACCGCGACGACCACGGCCGACCTGGTGGGTCTGTCGAAGAACACCGCCTCGGCGACGCTCTACTACGAAGACAAGAAGTTCAGCGCCCGCGCCACGGCCAACTATCGCGACCGCTTCATTCGCGGCATCCCGGCCTCGCCGGGCAGCGATCTGCAGGGCAACGACGACACGATCTATGTCGACGCCTCGGCCTCCTACAGCCTGAACGACAGGGTGAAGTTCATCCTCGAGGTCCAGAACCTCACCGACGAGCAGAACCGGCTCTATGTCGACAGCAAGCGGCAGGACACGCTGTTCCAGCTGCGGGCCGGCCGGAACATCTCGTTCGGCGCCACCCTGCGTTTCTAAATCAGATCCCTTCTAGGCAGACCCTCGGGGCGCGTTTCGACGCGCCCCCTTTTCTTTGTGTGGCGCCTTCTTTGGTCTGTCGTCTGGCCCACGGCCACGGTCCGCCCGCGATGTACGGAGAACGTCGTTATCCGTCTTGACGCGCCATCCGCGTTGGCGCTTGTTATACTACCAAGCGTTGCGTTTTGGGTGGGGCGACGATGGCTAACGTAGCGGACCTCGAGATCGGCAAGAACGACGGCCTGGGACAGGAGATCACCTGTCTCTACGCCCGCAAGGCCCCCCTGTACTCGGTCTATCGAGCGGCGCGGCGGGTGATGATCTGCTACGCCGACGGCAGCCAGGGCGACAAGGCGCAGCAGCAGCGCCGCGATCTCTCGCCGCTGGCCCCGCTGCGCGGCGAGATCGACGGCCTGATCGACGGGTGGCGACAGGGAACGGGCGGTGGTCGGATCGGCCAGTCGGCCCAGCTGATGAACAAGGCCAACCGCTATGATCGACGCGTCGCCGACGCCCTGGTCATGGCCCTGGAAGGCGACGTTCCCGGTGCGGCGAGCATCCTCGAGGCGATCAAGCAGGAGATCCTGAACGAACGCGTGGCCAGCGCGCGCTTCGAATACCTGATCGCCGCCTTCGTCGCGGCGCTGTGCTCGATGTTCGTCTCCTGGCTGGTGACGACGGCCTATCCTCTGGTGACCAAGGCCACGCCGCCGGTCGGGGTGTCAGAGCCGTGGCGGGTCCAGGGTGTCGGCGTCGTGGTCCTGCTGATGGCCCTGGTGATCGCGATCGGCTTCACCGTGACCCGATCCGGCGAGGTCGTCGACGGCGATGCGGACCCCGCGCCCAAGCGATGGCTGGGTGTCGATTTCGCCAAGCTGCGGATCGGGCGCCGGGCGATGCTGAACCTGCTGGTCCTCGCCTTCTTCGCGATCCCGGTGACGGCCATGCTGCTGACGCCGATGTCCATCGACCTGACGAAGCGGGATTTCGCCCCGGGCTTCGACTCCGCCGCCCTGCTGTGGTGCGGCGCGGCGGGCGGGGCGGTCGGCGCGTTTTTCTCCATCGCGCTGGGCATCCGGGGACGCACGGTGCTGCCGGACCTGCTGCGCACCTCCAACCTGATGGACGCCGCCCTGCGGATCACCATCGGCTTCATCGCCGGCGGGGTGCTGAACCTGCTGCTGAAGCTCGACGTCGCCCAGATCGCCATCGGTACGGCCAAGCTGGACGCCAGCGACATATTGAGCGTGCTGATGGCGGGCTTCCTGGCCGGGTTCAGCGAGCGGCTGGTTCCGGATCTGCTGGACAAGACCAACGCCGCGCCCGGCTCGGCCACCCTGGCCAACACGACCCGGGTCTCGCGACCGAATGCGGGCGAGCCGCCGCCAACGCCGCCGCCCCTGGGCGGCAAGGAAGGCGCGCCGAAGCCCGTGGAGCCCCAGGACGCGGCGGAGGCCGGGGCGGCCGCCGAGGAGGCGCATGTGGACGGCTGCGCCTGCGATATCGAGATCGACGAAACCAACGCCACGCCCGACGCCGACCTGCCGCCCGCCAGTGGCGGGGTGGCGGCCAAGGAAGGCGGCGCGTCATGACCTATTCCCTCACCTGGCTCCCCACCGTCCTCGAAGACGCCGGCCTGAAGGTGGCCGAGGTCCCGGGCTGGCGCACGCGGGGGCGCGCCGAGATGGGAACGGTCAAGGGCGTGATGTGCCACCACACCGCCACGGCCGTCGCCGGCAACATGCCGACGCTGAAGATGCTGGTCGAAGGGCGCTCCGACCTCGCGGGCCCGCTCTGCCAGCTGGGCCTGGGCCGGGACGGGACCTACTATGTGGTGGCGGCCGGCAAGGCCAATCACGCGGGACCGGGCTTCTGGGAAGGCGTCACCTTCGGCAACACCCACTTCATCGGCATCGAGGCCGAACACAGCGGCGATCCCAAGACCCCGTGGCCCGACGTCCAGATGGACGCCTATCGGCGCGGCGTCGCGGCGATCCTGAAACACATCGGCGCGGCGTCGAACATGTGCTGCGGCCACAAGGAGTGGGCGCCGAAGCGCAAGACCGACCCAACTTTCGACATGCCGGAGTTCCGCAGCGCGGTCGCCGCCTTCATGCAGGGCAAGACGCCGCCGCCCCTGATCGCGGCCGTCGACGCCAAGAACCGGCCGACCCTGCGGCGCGGCGATCGTGGCGCCGCGGTGGAGACGCTCCAGCGCGCGATGGGCGTCGATCCGGACGGGGTGTTCGGGCCCCGGACCGAGGCGACGCTGCGCGCCCTGCAGGGGCAGCGACATCTGACGCCGGACGGCATCGCCGGACCGAAGACCTGGGCGGCTCTGCTCGACGGCGTCGACGACAATGACGCCAACGGGGCGGGCCCCGCGCCGGCGTATCCGCCCGTCGCGCCCGCCGAACCCCTCACGGGCGGGCGCGCACTGGGCGAGGCCGGGATCAAGCTCATCCAGTACTACGAGCACTGCGAGACCAGGCTGCCCGACGGCAGGTTCCAGGCCTATCCCGACCCGGGCAGCAAAGACGGCAAGCCCTGGACCATCGGCTGGGGCTCGACCGGCGCCGACGTGACCCCCGGCACGATCTGGACCCAGGAAGAGTGCGACGGGCGGTTCGCCGTGGACCTCAAGCGCTACGCCGCCGAGGTCTCCAGGGTGCTGGGCGACAGTCCGACGACCCAGAACCAGTTCGATGCGATGGTCTCGTTCCACTACAACACCGGCGCCATAGCCAAGGCGACCCTGACCCAGCGCCACAAGGCCGGCGACTATGCCGGCGCGCGCGAGGCCTTCGCCTGGTGGAACAAGAACGACGGCAAGGTGATGCGAGGCCTGGTCCTGCGCCGCAAGGCGGAGGCGGATCTGTACGCGACGCCGTAGGAGAGCGGTCGGGCTGAGCGTCCGCTTGGGGTGGTTAGCCGCCGCTCGGGGAGGTACGGTTGGTGAAGATCAAGAGCCCAGGCGCCCTATGAGCTTCGATGCCAAATCCCGTATGCAATGGCCCGAGCCGCTGTACGCCTATCTGCGGTTTGGGTGGATCGAATGGCTGGGCGTTCTCGCAATCAGCGCCGCTTCGATCGCTTGGTGCGCCTGGAACGCCTTCTCATTGCTGGCGCGAGGATCGGTCTTCGTGCCTGGGGGGCGGTAAGGATCGCCAAGTCGCTGGGCGAACTTCGAGACTGAGCCGCTCGCGGTCCTGGCCTGGAGCTCGATCGATCTTGTCTGGCTCGTGGCGGCAACGCTTGGGCTCATCGCCGCAGGCCGCTGGTTGGCCCGATTTATCCGGCTCGGCTTCCGCTCCTCCTGACAATCTGGCATCCGCAACGGGTGCTTTGCCAACGTCCGACCAGGGTGGGAGTCGGATGTTCAGTGCGTCCTTCGAGGCTCGCCTGCGGCTCACGCCTCAGGATGAGGATCTCCTTGCACTGACCACCTCATCCTGAGGTGCGCGCTCCTGAGCGCGCCTCGAAGGACGCAGTGAGCCAATGTCCGACTGGGGCCAATAACGGTCCTTGGCCTGACGCCGACTTTCGGACCTTCAGAGGCCGCCATCGGCGGTAGGCGACCGCTGGCGGTCGCTTTTTGAAAACCTACCGCCCCGCCTGCTT
Organism: Caulobacter sp. GW821-FHT11E10; assembly: GCF_058808375.1. Classification (NCBI taxonomy): domain Bacteria; kingdom Pseudomonadati; phylum Pseudomonadota; class Alphaproteobacteria; order Caulobacterales; family Caulobacteraceae; genus Caulobacter; species Caulobacter sp. GW821-FHT11E10. The sequence goes on from NZ_JBXARP010000001.1 coordinate 283,085, forward strand.
CTGGTCTTCGTGCAGGTCCAGCAGCGCCTTCATCAGCTCCTCGTCCGAGCTGGACATGACGCCCAGGACCTCGGCCTCGTCACAGCCCTCGGCGGCGACATAGGCGTGGCCCATGCTGGAGTCGATGTAGATCGACTGGCCTTCTTCCAGGATCACCGGATCGTAGAACTCGGTGTTGACGACGATCCGGCCCTTCAGGACGTAGATGTACTCCTCACCCGCGTGACGGACGAGGTCGCCGAACTGCTCGGCGCTCTTGGCGCGGATCTTGGTGATCACCGGGATCATCCGTTTCCCGCGCAGCTCGGTGTGCAGGTAGTAGTAGTCGTAGTTCGGGGTCTCGACGCGCACGGCGCGTTCGATCTCGCTGAGGCTGCGACGCGCGGTGACCGCCTGGGGCGGACTGGCGCCTTCCTCGGCGAACAGTTCCGACATGCGCATGCCCAGCCGTTGCGAGAGCTGCTGCAGCTTGTCGTAGGTCAGGGTCAACCGGTCGTGCTCGACCTTGGAGAGCGTCGAGACGGGAATGCCGCTCTTCTCGCTCATCTGCTTGAGGGTCCAACCCTCCCGGTCTCTCAGTCCACGAAGCAGTGTTCCAAGCGTGTGGACATTAGCAGGCACGCGCCGCGACTCCCCGAAGGCGGTTGACGAATTTTCCAATCAGGATAGCAATTGTCCTAATCAGGATGGCTGTCACCCAATTTATCGGCTGGGCCGACCGGGGGCAATCCTACCGTTTTCGAGGGGAGGCAAGGGATGCGAGCGATCAAGGGGGCCGCTGTGGCGGTGTTCGCGCTGCTGGCGGGGCTGGGCGGCCCAGCCGAAGGCCAGACCAGGCAGGAGACGGCGCCGCCGCCGGTCGCCAAGGTGACGGGACCGGTGAAGCCCATGCCGGCCGCGGCGGTCACCCCGGCGACCTCGCCCGGCCTGACCAAGGCCGATGTCGATCTCTGGCTGGACGGCTACATGCCCTACGCCCTGCGCACGGGCGACATCCCCGGCGCGGTGGTCACGGTGGTCAAGGACGGCCAGATCCTGACGACGCGCGGCTTCGGCTACGCCGATCGCGACAAGCGCACGCCGGTCGATCCCTACAAGACCCTGTTCCGTCCGGGCTCGATCTCCAAGCTGTTCACCTGGACGGCCGTGATGCAGCAGGTCGAGGCCGGCAAGATCGACCTCGACGCCGACATCAACACCTATCTCGACTTCAAGATTCCGGCGCGCAACGGCAAGCCCGTCACGACGCGCCAGCTGATGACCCACACGGCCGGCTTCGAGGAAGTGGTCAAGGAGCTGATCTTCTACGGCAAGCCCGAGCCGGAGCTCGGCGCCTATCTGAAGAACCACGTGCCCAAGCGCATCTTCGACGCGGGCGTGACCCCGGCCTATTCGAACTATGGGACGGCCCTGGCGGCCTACCTGGTCGAGCGCGTATCGGGCGAAAAGTTCAACGACTATCTCGACCGCCACGTCATGGGCCCGTTGAAGATGGCCAACACCACGTTCCGGCAGCCGCTGCCCGCGAACCTGGCCGGCACGGACGCCATCGGCTACTCCAAGCCCGGCAAGCCCTCGAAGGGTTTCGAGATCGTCGGCCCGGCCCCGGCCGGTTCGGCCTCGTCCACCGGCTCGGACATGGGCCGCTTCATGATCGCTCACCTGCAGGGCGGCGAGCTGGACGGCCAGCGCATCTTGTCGGCCGAGACGGCCCGCGTGATGCATGACAGCCCGACCTCGAAGGTGGACCCGCGCTCGCTGATCGGGCCGCTGGACCGCATGGAGCTGGGCTTCTTCCAGACCTCGATCAACGGTCGCAACGTGATCGGCCACCTGGGCGACACCGAGGGCTTCCACTCCTCGCTGCACCTCTACATGAACGACGGCGTCGGCCTGTATCTGTCGGTGAACAGCGGTGGTCGCCAAGGCGCGGCGGGCACGCTGCGCACCGCCATCTTCCGCGACTTCTCGGACCGCTACCTGCCCTATGCCGGTGGTCCTGACGGCAAGGTCGACGCCAAGACCGCCGTCGAACACGCCAAGGCCATGGCCGGCGCCTGGTCGGTCAGCCGTCGCGCCGACAGCACCTTCCTGTCGCTGTTCTACATGATGGGCCAGGCCAAGGTCGCCGTGGGCCCCAAGGGCGAACTGATCGTCCCCAGCCTGCTGGCTCCGAACGGCCGCCCGAAGGAGTGGGTCGAGATCGCCCCCTATGTCTGGCGCGAGGTCGGTGGCCACGATCGCCTGGCCGCCCAGGTCGTCGACGGCAAGCCCGTTCGCTGGAGCTGGGACTTCGGCTCGCCCTTCATGGTCTTCGACCGCATCCCGGCCGGCCAGAACGGCGGCTGGCTGCTGCCGGCCCTGATGGCCAGCATCGCCGTCCTGGCCCTGACCTTCCTGTACTGGCCGGTCGTGGCCATGATCCGCCGCCGCTACAAGACCAAGGCCGACATCTCGGGCAAGGCGCTGACCGCTTCGCGGGCCGCGCGCGCCGGGGCGGGTCTGCTGCTGGCCCTGATCATCGGCTGGGGCGTGGGCGTGACCAAGATGACGTCCAGCGCGGCCGCCATGGCCGGGTCGATGGACGGGGTCATGATGGTCCTCCAGGGACTGGGCTGGCTGGTGCTGCCGATCGCCCTGGTCACCCCCGGCTGGAACCTGTGGCTGACCTGGACCGACGGCCGCGGCTGGGCGCGCAAGCTCTGGAGCGTGCTGATGCTGCTGGCGCCGCTGGTGCTGACCTATGTCGCCCTAACCTTCCACCTCTTGGCGATGTCGGTGCACTACTGATGGCGCGCCTGACCCTGGACATCGCGAGCGAGACGCTGCGGCTGGCTCAGCCCTTCCGCATCGCCGGCCACGTCTTCGACAGTTCCGAGATCGTCGTCGTGACGCTCTCGGACGGCGAGGCGAAAGGGCGCGGCGAGGCGTCCGGGGTCTTCTTCCTGGGCGAGACCGTCGACGGGATGCGCGCGCAGATCGAAGCCGTCCGCGAGGCCATCGAGGCCGGGCCGACGCGCGAAGCCCTGCGCTTCATCCTGCCGCCCGGCGGGGCCCGCAACGCGGTCGACTGCGCCCTGTGGGAGCTGGAGGCCGCGCGCACCGGCCTCCACGTCTGGATGCTGGCGGGGCTGGACGCGCCGCGGCCGCTGCGCACCACCTTCACCCTGGGCGCCGACACGCCCGAGGCGATGGCCAAGGGCGCGGTTGACTACGCCCAGGCCCGGTCGATCAAGATCAAGCTGACCGGCGACCTGGCCCTCGACCAGGCCCGGGTGCGGGCGATCCGGGCCGCGCGCCCCGACGCCTGGCTGGGCGTCGACGGCAACCAGGGCTTCGTCCGCGCCGACCTGGACGCCCTGGTCGAGACCCTGGTGGAGGAGCGCGTCTCGCTGCTCGAGCAGCCCCTGGCGCGGGGCCATGAACACGAGCTCGACGATTTCGACAGCCCCATCCCGATCGCCGCCGACGAAAGCGCGGTCTGTCTGCCCGACGTGGCGGCGGCGGTCGGCCGCTTCCAGGTCATCAATATCAAGCTCGACAAGTGCGGCGGACTCACCGAGGGCCTGCTGATGGCCGCCAAGGCGCGCCGGCTGGGCCTGGGCGTCATGGTCGGGACCATGGTCGGCACCAGCCTGGCCACCGGCCCCGGCTTCGTGCTGGGCCAGATCTGCGACCTCGTCGACCTGGACGGCGCGACCTTCCTGGAGAAGGACCGTCCGCCGGGCGCGGTCTATCGCGACGGCACGGTCTGGGCCGGCGACGGCGTCTGGGGCGCTCCGGCCTCGGCGGTCGCCGCATGAGCCAGAAGGCCCTCGACGCCTCGCCTTGGTTCGGTCAACCGCGCGGCCTGACCGTCCTGTTCCTGACGAACATGTGGGAGCAGTTCTCCTACTTCGGCATGCGGGCCCTGCTGGTCTACTACATGACCAAGCAGCTGCTGATCGAGCAGGGGACCTCGTCCCTGATCTACGGGACCTATACGGCCTGCGCCTACTTCACGCCGATCGTCGGCGGGGTGATCGCCGACCGGCTGCTGGGCAAGCGGCGGGCGATCATCATCGGCGCCAGCGTCATGGCCGCCGGCCATTTCATGATGAGCTTTCCGGACCTGCTCTACGTCGCTCTGGCCACCATCGCCCTGGGCAACGGACTGTTCCTGCCCACCCTGCCCAGCCAGATCAACGACCTCTATGCCGAGGGCGATCCGCGGCGCGGCTGGGCCTATAACGTCTACTATCTGGGCATCAATATTGGCGGCTTCCTGGCCCCCCTGATCTGCGGGACCCTGGGCGAGCTGTTCGGCTGGCACGTCGGCTTCGCCGTGGCGGGTCTGGGCATGCTGGCGGGCCTCGTGATCTATCTGTGGGGCCAGCGCTATCTGCCGGCCGAGCAGGGCAGGGCCGAGCTCGCGCCCGCCGGCGCACGGGGCGGCATGGGCCTGTCGACCGTCCTGGTCCTGGCCGGCGTCGCCCTGTCAGTGACCGTCTTCCGCGGCGCCTATGAGCAGGCCGGCAACACGGTGGCCCTGTGGGCCGATGCCGGGGTCGACCGGGCGCTGGGCGCCTGGACCGTACCGATGACCTGGTTCCAGTCGCTGAACCCGCTGCTGGTCATGGCCATGACGCCCATCCTGCTGGCGGGCTGGAAGCGCCGGGCCGACACCGGCCGCGACACCTCCCCGGCCCGGCGGATGGCGACCGGCGCCCTGATCGTGGCCGGGGCCTATCTGATGCTCTGCGCGGTGGCGGCCTTCACCGACGGCAAGGCGCACTGGCTGTGGCTGGTGGCGTTCTTCGGCGTCTACACCTTCGGCGAGCTGTTCATCCTGCCGACGGGCCTGGGCCTGTTCGCGCGCCTGGCCCCGCCGGGGTTCGGCGCGACCACCGTGGCGGCCTGGTACCTGACCATCTTCGCCGGCAGCCTGAGCGCGGGTTTGGTGGGGACCCTGTGGAGCCGGATGAGCCACACCGCCTATTTCGCCCTGCTCGCGGGCCTGGCCGTCACCGCCGCGATCCTCCTGCGACTGATCGATCCGTGGGCGCGCAAGGCCGAGGCGGGACCCTCCGCCAGCTAGTTTTCGATTGCGATTGACAATTCTCTGATCGGGATAACATTGTCCCAATTAGGATTACATAAGCGTAATGAGCAGGGTCGAGCACGGGAACATCCGAGCGGACCCCAGCGTCGACGGGAAGGGCTTTCAGTCCCTTCGGGGCCGTCGAACGCTTCAACGAGGGGGAATAAAATGAAGCTCAATCGTGCGACCTTGCTGATCACCAGCGCCGTCGGCGCCCTGCTGGCCCTGCAGGCCCCGGCCTTCGCGGCCGATGCGGATCCCAAGCCGAACGTGTCCACCGTCGAGGAAATCGTCGTCACCGCCCAGAAGCGGGAACAGACGCTGATCGACATCCCGCAGGCGATCTCGGTGGTGTCGGGCGACATGCTGGAGACCGTGCATGCGACCAACTTCAGCGACTATCTGAAACTGGCGCCCGGCCTGCAGCTGGTCCAGAGCACGCCTGGCCAAGGCCGCCTGGTCATACGCGGCGTCAACACCGGTGGCGTCGCCTCGACCGTGGCCATCTACATGGACGAGACCCCGTTCGGCTCGAGCACCGCCTTGGTCAACGGCGCCGTCCTGGCTGGCGACTTCGACACCTTCGACGTGGCGCGCATCGAGATCCTGCGCGGCCCGCAAGGCACGCTGTACGGCGCCAGCTCGATGGGCGGCCTGCTGAAGTTCGTGACCAACACCCCCGACACCGGCGGCTATCTCGCCCGGGGCCGCGCCAGCGTCGAGAGCGTGAAGGGCGGCGAGGCCTCGTACCGGGGCACGGCCATGGTCAACATCCCGCTGAGCGAGACGGTGGCCTTCCGGGCCTCGGGCTCGTACCACAAGCAAGGCGGCTTCATCGACTCGATCGGAACCAGCGGTTCGGACGTCGAGAAGAACATCAACGACGCCAAGATCTATGGCGGCCGCGCCTCGCTGATGTTCAAGCCCAACGACCGCACCGACCTGCGCCTCACCGCGGTGCTGCAGAACATCAAGGCCGACGCCCCGACCGTGGTCGAGAGCGATCCCAACACCCTGAAGACCCTGCACGGCGGGCCGACCCTGTCGCAGTTCGTGCCGACGTTCTCGGACGTCGACTACCGGGTCTATAACGGCGTGCTGAACCACGACGTCGGCTTCGCCACGCTCACCGCGTCCAGCAGCTACAGCAAGCTGAACCAGACCAAGCGCGACGACGCTTCGTTCAACCTCAGCGGCCTGATCAAATCGATCTTCGGTCCCGCCAACGACCTCTATCTGGGCCAGAAGACCAACAACCGGAAATACACCCAGGAACTGCGCCTGGTCTCGAACGAGGGCGCCAAGTTCGAGTGGCTGGTCGGCGGCTACTACACCGACGAGAAGGGCCTGATCTTCCAGCAGTATATCGCCGTCGCGCCGGGCACGCTGACGCCGCTGACCACCCTGCCGCTGCTGGCCGATGTCAGCCTGGTGTCGCGCTACAAGGAGTATGCCGGCTTCGGCAACGCCACGATCCACCTGAGCGAACGCTTCGACGTCGACCTGGGCGGCCGCTACAGCCACAACAAACAGGGCGCGGACCAGGCGGCCAAGGGCGTGCTGGCGGGCGGCGTGCCGATCAACAGCGGCCTGACCTCCTCGGACAACGTCTTCACCTATTCGCTGGCGCCGAAGTTCAAGATCGACGATCACCGCTCGGTCTATGGCCGCGTCTCCAAGGGCTACCGCCCCGGCGGCCCGAACGTGATCCCGCCCAGCGCCCCGGCCAACACGCCGTCCAGCTTCGCGCCCGACACGGTCACCAGCTACGAGGTCGGCTACAAGGGCGAGAGCGCCGATCGCCGCTTCACCCTGGACGTGGCCGCCTTCCACATCGACTGGAAGGGCATCCAGCTGCTCACCGTCGTCAACAACTTCGGCATCAACGCCAATGGCGCGAACGCCAAGAGCGACGGGGTCGAGTTCAACGCCACCGCGCGCCTGGCCAGCGGCCTGACGGTCTCGGCCAACGGCGCCTATACCGACGCCCGCCTGGCCGGCGACACCAGCGCCCTGGTCGGCGGCAAGAAGGGCGATCAGCTGCCCTTCACCCCCAAGCTCAGCGTGGGCTTCAACGGCGACTACAGCTGGTCGCTCGGCGACAAGCAGGCCTATGTCGGCGCCTCGCTGCGTCTGATGGGCGGGCAGAGCGGGGCCTTCGACGCCACCTATCGCACCGCCAACGGCCACCAGCGCAAGCTGTCGGGCTACGAGGTGATCGACCTGCGGGCCGGGATCACCATCGGCAGGGTCGACCTGGAAGCTTACGTGAAGAACCTGGGCGACGCCGACGGCAAGATGTCGACCAGCTCGATCCTGGCCAACGGCCTGCCGGTCTATCCGGGTGGAGCGATGGGCACGGGGGTGATCCGGCCGCGCACCATCGGCGTCAGCCTGACGGCCGGCTTCTGATCGCATGAGCGCCATCGCCAGAGCAGCGCGAGACGACGCGCGGCGAGGAGAGGAGGCCGGCGGCCTGCCGTCGCCCTACCTCCTGTTCCTCGGCGACACGGTCGAGCCCGGCTACGCCAAGACGGCGTTCGGCCTGCGCGACTGGGTGGGGCACCGCTGCGTCGGTGAGTTCGTCCTGCCCGGCGCGGGGGTCACCACCGGCCTGCCGGCGCTGGCCCCCGCCCAGGCGGTGGCCGAGGGCGCTCGCGGCCTGGTGATCGGCGTGGCCAATGCCGGGGGCGTCATTCCCCGGACCTGGATCGCCGGCCTGGTCGAAGGGCTGGAGGCGGGGCTCGACATCATCTCGGGCATGCACGCCAAGCTGTCGGACATTCCCGAACTGAAGGCGGCCGCCGAGCGGACGGGACGGCGGTTGATCGACGTGCGCACCCCGCCGCCGGGCATTCCCGTCGGCACGGGTGTCCGGCGCTCCGGTCGGCGCATCCTGACCGTCGGCACCGACTGCGCCCTGGGCAAGAAGTACGCGGCCCTGGCCATCACGCGGGGGCTGAAGGGGCGGGGGCTGGATGTCGATTTCCGCGCCACCGGCCAGACGGGGATCATGATCGCCGGCGCCGGCATCCCGATCGACGCGGTGGTCTCCGACTTCGTGGCCGGCGCGGCCGAGATGCTGAGTCCCGCCGCCGATCCCAGCCATATCGACGTGATCGAGGGGCAGGGCTCGTTGATGCACCCAGCCTATGGCGCGGTGTCCGTCGGCCTGCTGCAAGGCAGCCAGCCGGACACCTTCGTCGTCTGCCACGAGCCGGGTCGGACCGAGATCCTGGGCCATGCCGGTCACGCCGTTCCGTCGATCGAAGCGGTGATCGAGGCGACCATCGCGCTGGGCCGAGTGACCAATCCGAACATCCGCTGCGCGGGGGTCAGCCTGAACACCGGCAAACTCAGCCCCGAGGCGGCCCAGGCCGAGATCGAGGCGGTCGCGGCGCGCCTTGGCCTGCCGACCGCCGATCCGCTGCGCGGCGGGACCGCGTTCGAGCAACTGCTGGACGCCTGCCTCGCATGAGCGGGCAGGCTCCGGCGACGGCGTCCGGCTGGTTCAGCCGTTGGCTGCTGCCGGGCCTGGCGTTCAAGGCCGCCGTCATCGGCGGCGGCTACGCCACCGGGCGCGAGATCGCCGAGTTCTTCATGCCCGCCGGTCCGTGGGGAGGTCTCGTAGGCCTGACCCTGGCCACCCTGATCTGGAGCGGCATGTGCGTCCTGACCTTCCTGTTCGCGCGAGCGACCGGGGCGCGGGACTATCGTAGCTTCTTCCAGGCGCTGCTGGGACGCGGCTGGATCGCCTTCGAGCTGGCCTACGCCTTCTTCGTGGTGATCGTGCTGGCCGTGTTCGGCGCGGCGGCCGGCGAGATCGGCCACGCGCTGTTCGGCGCGCCCAAGTGGGCGGGCATGCTGGCCCTGCTGGTCGGCGTCACCGGTTTCGCCGCCTTCGGCAACAAGGTGGTCGAGCAGCTGTTCGCCTGGGTCTCGATCCTGCTGTACGGCGTCTACGCCCTGTTCCTGGTGCTGGCGCTGACCACCTTCGGTCACGACGTCGCCACGGCCTTCTCCACGCCTTTCCTGGTCGGGACCGACGCCTTGGCGGGCGGGGCGACCTATGCCGGCTACAACATCATTGGAGCGGTGATCATCCTGCCGGTGACCCGCCACCTGCTCAGCGACCGCGACGCCGTGACCGCCGGCCTGATCGCCGGTCCGCTGGCCATGATCCCGGCCTTCATCTTCTTCGTCTGCATGTGCGCCTATGCGCCCGACGTCAGCGCCGCGGCCCTGCCGTCCGACGTGCTGCTGGCCAAGCTGAACCTGCCGATCTTCCGCCTGCTGTTCCAGGTGATGGTCTTCGCGGCCCTGCTGGAGAGCGGCACGGGCGCGGTCCACGCCATCAATGAGCGCGTCGCCGGAGCCTTCCAGGCGCGGCTGGGCCGCCCGTTCGGCGTCCGCGCCCGCGCCCTGTGCGCCCTGGCCTTGCTGGTCTTCTGCATGGTGCTGGCCGAGCGGGTCGGACTGGTCGGACTGATCGCCGGCGGCTACCGCCTGCTGGCCTACGCCCTGATCGCGCTCTACGTCGCCCCGCTGGCGACGATCGGTCTTCTTCGTCTCGTCCGGCGTCCCGCCTTCCAACCGGAGGTCCCATGATCAGCCTCGTTCTCGCCGCCGCCCTGCAGGCGGCCCCCATGGCCGCCGGGCCCGTCGTCCAGCCGCCCAAGGATTTCGACGCCCATGTCGAGACGCTGCGCCAGGCCGTCGGCGCGCCGGGCCTGTCGATCGCCATCGTCGACGAGGGGACCACGGTGCTCGCCAAGGGCTACGGCGTGCGCAAGCTGGGCGCGCCCGAGAAGGTCGACGGCGACACCCTGTTCATGACCGGCTCGACCGGCAAGGCCTTCACCACGGCGGCCCTGGCCACCCTGGTCGACGCCGGCAAGATCGGTTGGGACGACAAGGTCGCCGACCGCCTGCCGGGCTTCCAGATGTACGATCCGTGGGTGACCCGCGAGATCACCATCCGCGATCTGCTGGTCCACCGCAGCGGCCTGGGCCTGGGGCAGGGCGACCTGCTGTTCGTGCCGCGCAGCAACATCCCGCGCGCCGAGGCCGTCCGCCGCATCCGCTATCTGAAGCCCGCCACCAGCTTCCGCAGTGGTTATGCCTACGACAACATCCTCTACATGGTGGCCGGCCAGCTGATCGAGGCGGTCACCGGCCAGACCTGGGAGGACTATGTCCGCCAGCACGTCCTGGCCCCGGCCGGGATGGCGACCGCCACCACCGACGAGCGCCGCTTCGCCAACGTCAACCGCGCCTATCCTCACGCCCGCATGAACGGCGGCCTGCGCGGGGCGGGCGACCAGGAGATCCTCGACGAGCGCGACGAGCTGGCCCGCAGCGGCGCGCCGGCCGGCGGCATGGCCGTCAGCGCCAACGACATGGCCAAGTGGCTGAAGCTGCAGCTGGCGCACGGCGCCTTGCCCAGCGGCGGCCGGCTGTTCAGCGAGGCCTCGCACGCGGCCATGTGGCAGCCGACGGTGATCGAACCGCTCGACCGGGCCCCGCCCGGCATGGAGGTCACCAAGCCGACCTTCCAGGCCTATGCCCTGGGCTGGCAGATCCAGGACTATCGCGGGACCAAGATCGTCTGGCACGGCGGCGCGGTGCTGGGCTTCAAGACCGTGGTCGTGCTGATCCCGGACCGTAATGTCGGCTTCTCGATCGAGCTGAACAGCGAGGACGGCGAGCTGCCGCGCGGCCTGATGTACGAGCTGCTCGACCACTATCTGGACCTCAAGCCCGAGCCGTGGACCCAGCGCTACATCGCCTACAAGAAGCAGCTGGTCGCCGGCGCGCTGAAAAGCCTGGGCGCGGTCCAGGCCAAGCCGGCCGGCGTCGGACCCTCGTTGCCCACGACCAAGTACGCCGGGACCTACAACGACCCCTGGTACGGCGACATCGCGGTGACGCAAGGGTCGGACGGCCTGCGCATCGACTTCAAGTCGACCCCGCGCATGGCGGGCAAGCTGGAGCACTGGCAGTACGACACCTTCGTCACCCGCTTCGACGACAAGACCATCGAGCCGGCCTACGTCACCTTCGGCCTCAACGCCGACGGAGCGATCGAGCGGGTGACCATGAAGGCCGCCTCGCCGATCGCCGACTTCAGCTGGGACTATCACGACCTGCTGTTCACCCCGAAAAAGGGCGGCCAGTAGGAGGATTTCTCAATTCAGGAACAAATTCTCTAATCAGAGAATTTCGTTGCTATTCAGACGCTTCCACGGTCTACTCGCGGGGTCGCGGAGGGGCGGGCGGGCCCGCTCCCCAGACCAGGCGAGGCGCTCGTGAACCAGATTAGACCCGGATCGCCCCACGCCTCGCGTCAGGCCGTCGCGCCGCACGACGGCCTGACGGCGGACCTCGAGATCATGGCCAAGCTGGAAGGCAAGCCGCTGCCGACGGTGCACGAGCTGGCGCAGCTGTTCGACGTCTCCCAGACCACGGCCTTCCGGATCATCACCCGCTTCAAGCAGAGCGGCATGCTCAAGCTGGTTGACCGGGTGCGGCTGCCCGACAGCGTCTGCCACTGCATCGCCGATTTGCGCACGCGGCTGACCGACGGCGAAAACCTGATCCGCCTGGAAGCGCGCTTGCGAGATGACCCCTACGTCTCGACCGCGGCTGCCGTCTCCGGCCGGCACAGCTACCGGGTCACCGCCCTGCACGCCGGGGCGCCCGAGGCCAACGGCTGGTTCAGGTCCTTGCTGGAAGAGCCGGCGGTGATCGACGGCGTACTGATCTTCTGTCGCCCTATCATCGATCGCCACCACTACGCCCAGGCGTTGGTGGGAGGGCGGGGGCGCTGATCAGCCCTCCGCCTCGCCGACGAAATTGCCCAGGATGAGGCCCCAGCCGGCGTCCATGCCCATCATGATCTCGGCGGCGCTGGCGCCGAAGGCTTCCAGGCCGCGGTGCTCGAACTCGACCACCGTGCCGCCTTCGGGGCGGGGCAGGAAGCGGAGCTCGACCTCGGTGTCCAGGTCAGGGTCGTATTCGAACTGGGCGTTCAGGCGCCAGACCAGCACCAGGCGGCTCGGCGGCTCCCAGGCCCGCACCTCTCCCCAGGTATATTCAGCTCCGCTCTCGCCGATCTCGTACCAGCGCCCGCCGACCACGGGCTCGATCTGGACGTCGACCTGAGGGGTCTGGTGCAAGGCCAGCACGATCGAGTGCTCCTTGGGCCACCACTTGCCCATCGAACGCGTGAAGACCTCGAAGGCGCGTTCAGGGCCGGCGCGCAGCTCCAGGCGCTTGCGGATCGGCGCGGGGCGGATGAGGGCGGTGGTCATTCTTCGTCTTGCTCCATGTCGTCGGCGAGCGCGGCGAAGGCGCCGAGCGCTCGATCCCAGTGTTGGTCCAGCCAGGCGCGCAGGGGGCCCAGGCCCGCCGGATCGATCCGGTAGATCCGCCGGGTTCCGATCGCCTCGTCGGTCAGCAGCCCCGCCGATTTCAGCACCTTCAGATGCTGCGAGACGGCCGAGCGGGTGACGGGCAGCCGGGCCGCCAGCGAGCCCACGTCGGACGGTCCCTCCGACAGGCGGTCGAACACCGCTCGGCGGGTGGGATCGACGAGAGCCGCCAATGCGCCTTGAATATTAGTCATGACTAACGGTTAGTGTTTGCTAACGGATGAGTCAAGCCAAACCCCATTGCCACGTCGTAAGGTTGAGCCGATGATGCCGCGTCGTGGGTTGGGGCGCAGCGCTTCGGTCGCGGGGTGGGGCGACTTTGGGTTCCGGGGCGTGAGGGTTTCTGACAAGGCGTCCGGCGAGGCGGTCGAACAGGCGCACCGACGCCTGAGCGGCGACACGGGCTTCCAGTTCGAGGCCGTGACCTTCGCGCCGCCCAAGATTCCCGAATGGCTGGTCTGGCTGGGCCAGGGGCTGAAGGCGATCGCCCCCTACATGAAATACGTCTTCTGGGTCGGACTGGCGGTGCTGGTCCTGCTGATCCTCTACGCCATCGCCCGCGAGATCCTGGGACTGCGCAAGCCGGCGGCCCGGGCGGAAGGCCCGCGCCTGATCGCCGATCCGCCGTGGCGGCCCGACGCTGGCGAGGCGCGAGACCTGCTGGCCGCCGCCGACCGGCTGGCGGCCGAGGGGCAGTTCCTCGAAGCCGCGCACCTGCTGCTGCTGCGCAGCGTCCAGGACATCCACAAGCATCGGCCCAAGGCCGTGCGGGTCTCGCTGACGGCGCGCGAGATCGCCGGGCTGCCCGCCTTGCCCGAGGCCGCCCGACCGGCCTTCGTCAACATCGCCCGGGTGGTCGAGCGCGGCCTGTTCGGCGGCAGGCCGGTTGACCGCGACGACTTCGCCGCCTGCCGCGCCGCCTATGAAGCCTTCGCCTTGCCCGACGGGTGGCGCGGATGAGCCCCTGGAAGGCCCGGAGCGGCGGCTTCTCGCCGATGGCGATGATCGTCCTGGCCTTGGTCGGGATCGTCTGCGCCGCGGGCCTGATGGTGCTGTCGGCCTATGCGCCCGAGCTGAAGAAGGGCGATGACGGCGGCGGCCATGCCCTGTCGCGCTCCTCGGTCGGTTTCGCGGCCGCCGCTCGCCTGCTGCACCTGGCCGGCGAGCCGGTGCTGACGAGCCGCGGGATCCTGCCGCCGACCGCCGAGGACGGCCTGCTGGTCCTGACGCCGACCGCGACCATGTCGGCGATCGACCTTGACCAGTTCGACTATCCCGGGCCGCGCCTGATCGTGCTGCCCAAGTGGCGCACCGCGCCCTATCCGCGCCATCGCGGCTGGGTCATGACGGTCGAGGTCGAGCCCGAAGCGGCCAGTCTGAACGTTCTGCCCAAGGACCTGCGCAAGGGGCTGACCCTGAGCACGACCAAGGGCGAGCGGGAGGTGCGGCTGACGCGGCCCAGCGGCCAGGCCTTCGGCGCGCCGGTTCGCCATCGCTCGCCGCGCGCCCTGCGTGGCGCGGACTGGACGCCCGTACTGCTCGACCAGACGGGCCAGCCGGTGCTGGTCATGCACAAGGGCGGTGGGACCTATGTCCTGGCCGATCCGGATTTCCTGAACACCCGGGGACTGAAGACCGCGAACGGTGCGCGCACGGCCGTGGCCATGCTGGACCTGATCCGGGCCAAGGATACGCCGGTGGTCTTCGACCTGACCCTGCACGGCTTCAAGCGCACCCGCAGCCTGATCCGCCTGGCCGTGGAGCCGCCGCTGCTGGGCGCGACCCTGGTGCTGGTCGCCCTGGCCGCGCTGGCGGGGATGCAGGCGGTGGCGCGGTTCGGGCCTTCGCTGCGGGCGCGCCGCGCCGTGGCCCTGGGCAAGACGGCCCTGGCCGACAACACCGCCGGCCTGATCCGCCTGGCCGGCCGCGAGGCGCGCATGGCGCCGCTGTACGCCCGCCTGGTCCAGGCCTCGGCCGCGCGGGCGATCGGTGCGCCGCGCGGGCTGGAGGGCCAGGCCCTCGACGACTTCCTCGATCGCGTCAGCAAGACCGTTGGCGCGACCCATACCTATTCGGCGCTGGCCGAACGCGCGCGAGACGCCACCGCGTCCGACCTGACGCGCGTGGCCCGCGACCTTCATACTTGGAAACAGGAGCTCATCCGTGGACGCCAATAAGGCCGGTGACGCCAAGCTGGATGTGAGTGAAGTCGGGGCGCTGGCCGCCCGGATCCGGGCCGAGATCGGCAAGGCCGTGGTGGGCCAGGACCAGGCGGTGAACCTGCTGCTGGTGGCCCTGTTCGCCGGCGGCCACGTGCTGCTGGAGGGGCCGCCCGGCACCGCCAAGACGCTGCTGGCCCAGAGCTTCGCGCGTAGCGTTGCGTTGGATTACGGCCGCATCCAGTTCACCCCGGACCTGATGCCGGGCGACGTGATCGGGGCCAACCTGTTCAACTTCCAGACCTCGACCTTCTCGCTGACGCGCGGGCCGGTGTTCTGCGAGCTGCTGCTGGCCGACGAGATCAATCGCACCCCGCCCAAGACCCAGGCCGCCCTGCTCGAGGCCATGCAGGAGCGTCACGTCACCATCGACGGGGTCTCCCACGCGCTGAGCCCCCGCTTCACGGTGGTCGCCACCCAGAACCCGATCGAGCAGCAGGGGACCTATCCGCTGCCGGAAGCCCAGCTGGACCGCTTCCTGTTCAAGCACGTGCTGGACTATCCGACACCCGAGCAAGAGCGGGCGATCATCGTCGGCCACGGCTCGCGCAGCGGCCAGATGGACCCGGCGGCGTTCGGCGTGGAGCCCGTGTTGTCGCGGGCGGCGATCGACGCCGCGGTCGAGACGGTGGCTCAGGTGCGGCTGACCGACGAGGTGATCGGCTACATCGTCGACCTGGTGCGGGCCACGCGCGACTCCACCGACATCGAGACCGGCGCCTCGCCGCGCGCCGGGGCCATGCTGGCCGTGGCCGCCCGCGCGGCGGCGGCGCTGGACGGCCGCGACTATGTGGTGCCCGACGACGTGAAGGCTCTCGCCGCGCCCGCCCTGCGCCACCGCCTGGTGTTGTCGGCCGCCGCCGAGATCGAGGGGCGCAAGGTCGACCTGGTGCTGAACGGCCTGGTCGAGCGGGTGGCGGCCCCCCGGTGATCTATCCCACGCGCCGCGCGGTGATCGCCGCCGCCGTCGGTCTGCCGACGGCGCTGCTGGTCGGCGTGTTGACGCCGGCGGGGTGGCTGTCGGGCCCGGCCTGGATCGGCCTGATCCTGCTGGCCATGGCCGCCGACGCCTTGTCCGGCGGTTCGCGGCGCAAGCTGGCCCTGGATGCGCCGGAGCGGCCGTTCCTGTCAGTCGCGAGACCGGCGGAGGCGGCCTTCACCGCCCGCTTCGACAGCCGCGCGCCGGCCCGGGCCGAGGCCGCGCTGGAGGCCGATCCGCGCCTGGGCCTGGCCGCGCCCTTCGTCGAGGGCGCGGTCGAGGATCAGGTCGGGACCTTCCGGTTCTTCCTGACCCCCGAGCGGCGCGGCGAGGGGCGGCTGAGCCGGCTGTGGATCCGCTGGACCGGGCCGCTGGGCCTGGTCTGGAAACAGAAGCTGTTCGAGCTGGGCCTCGACGCGCCCGTGGGCACGGACCTGCGCGGCGTGCGCGACGAGGCCGTGAAGATGCTGGCCCGCGACGCCCTGATCGGCAGCAAGAGCCAGGTCGATCGTGGCGAGGGCTCGGAGTTCGAATCCCTGCGCGACTTCAGCCCGGGCATGGACCGGCGGGCCATCGACTGGAAGCAGTCCGCCCGCCACGTCCACCTGCTGGCCAAGGAGTTCCGAACCGAGCGCAACCACCACGTGGTGATGGCCATGGATTGCGGCCGGGCCATGTGCGAGCCGATCGGCGGGGCGCCGCGCGTCGACCGGGCGATCAATGCGGGCCTGCTGCTGGCCTATGCCTGCCTGAGGTCGGGAGACCGCGCCGGCTTCTTCGCCTTCGACTCCGTTCCGCGCCTGCTGACCGGCGTGGTCGGCGGGCCCGACGCCTTCCGCCAGCTGCAGCACGCGGCGGGCAAGATCGACTACTCGGCCGAGGAGACCAACTACACCCTGGCCCTGGCCACCCTGGCGGCGAAGCTGGGGCGGCGCTCCCTGGTCGTGGTGTTCACCGACTTCACCGACCCCACGGCGGCCGAGCTGATGATCGAGGCCTCGACCCGGCTGCTGGAGCGGCACCTGGTGCTGTTCGTCGTCATGCAGGACGAGGAGCTGGAAGGCATGGTCGCGACCGATCCGGCGGAGGCCGCCGATGTCTCGCGCGCCGTGGTCGCGGCGGGCCTGCTGCGCGAGCGCGACACGGTCATCGCCCGCCTGCGCCGCCTGGGCGCCCACATCGTCGAGGCCCCGGCCGCCGCCATCGGGCCGGCCGTGATCAACGCCTATGTCGACCTCAAGCGGAGGGATCTCCTGTGATCGAGGTCAAGATCGATCCGCGCCTGAAAAGCCAGCGCTTCCGCCAGGAGCGCGAGGCCGACTGGCGGCGGCTGGAGCGCCTGATCACCAAGGTCGAGAAGGGCTCGATCGCCAGCCTGTCGGACGAGGACCTGCTGGCCGCGCCGGTGCTGTACCGGTCGGCTCTCTCGGCCCTGTCGGTGGCGCGGGCGACCTCGCTGGACCGGGCGCTGATCGACTATCTGGAGACGCTCTGCGCGCGGTCGTACTTCTTCGTCTATGGCTCGCGCGAGACCCTGTGGGGGCAGCTGGCGGCCTTCTTCCGCGAGGGCTGGCCGAAGGCGGTGAAGGGGCTGTGGCGCGAAACCCTGGCCAGCTTCGTCCTGATGATGGCCGGCGCCCTGGTCGCCGCCTGGCTCGTGGGCCACGAGGCCGACTGGTACTATGCCTTCATGCCCAAGGGCATGTCGGGCGGCCGCGATCCGGCCGCCTCGACCGAGATGCTGCGCTCGACCCTGTTTAGCGGCGGCAAGGACGGGCTGTCGTTCTTCGCGACCTTCCTGTTCACCCACAACGCCCAGGTCTCGCTGCTGGCCTTCGCCCTCGGCTTCGCGCTCTGCCTGCCGAGCGCGGCCCTGGTGTTCTACAACGGCGCGACGCTGGGGGCCTTCGTCACCCTGTTCGCCAGTCGTGGGCTGGGCGTCGAGGCCGGCGGCTGGCTGCTGATCCACGGGGTGACCGAGCTGTTCGCCGTGGTGCTGTCCGGAGCGGCGGGCCTGCGCATTGGCTGGGCGGTGGCCTTCCCCGGCGAGCAGCGGCGGCTGGACGCCATCGCCGAGGCCGGTCGCCACGCGGCCACCGTCATGGGCGGGGTGGTGGTGATGCTGTTCCTGGCTGGCCTGCTGGAGGGGTTCGGCCGCCAGCTGATCACCGACACCGCCGCGCGCTATGCCGTGGCCGCCGCGACGGCGGTCATGTGGAGCGCCTATTTCTACGGGCCGCGCGGCCAGAAGACGAAGGGGGAGCGCCGCGATGGCTAAGGTCGCGTCCGAAGCCAAGATGACCCGCGCCTTCGTCACGCCCGAGGGCGTCGACCTGCGGCTGGAGCTGGGCGACGCCGGCCAGCGCGCGGGAGCCTTCCTGCTGGATGCGGCGATCATCGTCGGCACGCTTCTGGTCGTCTCGCTCGTGGCGCTGCTGCTGGCCCTGGGCGCGATCTCGGCCATGGGCCTGAAGGGCGCCGAGGTGATGGGGGTGATCTGGCTGCTGGGCTTCTTCCTGCTGCGCAATTTCTACTTCGTGGGCTTCGAGCTCTCGGCCGCCGCCGCGACGCCGGGCAAGCGGATCATGGGCTTGCGGGTGGCGGCGCGCGACGGCGGCCGGCTGCGGCCCGGCGCGATCTTCGCCCGCAACGCCATGCGCGAGCTGGAGGTCTTCCTGCCGATCAGCATCCTGTTCGCGCCGACCGGCGACGGCGGGGTCGAGAGCTGGATGTACCTGCTGGGTTTCGCCTGGGCGGCGATCTTCGTGCTGTTCCCGCTGTTCAACGCCGACCGCCTGCGGGCGGGCGACCTAGTCGGCGGCACTTGGGTGGTGCGCACGCCCAAGCGTAACCTGGTGCGCGACATGGCCGACGAGGGGGCCGAGCGCCTGGCCCGCTACGCCTTCACCGTGGAGCAGATGGACACCTATGGGGCCAAGGAGCTGCACGTGCTGGAAGACGTTCTGCGCCAGCGCGACCGCCGCACCCTGCGAGTCGTGGCCGAGCGGATCGCCGCCAAGATCGGCTGGGCGCGCGCGGCCGGCGAGGACGACTACGACTTCCTCAGCGCCTACTACGCGGCCCTGCGCAAGCGGCTGGAGGCGCGGCTGCTGATGGGCGTGCGACGTCGCGACAAGCACGACGTCTGAGCCGGTCCGTCAGTCGAAGACCGCGCCCAGCTGATCCGGCGCGACGCCTTCCTTGGTGACCCGCAGCTCGTAATAGAGCGATGAGACGCCAGCCGCGGCGATCACGCTTTGTACGCTGTTGATCACCGCGGTGATGAACGTGACCATCACGATGACGGGCGTAAAACCGGCCTGGGCGCCGATCGCGAAGTTGTTCGTCATGTTGAGGCCGGCGGATGCGCCGAGCAGCCGCGCCACGGTGCTGATGATCATGCTGAGAATGAAATAGACCACCAGCAGGCCGAAGATCGACCAGCGGTGGTTGCGCGTCAGGTCGCGGCTGCGCTGCAAGCTCTCGAAGACGCCACGCTCCTCGGCCACCAGGCTGGGCGCGGAGACGGCCCAAATCGTCATGAGAATAAGACCGGGCACGAGGAACAGGACGAAGCCAAGCGTCAGCGCCAGGGTGGTGATGATCGCCAACCCCAGCAGCGGCAGCAGGAAGCGCGCGCCCACGCCGAGGGCCGCGCTGACGCCGACCGCGCGACCGTTCAACCCGGCGATCACCGTATGCACGATCACGCCCTGAAGGATCAGAGAGCCGACCCCGGACAGCAGCGCACCGCCGAAGACGTACAGGGGCATGATCTCGGCGGGCTGGCTCCGCAGCGCCACCAGGGTCACGATGAAGCCCGGCGCGGTGACCAGGATCAGGGCCCAGAGGGCGAACGGACCGAGATTCTCACCGATGACCTTGAAGGTCCGTTGCACCACGCGGCCGAAATCGAACTGGCCGCCTACCGCTTCAAAGGTCGTCATGTGTTCGCTCACCCCAAGATTGAGGCGAGCCTAGAGGGCGAGCCGGTCGTTCGCAACGGGCCTAGGACTTCTTGTCCTTTTTCGGCGTGGCCAACTCTTCCGGGGTCAACTTGCGGATCTCGGTCACCGGATACCGGCGCATGCCGATGTCGCCCGGAACGATGATCTCGGCGCCCATGCTTCTGCCCGAGCACAGCCAGGACTGGCCGCGCGTGTCGATGCCGATCCGCAGGCTCCAGTCGATGGTGGGCGAAGGGGCGAACAGCGTCAGGCGCCAGACGTCCTTCGACGTGATCCTGACGTCCACGGTCCGGTCGTCCACGGCGGACCAGCCATTGATCGACGAGACGTGGAAACAGGCCGAGCGGTCGGGCTTGCCCTTGGTCTTTTCGGCCAGGGCGGGACCGGCGGCGAGGAGGGCCAGCAGTGCGGCCGAACCGATCAGAATGCGCATGATCTTCGTACTCCAGGTGGCGCCCGCCAGCCTCATCCTCGCGCCAAAGCGTGACCGGCTCAAGGCTGGTTTGTTTCGCTTGTTTCAAGCGTCGACGGTTTCGCCCTCCAGCGCGGTAGCCCGCATCGAGGGGCGCCGGCTGAAGACGTCGTACCAGTCGGCCAGGCTCGGGCAGGCGGGGCGGAAATCGTACACCTGGCGAAACGCCAGCCAGCTGAGCGCGGTGGCGATGGCGACCTCGGCCAGGCCTGGCGTCTCGCGCGGCTGGAAGCGGCTTTCCAGGAAGTCGCAACCGGCCACGACCTTGGCCAGGTGGCCTTCGGCGAGCGGCGGATAGCGCAACGCCTCGGGACGGCGAGCGGTCTCCCAGCGCACCAGGATGCCGGCCTCCGACAGGCCATCGGCCACCGCCTGCAGACGCAAGGCGGCGATCCGCTCGGCCGGGTCGACGGGGATCAGCGGCGGGCCGTCGCCCAGGTCGTCGAGATAGTGGCAGATCACGCCGGAGTCGAAGATCGCGTCCCCCGTGTCGGTGATCAGGACCGGGACCTTGCCGAGCGGGTTCAGGGCATGGACCACCTCATTGCGCAGGGTCGGGCTGGTCTCGTGGTGGATCACGGCGATCCGATCGGCGAGGCCGGCCTCGTGGGCGAAGACCAGGGCCTTGCGGGCGAACGGCGAGTGGGTCTGGTAGAGCAGTTGCATGGCGGGTTCCGTCAAAGGGCGGCTTCGGTGAGGAAGACCAGCGGGCGGGCGTCGGCCGGAAGGCCGGCGGCGAGCAGGGCGGCGAAACCGGCCGCGCCCGAGGGCGTGGTGGCCAGGCCCGCGAAGGCCAGGTGGTCGGCGGCGGTCTGGGCGGCGGCGTCGCTGACGACGGCGTAGCCGACCTCGCGGCGCGCCAGGATGGCGTGGGCCAGGATCGACGGCGCCTTGCAGTCGAGGCGGCCCATCACCGAGTCCGGTCCTTCGACTCGCATCGGACGGCCCGCCTGGGCGCTGGCGGCCAGACAGGGCGCGGCCTCGGGCTCGACGATGATCAGGACCGGCTGCTCGCGCCAGGTCTCGCGGACCATGTGGGCGATCGCCCCGGCCAGGCCGCCGACGCCGGCTTGCAGGAAGACATGGGTCGGCCAGCGGCCCGAGACCTCGAACACCGTCCGCAGTTCCTCGGCGATCAGGGTGTAGCCCTCCATGACCAGGGCGGGCGGCCCTAGGTGGTCGGAGGTGGCGGAGTCGGACAGCAGGATGGCGCCGGTGGCCGCCGCGTCGGCTTCGGCCTCGAGCAGGATGTCGTCATAGCGGCCGTCGCTGATCACGACCTCGGCGCCGGCGGCCGCCAGCCGGGCCACGAACGGGGCGGGGGTCGCGCGCGACAGGCGGATCCGCGCCTTGGCGCCGAACAGCCGCGCGCCGACGGCGACCGCATGGCCATGATTGCCGGCGCTGGCGCAGACGAAGGTCGGGGCGGCGTCGGGCGTGTCGCGGCGGATCTCCTCCAGCAGCACGGCGACGGCATGGATGCCGCCGACCGCCTTGAAGGACGACAGGCCCATGCGATCGCGCTCGTCCTTGATCAGCACGGCGGGACCCTTCGGCTGGGCCAGGGTGCGCAGCGGCGTGGCGGCGAAGCCGGGGAGGCCGCCCAAGGTGCGTAGAGGCCGAGCCAGGTCGGGTTGGAAGGCGAGGTCGATCGTCATGGCCGCAGACTAGCGAAAGTTCGCGCGCTAATTGGCTCGCCGATCGGCCGATCGACGACTAAGTTTCCCAGAATTGACCTTCTGTATGAGTGAAATCGATCATGGCCGCCGCGACGCTCGACAACGCCGATCGCATTCTGCTGGACCGGCTGCAGACCGACGCCTCGCTGGGTGTCGACGCCCTGGCCCACGCCTGCGGCCTGTCGGTCGCCTCGGTGCAGCGGCGACTGAAGCGGCTGCGCGCGACCGGCGTGATCGAGCGGGAGGTGGCCATACTGAGCCCGGCGGCGGTCGGCGCGCCGATGACCTTCATCATCATGGTCGAGCTGGAGCGTGAGCGCCGCGAGCAGCTGGCGGCCTTCCGCGCGGCGATCCGCGACGAGCCGCAGGTGCAGCAGGCCTACTATGTCACCGGCGAGAGCGACTTCGCCCTGGTGTGCGTGGCGCGCGACATGTCCGACTTCGAGGCCCTGACGCACCGGCTGTTCTTCGAGAACGGCAATGTCCGCCGTTTCCGCACGTCGGTGGTCATGGAGCGCACCAAGGTGGGGCTGACCGCGCCGGTCGGCGCCCAGCCGCTGGACGCCTAGGCGGGGTTCTGTCGGCTCCGCGACACGCATGCGGCAAAACGCCACAACGCCTTGCAAGCTTAAGGTTTGATACTGCCCAAGTAAGGCCGTGCTGGGGGGCATGATCGCGGGTTCTCGAACGAGACCGGCGGCAGTCTTGATGGCGGGCGAACTTGGCGGACCTTTGACGTGCCCCTGTCGCTCCAAAAGAACATGAACTTCAGGACGCGCATCGCGATTCTATGCGCGCTGTTCCTGGCGCCGCTCTTCCTGCTTTTGTTTTTCCAGGCCGACCGGGCGCGGCGGGATTTCGCGTTCCTGGATCGCGAGATCCAGGACGTGTCGGCCCTTCAGGCGATCTGGCCTCAGGTCCGAAGCCAGAGCGATGGCGACGAGCGCGCCGCCGTGGAGCGGGCGGCCTCGGTCACCCGGACGGTGATCCTCGACCCCTATTCCGAGACCTATCACCTGGCGAACACCCTGAGCTCGGACCTCCTGGTGCTGGCCCTGGGCGTCCGCGACGAGCCCGGCGATCGGACGCGCTTGGCGCACCGCGCCGCGCTCAGCCTTTCCCAGGCTTCGGCCAGTCTTCCGCGCGGCAAGTTGAGCGAGACCCTGAAGGCCCGCGCCGATCGGCTGGATCAGTTGGGCGCCGCCCCCGCCGCCGTGGTGGCGCGGGAGAGCCCGGTCCTGTGGGAGGACACGGCCCGCGATCTCGCCGGCCTGCTGGCCGAGCGGCGGGAAGCCATGGTGCGCAAGCTGATGCTGGGCGTGCTGCTCGTCGGCGGCGGCGTGGTCCTGGGCGTCTGGCTGGCGATCAGCATGGCCCGCGACCTCAGCCGGCGCATCACCCAGCTGGTCGCCCAGATCGACCGGCTGGCCGAGAACGACACCAGCGGCCCGACGCCCTACGTGGAAGACCACCACGACATGGGCCGCATAGCCCGCGGGGTCGACGCCCTGCGCCTGTCGCTGATCGACGCCCGCGCCGCCTGGAGCCAGGTCCTGGTCAACGAGATGCGAGCCTCGCTGCTGTCCGACCACACCCGCGCCCTAGTGCTGCGCACCGACCATGCCGGCGAGATCGTGTTCACGTCGCCGGCCTGCCCCGAACTCGACTTCGATCCGGACGAGATGGAAGGCGGACTGGTCTGGGACCTGTTCGAGCCCGGCGATCGCGAGGCGCTCAGCCACGCCACGCCCAAGGCGGCCGGCGAGGTCATCAGCCGTCGGCGGCGGCGCCTGGCCCGCCGCTTCGGCGTCGTCGAGCTGTGGGATGTCGAGGTCAGCCTGCCGGAGGAAGAGGCCGAGGGCTTCGTCTTCCTGCTGCGGCCGGCGGCCAACTAGCCCTTAGGCTTCCAGCGTCGGTTCGCCCGGCGGGGCCACCAGCAGCACCCTGGCCTTCTTGCCCTGGGCCAAGAGGGCGTATGGCGTCCGGGCGTCGAAATAGACGCCGTCGCCGGGGTTCAGGGTGAGTGGCGAATAGCTTTCGGTGTGCAGCACCGCCGCGCCCTCCAGGGCCAGCAGATAGACCTCGCCTGACAGGCGCGTGAACGGGCCGTGCTCAGTCAGCGAGCGGGCGGTCACGTTGAGAATCGCCGGGGCGAAGGGCTTCGACAGCAGTTCGGACGCGGTCACGACCCCCAGATGCGGCCCCACGCGCACGGCTCGGCCTTCGCCGGCCCGGTTGACGACGCGCCGGCCGCTGGGGGCGGGGGCGGTCTCGGCCTCGTGGCGAATGACGTGCTCGAGGTCGACCTCCAGCGAACGGCACAGCCGCATCAGCTTGTCATAGGTCAGCGAGACCTGGCCCAGCTCCAGCTTGGACAGGCTGGACAGGGGCACGCCGGAGCGCTCGCTCAATTCGGCGAGGGTCAGGCCCTTGGCGAGCCTCAGCTTCCGGACCGCGAGTCCGGCGCCGCTGGAGAGGCGCTGACGCATCGGTCAGTTCGCCTTCAAGCGCTCAGGGACGACATACAAGTCTTCAATCTCCGCAGTCCGTTTGCACGTCGACGTCGCCCTAGATCGCCGTCGACGGTGGTCCTGGTCGCGTCCTAGGGCGCGGCCAACTGGGATGAGCATTGCGCACAGTGGTGCGATTCTCGGTCGCAGTGAGAAATTCTCTCCCATTCTCACAATTAAGGGAAAATTCACGCTCCTACACGACTAATGGGTGTGTTCAGTCTTCGTCGCGCGCTGATCAAATATTCGCGTGTCGAGTTGGCAAACAGGGACGGGGTGATCGCGCCAACGGGGGCAGCGATCAAAAACACATAGATGAAAGTGGCGCACAACATGGCGACACCACAGGGGGAGTTCTTCCGCGTCGAGCTGTGCGGCAATTTGTCGCTGGCCTCGGTCGCGCAAGCTCACGAGAAGGTCTTGTCAGCCTTCGATCAAGATCTGCCGATCGTGATCGACTTGGACGGCGTCACGGACGCCGATCTGACCCTCGTGCAACTCGTTGAAGCGGCCCGGACGTCGGCCTCCCGACGCGGCCGTTCTCTCAATCTTTCCGCGCCGGCCTCCGGTCCGACGCGCGCCGTGCTCGAGCGCGGTGGCTTTCTCGGCGCGCCTGACCGCGCCGCCTTCTGGCTTCAAGACACGGTGAACTCATGAGCGCCTCGATCCTGACGGTGGATGACTCGGCCAGCCTGCGACAGGCGATCAAGATCGCCCTGACCGGCGAGGGCTATGCCGTGACCGAGGCCGAGCACGGCCAGGCGGGCGTGACCCAGGCCGACGCCGGCGACTTCCAGCTGATCATCACCGACCTGAACATGCCGATCATGGACGGGCTGACGATGATCCGTACGCTGAGGGCCAAGCCCAAGCACGCCGGCGTGCCGATCATCTTCCTGACCACCGAGTCCGACGCCGACATCAAGGCCCAGGCCAAGGCGGCGGGGGCCACGGGCTGGCTGACCAAGCCGTTCAACCCCGACCAGCTGATCACCGTCGTGAAGAAGGTCCTCGCCAAGTGAGCGGCCTGGATCCCGTCGCCACCTTTCGCCTCGAGGCCCGGGATCTGCTGGAGCAGGTCGAGGTGGACCTGCTGACCCTGGCCGAGCGCCTGGACGATCGCGAGACGATCGACGCGGTGTTCCGCAGCCTGCACACCCTGAAGGGGTCAGGCTCGATGTTCGGCTTCGACGCCCTGGCGGGCTTCACCCACCACTGCGAGACGGCTTTCGACCGGGTTCGCAAGGGCGAGGTCGCCGCCTCGCCGGCCCTGGTCAACGCCGTCCTGGCCGCCCGCGACCACATGCGGGCCCTGGCCGAGGGCGAGCCGGTCGAGCCGGGTGTCGAGGACGCCCTGCTGGCCGATCTGCAACAGGCCGTGGACGGCGCGGGCTCGGCCCCGGCGCCGGCCGCTCCGGCCGACAAGACCTGGCGCGTGCGCTTCAGCCTGCCGCCCGAGACCTTCGTCAATGGCGGCCGTCCGCTGCCGTTGCTGGATGAACTGCGCGACCTGGGCGTGTGCGAAGTCACCGCCATCACCGACGCCGTGCCCGCGATCGAGGACCTGGTCCCGACCGACTGCCGGCTGTCCTGGGACGTGGTCGTGACCACCGACAAGCCGCGTTCGGCGATCGAAGATGTCTTCATCTTCGTCATCGACGACATGACCCTGGATATCACCGAGATCGTCGCTACCCCCCAGGGCGACGTGGTCGCGGCGACGGCCCCCCCTCCAAATGCCGTCGCCGCGATCGAAACTCCCAAGGCCGCCAACGACACGCCGCAGGCCGAGGGCCGCTCGGCGCGCTCGGCCGAGATGATCCGCGTCCCCGCCGATCGCCTGGACGAGCTGATGGACCGCGTCGGCGAGCTGGTCATCGCCCAGTCGCGCCTGAAGCAGGTCGCGCTCTCCAGCAGCGACATCCAGCTGCTGTCGGTCTCCGAAGAGATCGAGCAGCTGGCCTCGGAACTGCGCGAGATCATGATGGTCGTGCGCATGGTGCCGATCATCCAGCTGTTCGGCCGCTTCCGCCGCCTGGTCCATGACCTGGCGCGCGACACCGGCAAGACCATCGCCTTCACCACCGAGGGCGAGACGACCGAGCTGGACAAGACGGTGATCGAGCGCCTCGCCGATCCGCTGGTCCACCTGATCCGCAACGCCGCCGACCACGGCCTGGAAACGCCCGAGCAGCGCCTGGCCGCCGGCAAGGGCGAGACCGGCACGATCAACCTCTCGGCCCGCCAGGCCGGCGCCGAGGTGATCATCACCATCACCGACGACGGCCGTGGGGTCGACCGCGCCCGCGTCCGCGCCAAGGCCGAGGAAAACGGCCTGATCACCCCCGGCCAGGTCCTGACCGACCAGGAGCTGCTGCACCTGATCTTCCGTCCCGGGTTCTCGACCGCCGGCCAGGTGACCAACCTGTCGGGCCGCGGCGTCGGCATGGACGTGGTCAAGAGCGCCATCGAAGGCCTCGGCGGCTCGATCGAAATGTCCTCGATGCCGGGCCTGGGCTCGCAGATCGCCCTGCGCATCCCGCTGACCCTGGCCATCATCGACGGCCTGCTGGTTCGTGTCGGCAACGGCCGCTACGTGATCCCGCTGGCGGCCGTCGAGGAGTGCGTCGAGCTCACCGCCGAGCAGGACCAACGCTCCACCGGCCGCAACTTCCTGACCCTGCGCGGCCAGATCACGCCCTTCGTCCGCCTGCGCGAGCTGTTCAGCGCCGGCGGCCAACCCGATCCGTACCAGAAGGTGGTGGTGGTCTCGACCGCCCAGGGCCGCGTCGGCCTGGCCGTCGACCAGATCATCGGCGACCACCAGACGGTCATCAAATCGCTCTGCGCCTTCCACGCCGACCTCGAGACCTTCTCGGGCGCGACCATCCTCGGCGACGGCGGCGTGGCCCTGATCCTCGAGGTCACCAACCTCGTCGCCGCCGGCCAGCGGCGCGACGAACAGTTCCAGGCGGCCGGCTGATGACGAGCTTCGCGCAAGATGGGGCTATCGAGGCCCTGACCTTCGACCTGCACGGTGAGACCTTCGGCCTTGAGGCCGGTCTGGTCCGCGAGGTGCTGGACCTGCTGCCCGAGACCGACGTGCCCGGCGCGCCGGCCTTCGCGGGCGCCGTGATCAATTTCCGTGGCCGGGTGATCCCCCTGGTCGACCTGCGCCTGGCCTTCGGGCTGGAGCGCGGGACGACCACCACCCACAGCCGCATCGTGGTCATCGAGTTCGACGTCAGCGACCAGCCGACCCTGATCGGTCTGCGCGCCGACCGCGTGCACGAGGTCACCACGATCAATTACGCCGACACGGAGCTCCCGCCCCGCGTCGGCATGCGCTGGCGCCAGGACTTCATCCGCTGTCTCGCCAAGCGTTCCGACGACCTGATTATCGTTCCCGATCTTGCGCGCATCTTCGCCGCGCGCGGCCGGACCTCCTCGCAACCGTCTCTTCAGACCACGGCTCAGTCCTAAGGGCCCCGGAGCAAGCTCATGCGCTTCACGATCAAGCTCAAACTCGGCCTGGCCTTCGGTCTGGTCACCCTCCTCGCCACGGTGATGGCCGCCCTGGGCGTCGCCCAGCTGGCGTCGCTGAACGTCGCCATCAGCGACCTGATGACCGGCCCGGTCGCCCAGGCGCGGATCGCCAACAACATGGTCGACGACGTCAACGCCATGTTGCGCAACGAAAAGAACCTGATCCTGGTCACGGACCAGAAGAAGATCGAGGAATACGACGGCAAGATCGAGATGCACCGCGCCCGCGTGGTCGAGGAGCGTCGCGAACTGCTCAAGATCGCCACGCCGAAGATGGCCGACGAACTGCGCAAGATCGACGAGGTTTGGCCGGAATACATGGCCACGCAAGACCAGCTGCGGACCCTGGCCAAGAGCGACTCGTCCGACGCCAAGGCTCGCGCCGGCGCCCTGTCGATGGGCGAGGTCCGTACGCACTACGGCCATGTCGTCGACTCGATCAACGCCATGACCAAGGCCGCCGACGACGCCGTCAAGCAGACGGACGCCGACACGACCAAGCAGTATGAGCACGCCCGCACCCTGCTGCTGACCGCCGCCGGCCTGATCCTGCTGATCTCCGCCGCCGCCGGCGTCTGGATCTCGCTGAGCATCGCCAATGGCCTCAAGCGCGTCATCGGCATGGCCCAGGCCGTCGCCGTCGGCGACCTGGACCAGTCGGCCGAGGTCAAGTCGAACGACGAGATCAAGGACCTGATCGACAACTTCAACACCATGGCCGCCAACCTGCGCGAGACCGCCGCCCTGGCCGATCGCGTGGCCGACGGCGACCTGACCGTCCAGCCGCAGCCGCTGTCGGACAAGGACACCCTGGGCCTGGCGCTGGAGCGCATGGTCGATCGCCTGCGCGGCGTGGTGGCTGACGCTATCTCGGCCTCGCAGAACGTCTCGGCGGGCAGCCAGGAACTGTCGGCGGCCTCGGAACAGGTCAGCCAAGGCGCGACCGAGCAAGCCGCTTCGGCCGAAGAGGCCTCGGCCTCGATGGAAGAGATGGCCGCCAACATCAAGCAGAACGCCGAGAACGCCGCCCAGACCGAGAAGATCGCTCGCCAGTCGTCGGCTGACGCCGAGCTGAGCGGTCAAGCCGTCAAGCGCGCCGTCGAAGCCATGCAGACCATCGCCGAGAAGATCACCATCGTTCAGGAAATCGCTCGCCAGACCGACCTGCTGGCCCTGAACGCGGCCGTCGAAGCCGCCCGCGCCGGCGAGCACGGCAAGGGCTTCGCGGTCGTCGCCTCGGAAGTGCGCAAGCTGGCCGAACGCAGCCAGACCGCCGCCGCCGAGATCGGCGCCGTGTCGTCGGAAACCGTCAAGGCCGCCCAATCGGCCGGCGACATGCTGACCAGCCTGGTGCCGGACATCCGCAAGACCGCCGAACTGGTCTCCGAGATCAGCGCCGCCTGCCGCGAGCAGGACATCGGCACCTCGCAGATCAACGAAGCCCTGCAACAGCTGGACAAGGTGACCCAGCAGAACGCCGACGCCTCCGACAAGATGTCGGCGACCTCGGAAGAGCTGGCCGCCCAGGCCGAAGAGCTGCAAGCCTCGATCTCGTACTTCCGCATCGAGGACGGCAATTCGCGCAAGGCCCCCGTGGCCGCGCGCCCGGCCGCCCGCAAGCCGGCCAAGTCGTTCTCCAAGCCCGCCGGCAAGGCTCCGGCCGCGCGCAAGCCGTCAAACCCGGTGGCCCAGCAGCAGAGCCGCGCCCGCGGCTTCGCCCTGGACCTGTCGACCGGCGGCCCGGACGAGGACGACCGCGACTTCCGGGAGTATGCGTGAGATGTCCAGCCCGGCTGACGAACTTCAGTTCGTAACCTTGAGCCTGGGCGATGAGGTCTTCGCGATCCCGGTGACGTTCGTCCGCGAGATCCTGGAGTACCGCGCGCCGTTCGCCATACCCGATGGTCCGCCCTTCCTCCTGGGGCTGACCGATGTGCGCGGCCAGGGAACCCCGACCCTGGACCTGCGCCGCAAGCTGGGCCTGGCGCCGGTGGCGCCAGGTCCCAGCACCCGGATCCTGGTGCTGGACGTCCCGCTCGAGGACCGGCTGCTGTCGCTGGGCCTGGTGGCCGACCGGGTGATCGAGGTGATCACCGTGCGGTCGGACCAGGTCGAGCCGGCCCCGGACATCGGGGTGCCGTGGCGCTCGGACTACATCCAGGGCGTCGTCCGGCGCGAAACGGGCTTTGTCGTCCTGTTCGAGATGACCCGCATGCTGACCGCCCAGGACGCCGACGCCATCCGCCAAGCCGCCTGACCGGCGGCGTGATCTCTTCCGCCTCTTCGCGCCGCAAAACGCGGCGCTCCGGAGCCCGCCCTTGTCGAACCTCGCCGTCCAGATGAAGCCGCAGGACCCTTCGTTGAGCGAGGCGCTGAGCCTGCGCAACTTCAACCGGCTGGCCAAGTTCATCCACGACTACAGCGGCATCCGCATGCCGCCGAACAAGCGGACGATGCTGGAGGGGCGCCTGCGCCGCTGCATGCGCGACAGCGGCTACCTGACCGTCGACGACTATTGCGACTATCTGTTCGACGGCGGCGGCCTGGACCGGGAAGAGGTCCGCCTGATCGACGCGATCACCACCAACAAGACCGACTTCTTCCGCGAGCCCCAGCACTTCGACTTCCTGCGCGAAGAGGGGCTGCAGACTCTGACCAAGGGCGGCCGCACCAAGCTCAAGATCTGGAGCGCGGCCTGCTCGATCGGCGCCGAGGCCTATACCATGGCCATGGTGCTGGAGGAGTTCAGCCGCCAGGTCCGCCGCGTCGACTACTCGATCCTCGGCACCGACCTCTGCACCCAGGTCCTGACCCAGGCCACGGCCGGCCGCTACTCCGAGGCGATGATCGACCCGGTGCCGCAGGAGCTGCGCGCCCGCTACGTGATGCGGTGCCGAGATCCGCGCCGTCCCGAGGTGCGGATCGCGCCCGAACTGCGTGGCAAGCTGTCGGTGGCTCGCCTGAACCTGATGGACGACGCCTATCCGGCCGATCGCGACTTCGACGTGATCTTCCTGCGCAACATCCTGATCTATTTCGACAAACCGACCCAGGCCAAGGTGCTGAACAATCTCTGCGACCACCTGCGTCCGGGCGGCTACCTGATCCTGGGTCATTCGGAATCGATTGTCGGCGTCGACCTGCCGGTCGCCCCCGTCGCCCATACGGTGTTTCAACGGCTATGAGCGACAAGATCCGTGTCCTGATCGTCGACGACTCTGCGGTGGTCCGCCAGACCCTGACGGCGGTGCTGGAGAGCGATCCCGAGATCGAGGTGATGGGGGCCGCGTCCGACCCGTTTGTCGCCGCCAAGCGCATCGCCGAGGAAATCCCCGACGTCATCACCCTGGACGTCGAGATGCCGCGCATGGACGGCGTCACCTTCCTGCGCCGCCTGATGGCCCAGCATCCGATACCCGTGGTGATGTGCTCGTCCCTGGTCGAGGGCGGGTCGGAGACCCTGCATCAGGCCCTGGAAGCCGGCGCCGTCGACGTGATCCTCAAGCCGCGCATGGGCGTGGCCGAGCACCTGGCCGAGGCGCGCATCCTGATCTGCGACACGGTCAAGGCCGCGGCCCGCGCCAAGCGGGTGGGCAGCTTCGACCGCGTGCCGCGCGCCGGCCTGCGGACTCCACCACCGCGCCGGGCCGTTCCCGAGAAGAAGCTGACCGCCGACGCCATGCTGCCGCCGCCCACCAGCCGGGCGATGGCCAAGACCACCGAGATGATCGTCTGCATCGGCGCCTCCACCGGCGGCACCGAGGCCCTGCGCGAGGTGCTGGAAGGCCTGCCGGCCGCCGCCCCGGGCATCGTCATCGTCCAACACATGCCCGAACGCTTCACCACCTCGTTCGCCAAGCGCCTGGACAGCCTGTGCGCCATGGAGGTCAAGGAGGCCGAGGACGGCGACGCCGTGCTGCGCGGCCGCGTCCTGATCGCGCCGGGCAACTTCCACACCATGATCGAGCGCGGCGGCGCCCGCTATCACGTCTCGGTCAAGCCGGGCCCGCTGGTCTCGCGCCACCGACCGTCCGTGGACGTACTGTTCCGCTCGGCCGCCCGCACCGTCGGTCCGAACGCCGTCGGCGTGATCATGACCGGCATGGGCGACGACGGCGCGCGCGGCCTGGAAGAGATGAAGACCGCCGGCGCCTTCACCATCGCCCAGGACGAGGCGACTTCGGTCGTGTTCGGAATGCCCAAGGAGGCGATCGCCCGCAATTGCGTCGACCGCATCCTGCCACTGCAGCGCATCGCCGCCGAGATCCTGCGGGGCACGGAGCGGTAGATGATCGAGGCGCGCCCCGACCTCCGCGATTCATTGCGCGCCAGCCGGGCCGGCGGCGCCCTGCCGTTCCGGCAGTGGATGCTGACTCTGGACGGGCGCATCGAAGGCATGAACTCGGCCGCCCAGGCCTATGCCGAACGCGAAAGCCGGCTGCCGGCCATGAGCCCGCTGGTCGAGGTCTGGCCCGAGGAGAGCCGCTTCTCGGTCGAACGCGCCCTGCGCACGGCGGCCACCGGTCAGCTGGCCTGCTTCCGCACCTTCGACGCCTTCGAGATCAACGGCCCGACCTACTGGGAGACCCTGATCTCTCCCGTGCCGGACAGCGACGGCGAACTGACCGCCTTGATGGCCTTGTCGCGCGACGTCACCGACGAGGTCGAAAGCGCCTCCCTGATGGAGGCGGTGCTGCAATCGCTGCCCTCGCCCCTGGCCGTCCAGGCCAGCGACACCGGCCGCTACGTGCTGTGGAACCGCGCGTCGGAGAAGGCCTTCGGCATCGACGCCGAGCACGCGATCGGCCGCCTCCGCGCCGAACTGTTCGGCGATGAGATGGCCGCCTTCTTCGAGAAGAACGGCGCCTCGACGCTGAAGATGGGCGAGACGCGAACAATCCGCGGTCTGCGCGCCCCCCCGGACAGGGGCGGCGGCGTCTATGACATCAAGGTGCTGGCCACGTTCGACGACCTGGGCGCGCGCCACCTGATCAGCCTGGGCGAGGACGTCGGCGAGCGGGTCGCCCAGGCCCGGGCCCTGGAAGAGGCTGTGCGGGACGCCGAGCGCGCCAGCCTCGCCAAGAGCACCTTCCTGGCCAATATGAGCCATGAGATCCGTACGCCGATGAATGGCGTCGTGGCCGGCGCCGACCTGCTGGCCAAGCACGACCTGCCAGAGGCCTCGCGCGAACTGGTCGGCATCATCCGCAACTCCGGCGTCATGCTGGAGCGCCTGCTGGGCGACATCCTCGACCTGGCCCGCATCGAGGCCGGCCGCGTCACGGTCGAGGAGCAACCCTTCCACCTGGGCGACCTGCTGCGCACGGTCGAGGATTCCTCGCGCCTGGCGATGAGCGAGAAGCCGGTCGACTTCACCGTCGCCGTGCTGCCGGAGCTGGAGGGGGTGGTGATCGGCGATCCGGTCCGCCTGCGCCAGGTGCTGGTCAACCTGATCAGCAACGCCGCCAAGTTCACCGAGCGCGGCGCCGTCTCCCTGACCGCCTATCGCGACGACGACGGCCCGGTGCGCTTCTCGGTCTCCGACACGGGCATCGGGTTCGACGAGATCGAGAAGGCGCGGATCTTCGAGCGTTTCCAGCAGGCCGACGCCTCGATCACCCGCCGGTTCGGCGGTTCGGGCCTGGGCCTGTCGATCTCGCGCGAGCTGGTGGCCCTGATGGGCGGCGAGCTGGACTGCGACAGCCAGCCGGGCGAGGGCGCGAAGTTCTGGTTCTGCCTGCCCCTGCCGCGCACGACCGCCCCGACCCAGGCCGACGTCGACACCGACACCCTGGAGGCCGAGCGCGCCGTGCGGGTGCTGCTGGCCGACGACCATCCGACCAATCGCCGCGTGGTCGAGCTGATGCTGGCCGACGCGGCCGAGGTCATCAGCGTCGAGAACGGCCGCGAGGCGGTCCACGCCTTCACCGAAGGCGCTGTCGACGTCGTGCTGATGGACGTCCAGATGCCGGTGATGGACGGCCTCTCGGCCGTGCGCGAGATCCGCCGCCTGGAACGCGAAAGCGGCGCGGCGCGAGCGCCGATCATCATGCTGACCGCCAATGCCGGCGACGAGCACGTCGCCGCCAGCCGCTCGGCCGGGGCGGACATGCATATCGAAAAACCTATCACCGCCGCGGCGCTCTTCGCCGCGCTCAACGAAGTCCTTGCGCATGCGCAGCGAGGGGAACCGGTCCATGGCTGAACCAGCGATGCAATTCGACGCCGCGCCTTCCGATCCCGAGACCCGCGCCGTCGCCGATCGGCTCGGCGCCGTGGCCAAGGCCATCGAGGGGCAATTCCTGAAGACGGGCGGCGTCCTGGCGGACGCGACCGGCAGCGTCGGGGTGCTGATCGCCTCGCTGGAGACCCTGGCCAAGGCCATGGACCAGTCGATGGTCGACGCCACCACCCGCGACCTGAACACGGCCGCGGCGGGCCTGCGGGTCCTGCCGGACGGTCTGGTCGGGCGCCATCTGGCGCTGGAGAAGCTGGAGACGCTGAGCCGCGACCTGGCGGCGCACATCGTCGACATGCACCAGAACCTCGCCTACCTGCGGGTGGTCGCGCTCTACATCAAGATCGCCGCGGGCGGGGTCGAGGGCGACAACGGCGACTTCGCCCTGTTCGCCCAGGAGATCGCCGACTGCATCGCCGTGGGCCGCGAGCACCTGGAGTCGTTCGACGAGGACCTGCGCCTGCTGGACCACGACCTGCGCTCGGCGATGATCTACGAGAGCAACCTGCGGATCCACTGCGCCGACCTGGCGGTCGATACGCCGGACGCCATCGAGGCCAACGCCGGCCAGCTGGCCTCGCAGCGCGTGCAGGTGGCGGCCGTCGCCAACCAGGTCGCCCAGCTGGCCCGCGATACGCGCAAGAAGGTCGGCGGGGTGCTGATGGCCTTGCAGATCGGCGACATCACCCGCCAGCGCGCCGAGCACGTTCAGTTCGGACTGCAGCTGCTGGACGGCCTGGACGCCGACCTGTCGGGCGAGCGTCGCGAGCGGATCCGCTCGGTGATGCTGGCCCTGCTGAAGGCGCAGCTGGACGCCACGATCGAGGACTTCGGACTCGAGATGGCGGCCATCGAGCGCAACATGGCCGGCATCGCCGCCGACACGCGCGAGATCCTGCAGCTGCAGGACCTGGCCTATGGCCGGGCGGACCGCAGTGACGGCGATTTCCTGGGACGGCTTGAAGGCCATGTGGGCAAGGCCCTGATCCTGGTCGAGGAGATGACCGCCGCCGACCAGGCCGCCCTCGATGTCGGCCAGGCCGTGGCGGCGGCGGCCGAGCGGTTGGCGCAACGGATCGACGGCGTGCGCCGCATCCAGGCCAATGTCCACCAGATGGCCCTCAACGCCACCCTGCGCTGCGCCCGCATCGGCGAGCAGGGCAAGCCGATCACCGTCATCGCCGTCGAGCTGCGCGGCCACGCCGCCAAGCTCGAACTGGCCGCCGACCGCACCCTGGCCGGAGTGGAAACCCTGATCGGCGGCGCGGTGGGACTGGGTGGCGGCGAGCTGTCGGGCAATCCGGCCACGGCCCAGATCTCGGGCGTCCTGCAGACCGCCCTGTCCCGCATCCGCGAGGTCGGCGGCTCGGGCGGCGGCGCTATCGTCGACCTGGCCAAACAGGGCGGAGCGGTGGTCGAGGCCATGAACCAGGCCGCCGCGCGCATGGACTGCCGCCGCGAGATCGGCCTGATGCTGGAAGCGTCCGCCACGGCCCTGGACGCCCTGCCGGCCGCGCCGTTCGAACCCGAAGGCGAGGCCGACGAGGTGCTGACCGCCTGTCTGAACGCGCTCTACGCCCAGTACAGCATGGCCCAGGAGCGCGAGACGCACGGCGCCGTGGTCGGCGAGCTGGCGCAGACCGTTCAGGACGGCGAAACCGCCAAGGAACCGGCCGAAGCGCCAACCGGCGAGGTCGACCTGGACGACGTGTTCTTCTAGTCCGTCTTCGGCTTGGCGGCGCTCAGGATCGCCATGCCCAGCAGCGCCGAGGCCACGGAGCCCGCCAGGACGCCGATCTTGGTCTCGTCGATCAGCTTCGGGTCGCTGAAGGCCAGGCCGCCGATGAACAGGCTCATGGTGAAGCCGATCCCGCACAGCACGGCCACGCCGTAGAGCTGGCCCAGCGACGCGCCGCGCGGCATTCGCGTCCAGCCCAGCTTGACCAGGCCGAAGGCGACGCCGAACACGCCCAGCTGCTTGCCGAGGAACAGGCCCAGGGCCACGCCCAGCGGCACGGGGTCCAGCACGGCCGCGAGGCCGACCCCGGCGAACGACAGCCCGGCGTTGGCGAAGCCGAAGATCGGCGTCACCCCGAAGGCGACCGGCCTGTGCAGGGCATGCTCCAGCCGGTGCAGCGGCGAAGCGTCGTCGGCCCGCAGCGGGATGGTCAGGGCCAGGGCGACCCCGGCCAGGGTGGCGTGGACGCCCGACTGCAGCACCAGGAACCACAGCGCCACGCCCAGCAGCAGATAGGGCCAGAGGCTCATGACCTTCAGCCGGTTGAGGGCGATCAGGACCAGCAACACGCCGCCCGCCCCGGCCAGGGCCAGCAGGTGCAGCTGCTCGGTGTAGAACAGCGCGATGATCACGATGGCCGCCAGGTCGTCCATGATGGCGATGGCGGTCAGGAACACCTTCAGTGAGGTCGGCACGCGCGGCCCCATCAGGGCCAGCACACCCAGGGCGAAGGCGATGTCGGTGGCCGAGGGAATGGCCCAGCCGGCGATGCTGTCGGGGTGCTTGAGATTGAAGGCCAGGTAGATCGCCGCCGGCAGGATCACCCCGCCCAAGGCCGCCGCGCCGGGCAGCAGCACGTCGGCGGGCCGGGACAGCTGGCCGTCCAGCACCTCGCGCTTGATCTCCAGCCCGACCAGCAGGAAGAACAGGGCCATCAGCCCGTCGTTGATCCAGTGCAGGGCGCTCATCGGGCCGAGATAGGCGTGCAGCGCCTTGAAATAGGCCGAGGCCAGCGGCGAGTTGGCGACGATCAGGGCCAGGGCGGCGGCGACCATCAGCGCATAGCCGCCGGCGGCCTCGTCCTTCAGGAAATCGGCGAGAGCTCGGCGGGCGCGGAGGCTGATGGTCCGCAGCGCCACGTCAAAGCGTCCTCAGGAACCGGTTGGCGAAGAACAGCCCGACCAGGCCCAGGCCGCAGGCGATATAGGCGCCGCCCGCCAGGAACTGGCTCCACTCGATGTTCAGCTTGGCGAACGACTTCACCAGCAGCAGCGAGATGCTGCCGATATAGCCGAACGAGTCGGCGACATAGATCAGGAACCCCGCCGTGCCGATCTTGCCGGTGGCGGCGATCATCCGGTCGAACAGCATGGCGTTGAACGGGGTGTAGCCCATGTAGAGCCCGGCCCCGGCCAGGACCATCCACCAGACCGGCGACAGCAGATGCAGCTGATAGGCCAGGGTCGAGGCGCCCAGCAGCACGAAGCCCAGGGCCACGAAGCCGATGTTGAAGGCCACGGCCTTGCGGTTGTCCTTGACCCCCATCAGGGCGGCCAGGCCGACCAGCACGATCGCCGCCACCGGCAGCTCCGACAGGGTGAAGATCGAGGCGGCGTTCTTGAAGCCGAGCTCGGCCCAGATCTCGGCCGAGAAGTTGTCGCGGAAGTCGCGCAGCGCCGTCAGCATCACATAGACCCCGATCAGCAGGATCAGGGCCGGGGCGTGGGCGGTGAACAGGGCGGCGCGGTCCTTGGCGTCCATCGGCGCGCGCTTGACCCGCTCGGCCTCGTCCTGGGCGTTGGGCGGCGGCAGCTGGGCCAGGGCCACGACGGCGATCAGCATCAGCGGCGCGAAGATCAGGCCCGAGATGGCGGGCATCCAGCGCTCGTCGACGTTCGACAGCAGCAGCATCTTGCCGACCGACTTGGCCACGCCCGACGACAGGATGAAGCTGGCGCACAGCATCGCCCCCAGCACCTCGGTCAGACGGCGGCCCTCGAGAAAGCCGAACACCAGGCCCCAGATCATGCCCAGGCACAGGCCGTTCAAGTACATCGCCATCGGCCCGATCACGGTCGGCAGGGTGCCGAACAGCAGCAGGGCCATCTCGGCGCCGAAGATCAGGGTCAGGATGGCGATGGCGCGCCGGCCAGGCTGCATCTCGGAGATCACCTTGACCCCGATGAACTTGGCGGTCGCGTAGCCGGCGACCTGGGCGATCACCAGGGCGATCTTGAAGTCGAAGGCGAACGGCCAACCTTCCGGATGCGAGAAGGCCGCGGCCGTGAACGGCTTGCGATAGCCGAACATGGCGAAATAGACGGCGAACGAGGAGAGCCCGCCATAGAGGGCGAAGGCCCAGGGCGGCGCCGTGGTCAGGAAGCGGGTGACCAGGCCCTTGCGGACGGTCTCGTCGGCCGTTGCGTTCATGCTGCTGTCCGTCCCCGTCCCTCTTGTGGCCATCAGCTAGCCCGCTTCGTTCGAGGGGGGCAACCAGAGTCGGCGCGGGGAGGGTTCGTCAGGCCGCCGCCGCGCCGCCCATGATCACGTTCCAGAGCCGCTCGCGGTCGATCGGCTTGGCCAGGTGGGCGTCGGCGCCCGCCGCCAGGGCGGCCAGCTGGTGCTCCGGGCCGACATTGGCCGTCAGCATGACGATCGGCGTGCGGCCGTTGCCGCGCTGGGCCTCGATGTCGCGCAGCCGGCGGGTGGCGGCCAGGCCGTCGACGCGGGGCATCTGCATGTCCATCAGCACGAGGTCGAAGTGGTCGTCCCGGAAGGCGTCGATCCCCTCCTGGCCGTCGCAGGCCATGACCAGTTCGACGCCGAGCGGGGCCAGCAACAGCTCGACGACCGCGCGGTTGACCTCGTGGTCCTCGACCAGCAGCACGCGGGCCGGGCGTTCCATCGGTTCGTTGGCGGGCGCCGGCAGGGTGGCGACGGCCACCCGCAGCGGCACGGAGAAGCGGAAGCAGCTTCCGACGCCCAGCTTGGAGCGCACGTCCAAGGCCCCGCCCAGCAGTTCGATGATCGCCTTGCAGATCGGCAGGCCCAGCCCGCCGCCGCCATGGAGCCGCGACAGCGAGCCGTCGGCCTGGGTGAACGGCTCCAGCAGGCGCGGCAACTGGCTTTCGTCGAAGCCGACGCCCGTGTCGCGCACCTCGACCGTCAGGCGGCGGGTGGAGGGGACCTCGGTCGGCAGGGTGGCGATCGAGACGACGACCTCGCCCTTGTCGGTGAACTTGATGCCGTTTGCGGTCAGGTTGGCCACCACCTGGGCCAGGCGGGCGGGGTCGCCCTCGAACAGACCCTCGGTCTGGGCGTTGAGGTCCAGCCGCAGCGCCAGGCCCTTGTCGGCGGCCCGGAGCCGCATGGGCGCGAGCGCGTCCTTGATGACCTCGACCAGGTCGAACGACGACAGCTCCACGCGCAGGTCGCCGGCGTCGATGCGGGCGACGTCCAGGATGTCGGACATCAGCCTTTCGACATCGGCGCCCGAGGCGCGGATGAGGTCGACCATGCGGCGCTGATCGGGGGCGAGCGGCGTGGTCGACAGCGCGCTGGTGGCGCCGATGACGCCGTTGAGCGGCGTGCGGATCTCGTGGCTGATATTGGCCAGGAACTCGGACTTGGCGCGGGCCGCGGCGGCGGCCTCGTCCTCCAGCTGGGCCCGTTCGATCTGGCTGTCGCGGAAGGCCAGGACCGTCTCGGCGATGCGGCCGAACTCGTTGTGCTGGTCCAGGTGCGGGACCTCGACGTCGAGGTCGCCGCCGATCAGCCGCGACATCACGCCGATCAGGTCGTCGATCCGCCGGGTGATGCCGCGATGGATGGTGACGGTCAGGGCCAGCGCTCCGGCCACCGAGACGGCGATCAGGGCCAGGCTGAAGGCGAAGCGCATGACCAGCAGGTCCAGCTCCTGCTTGACGAGGTCGCGCAGTTGTCCGGCGCTGGTCGTCCAGGTCGCGTGAAGCGCGCCGCGCAGGCGTGTGAGATCCGGCCGGGCGCCGGCCATGGCGGCGTCGCGCTGGGCCAGGGTCGCGGCGCGGGCGGCGGTCAGGTCCCGCCGGTGCGCCAGAATCTGGTCGCGTATTTCGGGAGCCGGATGGTTTCGCGCCGCCTTGGCCAGGGCCAGGTCGAGCAGC
Organism: Caulobacter sp. GW821-FHT11E10; assembly: GCF_058808375.1. Lineage (NCBI taxonomy): Bacteria > Pseudomonadati > Pseudomonadota > Alphaproteobacteria > Caulobacterales > Caulobacteraceae > Caulobacter > Caulobacter sp. GW821-FHT11E10. The sequence goes on from NZ_JBXARP010000001.1 coordinate 323,089, forward strand.
TCGGACTGGGCGTTCAGGCGTTCGAACGCGGAGAACACGCGCTCGCGCCGACCGGCCATATCGCCGGGCAGGCTGGTGGCCTGGTCGAGGCGCTCGACCGCGATCAGCGTGCCGGGCAGGGCGACGGTCGAGGTGTCGCCCAGATAGAAGCGGGCCAGGTCTCGATCGAGCGTCAGGTTGGAAGCGTCGGCGGTCGCCACGATCAGCGCGGCCCCGGCCTCGGCGCGATTGTCCGGCTGAGCCTGGGTAAAGGCGCGCCATTCGTCGGGGACCCCCAGGTTCTCGGCCGCGTTCTCCAGGTCTTTGGCCTGCCCCGCCAAGGGCGCGCCCATGACGATTGGCCAGGTCTGTTCCAGGAACCGCGCCCCGCGCACCTCGCGCTCGGTGAAGGTGATCTCGCGCAGCGCATAGGCCGTCATGGTCGACAGCAGGATGATAATCGGCGCCAGGAACAGGACCGTCAGCAGGCTCAGGCGTTGAGCCAGCGAGGTCGCACCGTCGAGACGCTTGAGAGGGCCGGAATCCACGAGGTCTCCGCACGCTGTGAGCCGCCCTCGACGCCTCCCCCCCGGGAACGCCCGTGCAGCCACGAAAGCCATATGACGGCGCCTTTAGGCGCGGGACAAGCGGCGTGTGGTTGCGGTCGAGGCGGAGGTTGAGCGGGCGCGCCTCAGCCGGGCTCGCCGTAGGCAATGCCTCGCCCGTCTGTGCCGACATACACCCGGCCATGGACCCGCGCATCGGCCGCCAGGCACCGGAAGCGGCGTCCGAATTCGTGCCGCTCGTCATTGACCCGCGCCCAGGTCCGGCCTTCGTCGGTCGAGCGCCAGATCGCCCGGACACCGCCCCTGCGGCCGATGGCGAACAGGGTCGGGTGGTTGTGGCCGGGCGGCGGCGCGCCCAGATCCAGCTGCTCCACCTGGACGCCGCCATCGATCCTTTCGAAGCGGGCGCCGCCGTCTGTCGAGCGGAACAGGCCCTGGGTCGAGGCGAGCCAAAGATGTCCCGCCTTGCCGGGCGCGGCCTTCAGGGGCCAGGGGACCTCGCGCCAGGTCGCGTGGTCGGCCGAAAGGTCGGCGGGAAGCCCCTGGACGGGCGCTTCGGCGAAGGTCGCGCCGGCGTCGAGGCTGACATGGCGCCGGCCGGTCATGAAATCGATCGCCGTGAAGCGGCGGGCGTCGACCCGGTCGGGGACCGGTCGCGCCCAGGCCGGCAGGCCTTGGCATTGGCCCCAGCTCGCGCCGCGATCACGGGTGATCTGGGGCGTGGCCGTCATGACCATGAACACGCTCCCGTCGGCGTTGACGACGATGGCGGCGTCCTCGTGCGGGTCGGGACCGCGTCGCCCGGCGCCCGGCGGGGGCGGCGCGCCTTGGATGCGGGGCGCGCTCATCGGCGCCCAGGTTCGTCCATGGTCGCCCGACCAGGCCAGGGTCGGTCCGCTGTGGCGCTGATGCGGCGTGCCGCTGCGGACGATCACCGCGGGCCTCATGCCGGCATAGTCGATGAAGTTGGTGTTGCCGAACACCGGGTTGGTGAACTGCAGGGTCGGGGAGCGGGTCAGGTCCTCGTGGGCGAAGCCGGAGATGTCGCCGAACCCGCTGAGAAGCTGGGGGCCTTCCGGCGGACTGCACAAGGTGATGATCGCCGTCTGCTCAATACCCTCGACCCAGGGGAACCACTGGGTGGCGCGGCCCGCGGCGGCCTTGGTGAACTCGCGCGTGGCGTAGATCGTGGCGCCGGTGGTGTAGCAGGCGAAGTCGGGATCGAACGGGTCGATGGCCAGGCCGGCCATCCACCAGCCGAAATCGGCCCGCGGCTCGCCCCACAGCAGGAAGGGCGTGGTGCTGACATCACGCCGCGCGTCCGGATAGAGGTCGGTCCAGCTTCGGCCGCCGTCGGTCGAGCGCCACAGGCTGTCGTGAGGGTTCCAGCGGTTCAGGCTGGTGACGGCCACCGCGCCTTGGGCGTCGACCGCCACGCCCATGAAGCCGCCGCCTTGCCCGGCGACCGGCTTGGCCGGCGTGACCTCGGTCCAGGCGTTGGTGGCGGTGTCCAGTCGCCAGACGGCGCCGTCCGCGACGTTGTTGGGCCCGATGCCGCTGGAATAGGTGACATAGAGGCGCCCCTGGTGGTCCAGGGCCGCCTTGCAGGCATAGAAGTCGTGGGGGGCGGGGATCGGCCTCCAGGCCCGGCCGCCGTCGTCGCTGCGCCAGAGGTGGTGCTGGCTGGGATCCGCCACGCCGACGAACAGGGTGCGCGACCCCGCGCCCGCTTCGCCGCTCGCCGGATCGAAGATCACGAACGACAGGCCTCCGTGGGTCGGCGCGGGGCGCTGGTTCAGGCCGAGCCCCGGCAGGGGGAAGCTTTCCGACCGGCTCCAGGTCGCGCCGCGATCGCGGCTGACCTGCAGGCCGTCGTGGCGCGAGGCGAAATAGAGGGTCGTGGTGTCGTTGGGGTCGATGGCCAGGCGTTCGCCCAGGCCTCGGCCATCCTCGTTGCCGCCCATGCGGAACGGGACGGGCGTCACCGTCCAGTCGGCCCCGCGGCTTTCGGAGCGTAGGATGGCGGCCGGATCGCGCCGGCCCATGCCGCAGGCCAGATAGACGACATCGGCGTCGCGCGGATCCGCGGCGACGCTCTCGACGCCCTGCCAGCTGCCTTCCGCCTGGTCGTCGAGCAGCGGGATCCATCGCTCGTCCTTGGCCTGCCATCGATAGGCCCCGCCCATGTCGGAGCGCAGATAGGCCAGGCCCCGCTCGACCTTGCTGAACACCACATTGGGAATGAACCCCCCGCCGCCGACCCGGACATTGCGCCAGCGATAGAGCGGGGAGGCGTCTTCGGCGGCGAAGGCTCGGCCTGGCGACAGGGCGGCCAAGCTGACCCCGCCGATCAAGCCCTTGAAAAGTACGCGGCGACTGGGAGGCGAGATCGGCATGGCGTCCAGAGATCAAGAGACGCGACATGACTCCGCCGCTCGGGTCGATGTTAGCGCTGTCACTTGCGAGGCTTCAAGCCGTCGCCGCCCAAACAAAAACGCCCTCCGCTGGGCGGAGGGCGTCTTCGTGTTCGTCGGTCGAAAGAACCGCCTTAGGCGGCCTTGACCAGCGACTTGGTCAGGATGCCGATGGCGGCTTCGCGGTCGATACGCTCGATGGCGGCGACTTCGCGGGCCATGCGATCCAGGGCCGATTCATACAGCTGGCGTTCCGAATAGGACTGTTCCGGCTGGTTCTCGGCGCGGTGCAGGTCGCGGACCACCTCGGCGATCGAGATCAGGTCGCCCGAATTGATCTTGGCTTCGTATTCCTGGGCGCGACGCGACCACATGGTGCGCTTCACGCGAGCGCGGCCCTTCAGGGTCGTCAGGGCCTGGCTGACGGTGCCGCCTTCCGCCAGCGGGCGCAGGCCGGCCGTCTTGGCCTTCTTGGTCGGGACGCGCAGCGTCATTTTTTCATGGTCGAAGGTGATGACGTAGACTTCGAGCGAATAACCGGCCACTTCCTGGGTCTCGACCGCCTGAATGGTGCCCACGCCGTGCGCGGGGTAAACGACGTGATCGCCGACCGAGAATTCCAGACCAGACTTGCTCATGTTCGTCCTCATCAATGCGGGCCCGCCGGGCCCGAACGCCGTCTTAAATTCCGAAACAAAGGCGACAGCTTCCCGCTCCGCGGAAATACTGGGCGCGGGGCCAAGCCTTCAGGATTTGGAATTAGACCTTTAAGACACCCTTCGCCTTCGATCGGGGCGCGCCGGTTGAACGGCTTCTTCGACAAGACGGACCGTCGCGATAAGCCGCAACCGTCACGTCGACAGCGACAATAGCATAAAATTCAGCCCTATGAAAGGGTTGCGTCCCAGCAGGTCGGGACAAGCCGCCAAGCTTTCGCATCGCGGCGCCGCTTCAAGCTTGAGAAATCGGGCCCGAAGCCTGGCGGCGAAAGCGTGAGCGGCATCGGCGCGCGTGACGCTCTAGACCCCACAAGTCGAACCTGCTGATCCGTTTCTGATGCGCCATCAGAAACCGGCGGACGCCAGGATCAGGAACCCTTGCCCGGCTTTTCGCTGAAGTACTTCTCGTACTTGCCGGTCTCGCGCTCGAATTCCTCACGGTCGGCCGGAGGCTCGCCCTTGACCGTGATATTCGGCCAGATCTTGGCGTAGTCGGAATTGACCTTCAGCCACTTGCCGTCGGCCTCGTCCTCGGTGTCGGGCTTGATGGCGTCGACCGGGCACTCCGGTTCGCACACACCGCAGTCGATGCATTCGTCGGGATTGATGACGAGGAAGTTCTCGCCTTCGTAGAAGCAGTCGACCGGGCACACCTCCACGCAGTCCATGAACTTGCAGCGAACGCAGGCGTCGGTGACGATGTAGGTCATCGTAAACTCGAATGAAGTCGGACGGAGTAAAGGGCGCGCGCGTTTTCGAAGTCTGGGGCCGGATTGTCAATGCGGCTTACTGGTCCTCGCGCCCAGGAATTCTCACGGCGCGGCCAGACCGCGTCTCCTTCTGGGGCCCTGGTGGGGGCTGGGACGCCACGCCGCGCGACAACGCGTCGTCTGGATGCAAACTATTTCTTATTGAACGAACATAATTATGCCGACCGGGAAACGCCCAATAAAAACAGTCGGAAACCCGACACCATGAAGAATGAAGCCTTGGCTATCCAGCCGACCTTGGAAGCCGACCGCGAAACTCGCGCCCTGGCCAGGGCGCGCGCGCGCGCGTTCGGTGAGTTTGTTCGCGAGCTTCCGTTCGCCGCCGCCCTGCTGGACCGCGACCTGACTCTGGTCGCCGTCAGCCGCGAATGGCGCGCCCAGGGCATCGCCGCGAGCTTGGGAAACGAGCAAGACGCCAGCGCCGGCGGGCTGGTCGCGCCCGAGGACATCGCCGCCCTGTTCGCCTGCGCCGAGGAGGGCGTGGCCTTTTCGCGCTATCTGGCGAGTTGCGACGACACCGGTGTCCAACACGTCTGGCGCACCGAATTCAGCGCCTGCCGCGAGGGGGACGAGACCTACGCGGTCATGGCCACGGCCCGCGACGTCACCGGCTATGCCGACAGCGTCCTGCGCGCCGAGCGCGACAAGCAGCGCCTGACCATGGCGCTGGAGCTGGATGACCTGCTGGTCCGTGAGTACGACCTGCGCACCCGCGAGGTCTATTTCTCGGGCGCCGCGCCCGAGCTGCAGAAATATTGCGAATTCAAGGACGACCCGCTGGAGATCGTCCATCCCGACGACCGCCAGCGCTGCGCTGACGCCGTGGCCTCCCGCAAGCTGGGCGAGGCGCGGGTGTTCGAATTCCGCCTGCACCGCGAGGACGGGGTCGAGACCTGGGTCCGCTCGGTCGGCAAGGTCTTCGTCGGCGCCGACGGCCAGCCCGAGAAGCTGGTCAATCTGTTCAAGGACATCACCGACCGCCGTCGCCATACCGAGGCGATCGAGACCCTGGCCTTCAAGGACTCGCTGACGGGCCTGCCCAACCGCGCCCTGTTCCAGCACCGCTTCCAGGAGGCGGTGTCGGCGTCCGAGACGCTGGGCGAGATGTTCGGCCTGATCATGATCGACGTCGATCACTTCAAGGACATCAACGACACCCTGGGCCACGACGCCGGGGATGCTTTGCTGAAGCGTCTGGCGGGCATGCTGGAGCACGCCTTCCGGGCCGGAGACACGGTCGCCCGGCTGGGCGGTGACGAGTTCGCGGTGATCCTGCGCGGCCTGCACGGCGAGGCCGACATGCTGCGGCCGATCAAGACGCTGCAGGATCTGCTGCGCCGTCCGATCGAGCACGCCGGCCGCAGCTTCACGGCCAGCGCCAGCATCGGGGCCGCCCTGCACGGCGATCCGGACGCCGATCCGGCCCACATGATCAAGAACGCCGATATCGCCCTCTACCGGGCCAAGGAGGCGGGCCGCAACCGCAGCATCATGTTCGAACCGTCGATGCGGTCCGAGGTGGAGCAGCGGATCGAGCTGCTGCGCGACGTGCGCGCGGCCCTGGTCGAGAACGAGTTCACCCTGTTCTACCAGCCGGTGGTCGATATCCGTGAGAACAAGGTCGCCGGCTTCGAGGCCCTGATGCGCTGGGCCCACCCCGAGCAGGGTATCCTGACGCCGGCCCGCTTCATGGCCGCCTTCGAGGACCAGGACCTGTCGCTGAAGCTGGGCGACGTCGCCTTCGAGGAAGCGCTGCGCCAGATGCGCGACTGGATGGACGAGGGTGTCGATTTCGGCCGCGTGGCGGTCAATATCAGCTCGGCCCAGTTCCGCAGCGGCCGCCTGGCCGAAGAGATCCAGGAGCGCCTGGCCCGCTGGAACGTGCCCTGCGACCGACTGACGATCGAAGTCACCGAGAACGTCTATATGGGCTGGGGTTCGGACCTGGTCAGCGACACCGTCCGCCAGCTGCACGACGCCGGGGTGATGATCGCCCTGGACGACTTCGGCACCGGCTACGCCAGCCTGGCCAATCTGCGCCAGTTCCCGATCGACCGCCTGAAGATCGACAAGTCCTTCGTCCAGAACGCCGAGGACGAGGCCATCGTGAAGGCCGTCATCACCCTGGGCACCTCCATGGGCATGAAGGTCGTCGCCGAGGGCGTCGAGGACGCCGCCCAGCTCAAGGCGCTCGAGCACTACGGCTGCGACCAGGTCCAGGGCTACCACTTCGGCCGCCCGATGCCGGCGAACGAGGTGGCGGGCTTCCTGAAGGGATTCAGGATGTAGCGCCGAGCAGATGCTCCCCCCGCTGGGGGAGCTGTCGCGGAGCGACTGAGGGGGCTAATGCGGCCTATGCCGAGCTGCCCCTTCCGGCCCTCTGGGCCACCTCCCCCAAAGGGGGAGGATCTTTACTCCACCGCCTCGTACAGCCCGCGCGCCTCGGTCGCCGGGCCGCGTCTTTCGCCGCAGTCCAGGACCCGCACGGCGATCAGGCGCCCGCCCAGGCCGAAGACCAGCACATCGCCGGGCTTCACGGTCCGCGAAGGCTTGTCGACCCGGCTTTCGGTCCCTGAGCGTGTCAGGCGGATGCGGCCTTCGTCGACGAACTTCGCCGCCAGCGACCGCGTCTTGAAGAACCTCGCCCGCCAAAGCCACACATCCGCGCGAACGGCGTCGTTCACGGTGTCGGTCATGAGGCGGCCTGTTTCGGCGCGGCGGGCTTGCGGCGCTTGGGTCGTTTGCGGCGCGGCGGGGGTTCGGTCAGCTTGGCCAGGGCCGCGAACGGCGAGTCCGGACGCGCCTTGACGGGCTTCTGCTCCAGCTTGGCCGCCCCGCGCCGCTTCCAGACGATGGGCTGGCCGGGCTTGGCGCGGATCGCCGGGGTGTAGTCCAGGGCGCGCAGGACGGCCGAGGCCTGGGGCGCGGTCCAGCCCAGATCGGTCAAGGCGGCCTCGGTCAGCACCACCCCGCCCAGCTGCTGTTCGGCCCGCAACAGGGCGTCCAGCTTCTCCAGCGCCTCGACCGGGACGCTGAAGCCCGCCACGGCCCGCAAGCCGCTGGCCGACAGCTCGCGCGACGAGGGCTCGGGCTTGGGCAGGGCCTCCAGCGTGGTCAGCGCCCCGCGCCAGCCGGTCGGATTGAGCGCCCGGGCGCAGGCGATCGCCTCGGCCCGCAGGACGCCGGGGCTGTAGAGGCTGAACGCCCCGATCCGCACGCCCAGGCTCTTGAGCGTGCGCCGCTCGCCCTGGCTCAGGGCCTTCAGCTCGGGATCCACGGGACCCTTGTCCAGCACCCCGCCGGCCTCCAGCAGGCGGTGGGCGATGCCGCGCGGCAGGCCGCGAAGCTCGCCGCCGCTTAAGGACCGTTCCAGCTTGCGCAGCGGCGCCAGGTGCTTGTCGACTTCGCTGGCCAGGAAGGCGTCCAGCCGCCGCTCGGCCCGCTCGCGCACGGCGGCCGGGCCCAGCTCGCCCAGCAGGCGGGCGCGGGGCGACAGCAACGGCAGGCCGTGGCGCACGGCCCCGGCCATCTCGCCGCGCCACAGGATCGCGCCGTCCGGCGTCAGGGCGAAGGCGTCGTCGGGCTCGCTGGCCAGCAAGCCCAGGCGGCGGGCGATCTCGGGTCCGACCGCGCGCTGGGCGGCGTTGCGCAGGGCCTTTTCCTCCAGCGGCGAGGCGGCCTGGACCGGGGTGAAGGCCACGCCCGACAGATGCCCGACCACGTGGCCCTCGACCGTGACCTCGCCGTCCTGGCCGACGCCGGCATAGAGCGTCTCGCGCTCGCCCAGCTGCTTCATCAGCACGCTGGTGCGGCGGTCGATGAATCGGGCCATCAGCTTTTCGTGCAGGGTGTCGCTGATCCGGTCTTCCAGCTGGCGGGTCAGGCCCTGCCAGTGGGCGGGATTGGCCACCCAGTCGGGACGGTTGGCGATGTAGCTGAGCGTGCGCACGCCCGAGAGCCGCGCGGCCAGGCTGTCGATCTCGCCGTCGACGCGGTCCAGCGCCTTGTACTGGGCGTTGATCCAGTCCTCGGGCAGGCGCTTGCGGCCCGTGGTCAGGTCGTCGAACAGGGTGCGCGCCATGCGCTGGTGATCATCGTCGGTGGTCTTGCGGAAGTCCGGCGTCTGGCAGACGTCCCACAATCGCAGCAGGGCCGAGCGGTCGGTCTTGCAGCGGGCGACCACGTCCTCCTGCTTGGCCAGGGCCCGCAGGGTGCGCTCGTCCAGGGCCTCCTGCGACAGCGACAGGCCATTGCGCTTGGGCGTCTCGGCCAGCGAGCGGAGCAGGCCCGGGAGCGTGCCGAAGTCCAGGCGGGCGTTGCGCCACTCGGCCTGGGTGATCGGCTCGAAGGTGTGGTTCTCGACCGCTTCGACCAGGTCCTCGTCGATCTCCTCGCAATCGCTGGTCACGCCGAAGGTGCCGTCGCGGGTGTAGCGGCCGGCGCGGCCGGCGATCTGACCGACCTCCTGCGGATAGAGCCAGCGGGTGCGCTTGCCGTCGAACTTGCGCAGGCCCGCGAAGGCCACGTGGTCGACGTCCATGTTCAGGCCCATGCCGATGGCGTCGGTGGCCACCAGGAAGTCGACCTCGCCGGACTGGTAGAGCGCGACCTGGGCGTTGCGGGTGCGGGGGCTGAGGCTTCCCATCACGACGGCCGCCCCGCCGCGCTGGCGCCGGATCAGCTCGGCGATGGCGTAGACCGCGTCGGTGGAGAAGGCGACGATCGCCGTCCGCCGCGGCAGGCGAGTCAGCTTCTTGGAGCCGGCGTAGGAGAGGTTGCTGAACCGCTCGCGCCCGACGATCTCGGCGTCGGGCAGCAAGCGACGGACCAGGTGGGCCATGGTCCCGGCCCCCAGGAACATGGTCTCGAACTTGCCGCGCGCATGCAGCAGGCGGTGGGTGAAGATGTGGCCGCGCTCGGGGTCGGCGCACAGCTGGATCTCGTCGACGGCCAGGAAGTCGACCTCGCGCCCCAGCGGCATGGCCTCGACCGTGCAGACGAAATAGGCCGCGCGCGGCGGGACGATCTTCTCTTCGCCGGTGATCAGGGCCACCGAGGCCTTGCCGCGCAGCTTGACGATCCGGTCGTAGATCTCGCGCGCCAAGAGGCGCAGCGGCAGGCCGATCATCCCCGAGGCGTGGCCCAGCATCCGCTCGACGGCCAGATGGGTCTTGCCGGTATTGGTGGGCCCCAGGACCGCGGTGAGCTTGGAAGGGGCCAGGCCGGTCGAACGGTCACTCATGACCTAAAGGTGGGGCGGGAATCGGGGGGAGGCAAGCGCCACGGCGCCGCGCCTGAAGGGGATTTGGGGGCGAAAAACTTGAGATCAAGAATTGGCGGCCGACGAATTATGCGCAGTTTGTAGCGCCCTGAGAGGGAACCGCGTTCCCGTTTCACGAAGGGCCGCCAGCGATGACCGACACTTTCTATCACGGCACGAAGATCGACCTGAAGGCCGGCGACCTGCTGGGCGCGGGCTTCAACTCCAACTACGGCAAGCGGAAGGCGGCGGTCTTCGTCTATTTCAGCGCCACGCTGGAGGCGGCGACCTGGGGCGCGGAGCTGGCCCAGGGCGAGGCGCGCGAGCGGATCTACATCGTCGAACCGACCGGCCCGTTCGAGGATGACCCCAACCTCACCGACAAGAAATTCCCCGGCAATCCGACCAGGTCGTACCGCACGCGGGAGCCGCTGCGGATCATCGGCGAGGTGGCCGAGTGGACCGGGCATACGCCCGAGCAGCTGAAGACGATGCGGGAGCACCTGGCGGAACTGGACCGGCAGGGCGTCGAGGCGATCGAGGACTGAGAAATCCACGATCAAGCTCCACCATAAACATCGGTGGATAAGCGTCGCACCCTAGGGTAGCCGTGATGGGTATTCGTTGGGGGCGAGAGCACGTGAAGGGTCAATCGTACTGGCAACTGGGGCTGATCCTGGCGGCGCTTGTGCTGTTCCATCTGGTCATGGGCCTGCCGCTGCTCAGCGCCGATGCCGCCTACTGGATAGAGCCGCGCGGCGATATGGCGACCATGATGGCCGGCCATCACGCGGTCATCGACCATCCGTGGACCTTCCCGCTCACCGAGACGACGGCCCTGCGCGGCGAAGCGTTGCCGACCTCGATCGTCTACACCGACAGCCTGCCGTGGCTGACCATCGTCATGAAGGCGCTGGGACTGGGACGGGTGATCAACCCCCTGGCCTTGTTCCTGCTGATCTCCTACGTCGCCCAGCCGCTGGCCATGGTCGCGCTGTTGCGGGCCTGCGGCGTCAAGCGGACGTCGTCGCTGGTGCTGGGCGGACTGATCGCCCTGTTCTATCCGGCCTGGTTCGTCCGGCAGTTCGGCCACATCGCGCTGGCTGGCCACTGGCTGCTGATCTTGAGCCTGGCCTGGAGCATCCAGGTCGCCCGGGTGGGCCTCTCGGTCCGCAGAATGGTCGAGATCACGGCCTTGGCCGTACTGGCCCTGGGGACGCATCCCTATCACATCGTCACGGTCACGGCCTGCCTGGGCGCGGGTCTGCTGTCGCAACTGCTGCAGGCGCGGGGCAAGGCCGTGCGCGATGTCGCCCTGACGATCGTCGCCTACGGCGTCGGCGCCGGCCTTGCCGCCTGGGTGCTGGGCTATGGCGAGAACGGCGGCCAGTCGGGCGGCGGCGCGGCGATGGGCTTCTACTCGATGAATCTCGTCGGGCCGATCCTGCCGCAGGCCTCGGCGGTGTTCGGCCAGACCTGGAACGGCCAGTGGTTCACCGGCACGCTCGACGCCAACGGCGCCCAGACCTTCGAGGGCTTCGCCTATCTCGGCGCGGGCGTCCTGCTGCTGGTCCTGGTCGCGCTCGGAAGGGCCGTGTTTGGCCTCGCGCGCGGCGTCAGGATCGAGCCCGGCTTCTGGCTCCGCTTTGGGCCGCTGATCGCCGCGATGATCGTCCTGACGTTCTGGGCCGTCGGGCCTAAGCCCTATCTGGGCATGCGGATGCTGTTCGACCTGCCGCGTCCCTCGGGCGTGTTCGGAAACCTGATCGGCCTCTTCCGCTGCCATGGCCGCTTCTTCTGGATCGTCGGCTACGGCCTTTTGGCCTGGGGCGTCGTGCGCGTCGACAAGCTGGAGTCCGGCAAGGTTCGCCTCGGGCTCCTGATCGCCGCGACCCTGCTGCAGGCGTTCGACATGACCCAGATGATCCGAGGCGTTCGCACGACCTACGAACCGGTCGCGGCCTTCTACGATCCCATCATGCGGACCGATCCGGCGTTCGAGGCGCGGCCCTGGCGTTTCGCGCCCCTGGTCGAGTGCGTCAGCGGCGAGGACGGCTGGACGATCGTGCAGATGTCGGCCCTGGCGCTGCGCCGTCACGGCGTCTCCAACTCGGGTCCGACGGCGCGCGCCTTCGCCGTGAGCTGCGACGTCGAGCCCGCCGCCACGGTCAATGCCTCGCCCGACGACAAGACCATCACCGCGGTGGTCGGCGACCGGGCCAAGCAACCGGTGCTGTTCGAGCGGTTCAAGGGCCGGTCCGACTGCTATGTCTTCATGCGCGGCCTGGTGTGCGGGCGCGGCCTGTCGCGGACGGGCCTGGCGCCCTATTCGCCGATCCCGGCCGAGAGCGTAGCCGCCGCTCCCGTCATTCGGCTGGCCGGCGCGCGCCCGGCCGCCGTCGGCGAGGGCTGGGCCTTGCCCGAGCCCGGGGGCACGTGGACCAACGCCAAGACCGCGTGGCTCACCGTCGACAACAAGAGCCCCGACTTCGCGCTGGTGATGAACCTGGTCAGCGTCGCGCCGGCCGGCCCCCAGCGTGTCGAGGTCCTGGTCGACGGTCGGATGATGAGCAGCACGAGGGTGATGGCGCCCGGCCTTCTCACCACGCGGATCGAGGGCGGCCGTGCGGGCGGACCGACGCGGATCGAGCTTCGCCTGCCAGACGCGGCCTCGCCCGGCGGCGGCGATCCTCGCCTGCTCGGCATCGGCGTGGACGAAATCCGGATCGTGCCGCTCGGCGGCTAGGCGGGGCGGTTGAGCCAAATCCTCCCCCTCGCGGGGGGAGGATTTCACTTCGCGAACACCACCTTGCCGTCCACCACCGTCAGCACCGGCTCGGCGGTCAGGATCTCCTTGGGCTCGACCGTCATCAGGTCCTTGCTGAAGGCGGTGACGTCGGCCTTCTTGCCGGCTTCAAGGGTGCCCAGCTCTTTCTCGCGGAACACGGCATAGGCCGGGGCCAGGGTCAGCATCCTCAGCGCCTCGGCGCGGGTGACGGCCTCTTCCAGGTGCCAGTCGGCATTGGCGAAGCCCGTCAGGCTGTGGCGATGGACGGCGGCGTAGAACTCGATGCGCGGATCGCCGACCTCAACCGGGGCGTCGGAGCCGGCCGCCACGACCACGCCGGCCTTGAGGAAGTCCTTCCAGCGATAGCCCTCGTGCAGGCGGGCCTGGCCCAGGCGCGCCGGGGCGAAATAGAGGTCGCCGATCGCGTGGCTGGGCTGCATCGAGGCGATGACCCCCAGCTTGGCGAAGCGCGGCACGTCGGTGTCGGTGACGATCTGGGCGTGCTCGATGCGCCAGCGGGCCTTGGCGTCCCCGGCCAGGGTCTCCTCGAACCAGTCCAGGGTCATGCGGTTGCCGCGATCGCCGATGGCGTGCATGGCGACCTGGGCCCCGACGGCCTTGGCCTGCTGCATCAGGGCCAGGCCCTTGTCGCGCGGGGTCAGCTGCAGGCCCAGGCCCTCGGCGTCGCTATAAGGTTCGAGCAGGGCCGCGCCGCGCGAGCCCAGGGCGCCGTCCATATAGAGCTTGATGCCCCGCACGCGGATCAGGCCGGTCGGGTCGGTCTGCGGGCCCTTGGACAGCACCTCGGCCGCGCCGCTGGGGTCCATGTAGTTGTCGACCCGGATGTGGAAGGCGCGCTTGCCGGCCTCGTCGCGCAGCAGGGCCAGGTCGTCGCCCATGACGCTCATGTTCTCGATGCCGGTCCAGCCCCGGGCGGCGTAGAGCGCCCCGGCCTTGCGGATGGCCTCGCGCTTCAGGGCCTCGCTGGGTGGCGGAATGACGCCCTCGACCAGGCTCTGGGCATGGTCGATCAGCATGCCGTCGGGCTGGCCGTCGGCGCCCTTCAGGATCTTGCCGCCGGCCGGATCGGCGGTGGTCGCCGTGACCCCGGCCTTGGCCAGGGCGGCGCTGGAGGCGACGCTGGCGTGGCCGTCGGACCGCTCCAGCACGATGACGCGGCCGGGCGCGGCGGCGTCCAGGTCGGCCTTGGTCGGGAAGCGCTTCTCGGGCCAGTGGGTCTCGATCCAGCCCCGGCCGAAGATCGCGCCTTCGGGATGGGCGGCGGCGTGGGCCTTCACCGTGGCGACCAGCTCGGCCAGCGACTTGGTCTGGTCGAGGTTCAGGGTCAGTTCGCGCAGGCCGATGCCGACCAGGTGGGCGTGGGCGTCGACGAAGCCCGGATAGGCGGCCGCGCCCTTCAGGTCGAGGTCGCGGACGTCCTTGGCCGCCTTGGCCTTGGCGGCGGCCAGCGGGCCGACGAACAGGATCCTGTCGTCGCGGATCAGCACCGCCTCGGCGGTGGGCGCGGTGTCGACGCCGGTGTGGATCGGGCCGCCGTGGATCAGGAGATCGGCGGCATTCGCGGCCGTGAAAGAGGTCGCGGCGAAGAGCGCGGCGAGAAGGATCCGGGGCAAAGGCGCTCTCCAAGCGTAGCAAGAATCGGAAAACGTATGGCTGACCCCTCGAAAGTCGCAACAGGCCTGCTATTTTTTCCGCATGACCGCCCCGGGTTTCGTCCTTTTCGACACGGTGATCGGGCGCTGCGGCCTCGCCTGGGGCGAGCGCGGCCTGATCGGTGTGCAATTGCCCGAGAGCACGCCCGGCGCGGCCTGGGCGCGGCTGCGGCGGCGCTTCCCCGAGGCGGTCGAGGCCGATCCGACGCCGGAGATCGAGAAGATCATCGACCGGATCCGCGACCTGCTGGCCGGTGGCAAGGACGACCTGTCGGATATCCCGCTGGACCTGGCCAGCCAGCCGGCCTTCAACCTGCGGGTCTATGAGATCGCTCGGGCCATCACGCCCGGCGAGACCTCGACCTATGGCGAGGTGGCCAAGGCCATGGGCGAGCCGGGCGCGGCGCGGGCGGTGGGCAAGGCCCTGGGCGACAATCCCTGGCCGATCGTGGTGCCCTGCCACCGCGTGCTGGCGGCATCCGGCGGCATGGGCGGCTTCTCCGCGCCAGGCGGGGCCGAGACCAAGGCGCGGCTGCTGACCATCGAACGGGCCAAGACCAACGCGGTCCCGACGCTGTTCGACCTGGAGTTCTCGGTGGCCCCGCCGCGCGGGGGGTAGGCCAGCCTCTCCAACTCCCGTCATTTTCCGCCCTTGTGGCGGGGAGTGCACGGCTACCGGCAAGGTCGCCTTACGACCCATTGCGGACGCTTACGCCTTCATCCACCCTTGCCTTATGATCTATTCGGCGGATGTTTTACGAGCAGCACACCGACACTCGTCCGGGCATCGAAAGGCCATCGAAGACAGCAGTGTTTGCGGCTGTTTTTATTGCCTTGAGACGTTCAAGCCAGCCCAGGTCGAGCGTTGGCTCAACGAGGGCTCGGGCACCGCTATCTGCCCGCACGGCCAAATCGACTCGGTATTGGGATCGGCGTCAGGCCTTCCCGTAGATGATCCTACCTTCTTGCGGGCGATGAATAGTCATTGGTTTTGAGGTCCGCTAACCACCCTAGTCGGGCATTGGCTCACTGCGTCCTTCGAGGCGCGCTCAGGAGCGCGCACCTCAGGATGAGGTGGTCAGTGCAAGGAGATCCTCATCCTGAGGCGTGAGCCGCAGGCGAGCCTCGAAGGACGCACTGAACATCCGACTCCCACCCATCACGGAAGTAACGTGTGTCGGCTTAAATGCTCGCCGCAAGCCATTGTCGGTCTCGGGTGACACCCGCCACAAGGGCGGGAATGACGGTGAGGGGCGCGACTGGCGCTTCCGGCAATTTCGACGACGGCCCCGAACCGTCCGTCAACGCCTCTTAACGCGCGCTAACGCTTGTCCGAACAGGGGCGAAACGAATCATGACCGAATCGGCGACGTCGGCCAATTCGGTGTTTGTTCCCTACAAGGGATTGTAGCTTAAAGCCGGTTAACCACAAATTGGTTTCAGAAGGCGGCGGCTACTTTCCGGCCGTTTCCCCGGGCTTCTCTTCAGGCGGACACTCGGCCGCGACGCGCTTGGCGCTGAGGCTGCCGGCCAGGGGCATGCCGCTGATCGTCTTGATATGGATATCCATCTTGAAGCTCTCGGGCGCGTACGTCCCGTCGGCCGTGACCGGCGAGACGCGGTCCTTCTTGTCGGTCCAGGTGCCCTTCAGCTGGATCTTGCCGTTCGAGACGACATTGGTCGTGTAGTCGCAGCGATAGCGGCGGGTGCAGATGCCGCGCGAGAACTGCTCGACGTCGGCGGGCTTGAGGCACTTGGTCTCGCTGCTGACCGGGATGCCGGCCAGCTTGTAGCCGTACTCCCAATGACCGGGGAGAATCGTCGTCTTCACAGCGGCTCGGGCCGGGGCGCGGACCACCGGCTGGGCCAGGCTGAACCCGGCCAGGGCGAGGCCCGAGCAGAGCGCCAGGGCGGAAGCGGCGAGGGCGGTCGAACGCATACGGCGGGTCTCCTTCATGCCGCTCCTATATAGAGAGCCAGATGAACCGTGCTTGAAGGCGCCGGTGAGGCGCGGGGTTCCTTCGCGGATGCGAGAGTTCCTTGGCGCGAGGGGCCAGACCAGCCTTGACTCATAGGCGGGCCTTCGCCTATATCGCCCGCTCTCGCGCGGTCGGCCTGGTCCAACCGTGTGTCCGAATTCATATCTTATCGGGGCCACGCTCTTCACAGAGTCCGGCGGCTTCGCCCAAGCCAAGGTAACCACCATGTCGCGCCGTTGCGAACTTACCGGTATCGGTCCGATGGTCGGCCACAATGTGAGCCACTCGAACATCAAGACCAAGCGCCGCTTCCTGCCGGCCCTGTCGCCCGCCACGCTCCAGTCGGAGTCGCTGGGCCAGAGCTTCAAGCTGCGCATCAGCAACGCGGCCCTGCGCACCCTGGACTTCAAGGGCGGCCTGGACGTGTTCCTGCTGGGCGCCAAGGACGAGCAGCTGTCGCCGCGCGCCCTGAAGATCAAGTCGCAGGTCAAGGCCAAGGCCAAGGCCGCCGCGACCGCTCAAGCCGCCTAAGGCTTTACGGTCTACCGACGACTGAAAGCCCGCCGGGAGCGATCCCGGCGGGCTTTTCGTCGTGTCAGAAGGCCAGGCAGGCCGGCTGGGTCAGGAGCATCACCGACTCCTGGTGGAAGGCCCGCGTATAGGCCGCGCGCACCTCGTCGACCTTCCGCAGGCTGGCCGCGCCGGGCGGCAGGGCCAGCATCAGGATCTTGCTGGGTTCGCGCAGGATGCGCCCGTCCTTGCCGCGCCACTGACCGCGCGCCTCGACGATGGTCAGCCCGTCGGGAAAGCGCGGGGTGACTTCGGTGTCGACGAACCGCTGGAAGTCCTCGTCGCCGACGAGGCCCTGGTCGCCGATGGCGCGCCCGAACGCCAGCTGCGCCCATTGCGTCGGCTGGCTGGGCGCGGGACAGGCGCTGGGAATGGACGCGCAGCCGGCCAGCATCCCCGAGGCGAGCGCCACAAGGCCGCCGGCGATCCATCGTGAGGGCAGGGCGGGCATCAAAGTGGGCAAGCTCCACGCTCTGGGCCAGAGCCGCCGATCATGGACGCCAAGCGCCAGACAAGCAAAACCCGCCGCGACTTAAGCCGCGGCGGGTTTGAAAGCTTAGTGGTCGTGATCGCCGGTTAGCGGGCGACAACAGCGCCCGAAGCCGGGTTGGCCGTGTTGTAGGCGGTCAGGGCCGGGTTGTTGATCTTCGACACGGCGTCGTTGACCGAGGCGCGGATGCAGGCCGGGTACAGGTAACCGGCGAGGGCTTCGCCACGGACGTCGGCCCAGCACACGGTCGAGGCGGCCTTGACGATTTCGGCGCGGACTTCGGCGGCCGACTTGCCGGCGACCTTGACGCGAATTTCGCCGGCCGAGGCGGGAGCGGCGGCGAACAGAGCGATGGCCGAAGCGGCCAGAACGATGGAGCGGATCATCTCGATGGTTCCGAAAGGGGGTTGTGATCAACCACCTCCAGACGCGTTCCCCTGACGCCCCGTCCCGGTCTGTCGCCGTGTTGGATCGTCCCGTTTCTTATAGCAACGTTCTCATGGGTTATCAACGATTATGTTGCATTGCGTGCTTCGCGCGCAAAATAGAATAGTTCGCGCGCGAACAACCGATTGCAGGCGTGAAAAAGCCCGCGAAACCGGAGTTTCGCGGGCCTCTTCAGCTCAGTGAGCGTGCGGCTTAGCGGCTGGCGACGCGCATGAAATACACGCTGCGGCCTTGGGCGCGGTCATAGGCGACCAGCTCGCTGCTCTTGGTGCGGGCGATCGCTTCACGAGCGACTTCACGCACGCAGTAGGGCGCGAGGTCCGAAGCGAACGGAGTGCCGACCAGGTCTTCCTGGCAGAGTTGCTTGGCGGCGCCAACGATGTCGGCGTGCACTTCGGCGGTGGCGCGACCGGCCACCTTGATGGTGATTTCACCGGCGCTGGCCGAGGTGGCGGCCGTGGTGGCCATCAGGGCCGAGATGGCGATAACGAGCAGACGGATCATGTTGATAGTCCCGGAAAGGAGGTTGAGTTCAACCGCCTCCCGACGCGTTCCTCTGACGGCCTCAGGTTCTCGCCCTCGTGGCCCGTCGAGGCAATGGGTACGTGACACCGGTGTCTATTGCAAGTGCGAAAGCGCTACTGCGACAAAAAATACCAACATTATCATATAGTTGCCAACGAAACGATCTCGTACGAGACGAAACGGCTTAGCGCTTGCGAACAGGCTTCTTCGCCGGCTTGGCGGGGACGGGCGGCGGCGGAGGCGGCGGAGTCCAGTCGAAAGCCAGCAGCAGGGTGCGCTGGTTGCCGATCGCGCGGTCGTCCGAGACCAGGTAGAGCCGCGTGCCGCCGCTGGGCGAGCGGGTCAGGGCCAGGCCCTCGAAATTGTCGCGCGGCATGGCCCCTTCGACATGCAACGACGCGGCGGTCCGCTGCCGGGCGAGCGGCAGGGTCGGGTCCGAGATGAAGCGCACCACGGCGCGCCAACCGCGCACCGGATCCAGGCCCCGATGCAGGGTCGCGACCGCCGGGCCGGCGAAGGGCGAGAAGGCGGTCAGCCCCCAGGTGAAGTCGGGTCCCGACTGCGGCGGCAGCGACTTGCAGTCGGCCGACAGGCGGCACAGCCAGGCCTCGCCCTCCTCGCCGCCGACCAGATAGGCGTCGGGGCCGGCGGCGGGATAGGCCGAGATGGCCTCCATGCCTTCGTTGTCGGGGAAGACGGTGGCGGGCTTGGGCGCCGGGCGCGGCGTGCCCAGGGTCCCGTTGGGGCCGGCCGGATAGAGCCAGATCCGGTGATTGCGCTCGAAGCTGATCAGGCGGTCGCCATTGGCCAGGATCGCCATGCCCTCGGCGTCGGTCTGTTGCTTGCCTTGCAGCGGCTGGCCGTCCAGGCCGGTCAGTGGCCGCAGCTTGCCGTCGGTCAGGCCGACCAGACGGCCCGTGGCGTCCAGCTGCAGCCGGGCGTCGAACAGGTCGCCGTCGTCGGTGATCGCCGTCAGCTGGCCGTCGGCCCCAACCGCCAGGTCCGACAGGCCGTGCAGCCGCGTGGTGCTGGCGCTGGTGACGACCAGGCCCCCGGCATAGGTGAAGCCCTCGACCATGGTCTTGGCCGGATTGGAAGCGTCCAGCGGCACGGGCGTCGTCGCCAGCGTGATCTCGGGCCCGGCCTTGACCGGCGCGGCGGGGACCATGGGAGCCGGCGGCGGCTTGCGCGGCGCGCACTGGGTGGCGAAGCCGCCTATGCCGCCGACCAGGCCCAGGACGAGGACCGAGCGCAGTCCGATCACGCCGTGACCTTGGCGGCTTTCGGCGCCTTCGCGGCCTGGGGCGTGACCACCGGCGGCGGGGCCAGCAGGCCGCGCGCTCGCTTCACCGCGCGCGGCTCCTCCTCGAACAGGGCGGCCAGCTGCTCGACCAGCACCCCGCCCAGCTGCTCGACGTCGACGATGGTGACGGCGCGGCGGTAGTAGCGCGTGACGTCGTGGCCGATGCCGATGGCGATCAGCTCCACGGGGCTCTTGCCCTCGATCTCACCGATGACATGGCGCAAGTGACGCTCCAGATAGTGGCCCGAGTTCACGCTCAGGGTGGAGTCGTCCACCGGCGCGCCATCGGAAATCACCATCAGAATGCGGCGGGCTTCAGGCCGGGCGATGATGCGCTGGTGGGCCCACATCAGGGCCTCGCCGTCGATGTTCTCCTTCAGGAGACCCTCGCGCATCATCAGGCCCAGGTTCTTGCGGGCCCTTCTCCAAGGCGCATCCGCGGCCTTGTAGATGATGTGACGCAGGTCGTTCAGGCGGCCCGGCGCGGCCGGCTTGCCGGCCTTGATCCACTCGTCGCGCCCGGTTCCACCCTTCCAGGCCCGGGTGGTGAAGCCCAGCACCTCGGTCTTGACCCCGCAGCGCTCGAGCGTGCGCGCCAGGATGTCGGCGCAGATCGCCGCCACCATGATCGGCCGCCCGCGCATCGAGCCGGAATTGTCGATCAGCAGGGTCACGACCGTGTCGCGGAACTCCTGGTCCTCTTCCTGTTTGAAGGACAGCGGCGCGGTCGGGTCGATGATCACCCGCGTCAGGCGGGCGACGTCCAGCATCCCTTCCTCGAGATCGAAGGTCCAGGCGCGGTTCTGCTGGGCCAGCAGGCGGCGCTGCAGCTTGTTGGCCAGGCGCGAGACGACACTGGAAAGCGCGGTCAGCTGCTGGTCGAGATAGGCCCGCAGCCGGGTCAGCTCCTCGGCGTCGCACAGGTCCTCGGCGTGGACGATCTCGTCATGGGCCGTGGTGAAGATCTTGTAGAGCGGCTCGCCGCCCTGCGACGGGCCGGTGTCGGGACGGGCGGGCTTGGCGCCGTCGCCCATGTCGGGCGTCTCGTCGCTCTCCTCGACCTCGCCGTCCTGGTCCGACTGGACCATTTCCTCGTCGCCGGCCTCGGTCTCGCGGTCCGAGCTTTCGCTCTCCTGCGGGGAGGAGCCTTCCGGCTGTTCGCCCTCGCCCTCGCCCTGATCCTCGTCGGAGTTCTCGGTCGGATTGTCGTCCTCGCCCTCGTCCTCGTCCGAGCTCTCGGTGGCCTCGGACATCTCCTCGCCCAGGTCGAGGTCGCGCAGGATCTCGCGGGTCACCCGGGCGAAGGCGGCCTGGTCGTTGATGGCGGCGGCCAGGCGGTCGAGGTCCTTGCCCGCCTTCATCTCGATGTCGTTGCGCAGGATGTCGACCAGGGCCTTGGCCCCGTCGGGCGGGGCGTCGCCGGTCAGGCGTTCGCGGACCATCAGGCCCAGGATCTCGGCCATGGGGGCGGACTGGAGGTCGGTGGCGACGGCGCGGGTCAGGCCCTGCTTCTCCAGCCGCGCCTCGAGGGCGGCCGTCAGGTTCTGGCGGACGCCGCCCAGGGCGTTGGCGCCGATCGCTTCCAGCCGCGCCTGCTCGATCGACTCGAAGGCCGCCTGGCCGTCGGGCGAGCTGGGCCGGGCGCGGGCGTGGGCGACCGGATCGTGATTGGCCAGGCGCAGGGCCATCTGGTCGGCCAGGCCGCGGATGCGCGAGGCTTCCTTGGACGAGAGGTCGCGCGGCGGGTGCGGCAGCACGGCCCGCTTGCCCAGCAGCTGGGGACCATCGCCCGAGAACACGACTTCGAGATCAGCCGTCTCGGCAAGCGAGCGGGCCGCGTGCGCCAGGGCGCGCTTGAAGGGTTCGGTCGGGCTTTCGGGCTTGGAGGCCATGGCTTCGAGTTAGCGGCGCCGGGCGGCGAAAACAAGGAACGCCGTGCGCGGACGAGACGTTGATTTTTCACCGGCGCCGTTCCGACGCCTCTGGGATTTTTCTACAACCGACGCCGTCAGGCGTCCCTCGAAGGAAATACAGATGCTCAAGTGGGCCATCATCCTCGCCATCGTCGCCCTGATCGCCGGCGCGCTCGGCTTCACGGGGATCGCGGGCGCGGCGGCCGGTGTCGCCAAGATCCTGTTCTTCCTGTTCCTGCTCGGCTTCGTGATCGTGATGCTGCTGGGCGCGACCGTGTTCAAGGCGGCGGCGGGTCCAAAATAGCCGCCGCGCGCCTTGCGTGGGCCGGAGCGCCGTCGACGCGCTACCGGTGAGAAATGGCGCTAGGGCCGGTGG
Source organism: Caulobacter sp. GW821-FHT11E10 (assembly GCF_058808375.1). Taxonomy (NCBI): domain Bacteria; kingdom Pseudomonadati; phylum Pseudomonadota; class Alphaproteobacteria; order Caulobacterales; family Caulobacteraceae; genus Caulobacter; species Caulobacter sp. GW821-FHT11E10. The sequence goes on from NZ_JBXARP010000001.1 coordinate 344,861, forward strand.
GAAGAAACGAGGCCCTAGCGTCCCGCGTAGGCCTTGGCCTGACGCGCCACCAGGCGGTTCATGTCGCCCATCTCCACGTTCACGTCGATCAGGTGCAGGCCCCAATCCTTGAGGATGTTGCCAGCCACCACGACGTCGCCGCTGATTTCGTCGGTGCGCGGGTCGGCCGGATCGGCGTTCACCTTGACGGCGAGATAGGTGAAGTCGCCTTCGCTGACACAGCGGGCCGACAGTAGCCCGGGCAGGGCGACGAACGGCGTCGACACCGTCAGGTCCTTGGCGAACGGCTTCGGCGTCGCGCTCGAGAGGAAGGCCTTGCTGCTCAGATAGGCGTGAACCGGGGTCTCATCCGTCGAGGCCTTGCCGGCCAGCAGGGCGGCGGGGTTCACGCAGCCGGCGCGACGGCCCTGGTCGTCGGTCTTGCCGAAGCGGCTGTTGGCCGGCGGCGGGCTGCTGTCGCGGAACGAGACATAGGTGACCAGGCAGCCGGCCTGATCGGCCTTGGCGCACAGCGGGATCGAGCCGAACTTGCCGTCCGCGACCGGCGTGTTCATGCCGATGACATAGGCCGAGATCATCTGCTTCTGCGCGGGCTTGCCGTCGACCTCGTTCTTCAGCAGGTCCAGCAGCATGCGCGAGCCCTGGCTGTGGCCCATCAGGACCACGCCCCGGCCCTTGTTCTCATGCGTCAGGTACCAGTTCCAGGCGTCGCGGACGTCGCCATAGGCCAGGGCGCCGTTGCCCGGCGAAGGCTGGCCCATCATCACCGCGCGCAGCGCCGCCAGGGTCACCTGGCGATACATCGGCGCGAACACCCGGCATTGGCCGGTGAAGCGGGCCAGCTGCTGCTCGACCACCCGCCGCTCGGCGTCGTCGATGGTCATGTCGCTGTTGCCGCCCGGGTCGGTCGAGACCGTCGGATAGACATAGAAACAGTCGTAGGCGGCGCCGGTGGTGGCCTTGAAGGCCTCGACCGAGGTCTTGCCGTCGGCTTGGACGATCGTGGTGGTCTGGTCGACCGCGCAGGCGTCCGCGCGACCGGGCAGGCACAGCCAGTTCTCGGTCTTGCCGTAGTCGTTGGGCGTGGTCGGGGCGGCGGGCGTCTGGGCGCAGGCCAGGGTGGTCAGGGCTAGGCCCGCGGTCAGGCCCAAGGCCATCAAGATCTTCGCCATCGTCATCTCCCCAAGACTTGGCCCCGTCTGGGCTCAAACGCTTGTTTGGAGCGGAGCATGGCCAAAAGAACGGCGCTCGCCAAGAGGGCTCGACGCGGCTTGGCCCGATGATTGCGGCGGCCAGGGGGAGTCGTCCCGCCGTGGGACAGCGCAGCTTTTCGTAGCGAGGTCGAGAATGACCCTCCGGACCGTTCTATTCGCCGGCGTGACCGCCGTTTTCGCGAGCGCCATGATGGTCGCGCCCGCGTTCGCCGATGGCTTCCCCGCCGCGCCGGTGCGCAAGGCCGCTGTGCCGAAACGAGCCCCCGCGCCCAAGCCCCGCACCCGCGTCGTCTATGTCGACCGTCAGGTCGTCGTGGAAAAGCCGGTCGTCGTGGAAAAGAAGGTGGCGGTCTATGTCGATCGCCCCGTGACCCAGATCGTCGAGAAGGTGATCGACCGTCCCGTCTATATCGAGAAGCGCATCGAGGTGCCGGTCGAGCGCATCGTCCAGGTGCCCGTCGAACGCATCGTCGAGAAGCCGGTCTACGTCGAAAAACGCGTCGAGGTTCCCGTTGACCGGATCATCGAGAAGCGGGTCGAGGTTCCGGTGGAGCGGATCGTCCGGGTCCCGGTCGAGAAGATCGTCGAGGTCCCCGTCGACCGCATCATCGAAAAGCGCGTCGAGGTCCCGGTGGATCGCGTCGTCCGCGTCCCGGTCGATCGGATCGTCGAGAAGCCCGTCTATATCGAGCGCAAGGTCTATGTGGACCGCGCCCCGCCGCCGCGTCGTGAATGCGACTGCGGTCCGCGCCGGGAATATCGCGACTATCGCGGCGGCGCGGCCGTCGAGATGCGCGAGGAAAGCTATGAGTCCGAGAGCTCGCGCTACGAAGAGAGCTATGAGAGCTCGTCGTATGGCGGTTCGTCCTATGGCGGCGGCTATTCGAGCTCGCGCTATGGCGCTGGCGGCGGCTGGAACGCCAACGCCGCGCCGGCTTCGGCCTGGGGCTACTATGTCGAGCCTCCGCCGCTGCCGATGGGCTATGTCGGCCGGATGTCGGGTGGCGGCGGTGGCGGCTATGGCGGCGTCGGCCTGATCGGCGGCGGCGGATTCGCCGGCGGCCATGCGGGAGGCTACGCCTCCAGCTCGGCCTCGGCCTCGGCGTCCGCGGCGGCGTCAGCCTCGGTCCGCGTCGGCGTCAGCGGTCGTGGCGGCGGCGGTTGCGGCGGCTGCGGTGGCGGCAAGCGCCACTAAGCTAGAGAGCTGGCGGTAAGCGCCACTAAGCTAGAGAGACAGCCAGCGACGCGGGTTCTTGTCACCGAGGGCCCGCGCCTCGCCGGACTTCAGGCCCAGGTCGCGCATGCGATAGGCGACGATCTCGCGCAGCGCCTCGACGGGCTCGTTTCCGTTCACGGGGCTGGAGGCGACCGATCCGGCATTCATCGCCAGGTCCACGGCCGCCCATTCGGCCTGGGCCCGGTCGGCCTTGCCGACGGCGAAGTAGTGGCGGACAGGCACGCGCTCGCCCGCGACCTCGACCATGACGCCGATGACCCAGCCTTGAACAATGAGATCGGCGTCGGGGCGTTGGCGCAGCATCCCTCGGATGTAGCGTCCGCGCGGCCCGGCGCAAAGGGCCCCGGTAAGTCGGGGGTCAGCCGATCAGCTGGAACGCGGCCTGACTGACCAGGCCCAGGAAGAGCCAGGCCGAAAGGGCGAACACGACCAGCGTCGTCTTGGACGTCCGGCGCCGACGATAGCTAGGGGACAAACGCACGAACGACATCACCGCCTCCATGCTCTCAGATCTTGCCGAGACGTTAACGCGAATGGGCCGCCTTGGATCCGCCATGAATCGCTCATCACGGGAATTTTAGACCGGCGTTACGCGAACAACGAAAAAGGGCGGAGCCTCGCGGCCCCGCCCTTCTCGTTTTCAGCAGATGGCTGACGAGACTTCTTAGAAGTCCATGTCACCCATGCCGCCCGGCATGCCGCCGCCCGGAGCGCCACCGGCGTTCTTCTTCGGGGCTTCGACGATGGCGGCTTCCGTCGTGATCAGCAGGCCGGCCACCGAAGCGGCGTCTTGCAGAGCCGTGCGGACAACCTTGGCCGGGTCGATGACGCCGTCGGCGATCAGGTCGACATACTGCTCGGTCTGGGCGTTAAAGCCGAACGAGGCGCTGGTGCTTTCCAGGACCTTGCCGACCACGATCGAGCCTTCGACGCCGGCGTTTTCGGCGATCTGACGGATCGGGGCCTGCAGGGCGCGACGGACGATGGCGATGCCAGCGGTCTGGTCGGCGTTGTCGCCGGTCAGGCCGGCCAGGGCTTGCGAAGCCTTCAGCAGAGCCGTGCCGCCGCCCGGGACGATGCCTTCATCGGCGGCCGCGCGGGTCGCGTTGAGGGCGTCGTCGACGCGGTCCTTCTTTTCCTTCACTTCGACTTCGGTCGAGCCGCCGACACGGATGACCGCAACGCCGCCGGCCAGCTTGGCCAGACGCTCTTGCAGCTTTTCCTTGTCGTAGTCCGACGTGGTGTCTTCGATCTGGCGCTTGATCTGGGCGATACGGGCTTCGATCGCGTCCTTCTCACCGATGCCGTCCACGATCGTGGTGTCGTCCTTGGTGATCGAGACCTTCTTGGCCTTGCCGAGCATGTCGAGCGACACGTTCTCGAGCTTGATGCCCAGGTCTTCCGACACGACTTGAGCGCCGGTCAGGATGGCCAGGTCTTCCAGCATGGCCTTGCGGCGATCGCCGAAGCCCGGAGCCTTGACGGCGGCGACGCGCAGGCCGCCACGCAGCTTGTTGACGACCAGGGTCGCCAGGGCTTCGCCCTCGACGTCCTCGGCGATGATCAGCAGGGGACGGCCCGACTGAACGACGGCTTCCAGCACCGGCAGCAGCGGCTGCAGCGACGACAGCTTCTTTTCGAACAGGAGGATCAGCGGCTCTTCCAGCTGAACTTCCATCTTGTCGGCGTTGGTGATGAAGTACGGCGACAGGTAGCCGCGGTCGAACTGCATGCCTTCGACGACGTCGAGTTCGGTCTCGGCGGTCTTGGCTTCTTCAACCGTGATGACGCCTTCGTTGCCGACCTTGTCCATGGCGCGCGCGATCATGTCGCCCACTTCCTTGTCGCCGTTGGCCGAGATGGTGCCGACCTGAGCGATTTCGGTGTTGGTGGTGACCTTCTTCGACGACTTCTTGATCTCGTCGACGACGATGTGCACGGCCTTGTCGATGCCGCGCTTCAGGTCCATCGGGTTCATGCCGGCGGCGACCGACTTGAGGCCTTCCTGGACGATGGCTTGGGCCAGGACCGTGGCGGTCGTGGTGCCGTCACCGGCCTTGTCGTTGGTCTTCGACGCGACTTCGCGGATCATCTGCGCGCCGAGGTTCTCGAAGCGGTCAGCCAGTTCGATTTCCTTGGCGACCGAGACGCCGTCCTTGGTCGAGCGCGGGGCGCCGAACGACTTTTCGATGACCACGTTGCGGCCCTTGGGACCCAGGGTCACCTTCACCGCGTTGGCGAGGATGTTGACGCCGCGCAGCATCTTGTCGCGCGCGTCCGAAGAGAAATAAACGTCTTTAGCGGCCATGTGTATGAGCCCTTCTAAAAGAGAAACTGGGTATCGAAAGCGAAGAGGACGGAGGAGGCTTAGGCCTCGACCACGCCCAGGACGTCGCTTTCCTTCATGATCAGGAGGTCCTGACCGTCGACCTTCACTTCCGTGCCCGACCACTTGCCGAACAGGATGCGGTCACCGGCCTTGACGTCCAGGGCGACGACGTCGCCCTTGTCGTTGCGCGCGCCGGGGCCGACGGCGACGACTTCGCCTTCCTGCGGCTTTTCCTTGGCGGTGTCGGGGATGATGATCCCGCCCTTGGTCTTGGTTTCTTCTTCGACGCGCTTCACGAGGACGCGGTCGCCCAGGGGACGAAATTTCATTGGTGTTCTCCGTCGGAACGGTTTGTGTAAAGGGTTCGCTGGCTCAGGGGAGCGCTGCTGTTAGCAGTCGCCCTCGTCGAGTGCCAACGCCGAGCGTGAGTTAGGCAGGGGGCTCGGGGGAGTCAAGGACGACGCCCGCGAACTTTTCGCGAAGGGCCAATAAGGAGGGGCTTCGATGTTCGACCACATGGGGCTCGGAGTCGTCGATTTCCAGCGTTCGACGGCCTTTTATGACGCCGCCCTGGCCCCGCTGGGCATCCGCCAGCTCTATGTCGTGCCCAAGGAATTTTCCGGCGGCGTCGACGCGGTCGGCTACGGCAAGGTGCGTCCGATGTTCTGGGTCGCCGAGCAGGACGCCACCCGGGGCAAGCTGCACATCGCGTTCGCCGCCAAGACACGGGCCGAGGTCGACGCCTTCCACGCGGCCGCGCTGAAGGCCGGCGGTCGCGATAACGGCGCGCCCGGACTTCGCCCACATTACGATAAAGACTATTACGGCGCGTTCGTGCTGGATCCGGACGGCTTCAACGTCGAAGCCGTCTGCCGCGCACCGGACTAGATCCAGACCCAAAGGGGAGCGCCTGCCGCATGTCGAGCTATGTCCTGTCGCTGTTCCTGGCGGTGTTGGCCTGCGTGATCGGCGGGACCCTGGGCGGCATGATCCTGGCGCGGCCGCAGACCATGCTGGGCCTGGCGGGCCTGGCCGACGAAGACACGCCCAAGCCGCGGCTGTTCGCCGAGGGCCGGGCGCTGGGCGGGGTGCTGATCGCCTCGCACGGCGTGGCGGCGCTCTATCTCGGCTACCAGCCCCGGATCGGCGCGGCCATGGCTCTGGCCCTGGCGGTCGCCTGGCTGGGCGCGGCGGCGGGGCGGGCTCTGTCGGCGGCGCTGGATGGCGCGGACGGGCGCTTCAACACCGGCTCGATGGTGTTCAACGGCCTGATCGGCATCACCCTGAGCCTGCCGTTCTTCCAGGTCGGCAAGGTCTTCGTGCGCGGCGTGGGCTTGGTCTAGCCCTCCGCGGCCCCTTCGTGGGCGAGCAGCCAGCGCTTGCGTTCGATCCCGCCGCCGTAGCCGGTCAGCGAGCCGTCCATGCCGATCACCCGATGGCAGGGCGCGACGATGCTCAAGGGGTTGGCGCCGTTGGCGTGGCCGGCGGCGCGGATCGCGGCCGGACGACCGGCGCGACGGGCCAGCTCTGAATAGGTGATCGTCTGGCCGGCCGGGATCTGCGTCAGCGCCGTCCACACCGCGTGCTGGAACGCCGTGCCGTTGGTCGCCCAGGGGATGGCGCGCAGGGTGTCGAACGCGCCCGCGAAATAGGCCGCCATGGCCTCGCGGATCGCGGCGGGCGCTGAACCGGCGTCAGGCCGCAAAGCGCCGTAGTGCGTGCGCAACAGGCGATCCAGCCGGTGCTCATAGTCGTGAAAGTCCAACGCCCGCAGCGCGCCGTCCTCGTCGGTGACGATCAGCAGCTCGCCGATGGGCGAGGGCGCGCGGTCCAGGATCAGGCGATCGGGGCGACTCATGGAGCGATCATCGCCGGAGGCGACGAGGGTGTCCGCCCGGATTTTGCTCTTCCTTCTCCCCTTGCGGGAGAAGGTGGCCGCGAAGCGGTCGGATGAGGGGTTGATAGGCCTGTCCGCCGCCCACGAAAAAGGGGCCGCCAGAGCGACCCCTCATCCGTCAGCCTGCGGCTGCCACCTTCTCCCGCAAGGGGAGAAGGGAAATCAACGAATCCCCGGCACCTGCATGGCGGCTTCCTTCTCGGCCTTCTGCTTGAAGACCAGGTCGCCGTACTTGCCGTACTCCATGCGGGCGATGGTGCGCTGGTGGACCTCGTCCGGGCCGTCGGCCAGGCGCAGGGTGCGGATGCCGGCATAGGCCTTGGCCAGGCCGAAGTCGGTGGTCACCCCGCCGCCGCCGTGGGCCTGGATGGCGTCGTCGATGATCTTCAAAGCCAGGCGCGGGGCCGCGACCTTGATCATGGCGATCTCCAGACGGGCCGACTTGTTGCCGGCCTTGTCCATCATGTCGGCGGCCTTCAGGCACAGCAGGCGGCACATCTCGATGTCGATGCGGGCGTCGGCGACCCGCTCTTCCCACACCGAGTGGTCCGAGACGTACTTGCCGAAGGCCTTCCGGCTCATCAGGCGCTTGCACATCTTCTCCAGCGCGACTTCCGCCGTGCCGATGGTGCGCATGCAGTGGTGGATGCGGCCGGGGCCCAGGCGACCCTGGGCGATCTCGAAGCCGCGGCCTTCGCCCAGCAGCAGGGCGTCCTCGATCGGCACGCGGACGTCCTTGAGAATGACCTCGGCATGGCCGTGCGGGGCGTCGTCATAGCCGAACACCGGCAACATGCGGACGATCTCGATACCCGGCGCATCCAGCGGCACCAGGACCTGGCTCTGCTGCTGGTGGCGACTGGCGTTGTCGGGATCGGTCTTGCCCATGACGATGGCGACCTTGCAGCGCGGATCGCCCACGCCCGAGGACCACCACTTGCGGCCGTTGATCACATAGTGGTCGCCGTCGCGCTCGATGCGGGTCTCGATATTGGTGGCGTCCGAGCTGGCCACCGCCGGCTCGGTCATCAGGAAGGCCGAGCGGATCTCGCCGTTCATCAGCGGACGCAGCCAGCGCTCCTTCTGCGCCAGCGTGCCGTAGCGCATCAGCACTTCCATGTTGCCCGTGTCGGGCGCGGAACAGTTGAACACCTCCGAGGCGAAGCCGACCTTGCCGAGCTGCTCGGCGATCAGGCTGTATTCCAGGTTGGTCAGCTGCACGCCTTCGAACTGGAACGTGTCGTCGACGTGAACCTGGCCGCTGTGCGGCGGCATGAAGAAGTTCCACAGGCCGGCGGCCTTGGCTTTGGCCTTCAGCTCCTCGACGACCTGGACGACCTTCCAGCGCTCGGCGCCGAGGACGTTCATCTCGGCCTCATAGACCGGGATCGCCGGAACGATGTGCTCTTCCATGAACGCGGTGACGCGATCCAGGAAGGCGCGCTGCTTGGGGGAGATGTCGAAATCCATGGCGTTCCCTCTACCCGCTTTCTTGTATCTCAAACGCTTGTTTGAAGTGGTTGTAGACCGGCCTGACGCGGGCGGCAAGCGGGCACGCGACCTAACGTCGCGTCAAAGACGCCGAACCGGGTTGTCAGGGCGCGGCTCCTGGCCGAAAACACCACCATGCTGAACCTGACCGCCGACATCCTGCAGGGCCGCTACGTCCGGCTCGAACCGATCACCGTCGATCACCGCGACGAGCTGAAGGCCGCCATCGACTGCGATCCCGCCAGCTGGGAGATCATGTCGGTCAATGGCTGCGGCGAGGGCTTCGATGACTTCTGGGGCGAGCTGCAGGGCGAGACCGACCGGGGCGAGCGGGTCGGCTTCGCTATCCGCCGCCTGTCGGACGGCCAGGTGATCGGCACCTCCAGCTACCTCAATATCCGCCGCATGCATGGCGGGCTGGAGATCGGCTCGACCTTTCTGAACCCAGACGCCCGCTCGGGTCCGGTCAATCCGGAGAGCAAGCGCCTGATGCTGGCCCACGCCTTCAACGCCGGGGCGATCCGCATCGAGTTCAATGTCGACGTTCGCAACGCCCGCAGCCAGGCCGCCGTGGAAAAGCTGGGCGCCAGCAAGGAAGGCGTCCTGCGCAGCCACAAGGTCACCTGGACCGGCCACGTGCGCGACACCGCCGTGTTCTCGATCACCGACTACGACTGGCCGGCCATCCGCGAGCGGCTGGAATTCCGGCTCAGCGAGACCTTCGTCTAGGCGGAATCCGGCGTTCGAACGGCCCGGGAAATAAAACGGCGTTATCTCGCTGGTTGTAAGACTTCTAAAATAATGAGGCCCTAGGGTCTGGCCCCATGACGGCCATCGTTTGCCTGCGAATCCTGTTCACCGCCGACGGCGAGAGCCGGCCGGGTGAAGTCCCCAAGCACAAGGCGCAGGGGGTTGCGGACGCATTCCTGAAGTCTCGCTGGCGCGCGCCGCGCAAGTGCGGGGCCGTCGCGCCCCTGGCTTTCGTGCTGGCCGACCACAATGTCGAGCACCTGGATCCGACCGAGGTTCAGGGCCTGGCGGCCGAGCTGGAGAAGGTCCTGTTCCCGGGCCGTCCGATCGGCCAAATCGCCCTGATGACTTTCGAAGGCGACGAACAGGCGGTGCTGCAGTTCGCGGCCCTGTCGCAGAAGGAACTGGCGGGCCTGATGGCCGGCGAGGGCTATGGCGGCGATCCTGGCCGCGTCCACGTCATCACCGCCGACTCCATCGAACCGATGCCGGCCACCCGCGAAGAGGCCAAGGCCTACGCGGCCGAAAAGGCCAAGGCCGCCGCGCCGGCCGCCCCGGCTCTCGCCCCGATCGCCCCCGCCGCCGCTCCGGTTCCCGCCGCGACCGCGCCGATCGCGATCCAGCCCGCGCCCGAGCCGAAGCCGGCCGCGCCCATTTCCATCGCGCCGATCGCCGTCGAGGCCTCGCCGGCCGAGCCCGCGGCCCCGCTCGAGATCATCGCCCCGAAGGCCTCCGCCAAGTCCGAGCCAGGGCCAGCGCCCCTCGCCAAGGCCGCCAAGGTCGCGGCCCCGCCGCCGCCCGCCGAAACCGGCTGGTGGGGCGTCTATGACCTGGCCGAAAGCGCTTTCGTCGGGTCCGCGATCGGCATGCGCGCCGATCTGATCGGCCCCGCGCCGGAAGACGACGCCAAGCTGCTGAAGCGCGACCTGATCGCCCTGACCGACGCCCAGGCGGCGCTGAAGACGGCGGCGTTCGGCGAGGTCCATGTGCCGTTCGGCTTCTGGAACCTGACCACGCCCTCATCGCAGGAGGCCTATAAGAGCCGCCTGTCGCGCTACCCGCTGGACCAGCAGCCGCGCCTGACCGCGACGATCTATTGCACGCCGCGCGAGGCCTCGATCGGCATGCTGCAGCAGATGCGCCTGTTCCTGAAGGGCAGCTTTTCCCGGATGGACGTGCGGATCGCCGATCCGACCTTCCCGATCCAGGGCCTGCCGCCCGAGCTGGTCGACAGCATCACCCTGGTCCTGTCGGGCGAGACCGAGCACGACCGCCTGAAGCAGATCCTCAAGTTCGTCGAGCGCAAGGGCGCCTACGCCGCCAAGGAAGTGGCGCAGGCGGTGGCCAATGTGACCTCGGCGGTTGAGCTGGAGGCCTGCAAGGCCGGCGGCATCTTCCGCGTCCAGGGCCCGGCGATCACCGACCTGATGGAAAAGCCGGTGTCCGGCCCCGAAGGCGCGCCCCTGGCCCTGGCTCAGAGCGCCGCTTAAGGGCGGAACGGCCTCCAATCGGCCTAACCCATCGCCTTCCTGGGTCTTGTGCCCAGGACCCATGCTTGAGGCTGGCGAGGGCTGTTCCAGTCCACGCGGCTGAAGGGCCGAGAACTCGGCCCTAATTCAGTTGCATCCGAACCATGGATCCTGGGCACAAGGCCCAGGAAGGCGGGGAACTGCGGTTCGCGCCGAATGCCAGTAGATCCTACCCCTTCGGCATCTCGAAGGTGATCGAGACGCTGGCGGCCGAGCGCTCGTGGGGCCCGTGATAGACGGCCTCGATATTGTTGCCGTCCGGATCCCACAGGAACGCCGCGTAGTAGCCGGGGTGGTAGGGCCGCTCGCCCGCGCCGCCGTTGTCGCGACCGCCGGCGGCGAGGCCCGCCTGGTGGAACCGCTCGACGGCGTCGCGATCCTTGGCCTGGAAGGCCAGGTGGATGTGCGTCGCCGGCTCGCCCGCATCGATCCAGATCTCGTCCGCGTCCAGGTGGGTGTCGTCCTCGTTGAACGGCACGCCCAGCGCCCCCAGGATCGCGCGGTAGAAACGCTTGGTCGCCTCGAGGTCGCGGGCGCGGAGCTGGATGTGGTCGATCAGTCGACCGCGATGGATTTCCATGACTAGGCCTCCGGGTTTCGGACCCGAACGCCCCGCACCGTCAAGCGGTTCTGGCGGCGCTTACCGTCGCCCGAACAGCTTCTCGATATCGGCCAGCTTCAGTTCGACATAGGTCGGGCGGCCATGGTTGCACTGGCCCGAGTGGGGCGTGGCCTCCATCTCGCGGAGCAGGGCGTTCATCTCGGCGCCGTTCAGGCGTCGGCCGGCGCGGACGCTGCCGTGGCAGGCCATGGTCGAGCAGACCTCCTCCAGCCGCTCCTTCAGCGCCAGGGCCTGGCCGTTCTCGGCGAGGTCGTCGGCGATGTCGCGGACCAGGGCGGCGGCGTCGGTCTTGCCCAGCAGGGCCGGGGTCTCGCGCACCAGCACCGCGCCCGGGCCGAAGCTCTCGATCACCAGGCCCAGGGCGGCCAGCTCCTCGGCGCGGGCGACGACGCGCTCGGCTTCGGCGGGATCCAGGTCGACCACCTCGGGCAGCAGCAGGGTCTGGCGCGCGACGCCGCCGGTCGCCATCTCGCCCTTCATGCGCTCATAGACCAGTCGCTCGTGGGCGGCGTGCTGGTCGACAATGACCATGCCGTCGCGGGTCTGAGCGACGATATAGGTCTCGTGCACCTGAGCCCGGGCCGCGCCCAGCGGGAAATCGACCGGGTCGAACGGCGCGCCGGCGGATTGATAGTCCGTAGTCGGACGATCTTCGAAGGCGACGTTCGTATAGGCCTCGCGGACCACCTCGGCGAGCTCGCCGCCAAAGCTGGGTTCGACGCGGGCCGAGACCTCATTCAGACCGGGCAGATCCATGGCCCGCTGGGTCGGCGGCGCCCAGCCGCCCTCGCGCCAGGCCGAGAAGCCGGCGGCAGACGGGCCGGGTTGATACCCCGGCTGATAGCCCGGAAACGGGCTCTGCTGGGCGCGGATGCTGTCCAGGGCCTGGTTGGCGACGGTGGTCGAGGCGCGGTGGCCGGCGGCGGCCAGGGCGTGGCGCAGGGCGCCGACGATCAGGCCGCGCACCAGGGCCGGATCGCGGAAGCGCACCTCGGCCTTGGCCGGATGGACGTTGACGTCGACCTCGGCGGTGTCGAGCGTGACATAGAGCGCCGCCGTCGGGTGGCGGTCGCGCGCCAGGAAATCGGCATAGGCCGCGCGCAGGGCGCCTTGCAGCAGCCGGTCGCGCACGGGGCGTCCGTTCACGAACAGATACTGGTGCGCCGCGTTGCCGCGATTGTAGGTCGGCAGGCCGGCGAAGCCCGACAGCCGCACGCCGTCGCGAGTCTGATCGATCTCGATGGCGTTGTCCTGGAAGTCGCGGCCCAGCACGGCGGCCAGGCGCGCCAGGCGGCCTTGCGGACCCGGGTGCTCGGGCGGCAGGCGCAGGATGCGGCGGCCGTCGAGGTCCAGCGAGAAGCCGACGCTCTCATTGGCCATGGCCTGGCGCTTGATCTCCTCGGTGATCGCCAGGGCCTCGGCGCGCTCGGACTTCATGAACTTCAGGCGGGCGGGGGTGGCGTAGAAGAGATCGCGCACCTCGATCCGCGCACCGTGCGGACCCGGGAAGGCGGCCGGAGCGACCTCGCCGACCTGGCCGCCCTCGACCAGGATCGAATGGGCGTCGCTGGCGCCCTTGGCCCGCGAGCTGATCGTCAGCCGCGCCACCGAGCCGATCGACGGCAGGGCCTCGCCCCGGAAGCCCATGGTGTGGATGCGCAGCAGGTCCCAGAGGCCGTCCTCGTCGGGGGCCAGCTTGGAGGTGGCGTGGCGCTCGATCGCCACCGGCAGTTCTTCCGCCGACAGGCCGAAGCCGTCGTCGGCGACGAGAATGCGGGTCAGGCCGCCGCCATGGGCCTCGACCTCGATCCGGGTCGCGCCGGCGTCGATGGCGTTGTCGACCAGCTCCTTGATGGCGCTCGCCGGGCGCTCGACCACCTCGCCGGCGGCGATGCGGTTGACGGTCTCGGGCGGCAGGCGACGGATGGGCATCAGCGGACTTTCACGAGCCAGGCCGGCGAGCCTCCGAACCCGGAAGCGGCGCCGACATTGCAACTCCTTAAGTTGACCGGACGAACACCGATCGGCCAACGAGGGGGAGATCGTCCATTCTAGATCGATTCCGCCGCCGTTCGAGGAAGACAGATAATCATGCTGACCCGTTTTGCCGCCGCCGGCCTGGCGCTCTCCCTGCTGTGCGGAGGCTCGGCCCTGGCCCAGGCGCGCAATGAGGTCTCGATCCACCAGACCGCGCCGGTGAATCTCACCCCCGTCGACCCCGAGGCCAACCTCGTCGAGGAGCTGATCGTCAACGCCAAGCTGCCTGGTCCGGCCTGGTGGAAAGTCTCCGACGCCGACAGCACCGTCTACATCCTGGCCGTCCCCGCCATGGCGCCGAAGACCCTGGACTTCGACACCTCGGTGCTGGAGCGCCGGCTGGACGGCGCCAACCGCCTGATCATGGCGCCCGGAGCCGACATCAACGTGGTGCGCATCATCGCCCTGGCCCTGGGCGGCAAGCGCTATTTCCTGTCCGAGACGCCGATGCGCGAGACCTTGCCGCCCGACCTGCGGGCGCGACTGGACAAGCGTCTCGCCGCCGCCGGCGAGAAGCCCGACAGCATGGACAAGATCAAGCCGGCCTTCGCGGGCTTCCTGGTCGCCAACATGAAACAGGGCTCGGTCACCATCCAGAGCAGCGGCGTGTCCGACAAGATCGAGAAGATCGCCAAGAGCGGCGACCTCAAGAAGCGGCCGCGCATCCAGAAGCTGGACGGCTATGACCCGATCGACGGGCTGAAGTCGCTCGGCTCCCTGCCCAAGCCGATGCAGGAGTTCTGCCTCGCGGCCGGCCTGGGCGAGGCCGAGGCGGGCGGTCCCAGGATCACCGAAACGGCCGAGGGGTGGGCGACCGGCGACGTGGTCAAGCTGGCGGCCGCCGATCGCGGCTATCAGGCCTGTCTCTCCCGGACGCCGGGCGTGGCGTCGGAGATCCGCAAGACGATCGACCGCTCGACCAAGGCCATCGAACAGGCCCTCAAGGTCCCCGGCAAGTCGGTGGCCCTCGTCAACTTCCGGCCGCTGCTGTCGGAGGAGGGCGTGCTGACCAAGCTGAAGGCCAAGGGCTACAAGATCGCGACGCCGGCGGAGGCCCAGCCCTAAGGTCCAGCTTTGGGCCGCTTAAGGCCACGCTTTGGCCCCATGCGTCCCGTCTTGGTCGCGTATCGAGGTTACGGGGGAAGACGATGAAGGCGACAATCACGGCGGCCGTCCTCGGCCTGGCCAGCGCCTGGCCGCTGGCGGCCGGGGCCCAGGTCATCGACGACCCGCAGGCCAATGTGGTCGAGGCCCTGGTGGTCAGCGCCAAGCTGCCGGGGCCGGCCTGGTGGCGGGTCAGCGACGGCGACACGACCATCTACGTGCTCGGGACGCCAAACGCCCTGCCCAAGGGCCTGGCCTGGGACAAGTCGGTGCTGGAGCGCCGCCTCGACGGCGCCTTCGCCGTGATCACGCCACCCGTGTGGCGAGCCGGGCTGACCGATGTTCCCGGCCTGCTGAAGCTGCGCAAGCGGCTGAAGGGCGACGACGACTGGGCCCAGGCGTCCCCGGCCTTGGCGGCGCGGCTGCAGCGCGCCTGGACGGCGGCGGAGCCCAAGGACCCGGACGGCTGGCGGGATTGGAAGCCGCTGGTCGTCGCCCTGCAACTGAGCGGCAAGGCCGATCGCAAGGCCGAGCTCCAGACCATGGAGCCGGACAAGACGATCGGGACCCTGGCGCGCAAGCACAAGGTCAAGCCCCGGCCCGCCAAGGTCCATGACGCCATGCCGATGTTCAAGGCCATGGTGCGGGAGCACACCGACGAGGCGGGGCTCGTGTGCCTCGCCGAAACCCTCGACGTCGTCGAAGCCGGTCCGGGCGCGCGCCGGGCCGCGGCGGAAGCCTGGGCCCAGGGCCGGGTCAAGGCCGCGCTGGCCGGGCCGCGCGGCGCCGAACGCTGCCAATTGCTGCTGCCGGGCGTGCCCGAGGCCATGCGCCAAGGTGTCGACGACGAGGTCGAGGCCCTGGCCGGCCTCCTGAAGACCCCCGGCCACGCGGTGGCCTTCTACTCGATGCGCGGTCTGGTGGCCGAGAACGGCGTGCTCGACAAGCTGCGCGCGCGCGGGATCACGGTCCGCACGCCGGGGGATTGACGGGGCGTGTGCTTCGGTCCGGCGGCGGTTCAAAACCCCTCTCTCTTTGAGAGAGGGCGGGGCCCGCCGCGTAGCGGTGGGAGGGTGAGTGGTTACAGGCTTGCCGAATGAAGCGCCTTCCCTCCCGGGAAGGAGCCATCCTTACATCTCACGGCGAGACGATCGCTGGGCTGAGCAGGTCACGCCGCCGACACCGCCCTTCGGGCGGCCGCACGCGGCGGCGAAGCCGTCCTTGACTGACCTGCTCAGCCCAGCACGCTCCAGCTTCCAAGAGATCTAAGGATCGCACCAACCTGGGGCCGGCTTTCGACCCTAGTCGGGCATTGGCTCACTGCGTCCTTCGAGGCGCGCTCAGGAGCGCGCACCTCAGGATGAGGTGCACAGTGCAACGAACTCCTCATCCTGAGGCGCCCGCGCAGCGGGCCTCGAAGGACGCAGGACATGTCCGCTAACCACCCTAGTCGGACCTTCAAACGGTCTTCAACTCGCTGAGCGCGCGTTGGCGCTGATGGTCCGTGAGGCCGGGTGACTGGCCGCTTTCCCACAGTGCGGTCAACTGGGCGTCGTCTGCATGATCAAGCACGAAGCGTGTCGCCACGGCCAACAATGGGCTTAGTTCGGTGGCGAGTGCGTCAGTCTGGGTGGTACCATCCAAGTCCCACCACTGATCCGTCGGTTCGGGTAGGAACTCGCCAATTCGCTTCCTCAGATGGGCGTGCATGGAGCCCGCTTTGGAGACGTCCGGCTGATATTCGTCTAGTAGGCGGCCACAGACGACGCCGACGTTGATGGTGAAGCGGATAGTGTCGCTCGTGCTGGACTGGCTGCGTTGGACCTCGACAATCGCGCTGTTGCCGGACGCCACGCGCCGGAATGCGTGTCCGCGCTTGGTGAAGCCCTGAGCCTTGAGCTTGCGACCGATCCCGTCGAGCAATTCCTTGAAGTTCTGTTCGACGAGCTCATCCGACATTGCCTACCCCGAGTTGCTGCCGGTCAGCATATATGCCGAAGGTCCACCTTCCACCCCTAGCGGACCTGGGGCGCGATCTCGAAAAGGCGACTTAGCTGTTCTGCGCCGTCCCATCCGTCAGGGCGGTCAGAGTCACGACCCGACCAATGGGCTTCCCCTCCCCAGCCAGATCGATACCGCCTGAAGCGAGGATCGTGTCCTCAGCACGTGCCGAGGCTGCTGCGTTATCGTCGAAGCCTGGCTCCCACATGCAGCAAGGGCATATGGTCGTTCCTGCGAGGCCATCGCGTTCATCGTATGCCGGTTCAGAGGCATAATCGGGATAGCCGCACGCGGGGCAAATAAGTCGTCCGAGGCCGTCGCGGATGTTGAACTTTCTTGCGTCCATGGCGGGAGATTAGCAGGGCAATGTCGGCTAACCCCCCCAACCTGACGGCCAGCTGGACGACCCGGACTGAAACGAAAACGGCCCGGAACCGCGAGGTTCCGGGCCGTTCGATTCGGTTGTGCGTCGTGGCCTAGAGGCCCGGCAGCTTGATGGCGGTCTTCTTCTCGCGGCTGATGATCACGCCACCCGGGCCCAGGATCGTCTTCAGGCGAGCCTCCTCGGTGGCGGCGTCGACTTCCAGCGGGGCGTTGGCGCCGGATTCGGCGGCCGTGGCGACGTTGGTCCCCTTCGACTGACCCTTCTTCCAGAACATCACCTTGCTGGCGAAGCTCTCGTCCTTGTGGGCCAGGTCGCCGTTCTCGTCGTCGACGACGAAGCGGATCAGCGGGTCAGCCTTGTCGGTGCCGGCGCGGGCGACCAGCAGCCTTTCGCCTTCCGAACGACCGGCGGCGTTGCTTTGGCCGATCAGGGCGGCGCGCGCGGCGCTTTCCGGCTGCAGCTCTTGCGGACGCGGCTCGCCGGGCGCCGGCGGGCGCAGGGCGTAGTCCGGCGGCACGGCCAGCGGCGCCTTGCTGACGACGCGGAATTCGTCGGGGACCACCTTGCTCATGCCCAGAGCCTTCTGGGTCGATTGGCAGCCGGCCAGGCCGATGGCGGCCACGGCGGTCAGGGCGCTCACGGTCGCGACCCGATTGAAACTCATCAAACCATGCTCCAGCAGGCCGACCCCCGGCCCAAATTTCGGACGCTCTCGATACGACATCCTCGCGCGGGCGCCAATCTCCTACGCGATTGCGGCGTCATTCGGTCTGATCAGCCAGCTTCTTCTCGCCCCAGCTTCTTCTCGCCATAGAGGAAGCTGTCGATCAGCAGCAGGGCAACCCCGATGTTGATGCCCGAGTCGGCGACGTTGAACACCCAGGGGAAGTGCAGGCGCGAGACGTCGATGAAATCGACGACGTAGCCGTACATCACCCGGTCGATCAGGTTGTTGCCGATCGCCGCGCCGATGATCATGCCGATCCCCAAGGCGGGCAGCAGCTTGTTGGCCTTGCGAGCCCACAACGACAGGCCGATCACCACGAGGATCGAAAAGCCGATCAGCAGCCAGCGACCCCAGTCATGGTCGCGCAGCAGGCCAAAGCTCATGCCGTAGTTATGGACCATGGTCAGGTGCAGTGGTCCGACGAGCGGCAGGCTGGCGCCTTGCTCCCGGCCCAGAAGGCCCAGGACCCAGAGCTTGGAAACCTGGTCCAGGATCAGGGTGGCGGCGGCGACGGCGTAGGCGGTCCAGCCGAGGCGGGTGATTTTCAGTGACGACAATTTCGTCCCCAACGTTCCTTCTCCCCTTGCGGGAGAAGGTGGCCTGCCCCGGGTCGCGCATCGCGCGCCCGCGGATGAACTCCGCAGGTCGGATGAGGGGTCTCGCCGGACTTGCCGTGCAACCCCTCATCCGTCGCTGCGCGACACCTTCTCCCGCAAGGGGAGAAGGGAAGCTAGTCCCTAGCTACGCGCCGCGTCCCAGTAGGCCACGGCTTCGGCGTCGCGAAGGCTAAGCTCCGGATAGCGGGCGTCGGTTCCCACCTCGGGGAGGATGCGCCACGAGCGGGCGCACTTGTTCCCCTGGGCCAGGGTCGGGTCCACCGACACGCCCTTGACCTCGTCGGTCCGGAACGCGCCGCCGTCACCGGCCACGAGCGTGGCGGAGGACGTGCGGAACACCTCGGCGGCGTCCAGGCCGTCGAAGGCGGCGAGCAGGTCGGCGTCGGCGACGTGGACCACCGGGGCGGCCTCCAGCGCCGAGCCGATGCGCTTTTCGCGGCGCTCGACTTCCAGGGCGCCGGTCACCACCGACATCACGGTCTCGACCTTGGCCCAGCGCGCGGCCTCGGAAGGGTTTTCCCACTCGGCCGGCGTCGTCGGGATCACCCGCAGGCTGTTGGAGCCCGCCTCGGGGAAGCGCGTCTGCCACGCCTCTTCCATGGTGAAGCTGGTCAGGGGCGAGAGCCAGATGGTCAGGCGCTCGAACACATAGTCCAGCACCGTGCGATAGGCCCGGCGGCGCAGGGCCGTCGGCGCGTCGCAATAGAGGCTGTCCTTGCGGATGTCGAAGAACAGGGTCGACAGGTCGCCCTGGCAGAACTCGATCAGCGGCCGGGTGACGTCGCTGAAGCGATAGGCCTCGTAGGCGGCGCGGACCTGGCGATCCAGCTCCCACAGGCGGTGCAGGATGTACTTCTCCAGCGGCGGGAAGTCGGCGTAGTCGGTGACCCGCTCGGCCTCGTCGAAGCCGGCCAGGGCGCCCAGCAGGTAGCGCGTGGTGTTGCGCAGCTTGCGATAGGCGTCGGTGGTGGTGGCCAGGATCGTCTTGCCGATCCGCTGGTCCTCGGAATAGTCGACCATCGCCGCCCACAGACGCAGGATCTCGGCGCCGCTCTCCTTGGTGACCGACTGCGGCTCGACGGTGTTGCCCTTGGACTTGGACATCTTCTCGCCGTTCTCGTCCTGGGTGAACCCATGGGTGAGAACCGCCTTGTAGGGCGCGCGGCCGCGGGTGCCGCAGCCTTCGAGCAACGACGACTGGAACCAGCCGCGGTGCTGGTCGGAGCCTTCCAGATAGAGGTCGGCGGGCGAGCGGCTGTCGTCGCGGCCTTCGATGGTGAAGGCGTGGGTGCAGCCGCTATCGAACCAGACATCCAGGATGTCGGTGATCTTCTCGTACTGGGCCGGGTCATGGACGCCCAGGAAGTCGGCGTCGGGACGCGTGAACCAGGCGTCGGCGCCGCCCTCGCGGATGGCGTCGAGGATACGGGCGTTGACGGCCGGGTCGTTCAGCGGATGGCCGGTGTGCTTGTCCACGAACATGGCCAGGGGCGTGCCCCAGTTGCGCTGGCGGCTGATCAGCCAGTCGGGACGCGTCTCGACCATCGAGCCGATCCGGTTGCGGCCGGCGTCGGGGTGGAAGGCGGTGTCGGCGATGGCTTGCACCGCCAGCTCGCGCAGGGTCTTGCCGCCCAGGCTGTCCACCGCGTGGTCCATGCGGATGAACCACTGCGGGGTGTTGCGGAAGATCACCGGGGCCTTGGAGCGCCAGCTGTGCGGATAGCTGTGCTCGACGCGGCCGCGCGCCAGCAGCGCGCCGGCCTCGATCAGCTTGTCCATGACCGCGCCGTTGGCGGCCCCGAACTTGCCGACCTTCTTGCCCTCGGTCTCGATGACCTTCAGGCCGCCGAACATCGGCACGTGCGGATAGTAGGCGCCGTCGGGATCGACGGTGTCGGGGATCTCGCGATGACCGTGCGCCAGCCAGACATTGTAGTCGTCGGCGCCGTGGCCCGGGGCGGTGTGGACGAAGCCCGTGCCCGCGTCGTCGGTGACGTGGTCGCCGGCCAGCATCGGCACGGCGAAGGCGTAGTGGGTGTCCAGGGCCGCCAGCGGGTGGGCCAGGACCATGCCTTCGCAGTCGACGCTCTCGACCTTCTTGAAGGCCGCGACCTTGGCCGCCTTCATGACGTCGTCGACCAGCTTCTCGGCCACGATCAGGCGATCGCCCGGGGCCGACCAGGGGGCGAACTCGAGGTTCTCCTCCAGGGCCGTGACCTCATAGGCGGCGTAGGCGACGTCGGGATTGTACGAGACGGCGCGGTTGGCGGGGATGGTCCAGGGCGTGGTGGTCCAGATGACCACGCTGGCGCCGGTGGCGACGTCCGAGCCCTCGACGACCGGGAACTTCACCCAGATCGTCGGGCTGACATGGTCGTGGTACTCGATCTCGGCGTCGGCCAGGGCCGTGCGCTCGACCGGGCTCCACATCACGGGCTTGGAGCCGCGATACAGCTGGCCGGTCGACAGGAACTTGTGGAACTCGGCGACGATCGTGGCTTCCGAGGTGAAGTCCATGGTGGCGTAGCGGTTCCACCAGTCGCCCAGCACGCCCAGGCGCTGGAACTCGACCTTCTGGGCCTCGATCCAGCCGCCGGCATAGGCGCGGCACTCGCGGCGGAATTCCTCGGCCGGGACCTCGTCCTTGCGGCGGCCCTTGGCGCGGAACTGCTCCTCGATCTTCCATTCGATCGGCAGGCCGTGGCAGTCCCAGCCCGGCACGTAGTCGACGTCGTAGCCCAGGGCGAAGCGCGAGCGGACCACGAAGTCCTTCAGCGTCTTGTTCAGGGCGTGGCCGATGTGGATGGCCCCGTTGGCGTAGGGCGGGCCGTCATGCAGCACGAACAGCGGCGCGCCGTCGGCCTGGCGCTTGGCGCGGACAGCGCCGTAGAGGCCCTTGTCGGAGAGGGCGGCCCAGCCCTCCAGGATCTCGGGCTCCTTCTTGGGCAGGCCCCCGCGCATCGGGAACGGGGTGTCGGGAAGGAAGACGGTTTCGCGATAGTCGCGTGCGGTCGTGGCGTCGTCGGCCATGGAATAAGTGTCCGGCTTTGAAAGGTGTCGGAAGAGGGCGGGAAAACCCGGCGCGCGCTGGATGATCGTCCGGCGGCGTCACGCCGGGCGGATAATTCGCGAAATCTTCCGAACGGAACTCATGGGGAGCGGGATAGCAGAGGGCGGCCCCGGGCGCAAAGGCTTCGGGCGCGTGACCCAAATCCTCTCCCCAGGGGAGAGGTGTCGGCTCGAAGAGACGACGGAGAGGGAAGGGGCGGGCTCTCCAGCACTTCCCCCTCCGGCCTTCGGCCACCTCCCCCGCTGGGGGGAGGATTTTTGGACCCTAAAACGCCGGCGCCACGATCGCGCGGGCGGCTTGCTCGTCGCGGCGGATCTGCTGGACCATCAGCTCGATGCTGTCGAACTTCAGCTCCGGACGCAGGAAGGCGATCAGGTCGGTCTCGATGACCTGGCCGTAGAGGTCCTCGTCGAAGTCGAACAGCCAGGTTTCCAGTCGCGTCTCGACCTCGCCGGTAGTCGGGTTGTTGCCGAGATTGGCCACGCCCGGCACCTCGCGCCCGTCGGGCAGGCGGGTGCGGGTGGCGTAGACGCCCAGCTTGGGGACCACATAGTCCTCGACCTCGACATTGGCGGTCGGGAAGCCCAGCTGGCGACCCAGCTGCTGGCCACGGCGCACCACGCCCTCTATGGCGAAGGGGCGACCCAGAATGCGGGCGGCCTGTTCGGGGTGGCCGTCGCGGAGGGCGTCGCGGACGCCGGTGGACGAGAACTTGTCGCCCTCGCGGCTGGCCACGGGCTCGGCCACCGAGACCGTGAAGCCGAACTCGGCGCCATAGGTCTTCATCAGCTCGGCGCTGCCGGTGCGGCCCCGGCCGAACGAGATGTCGAAGCCGACGGCGATGTGCTTCACGCCCAGGCCCTCGACCAGCACCTTCTCGACGAACTCGCGGTCGCCGAAGCTGGCCATCTCGAAGTCGAACGGCAGCAGATAGAGCAGGTCCACGCCCAGCCCGCCCAGGGCCCGGGCCTGCTGGGGATGGGTCATCAGCTTGAAGGCCGGCTCGGTCGGACGGAACAGGCGGCGCGGGTGCGGATCGAAGGTGATCACGCCCAGCGGCGTCTTCTCGGCCAAGGCCGCCTTCGCCGCCTGGGCGATCACCTGCTGGTGGCCGCGATGCACGCCGTCGAAATTGCCCAGAGCGACGGACGCGCCGCGCTCTTCCGCGGGCAGGCTCTTCCAGGCGTGGATCGTCTTCAGATGCATCAGGCGGCCTTGCGCGGAACCATGACCACGGCCTCGCCATCCACGACCGGCTTGCCGTTGACCAGGCAGACGGTGGCGAAGGTGACGCGGGCCTTGGCCTCATCGATTTCGGTGACGGTGGCGCGGGCGGTGACGGCGTCGCCGATCCTGACCGGCCGCTTGAAGCGCAGGGCCTGCGACAGGTAGATCGCGCCCGGACCGGGCAGGGTCGTGCCCAGCACCGCCGAGATGTAGCCGGCCGACAGCATGCCGTGAGCGATCCGCTCGCCGAAGCTGGTCGTGGCCGCGTAGTCGGCGTCCAGATGGACCGGATTGTTGTCGCCCGTGACCTCGGCGAAGGCCTCGATATCGGCTTCGCCCACGGTGCGGACCAGTTCGGCCGATTGGCCGACGCTCAGCTCTTCCAGGTATTTGCCCTGCATGACGCGCTCCCCTGCGGTTTTTATTGTGCGTTGCACACAGTCTAGCGTTTCAAACTTCGATCACCAGACCAGATCGCCGATGGCGTGGGTGGCGCCCACCGCCTCGGCGTCCAGCAGGGCCTGGACCGCGTCGGGGATCAGCCGGCCGTCGGGGCCGACGGCCTTCTCGCCATGGATGCCCTTGGCGACGAACAGGCAGGCCAGGTTCTGGTCGTGCGCGCCCTTCACGTCGGTGATGACGCCGTCGCCGATGCAGAGCACGCGGTCGCGGTCGACCGGCCGGCCCAGCAGCTTGGCGGCCTCGGCCAGGGCCAGGTCGTAGATCGCGGCGTACGGCTTGCCGGCCATCACCACCCGGCCGCCCAGGCTCTCATAGAGATCAGCCAGGGCCCCGGCGCAGAAGATCAGCCGATCGCCGCGCTGCACGACGCGGTCGGGATTGGCGCAGATGAACAGCAGGTCTCGCTCGGCGGCGACCTTCAGGCGTTCGCGATAGTCCTCGGGGACCTCGGTCTCGTCGTCATAGAGACCCGAGCTCAGGATGAAGTCGGCGTCCTCGCCGCCGGCCAGGGTCAGGTCGAACCCGGCCCACAGCGGCCCGTCGCGCTCGGGACCGATCTTCCAGACCTTGGTCCCCGCGTGTGGACCCAGCAGGGCGCGGGTGGCGTCGCCCGAGCTGACGAAGGCGTTCCAGGCCGAGCGCGGCACCTTCAGGCTGTCGAGCTGCGACACCACGTCGGCCGACGGGCGCGGGGCGTTGGAGATCAACACCACCGGGCCTTGGGTCTGGCTCCACTTCGTCAGGGCGTCGCAGGCCTCCGGGAAGCTCTGGACGCCGTTGTGGATCACGCCCCAGACGTCGCACAGCACCACGTCGTAGCGGTCGGAAAGGGCGGACAGGCCGGCGGGGAAATCCATCATGGCGTGGGCGATACGAGGGGAAGGCCGAGGCGTCAATGTCGCCACCGGCCTTAGCTGTCGTCGAACCCCCGCGATTCAAGGTCTCCAAGGTGACGCTTTCGGAGACCGGCGTTCCGTGACTATCCTCCCGCCAAATGGGAGGGGCCGATGACGATTCTGATCCTGGGTCTGGTCGTGTTCTTGGGAATCCACTCGGTGCGGATCCTGGCCGGACCGTTCCGTGACGCCCAGATCGCCGCCAACGCCAAGCGCTGGAAGGGGCTCTATTCGCTGGTCGCGGCGGTGGGGCTGGGCCTGATCATCTGGGGCTGGATCCTCTACCGGCCCATGGCGCCGCAGCTCTACGATCCGCCCGCCTGGGGCCGCAAGGCCGCCTGGGGCCTGGTCTGGGTCGCTTTCGTGCTGATGCCGACCGGCAATGCGCCGACCGGCCGGATCAAGGCCACCGTGCGCCACCCGATGCTGCTGGGCCTGATCTTTTGGTCTTCCGCCCACCTCCTGGCCAATGGCGACCAGGCCTCGGTGACGCTGTTCGGGTCGTTCCTGGCCTGGGCGATCATCGACCTGATCTCCGCCATCGGCCGCAAGGAGCCGGCGCCGGTGGTGACCAAGCCCAGGTCGGACATCATCGCGCTGGTGGCGGGGACGGTGCTGTGGGCGCTGTTCGTGTTCTTCCTGCACCGGGTGTTGTTCGGAGTTTCGCCGCTGGGGTGAGGGGGCTGGCGCGCCCTACGTCGCGTCGTGGAAGATCACGCCCAGCGTTCTTCGCCGTCCCGCCCTGATCTCGCTCACCCCGTGCCGCAGCACGCGCCGGTGCACGCCGCGCACGCCCTCGGCGGGACGCTCGCGCACCGCGAAGATCACCCCCTCGCCCTGGCGCAGCGGCACGACCTGCGGCGCGCTCTGTTGCCGGGGCCGCTGCTCGACCAGCACGAACTCGCCGCCCTCGAAGTCGCGCCCCGGCTCGTCCAGCAGGAACGCGGCCTGCAGTGGAAAGACGTGCTCGCCATAGAGGTCCTGGTGCAGGCAGTTGTAGTCGCCCGGGCCATAGGTCAGCAGCAGGGGCGTCGGCCGCACCTGGCCGGCCTCGCGGCAACGCGCCAGCATCTCATCCAAGGTTTCGGAAAAGCGCGACGCCTCGCCCAGGCGCTCGGCCCAGCGATTGGCGATCGTCGACAGCGGGCCGTACAGGCCCTGCCGGAGCCGTTGGACGACGTCCGGCAGGGGGTAGCTGAAGTACTTGTACTCGCCGCGCCCGAAACCGTGGCGGGCCATGACCACCCGGCTGCGGAAGCCCGCGTCCTGGGGATAGAGGTCAGCGATGGCGGCGCAGGTCTCGGGCTTCAGGATCGGACCGGTGAGGGCCCAGCCCCGGGCGTCCAGTTCGGCGGCGATGCGGGTCCAGTCCATCTTGGGCGGACTGGGGGTCACGCCGCCTCGCGCGCCAGCAGGGCCCGCTTGCGCTCGACGCCCCAGCGATAGCCGGAGAGGCCGCCGTCCGAGCGAACCACCCGGTGGCAGGGCGTGATCACCGCCAGCGGGTTGGCCCCGCAGGCCTGGGCCACGGCGCGGAAGGCGCTGGGCCGGCCGATGGCGCGGGCGATGTCGCCATAGGACGCCGTCTCGCCGGCCGGGATCTCGCGCAGGGCGGCCCAGACGGCCTTCTGCAGCTCGGTGCCTTGCGCGTCGATCGGCAGGTTCAGGCGGTGGTCGGGATGGTCGACCAGCTCGGCCACGGCCTCCAGGTCGGCGGTCAGCCCCTCGGCGTCGGCGACGATGCGGGCGTGCTTGAAGCGCTTCTCCAGGTCGGCCTTCAGCGTCTCGGCGTCGTCGCCCAGGGTGACCAGGCGCAGGCCGGCGTCGGAGCGGGCCACCAGGGCCAGGCCCAGGCTGGTCTCGGCGATCGCCCAGCGCAGGGTCTCGCGGTTCATGTCCGGCTTGCAGCGCAGGCAGGCGCGAAGGCCGGCGGCGCGGGCGTCCTCACGGGTGGCGTAGAAGGCGACGTTCTTGCGCAGCGGACGGCCGCCGCAGCTGGCGACGCAATAGACGCCGGTGGTGCGCACGCCGATATAGAAGGCGCCCTCGGCGGCGCGGTCCTTGGCGCGCATGGCGTCCCAGCGGGCGTCGTCGTTCGGATAAATCGGAGCAGTCATCGGGGGTCTCCTTTCGTTGGAGAGACCATGCGCCCGACCCAAAGGCCGGTCATTCCGAAGCTTGCGGCCCGGCGCCCAGAAGTGTCAGCAATCGACAGGTCCGCAGACCAGGTCGATCGTGGTGGCGACCATGGCCTCCAGCTCGGCCCGGCTCTCGCCCAGGCGCGCGCGGACGGCCAGGGCGTTCAGCATGCCCGACACCACCCGCGCCAGGGCGGCCGGATCGGCCGAGCGGGGAAGCTCGCCGGCCTCCTTGGCGAGGGTCAGGCGACGGGTCAGGCCCGCGTCCAGCTCGTGCACCCCGGCGGCGACGGTGTCGCGAATCGCCGGATCGGCCGCCGCCTGCGACAGGCCCGAGCCGATCAGGAAGCAGCCGCGCGGCCCGCCCTCCAGATAGGTGTCCAGGCCGGCGGCGTAGAACCGCGTCAGGCTCTGGCGCAGGGTTCCCGGCGAGCCCAGGGCGACCTTCATCGCGGCCCGCGCCTGGTCCTGATAGCGCTTCATGGCGGCCTGGAAGAGCGCCTGCTTGTCGCCGAACGCGCCGTACAGGCTGGGCCGGTTCATGCCGGTGGCGGCCGACAGCGTGTCCAGCGAGGCGGCCGCGTAGCCGCTTTCCCAGAAGGCGTCGGTGGCCTTGGCCAGGGCGAGGTCCGGGTCATAGGCCCGGGGGCGGCCCCGCTTCTTGCCTTCCGTATTTTGTACCATTTCGCATGAAATCCTTGACGCCCGCTAATTCTGTGCGAAACGATACAAAAAACAAGCGGAGCCTGATAATGGACCTCTACTTCTCGCCCATGGCCTGTTCGATGGCCACGCGCATCGCTCTCTACGAAGCCGGCCAGCCGGCCAACTACCTGCGGGTCGACACCAAGGCCTCGCCCAAGCGGGTCGAGGACGGGACGCTGTTCTCGACGATCAACGGCATGGGCCAGGTGCCCGTGCTGCGCACCGACGACGGCGAGCTGATCCGCGAGAACCCGGTGATCCTGCAGTACGTCGCCGACCGCTTCCCGGAGGCCGGTCTGGCCCCGACCGACGCCGCCGGCCGCCGCCAGCTGCAGACCTGGCTCAGCTTCATCGGCTCGGAGCTGCACACCGGCGTCTTCATCGCCCTGCTGCGCCCGACCGCGCCGGACGGGGCCAAGGCCTTCGCGCGGCAGGAGGCCGCCGAGCGGTTCGCGTTCCTGGACGCGCATCTGGCCGGCCAGGACTATCTGCTCGACGCCTACAGCGTGGCCGACGCCTATCTGTTCGTCATGCTGACCTGGGCGCGGGCCATCGCCATGGACCTGTCGGCCTATCCCGCCGTGCTGGCCTATCGCGACCGCGTCCAGGCCCGTCCCGCCGTCGCCAAGGCCTTCGCCGAGGAGTACGGCCTCTACAAGAAGGCCGCCTAGAAGAAGACCGCTGACCCGAACGCCGCGCTTGGCTTGCCCCGGCGCGGCGCCCTACCAAGAGGCGAAGCTCTTGGAGGGACGGTCCCGATGCGGCACCTGGTCGGCGGTTTGGCGATGGCCCTCCTGGCGACCAGCGCGCTTGGCGCGCCCCGGTCGGCCGCGCCCCAGCTGAAGGTGACGCTGCGGGCCAACGCCAAGGGCGTCGTCGCCAGCTTCGTCCTGCCCAAGGCGGTGGATCGCTTCGTGTTCGAGGAACGGGTCGACGACGTCCGCGACGACGCCTGGCGGCCGCCGACCGGCATGACGCTGAACGACGGCGTGCTAAAGCGCGACGACGGCAAGACGTTCTCCAACTTCGCCATCCAGCTGACGCCGGACACGGTTCCGCGCGATCGCCGCTATCCGTCCCTGACTCGCATCGGCGACGGCTGGCAGGTCTACGGCCCCTATTTCGCCGGCGACAAGGTCGCCGCGCCGACCGCGACGGTGGCGACGCCCAAGGGGTGGCTGACCCTTCCGCGCAAGGCGGCCGGCGGGGTCGCGCTGGACGGCTATGTCTATCTGGGCCCCGCGGCCTACGTGACCGGCGGCGCGGCGACCCTGGTCGTGGCCCCCAATGTCGCCACGGGCCTGCGCGCCCAGATCGTCCGCGCGGGCGAGGGGGCGGCGGCCTATTATGCGCGGCGGCTGGGTGTTCCGCTGGCGCGCAAGCCCACCCTGCTGGCGGCTCGCGTTCCGGTGTTCAACGCCGGTTGGCAGGGCGACACCGCGCCGGGCGCGATGATGTCCCTGCGCTTCTTCGGGCCCACCAAGGGCGAGACCGAGGCGACCAGCGCCGTGACCGGTTTCGTGGCCCACGAGTTCTTCCATTTCTGGAATGCCGGGCTGTACCGGCCGCGAGACGGCGAGAACGACGCCTGGCTGCACGAGGGCGCGGCCGAGTACGCCGCCCTGCTCGCCTCTCGCGACCTGGGCGCGCGCGAGGAGGCGGCCGTGGGCCGAGCCCTGGCCGAGCGGCTGACGGCTTGCGCCGAGGCCTTGAAGGACAAGGGCCTGGCCGACGATCCGCCCAAGAAGGGCAAGGCGGTCTATGACTGCGGCGTCGCGGTCCAATGGGCGGCGGACCTGAAGCTGCGCGCGGCCTCGGGCGGCAAGCAGGACGTGCTGGACGCCTGGCGCGAGGTCTTCGCCTACGCCAAGGCGGGCGATGGTCGCTATGACGCCAAGGGCTTCCTGGCGGCGGCGGGTCAGGGCGAGGCGGCGGACGATCCTCTGGGCCTGCTGATGCGCCCGGGCGAGCCCGACCGCTGGGAGCGGCTGACGGCGGCCCTGACGCGGCTAGGGGCGAGGCTGGAGCGTACGCGGGCGAACGACAGTGACCGGGCGGCGGCCCTGTTCGCCCTGCTGGGTCCGATCTGCCGCGGCAGCTACGGCTTCAACGCCGAGCCTGGCGACGACTTCATCAAGCTGGACACCGGCGACCGGTGCGAGGCGATGAACGGCGATCCCAAGATCGATCGGGTGGCCGACCGCGACGTGGTCAAGGACGGCTCGGGCGTGTTCGACGCGGTCGCGACGCTGTGTGCGTCAGGCTCGAGCGACGTGCCGCTGGGCTACAAGGGCCAGGTCGTGGGGAGCTTGCCGTGCCGCAAATTGCCGGCCGCGCCCAAGGCGTGGACCGTCACGAAATGGCGGTGATTACCAGCCCACGGCGCGGCGGCGCAGCGCCCCGCGCATGAAGTCCTGCGGCGGCTCGGCCTCGGCCAGCACCGCGTCGCGGATGGCGCGCGGTTCGCCGAACAGGTGGCCTTGGCCATAGCCGATGTCGAGATCCAGGATGTCGACGATCTGCTTTTCGGCCTCGACCTTTTCGACGATGACCTCGATGCCGTAGCGGCGGGTCAGGGCGGCGAAGTCGGCGGCGTTCAGGTCGGGCAGCGAGGCGATGACCAGCTTGCCGTCCTGCTCTTCCAGCTGGTCCAGCAGCATCTGGGCGCCGACCTTCAGGTAGCGCACGTCGGCGCGGGCCAGGTCCTGGAAGTCCAGGTCCAGGTCGCTGACCTTGTCGAGGCTGAAGCTGAAGCCCAGGCTGGCCAGACGGGCCATGTGACGGGCCTCGACCGCGCCGCGACGCTCGAACGCGGCTTGGCCCAGTTCGAAGATCACCGAACCGGCCAGGTCCTTGTTGGCCTGCATGAATTCCAAGAACTGCGGGAAGAAGCTCTCGTCGCCCAGGCTGGCCAGCGAGATGTTGCAGAAGATCCCGACCTTGCGGTCCTGCTTGCCCAGGCGGCGGACGATCTGCACGCAGCGGAACAGCAGCAGGTTGTCGATGGCCGTCATCAGGCCTTCCGGCTCGGCCACCGCCAGATACTCGGCGGGCATCATCACGCGGCCGGTCTCGTCGCGCAGGCGCGAGAAGCTTTCGTAATAGACGGTCCGGCGCTGCGGCAGGCTGACGATCGGTTGCAGATAGAGGTCGACGCGGTTCTCGGCGAGGGCGTCCTGCACCACCTGCAGCATGTGGCTGGCGTGGGGCGCGCGCTCGCGGATCGTCGTGCTGTGGCGGGCCGAGGCGGCGGCGACCTGGTGGGTGAGCTGATGCTCCAGACGGTCGTTCATCCGCTGGATCACGTCTTCCAGCTGATGGACCTCGGTCGACAGCGCTTCAGAGCGACGCTCGGCGTCGACGGCGACGGATTCAACCAGGTCGGAGATGCGGGCGTCGACCTTCTCGATCTGGTCGAGGAGGATGGCGTGGGCCTCGCGCACGGTGTCGATCTCGCCGCGCAGGCCGGCGGCCATGAAGGTCTGACCCAGCAGGCCGTGGAAGGCGAAGGTCAGGCCCAGCGTGCCGATAAAGGCCGAGACGCCGACAGCCGGGGTCGCGCCCATCCTCCAGAGGAAGAGCGAGACAATCAGAGCCAGACAAAGATAGGCGCCCGTCAGGAGCGCCAACATCAGCCTACGCATAAGTCGCCCATACGAATCGTTACACGCAATCAGACCGAGCAGCGGTCGAAGAGTCGAATCTATTAACGACCCTGCGCCATTCGGTCCCAACAGCCCTTAAGCAGCAGCATACCTCAAAGCGCCAGGATCGTTGAATCGACATTGGTCTCTTCGACTGATAATCGTTCGCAATCCTATCGGAGCCATTATGTCCGAAGCGTTCGTGCTGTCCCCCGAATTCAACCCAGCCGGGATTGATCCCGCCGGCCTGCGTCCCCTGGCCTCGGCCGGGCGCGGCGATCGCGGCGTGATCGTCAAGGTCACCGGCGTGTCCGGCGCGGCCGAGGCCGTGGCGGTCGAGGAACTGGAGCGGCGGCTGCTGGAAATGGGCTTCGTGGAGGGCGCGACGATCGAGGTGCTGCACGAGGGCCTGTTCGGACGCGACCCGATCGCCGTGCGCGTCGACGACACCCGCGTCGCCCTGCGTCGGCGCGAGGCCGCCGCCGTCACCGTGAAGTTCGACGGACGCTAAGATCTTGACCCCAGATTCCGGCGTCGCCGCCACCGATACTGTTTCCAAGTCCACGTTCGCGGACCCGACCCGGATCGCCCTGGTGGGTAATCCCAACTCCGGCAAGACCGCGCTGTTCAACGCCCTGACCGGCAGCCGCCAGAAGGTGGCCAACTACGCCGGCGTCACGGTCGAGCGGAAGGAGGGCGTGCTGACCACGCCCGCCGGCCGTCAGATGCGCGTGCTGGACCTGCCGGGCACCTATTCCCTGCGCGCCCGTAGCCCGGACGAGGTCGTCACCCGCGACGCGGTGCTGGGCAGGCTGGCCGGCGAGATCGCGCCCGAGGCCCTGATCTGCGTGGCCGACGCCACCAACCTGCGGCTGGTCCTACGGCTGGTGCTGGAGCTCAAGCAGGTAGGCCGGCCGTTCGTGCTGGCCCTCAACATGTTCGACATCGCCCAGCGCCAGGGCCTGCGCATCGACCTGGAGCGCCTGTCCCAGGAGATCGGCGCGCCGATCGTCACCACCGTGGCGACCCGCAAGCGCGGCCTGCCGGCGCTGCTGGCCGAGGTCGAGGCCCTGGTCGCGGTCCACACGCCGCGCGGCGAGAACGTCTGGCACGAGCCGACCGCCGCCGAGATCCGCGCCGCCCACGCCGAGGCCCAGCGCATCTTCAAGGCCTGCGTGAAGCCGCCCGAGCGGCCCGACACCGTGACC
This sequence comes from Caulobacter sp. GW821-FHT11E10, assembly GCF_058808375.1. NCBI lineage: Bacteria > Pseudomonadati > Pseudomonadota > Alphaproteobacteria > Caulobacterales > Caulobacteraceae > Caulobacter > Caulobacter sp. GW821-FHT11E10. The sequence continues at coordinate 376,151 of NZ_JBXARP010000001.1, forward strand.
GGCAAGATCGACGACGTGCTGCTGCACCCCATCGCCGGCCTGGCCATCCTGTTCACCCTGCTGTTCGTCATGTTCCAGGCGGTGTTCACCTGGGCCACCGTGCCGGCCGACGCCATCGACGCGGGCTTCGCGGGGTTGGCCGGATGGGTGGGCGAGGTCCTCCCGCCGGGCCTTCTGGCCAGCTTCATCGCCGACGGCCTGATCGCCGGGGTCGGCAGCGTGCTGGTGTTCCTGCCGCAGATCCTGATCCTGTTCTTCTTCATCCTTCTGCTGGAAGACAGCGGCTACATGGCTCGCGCGGCCTTCCTGATGGACAAGATCATGGGCGGGGCCGGCCTGCACGGGCGGGCCTTCATCCCGCTGCTGTCCAGCTTCGCCTGCGCCATCCCCGGGATCATGTCGACGCGGGTGATCGACAACAAGCACGACCGGCTGACCACCATACTGGTCGCCCCGCTGATGACCTGCTCGGCGCGGATCCCGGTCTACACCCTGATCATCGGGGCCTTCATTCCGCAGCAGACCGTCTGGGGCGTGCTGTCCCTGCAGGGCCTGGTCATGTTCGGCCTCTATGCCGGCGGCATCGTCAGCGCCCTGGCGGTCTCGTTCGTGATCCGGGGGGTCTTCTGGCGCGGCGCGGTCGAGCCTTTCATGATGGAGCTGCCGACCTATCGCTGGCCGGAGCCGCGCAACGTCCTGATGAACCTGTGGACCCGCGCGCGGATCTTCCTGAGCCGCGCCGGCCGGATCATCCTGCCGCTGATGGTGCTGGTCTGGGTGCTGTCGACCTTCCCCTATCCGCCCGAAGGCGCGACCGGACCGGCCATCGACTACAGCTTCGCCGGCCGCATCGGCCACTTCATCGCGCCCGTCATGGCGCCGATCGGCTTCAACTGGCAGATGACGATCGCCCTGATCCCGGGCTTCGCGGCCCGCGAGGTCGCGGTGGCGGCCCTCGGCACCGTCTACGCGGTCGGCGGCGACGACGACGCGGGCACCAAGCTGGGCGTGCTGCTGGCCGGCAAGTGGTCGCTGGCCACGGCCCTGTCGTTCCTGGCCTGGTACATCTTCGCCCCGCAGTGCGCGGCGACCCTGGGCGTGGTCAAGCGCGAGACCAACGGCTGGACCTGGCCGACGGTGATGTTCCTGTACATGACCGGCCTGGCCTATCTGGCCTCGTTCGCGACCTATCATATCGCCGTGGCGATGGGGGCGGGTTAGCCCCCGACCTTGCCCGGATCGATGCGCAGGAAGGTCGCGGCGTTGCCGTAGAGGATCTTGCGCTTCTGCTTGGCCGTCAGGACGGGCGCCTCGCGGATCCGCTCGATGCCGGCCGCGACCAGGTCCGGCCAGACCATCTGGTCCGAGCCGTAGAGGATGCGGTCCTCGAAACCGGCGTCGATCAGGCCCTTCAGATAGGGATAGAAGTCCTCGTCCCGATAGACGCCCGCCAGGATGCCGATCTCGGCATAGACCTGCGGATGGGCGTACATCAGGGCGATCATGCGCTCCTTCATCGGCCAGCCGGCATGGACGACGAAGACCCGCAGCTTGGGGTGCGCCACCAGGACCGGCTCCAGCAGCAACGGATCCGACAGGCTGGCCCGCATGGCCGGGGCCGCGAAATAGGTCACGCCCGGCGCGCCGGGACCCATGTGGATGCCGACCGGGATGTCCAGCTCCTCGGCCAAGGCCCAATAGGGCTCGAGACGCGGATCGGTCGGGGCGATGCCGGCGTACTGGAAGGTCAGCTCCATCAGCGCCTTGACCTTGCCCTCGGCGTGCAGCCGGCGGATCTCGGCCACCGAGGGCAGCTTGTCGGGCGAGCCGCCGCCGATCGCCGGCATGATCCGGTCGGGCGCGGCCTGGCGCCATGTCTCGACCGTCTTGGGATCGCCGCCGGCGATGGCGTAGACGTCGTACTTCTCGAGCAGGGCGAGGGTGCGTCGCCGCAGCTCGTCGTCGGTCGCCGCGCCCTGGAGCTTCCGGGGGCAGTCGGGCGTGATGAACATGCTCTTGAGGTAGGCGTCCAGCCCGCCGCGACCGGGGTCCATCGGCTTCCAGGTCGGGAAGGGCGTGCAGATGAAATGCCCCGGCGGTCCCTCGGAGTCGGCGGTGGTGGCGTGGATATGCATGTCGATAACGGGCTGGCGCTGCTGCGCCATGCCCGTCGTCGCCAGACTCACCCAGAGGGCGGCCGACATCGCGACGACAGTCCTTGACCGATCCATGCCCGTCCCTCGCCCTGCTTCGGGCGGCAGAGTAGGGGCGAGAACGCCGTTACGCCAAGCCCCGTGCCGAGCGCTGACCGAGCGAGCCGCCTAGCCCGCCCGCTCCAGGCCCTTGCCGTAGGACAGTCGCCGCCAGACCCATTCCAGCGGACCCATGCGGAACCGCGCGAGCCACAGCGGCGACCAGATCAGCTGCAGCACCCAGATGGCGATGACGCACAGCCACAGCTGCACCCGATCGAACTGGCCGAAATAGCCCAGGCCCCGGCCGCTCCAGAAGATCGTGGTCATGATGATCGACTGGGTCAGGTAGTTGGTGAAGGCCATCTGGCCCAGGCGCGACAGCGGCGTCAGCAGCTTGCGCACGACCGCAGACCGGATGAGCAGGATCGCCAGCGAGGCGTAGCCCAGGGTGATCGGCAGGGTCATGAACTCGTAGGCCAGATTGTAGCGACCCATGGCCTGGGGTTTGGCGAAGCCGGTGGCCAGCTTGGCGCTGTTCTCCCAGCCGGCCCAGGCCAAGCCCACCGCGCCGACGGCGATCAGCGTGGCATAGACCCAGGTCTTGGCCTTGCCGGTCAGGAAGCCGGTCTTGAACAGGGCCATGCCCAGCAGCATCAGGGCGCCGGTGCGCCAGATGAAGACGATCAGGCTGGCCGGCTGCAGCACCAGCCACTGCTTGGCGTTCTCGGTCATGGCCGGGATCAGGCCGGCCTGCATGGTCTTGATCGAGGCCGCGACGGGCACGTCGCCGCCGGGCTGGCCCATATTGGCGATGACCTGCTTCTGGACGTCCGCCGGGGCGCCTTCCAGCAGGATCAGCGGCGCGGTGGCCAGCAGCGAGCCCAGCAGCAGGACGATGATGCTGACGGTGAACAGCCGCTTGGGCGTCCACGACCGGGCCAGCATCACCAGGAAGCCGGTGCAGGCATAGAACAGCAGGATATCGCCGAACCAGATGACCAGGCCATGGATCAGGCCGATGACCAGCAGCCAGCCCAGGCGGCGGCGCAGCAGGGCGCCGCGCGGCTTGTCCGAGCGCTCGCCGCCGACCAGCAGGATCGACACCCCGAACAGCATCGAGAACAGGGTGATGAACTTGTAGTGGAAGAAGGTCTGGACCACCCACCAGGCGGTCGCCTCGGCCCCGACCAGCGGGTGGGGCGACAGCTCAGGCGAGACGTAGACCGACATCGGCTGGGCGAAGCCCACGGCGTTGACGGCCAATATGCCCATCACGCCCAGGCCGCGCAGGATGTCGAGACTGAGGTGGCGTTCGCCGGCCGCGACCGGTCTCAGGACCGGCGTGATGTCGTGGTCGGTCGCTTCGGTATCGGTCATTCGGCGTCCCCCCATTCCCCGAAGGGAACATCTGGAGACGCCGTACGCCCTTAGCGCGTGGGAACCGGCGTCTCGCCCCGGTAGTCATAGAAGCCGCGTCCGGTCTTTTTGCCAAGCCATCCGGCTTCGACATACTTCACCAGCAGCGGGCAGGGGCGGTACTTGCTGTCGGCCAGGCCTTCGTGGAGCACGTTCATGATGCTCAGCACGGTGTCCAGGCCGATGAAGTCGCCCAGTTCCAGCGGGCCCATCGGATGGTTGGCGCCCAGCTTCATCGCCGTGTCGATGGCGTCGACGGTGCCGACCCCTTCGTACAGGGTGTAGATCGCCTCGTTGATCATCGGCACCAGCACGCGGTTGACGATGAAGGCGGGGAAGTCCTCGGCGTTGCTGGTGATCTTGCCCAGCGACTGGGCGAACGACACGGCGCGCTCGTAGGTCGGGACGTCCGTGGCGATGCCGCGGATGATCTCCACCAGCTTCATCAGCGGCACGGGGTTCATGAAGTGCAGGCCGATGAAGCGCTCGGGGCGGTCGGTGACCGAGGCCAGGCGCGTGATCGAGATCGAAGAGGTGTTCGAGGCCAGCAGCGTGTTGGGGCCGAGGTACGGCTGCAGGCTGCGGAAGATCGACTTCTTGATCTCCTCGTTCTCGGTGGCGGCTTCGATGGCCAGGTCCGTGGCGCCGATGTCTTCCAGGCGCTCGGCCGGGGCGATGCGGGCCAGGGCCGCCTTCATCGCCTCGTCGTCGATGATCCCGCGACCGACCTGGCGCGCCAGGTTCTTTTCGATCAGGGCCAGGCCGGCGTCGATCCGCTCGCGCGAGACGTCGTGAAGACGCACATCGTAGCCGCCAAGGGCGACGACATGCGCGATGCCCGACCCCATCTGGCCGGCGCCGATAACGCCGACCGTCTTGATTTCACTCATAAACGCCAAGCCTTCGCTTGATTTCGCGCTGGGCGTCCGCGCCCGCGCCTTCGGATGTGACGACTTTTCTAGCACGAGAAACCCCGCGCCCGCCAAGGCTTTGCTGCGACGCAACGGAAGCCTTGCTGTCGCGGCCGATCAGACGGTCGGCGGATAGGGGCGGACGGCGCCGTCCGGGTCCTCGACCGCGCCGCCTTCTGGTCCATGCGCCAGGTAGTTCGGGCCGACCGGAACCTTGCCGTGGCCGCCGGGGATGTCGAGCACATAGGTCGGCTGGGCCAGGCCCGAGACGGTTCCCCGCAGCGCCTTCATCAGCGCCTGACCCTCGGCCAGGGTGGTGCGCAGATGGGCCGTGCCGGGAGCGTGGTCGCCGTGGTGCAGGTAGTAGGGGCGGATCCGCGTCTCGACGAAGGCCCGCATCAGCTGGGCCAGCACCTCCGGATCGTCATTGACCCCGCGCAGCAGCACCGTCTGGCTCAGCATCGGGACGCCAGCGTCGACGATGCGGGCGCAGGCGGCGCGGGCGGCTGGTGTCAGCTCGCGGGCGTGGTTGGCGTGCAGAGCGACATAGACGGTCTTGGTCGTGCGCTTCAGCGCCGCGATCAACGCGTCGGTCACGGCCCCCGGATCGACGGCCGGGACGCGGGTGTGGAAGCGGACGATCTTCACGTGCGGGATGGCGTCCAGCCGGTCCATCAGCTCGGCCAGGCGGCGGGGCGACAGCACGAACGGGTCGCCGCCGGTGACGATGACCTCCCAGATCTCGGGGCGGCCGGCGATATAGGCGAAGGCGGCGTCCAGCTGGGCCGGGGTCAGGTTCGACAGCCCCTCGGGCCCGACCATCTCGCGGCGGAAGCAGAACCGGCAATAGACCGCGCAGGTGTGGGTGGGCTTCAGCAGCACCCGGTCGCGATAGCGATGGACGACGCCCTCGACCGGACTGTGGACGCCGTCGCCGATCGGATCGCCGTCCTCGCCGGGGCTGGCGACCAGCTCCTCGGACGAGGGGATGAATTGGCGGGCGATGGGGTCGTCGTCGTTCGTGGGATCGATCAGTTCGGCCATCGCCGGGGTGATCGCCACCGCATACCGCGCCGCCACCGCTTCCAGCGCCGGCAGGCGCTCGGGCGGGACCAGTCCGGCCTCGGTCAGGGACCGGACGTCGCGGAGGGTTTGGACGGGGGGCATGAGGGGCGGGGATATGCGGGATTTTGGTCGGTTTATCAAATCCTCCCCCCAGCGGGGGAGGTGTCGGCTCGGAGAGGCGACGGAGGGGGACGGGACCGGGCCAGGAAAGCTTCCCCCTCCCGGCCTTCGGCCACCTCCCCCGCTTGGGGGGAGGATTTTGGCGTCCGCCCATCGACCTGCTAAATGGAATCCATGGCCGAGCTGCACGACACCTACGATCCCCTGACCCCGGTCCCGGCCGAGCGCCGCGCGTTCGGGGCGTTCGAGGCCTTTTCGCTGTGGTTCAGCCTGGGCATCGGCCTGCTGGTGCTGCAGGCGGGCGCGTTCCTGGTTCCGGGCCTGAGCCTCGGCATGGCCTTGGCGGCGATCGTCGTCGGCTCGGTGCTGGGCGCGCTGCTGCTGGCCGCCGCCGGGGTGGTCGGCACCGACACCGGCCTGTCGGCCATGGGTTCGCTGCGGCTGGCGCTGGGCGCGCGGGGCGCGACGGTCCCGGCCGTGCTCAACGCCGTGCAGCTGACCGGCTGGGGCGCCTTCGAGATCATCGCCATGCGCGACGCCGCCGACGCCCTGACCCGCCAAGCGGTCGGCGTCTCGAGCCCGGTGGCCTGGACCCTGGTGTTCGGCGGGCTGGCGACCTTCCTGGCCATCCAGGGCCCGCTGTCGTTCGTGCGCCGGTTCCTGCGCGCCTGGGGCCTGTGGCTGCTGCTGGCCGGCGCGGCCTGGCTGAGCTGGCGGCTGCTGGCCGACCATGACCTGGCCGCTCTGATCGCCAAGGCCGGCACGGGCGAACTGAGCTTCGGGGCCGGCGTCGACCTGGTGATCGCCATGCCGCTGTCGTGGCTGCCGCTGATCGCCGACTACACGCGCTTTGGCCGCACCGCGACCGGCACGTTCAAGGGCAGCTTCGCCGGCTATGTGCTGGCCAATATCTGGTTCATGGCCCTGGGCGCGGCCTACGCCCTGGTCGCGGCGGGCGGCGAGGGCGGCCTGCTGCTGACCGCCCTGGCCGCCAGCGGCGGCGGCATCGCCCTGCTGTTGATCGTCATCGACGAGACCGACAACACCTTCGCCGACATCCACTCGGCCGCCGTCTCGACGGCCACCCTGGTCCCGCTCAAGCCCGCCAACCTGGCGCTCGCCTTCGGCGGCGTCTGCACGACCTTCGCCCTGTTCGCCCCGATGGCGCAGTACGAGAGCTTCCTGCTGCTGATCGGTTCGGTGTTCGCGCCCCTGTTCGGCGTGCTGCTGACCGACCACTTCGTCGTCCGCCGTCGTCGCGTCGAGGCCGGCGATCTCGCGGCCGTCGGCGCGCTGAACCTGCCGGGTCTGGTGGCCTGGGTTCTCGGGATCGCCACCTACCAGGCGATGAGCCGCCTGGCGCCCGACATCGGCGCGACCCTGCCGGCCTTCGTCGTGGCGGCGCTGGTCTATCTCGGCGTCAGCAGAGCGCGGAAGAGCAGGGCGGCCTAGGGGCCATTCAAGCCCACAATTTCCCCTGCCTTCCTGGGCCTTGTGCCCAGGACCCATCGTTCAGGCGCAGCGGATTCGGGGTCTGAGTTCGAGGCCCTTCCGCCATGCCGACCTGGAAGGGCCGCGTTCGCCTCCGGCATGGGTCCTGGGCACAAGGCCCAGGAAGGCGATAGATAGAACAGCCAGAAAGGTGAGCTGAGGACCTAGCCCGCCACCGGCGTCCAGACCACGTCCTCGATCCGCCGCGCGCCCGTCGCCAGCAGCACCAGGCGGTCGAAGCCCAGGGCCGAGCCCGAGGCCTCGGGCATGTGCTCCAGGGCGGCCAGGAAGTCCTCGTCGATCGGATAGCGCTCGCCGTAGATCCGCGCCTTCTCGTCCATCTCGATCCTGAACCGGCGGCGCTGTTCGGCCGGGTCGGTCAGTTCGCCGAAGGCGTTGGCCAGCTCCACCCCACAGGCATAGAGCTCGAAGCGCTCGGCCACGCGTGGGTCGGCGTCCTTGGGACGCGCCAGGGCCGCTTCCGAGATCGGATATTCGCAGAGCACCGTGGCCCGACCCTCGCCCAGGCGGGGCTCGACCTTCTCGACGATGACCCGGCTGAAGACGTCGGCCCAGCTGTCGTCCTCGGCGACGCGGATCCCGGCGGCGCGGGCGGCGGCGGCCAGGGCGTCGCGATCGGTCGCGCCGTCCGCGGCGACGCTGGCCAGCAGGTCGACGCCGGCGTGGCGCTGGAAGGCCTCGGCCACCGACAGCCGCTCGGGCGCGGCGAACGGATCGCAGCCCATGCCCCGGAAGTCGAAGCGCTTGCTCCCCGCCGTCTCGGCCGCCAGGGCCAGCAGGGTCGCGCAGTCGTCCATCAGGACCTGGTAGGGCGCGCCAGCCCGGTACCATTCCAGCATGGTGAACTCGGGATGGTGCAGCGGCCCGCGCTCGCGATTGCGCCACACCTTGCCCAGGCTGAAGATCTTCTCCTCGCCCGCCGCCAGCAGCTTCTTGCAGGCGAACTCCGGCGAGGTGTGCAGGTAGAGCGGGCTGGCCTCGCCCGAGATCGTCAGGGCCTGGGTGGCGAAGGCGTGCAGGTGCGCCTCGTTGCCGGGCGAGACCTGAAGGGCCGCGGCCTCGACCTCCTCGAACCCCTCGGTCTCGAACCAGGCCCGGAAAGCCTTGGTGATCCGGTTGCGGGCCAGCAGGAACGGGCGGCGGTCGGCGTGGACGTCGTTGCGCCACCAGGTCGAAGGGGTCTGGGACAAGGTGAAACCGAAGAAGCTGGAGATTTTGACCCGATCGCTATAGGAGGTCGGGCAAGGATCAATAGCACGATAGCGCCCGCGGCCTCGCGCGCGCTTTCATCTAAGGACGGTAAGTACGTGAAGGTCGCTGCCAGCTCGCTCCGCAAAGGTTCCGTCGTCGACATGGACGGCAAGCTCTATGTCGTCCTGACGGTCGACAACATCCACCCCGGCAAGGGCACCCCGGTGACCCAGCTGAACATGCGCCGCATCTCGGATGGCGTGAAGGTTTCGGAGCGCTATCGCACGACCGAGCAGGTCGAGCGCGCCTTCGTCGACCAGCGCAACCACACCTTCCTGTACCAGGACGGCGACGGCTTCCACTTCATGAACCCGGAAACCTACGACCAGCTCGTGGCCACCGAGGAAGTGATCGGCGACGCCGCGCCCTACCTGCAAGAGAACATGACGGTCCAGCTGTCGACCCACAACGACGTGCCGATCGCCATCGAACTGCCCCGCACCATGATCCTCGAGATCGTCGACACCGAACCGTCGGTGAAGGGCCAGACCGCCTCGTCGTCGTACAAGCCGGCCCTGCTGAGCAACGGCGTCAAGACGACCGTGCCGCCGTACATCACGGTCGGCACCCGCGTGGTGATCCTGACGGAAGACAACTCCTACCAGGAACGCGCCAAGGACTAAGCGTCCTTCGGGTTCGAGATTTGGAAAGGCCCGGCGCGAAAGCCCGGGCCTTTTTCGTTGGGGGGGCGCGTCCGGCCTTCCCAGGGGCCAAAACCCCCACGCCTTCCTGGGCCTTGTGCCCAGGACCCATGGTTCAGCTGCAACGGAAGTCAGACCGAGTTCACGGTCTTCCGGCCGCACGAACCCAAAGTGTCCGCGCCTGCCCCAGGCATGGGTCCTGGGCACAAGGCCCAGGAAAGCAGCGGATTGATATCGACCCAGGTGATTGTCGATCCACCCCAGGGAGGCCGGGTAACGGGAAAGTACGAGCCGGAAAGTCCCCTACAGCCCGATCGCCTCGAGCTGGGCGGGGCTCATGGCGTCCAGTTGGGCGGCGGTCAGCTTGTTGACCTGGGCGCGCGAGAGTTCGCTCAGCTGGACCGGCGTGAAGGCGGCGATCTGGGCGCCCGTGAAGCCCGGGATCTGGCTGGGCATGATCTGGTCGATCTGGGTGGGCGTCAGGCCCTGGATCGCGACGTTCGGCAACTGGCCGACCTGGGTGGTGGTCAGCGCGCCCAGCTGGGGGCCGGACAGCCGGGCCAGGCCCTCGGCTCCGAAGGCGGTCAGCTGCTCGGCGGTGAAGCCGCGCACCTGGCCAGCGGTCAGGCCGCCGAACTGATCGGCGCTCATGCCCTCGATCGCCGTCAGCGACAGGGCCCCGATCTGGGCGGAGGTCAGGCCCGCGACCTGGGTCTTGCTGAGCTCGCCGACATCGACGGCCGAGAGGCCGCGCACCTGGATCGGGGTGAGGGCGGCGATCTGGCCGGCCGACAGGGCGCTGACCTGGGTGGCGGTCAGGGCCGAGATGTCGGCCGCCGAGAAGCCCTCGATCTGCTGGACGCCCAGGGCGGCGACCTGGGTGGTGGTGAACTCGGCGATGTCGGCCGTGTCGAACTTGTCGATCTGGGTGGCGGTCAGGCCGCGCACCTGGGTGGCGGTCAGGGCCGCGAACTGGGTGGCGTCGAGCGCCGACAGAATCTCGCCGCGCACCGCTCCGATCTGGCCGGCCGACAGCACCGCCACCTGGGTCGCCGACAGGGTCGCGAACGCCGACGCATCCAGGCCGCCGACCTGGGTCGTCGAGAGCCCGCCGATTTGGGTGGTGCTCAGGCTGGTCAGACGGCTGGTCCCCAGGGCCGCGAAGGCCGAGGACGACAGGGCGCCGATCTGGGCGGCGGACAGCGAGGCCAGCTCCGTGGTCGACAGGCTGCCGATGATGGTGGTCGAGACCCCGGCCATCTGGCTGGCGTTGAGCTGGCCCAGGCGACCGCGCACGGCGCTGTCGGGCAGGACCGCCAGCTGGGTCGGGGTCAGGCCGGCGAACTGGGTCGCCGAGAGGCCGGCGATGGCGGTGGTCGGCAGGCCCCCGAGATTGGCCGCCGACAGGGCGCCGATCTGGACGGCGGTCAGGCCCGCCACCTGGGTCGCGGCGAACTCGGCGAAGTCGGGGGTCGACAGCGAACCGACCTGGGTGGTGGTCAGGCCCTGGATCTGGGTCGTCGACAGCCTCGCCACCTGGGTCGCCGTCAGGGCGGAGAAGGCGGTGGTGGTCAGGGCCGACAGGAAGCCGCTGGACAGCGCGCCGACCTGGGTCAGGGCCAGGCCCGTCAGCTGCTCTCCGGTCAGGCTGCCGGCCTGGGTGGCCGACAGGCCGGTCATCTGGCTGGCGCTCAGGCCGGCCACCTGGGTCGCCGACAGCGCGGGCAGGGCGTCGGTTGCAAGGGCCCCGAGTTGGACGGAACTGAGGGCCGCCAGCTGGGTCGGCGTCAGGCCGCCCACCTGCGAGGCGCGGAGGGCCGCGACCTGGGACGGCGCCAGGGCCTTGATCTGGTTGGTCGTCAGGGCGGCCAGCTGGTTCGCGCCGAGCGCCGCCATGCCGGTGGCCGAGAGGCCCGGAACCTGGGCCGCGGCGATCGCGCCGACCTGGGTCGCGCTGAACTCGCCGATGTCCTCGGCGGTCAGGGTGCGCAGCTGGGTGGCGGTCAGGCCGGCGATCTGGCCGGTCGACAGGGCCGCGACGTGGGCGGCGTCCAGGGCCGAGACCGTGGCGGGGGCGAGGCCCGCGATCTGGCTCGCGGTGAGCAGCGACAGGCGGGTGGTCTCCAGCGCCGTCACGGCGGTCGGCGACAGGCCGGCCATCTGGGTGGGGCGCAGGGCGGTCCACTGGGTGGCGCTGAGCGCCTGCAGGTCCGAGGCGTCCAGCCCGCCGAGCTGGGTGACGCCCAGGCCCTGGATCTGGCTGGCGCTGAGCCCCGCCCACTGGGTGGCGGAGAGGCCGCCGACCAGCTCGGCCGACAGCGCGCCGATCTGGGTGGCGGTCAGGGCCGAGACCTGGCTGGCGCCGAGGGCGCCGAACGCCGTCGCCCCCAGGCTCTTGATCTGGTTGGCGGTCAGGGCGCGGATCTGGTTGGTGTCGAACCGCTGCAGGCCCTCGACCGCCAGGCGGCCCAGGGTGGTCGCCGTCAGGGACGCGATCTGGCTGGGCAGGAAGGCGCCGATCTGGGTGGCGTTCAGGCTCTCGGCGATGGTCGAGGCCATGCCGATCATCTGGTCGGCGGTCAGGGCGCGCAGCTGGGTCTGGCCCAGGGCGGCGATCTGGGTCTCCGACAGCGCCGCCAGGGCCGTGGCCGCCATCTTGGCGACCTGGGTGGGCGTCAGGCTTCCGATCGCCGAGGCCGGCAGGCGGGTGACCAGGGCGCTGATCTGGGCGCCGTCCAGGGCGGCGACCTGGGTGCGGCTGAACTGGCCGACATCCGTCTCGGACAGCCCCTTCAGCTGAGTCGTCGCCAAGCCGCGCATCTGGTTGGCCGACAGGCGCGCCGTCTGGGTCTCGTCGAAGGCCGACAGCGCCTCCGCCGTCAGGCCGCCCAGCTGGGTGGCGGTCAGGGCGCCCAGCTCCGTCGAGGTCAGGCCGCCGATGTCGGTGGCCGTGAAGGCGCGCAGCTGGGTGGCCGTGACGCCCTGCAGCTGGGTGGCGGCGAACTCGCCGTGGCCGCGCAGGGTCGCCAGCTGGGTTCCGGACAGGGCGGCGATCTGGCCGCCCAGGAAGGCGCCCGCCTGCTCGCGCGACAGGGCCGCCAGGTCGCTGGTCGACAGCGCCTTCAGCTGCAACGCCGTCAACGCCTTCAGCTGGCTTGGCGCGAAGGCGGCGAAGGCCTCATCCGACAGTCCGGCCAACCGCTCGGGCGGCAGCTCGCGGATCTGGGTGGCGGTGAAGGCCTTCAGCTGGGCGCGGGTGAACTCGTTGAAGTCCTCGCCATTGAGACCCTTCAGCTGGACCGGGTTTAGGCGGGCGATCTGGCTGGCGCTGAGCGCGCCCACCTGGGTGGCGTCCAGCCGCGACAGGCCGCTGGCCGAGAGGCCGCTGACGGCGGCGGGGTCCAGGGCCGCGATCTGGGCGGGGCTGAGTCCGCCGATCGCGGTGAGCGACAGGGCCGCGGTCTGGTTGGACGCCAGGCCGCCCAGCTGGGTCGGGGTCAGGGCTTCCAGGAACGCGGGGCCGGCGCGCCCGACCTCGGTGGCCGACAGGCTGCGAACCTGGGTGGAGGTCAGTCCGGCCAGGCGGGTCGCGCCCAGGGCGTTCAGCTGGGTGGCGCTGAGGCTGGACAGCTGGACGCTGGTGGCGCCGCGCCACTGCTCCGGCGTGGTCAGGGCGACGATGTCTCCCGACAGGCCGCGCAGGGTGGGCACCGACAGGGCGCTAAACTGGGTCGGCGTCAGGGCGGCGATCTGCTGGGGCGAGAGGCTCTTGACCTGAGTGGGGTTCAGCGCCCCGACCTGGGTGGGGGTGAGGGCCGAGACCTGCTCGACGCTGAACTCGCCGATGTCGGTCGTCGACAGGGCGCGCATCTGATTGGCCGACAAGGCCCGCACCTGGGCCAGGGACAGGCTCTGGACCTGATCCTGCGACAACGCCGACAGGGCGGTCGCCGACAGCGCCATCATCTGGGTGGTCCGCAGCCCGTCCAGCGCCTGGGTGCTGAGCGTCGAGACCTGTTCGCGCGACAGAGCCTGCACCTGGGCCTGGTTCAGCACCATCAGCTGCTTGGGGCTGAAGGTGACGGCGGTCGACAGGCGCGGCAGCTGGGCCGCCGTCAGGCCGCTCATCTGCTTGGTGTCGAAGGCGGCGAACTGCTCGACGCTGAGCGCGCCGATGGCGGTGACCGAGATCGCCGCCACCTGCTGGGCGGTCAGCTTGGCGAACTCCGACGGCGGGGCGGCGGCCAGGGCCGCGCCGCTCAGCGCCGCGATCCGGGTCGTCGACAGGCTCGATAGGGCCGAGGGATCCGGGGCGCTGACCGCCATCAGTTGACTCTCACCGAACTCGAGACAATCCGGCCCTCTCGCTTCGGAAGAGAGCGCGGCCTACCACGCCACCGACTTTCCGGGCGACGATTCACGCGTGTCCACTCTAAGTGGAGCTGTGTTTAGTTCAAACTGTATTTTCTGGGAGGGGGGAGTGGAGGCGTCAGCTAGGCGTCCTTGGCTGACATCTGGCTCTGTGCGTCCTTCGAGGCGCGCTTAGGAGCGCGCACCTCAGGATGAGGTGGTCAGCGCCATGAGATCCTCATCCTGAGGCGCCCGCGCAGCGGGCCTCGAAGGACGCAAGACATGTCCGCTCACCACCCTCCTCACGCTCGATACTCGAACTCCACCAGATAGACGGTCTGGCCCGGGCCATGTTTCGCGACCTTCAGCAGGTCCACGACGCCCTGAAAGCCCGAGCGGCGGGCCAGGGCCGGGATGATGTCCTCAAGGCCGATTTCGCGAAGGGAGGTCACATGGATCGCGCCCGGCCCCAGCGCGTATCGGCCGCCGACCTTCACATGCGGCTTCTGCCAGATGCGGACGCTGCAGGTGACCTCGCCGCGCATGACGGGCTCCCTCAGTCTTTTGGTGAACATCATCGGACGGCCGCCCGCTCGCCCTCGGTCTCCTTCAGGAACCAGTCGCGCAGCTTGAGCAGCCTGGGCAGCTTGGGGTTTTCGGGGCGCCAGACGAAGTGGTGGCCGGTCTCGACGTCGACCTCGCCGGGCAGGGGGCGGACCAGGCGGCCGTCGCCCAGGTCGCGGCGGGCGATGCCGCTGCGGGCCAGGGCGACGCCCAACCCTTGCGCGGCCGCGTCCAGCATCATCGACGAGTCGTCGAAGCCCAGGGCCGGCGGCAGCTGGGGCGGCTCCACGCCCATGGCCCGGAACCAGATCGCCCAGGGCAGGCCGGTGTGACGCAGCAGCGGGGCGTTCAGCAGGTCCTCGGGCTTTTCGATCGGATAGCGTTCCAGCAGGGCCGGGCTGCAGACCGGGAACAGCACCTCGTCGATCAGGCGGACCGACTCCGCGCCCGGCCATGGACCGACGCCGAACCGCAGGGCCACGTCGGCGCCGTCGGTGGCGAGGTCCGACATGCGGTCCTCGACGCGGATGGTCATGTCCAGCTCGCCGGTCTCGGCCGACAGCCGGGCCAGCTGGGTGACCAGCCAGCGGGTGGCGAAAGCCGCGCCGGTCGAGATGACGATCGGGCCGCTGGCGGCGCTGCGGGCGCTGTCGACGCCCTTGCGCAAGGTGCCGATGGCCTCGCCGACCTGAGCCGCCAGGGCCGCGCCGGTCGGGGTCGGCTCCATCTGGTTGCCGCGCCGGGCGAACAGCTGGACTCCCAGCTCCTCTTCCAGCTTGCGGACCTGCTGGCTGATCGCGCCGTGGGTGACGAACAGCTCGTCGGCCGCCCGGCTGTAGCTCTTGTGGCGGGCGGCGGCCTCCAGGGCAACCAGCGAGGAGAATGGGGGCAGGCGCATCGTCAAGATGTGGGGATGTTAGTCGGACTCACAAGTCCGCGCAGATAGCATCGTTCGTAAAGTCGGGTGACCGACGGCATATTCAGTCTCGTGGAGCCGCCGATCACGGCCCCGCCCCAAAACCCAAAGACCCCAACCGAACGTCGAGGACTGACCATGAAGACCCTGCTGATCGCGGGCGCGCTGACGCTCGCCCTTGTCTCGAACGTCGTGACCAAGTCGCCGACGCTCTCCCAGCCGAACGCCACCTGGGCCAAGCCGGTCGTCACCGTGCGATAGGCGGGCTCGCCCGTGACGGCCCCCAAAAGAAAAAGGCCCGGAGTCGCCTCCGGGCCTTTCCTTTGTCTGGGCCTTGCGGCCGGCGGCTTACTTCCCGGCGGCGGTCAGAGCGTCCATCAGCTCGGGCACGGCCGTCTTGTAGTCGGCGACCAGGCCGAAGTCGGCCACCTGGAAGATCGGCGCGTCGGCGTCCTTGTTGATCGCGACGATCACCTTGGAGTCCTTCATGCCGGCCAGGTGCTGGATGGCGCCCGAGATGCCGATGGCGACGTACAGCGCCGGCGCCACGACCTTGCCGGTCTGGCCGACCTGGTAGTCGTTCGGGGCGTAGCCGGCGTCGACGGCCGCGCGCGAGGCGCCGACGGCGGCGCCCAGCTTGTCGGCCAGCGGCTCGATCACGCGCTGGAACTCCTCGGCCGAACCCATGGCGCGACCGCCCGAGACGACGATCTTGGCCGCGGCCAGTTCCGGACGGTCCGACTTGACCATCTCTTCGCTGACGAAGCGGGTCTTGCCGGCGTCGGCGCCGCCGACAGTCTCGACCGAGGCCGAGCCGCCTTCAGCCGCCGCCGCGAAGGCGGTCGGACGGACGGTGATCACCTTCTTGGCGTCGGACGACTGGACAGTCTCCAGCGCGTTACCGGCGTAGATCGGGCGCACGAAGGTGTCGGCCGAGACGACCTCGACGATGTCCGAGATCGGGGCGACGTCCAGCTTGGCGGCGACGCGCGGCGCGAAGTTCTTGCCGCCCGAGGTGGCCGGAATCAGGATCGCGTCGTAATTGCCGGCCAGAGCCAGGACGGCGTCGGCCTGAGCCTCGGCCACGCCGTGGCCCAGGGCGTCGGACTCGGCCAGCAGGACCTTGCGGACGCCGGCGATCTTGGCGGCGGCGTCGGCCACGGCCTTGGCGCCCTTGCCCAGCACCAGCACGTCCACCTCGCCCGAGATCTTCAGGGCGGCGGTGACGGTCTTGTGGGTGCCGTCGCGCAGGTGCGCGTTGTCGTTATCGGCGACGACGAGAACAGCCATTACAGCACCCCCGCGGTGTTGAGCTTGGAAACTAGGTCAGCTGCGGACTCGACCTTGATGCCGGCCGAACGCTTGGCCGGCTCGGTCACCTTCAGCACCTTCAGGCGCGGAGCGATGTCGACGCCGTAGTCGGCGACCGCCTTCTGGGCGATCTCCTTCTTCTTGGCCTTCATGATGTTGGGCAGAGACGCATAGCGCGGCTCGTTCAGGCGCAGGTCGGCGGTGACGATGGCCGGCAGGTCGACGTCCAGGGTCTGGAGGCCGCCGTCGACTTCACGGGTGACCTTGGCGGTCGAGCCCGAGACTTCGATGGCCGAGGCGTAGGTGGCCTGAGGCCAGCCCAGCAGGGCCGACAGCATCTGGCCGACGGCGTTGTTGTCGCCGTCGATCGCCTGCTTGCCCATCAGGACCAGGTTCGGGCCTTCCTCGGCCACGACGGCCGCCAGCAGCTTGGCCACGGCCAGCGGCTCGGGATCGGCGTCGGTGGTGATCAGGACGCCCCGGTCGCCGCCCATGGCCAGCGCCGTGCGGATGGTCTCCTGGGCCTGCACCGGACCGATGCTGACGATGACGACCTCGGTCGCCACGCCCTTTTCCTTGAGGCGCACGGCTTCCTCGACCGCGATCTCGCAGAAGGGGTTCATCGACATCTTGACGTTCGCAAGGTCGACGCCGGTCTGGTCCGCCTTAACGCGGGCCTTCACGTTGTAATCGATAACCCGTTTGACCGGGACTAGGACCTTCATCGGTTTCCACCGCCTCCAGGCTGCTTTTTATCCTGCTTGCCAACCGACTTACCTCTTCGGCGCCGCAATGCAAGTTTCCCTTCGCGTAAACGTAATGCGATAAGGGTGTCGCCGTTCAAACAGTTGTACGATTTCCCGCTTCATGTGGCGCCGCGACACCGGCCGGGACCAATTCCCTTGGGCGCGGAAAGGCGCTAAGGGGCGGCCATGAACAAGACTTTCACCCGCCTGAAGTACATCTTCCTGGGCCTGTTCCTGCTCGGCAGCGCCGGCGTCGTCGCCTATCACAGCCTGTGGGTCTGGCCGAAAGAGAAGTGCGAAGCGCACGGCGGGGTCTGGGCCGGCAAGTGGCTGAAGTGCGCGGCGATCTATCCGATCGAGACCCTGACGCGCCGCCCCCCGAACACCCCGCCGCTCAACGGCCAGACGGATGCGCCGGCTCCGGCTCAGGCCGCTCCGGCGAAGAAGTAGAACTCCAAATCGGAATCCCTCTCTCTGAGAGAGAGGGAGGGGCCCACGCCGCAGGCGTGGGAGGGTGAGTGGTTTCACCGCTAGCCGGAAAATCCCGATTCCTTCGGTTGAGAGCCCTCGAGGCGAGGGGCGCGAGGACCATGACGATCGCCGGACTGAAGTTCTGGAGCGGTCTGGATATGTCGTCCTGAGATTTCCCAACGCGCGGGTCCTGGCCGATCCCGGCGGGACGGCGGATGACATTCTCGCGGTGCTTCGTTCGGCCAGGCTGTAACCACTCACCCTCCCACCGCTTCGCGGCGGGCCCCTCCCTCTCTCTCAGAGAGAGGGAATTCCCACCCCTACCGCGTCGCGCCGGGCTTCCACAGCACGTCGGCCTTGCCCTTGTCGTTGGTCCAGCGGGCCGCGACGAACAAGAGGTCCGAGAGCCGGTTCAGATATTTGATCGCCGGCTTGCCGACGATCTCGCCCTCCGTCTCCGACAGCGCCACGCAGGTCCGTTCGGCCCGGCGGCAGACGGTGCGCGCCACGTGCAAGGCCGCCGCGGCCGGCGACCCCGCGGGGAGCACGAAAGAGGTCAAAGGACTCATCTCGCCGTTCAGCAGGTCGATCTCCTGCTCCAGCCGGTCGACCTGGCTGTCGACGATGCGCAGCGGCTCCCAGTCGGGCTTGCCGTGCTGCTCGGGCGTGGCCAGGTCCGCGCCGAGGTCGAAGAGGTCGTTCTGGATCCGCTCGAGGATAGCGTCGAGCGTCGCGTCGCCCGCGGTGTGCTGTCGCGCCTGGCCGATGGCGGCGTTGGTCTCGTCGACCCCGCCATAGCTCTCGACCCGCAATGAGGCCTTGCTGACCGGGGCTCCCGTGGCCAGGCGGGTCGAGCCGCCGTCGCCGGTGCGCGTATAGATGCGGTTCAGCGTGACCATCGGTCGCGTACTCCCGTTCGGCGAATGAGGTTAGGCCTGATCAGCCCTTACGCCACCAGAAGGCGGCGGCGACCAGGACGATGATGGCGATGAACTGCAGAAGCACGCGCAGCCGCATCAACTTGTTCGAATAGGAGCGGCCGAAATCGCCCCCACGAAACAGGGCGTACAGGCCGACCCCCAGGGCGATCAGAACCGCCAGGAGCGCGGCGGGGACGAGAAAGTCGAACAGGTGGTTCATGGCGCCCAGAATAGGGCGCTGGCGCCGGCTGCGCCATAGAGCCCGGAGCCCGTAAGGGACCGGCCCCCTCAGCCCTCGCATTTGGTGCGACGCGACTCGATGACCACTGTCCGTTGAGTAAATTCGCCGAACCTGTTCGTTGAGTGCATTTGTCGCAGTGACGCTTTGAGAACGCTCCCATATCTATGCCGTACGCCAAAGTTCGGCGATTACGGTTCGATTTCGCGGTTGCAATGGCTGCCCCCTAGCGTTATTGCCCCCGCTTCCTATTTGATAGTGCGCGTTCGTTGAACATGATCACCCTCCCCCACCGCGGATCGTTCAACGCTTTCATCCACCCCAGCGGGGAGCAGGAGATAACCGCATGAGCGCTCGCCTAGCGACCGCCGCCGCGCACTCCGCGTCCGATCGCGAAGAGGCCCTGGCCGAAGTCCGTCAGCTGATCACCGACCTGCGCGACGCCGCGCAAGACGGTCGCCAGCTGGCCCGCCGTTACGCCGACGTTCTTCAGAACGTCGTCGACGAATATTGCATCGAATTCGAGAAGCGCGCCGAAGCCGCTCTCGCCCGCCTGGAGGCCGCCGCATGAGCTTTGTGTCCGTCAATATCGAGTCCGCCACCGAAACTCCGGTGAAGCTGACCCGCCGGGCCCTGGCCAAGCAGCGCACCCGTGAGCGCGTTCTGGCCGCCGCCCGTCAGCTGTTCAGCGAGCGCGGCTACGAGGGCGCCACGATCCGTGACATCGCTCAGGCCGCTGGCATGTCGACCGGCGCCGTGTTCGCCAGCTTCGCCGACAAGTCGGAGCTGTTCGAAGAAATCCTGACCGCCGACTACGAAGTCATCTACGCCCAGATGACCCAGGCCTCGCGCACCGCCAAGACGATCGACGAAGCCCTGCTGGGCCTGTTCGGCATCGCCTACGGCTTCCACGTCGAGCAACTGCCGCTGCTGCGCGCCAGCATCGCGGTGTCGTGGACGCGTTCGGAAGCCGCCGAGCGTCGCGCCCGCACCGACCTCAAGCACATCTTCCGCCTGATCGCCGATGCGCTGCAGCGCGGAGTCGACGAAGGTCAGTTGAAAAAAGATATCGACGCCAAGCTTCTGGCTGAGATCACCTGGGACGTGTATGTCGCCAACTACCGCCGCGCCGTCTATGACGGCTGGTCGGTTGAGGCTCTGCTGGCGCGACTTTCGGATCAACTGAAAGTCATCTTCGCGGGCGCCCGCGCTTAAACCCGAAGACGCTCCGTCCGGAGGGGGGCGGAGCGTTTTCGATTCAACAATGACGCTAGCGTGTTCGAGGGGGACGTGCGTGGGCGTAAGAGATGATCAGAAGGCGGCGACTCGCGAGAAGGTTCTCGAAGCCGCGCGCGACCTGTTCAACGAGGTCGGCTACGAGGAGACCACCATCCGCGCCATAGCGGAGCGGGCGGGTGTCTCGGTCGGCAGCGTGTTCACGACCTTCGCCTCCAAGGCGGAGGTGCTCAGCCATGTCATGACGCATCGCCTGGACGAGCTCTATGCCGAGTTCGACCGGGTCGTGCCGTTCCTGCGCGGCAGCACGGCCGATCGCCTGTGCTCGATCTTCGCCATCCATTATGAGTTCGAGACCCGGCGGGCCAAGCTGTTCCTGGCCCACGTCGCGGCCTCGTACAATCCCAGCAACGACCCGGGCGTCACGCCCTACGGTCGCAATCCGCGCCTGACCCAGATGCTGCTGGACGTCCTGGACGAGGGCGTGCGCAAGGGCGAGGTCCGCGCCGATATCGACCTGGCCTTGATCGTCGACACCCTTAAGGCCGCCTATGCCTGGAACTACCGCATGAGCGCGGCGGCGGGCGGCAACCTGCCGGCGGCCGAGATGTCCGCCGTCATGGACCGCCAGATCGGGGTGATCGCCGAGGCGTGGCGGCCGCGCTAGGCGGCCGCGGCCCGCTCTACGGACGGATCGTCACCGCGACGCCCAGCAGGCGACGCTCGCCCGGCACATAGGTCGGCAGGCCGAAGTCGTCGCCGGAATTGCCGGCGTCCTTCAGATAGCGCCGATCCAGCAGGTTGCGGCCGAAGAGCTCGGCCGACCAGCTCCGGCTCGGGGCCACCCAGCGTAGCCGGGCGTCGAGCAGGCCGTAGCCCTCCTGCGTCTTGTCGCGCTGGAGCACCGGCACCAGGGTTCCCGACTGCAGTTTGGGATTGTCGTTGTCGTCGTTGAAATAGACGCGCGAACGCCAGCTCCACGACGGCGCGAACTCCAGCGACCCGTTGGCCAGCGCGTGCCGCGCCACGCCGCTGAGCAACAGGGTATGATCGGGCGCGAGACGCAGGTGGTTGCCGTCATAGAGGCCGGTCTCGAACCGGGCGTGCGAATAGGCGTAGGCCGACCGCAGGTCCAGCCAGGCCGCCGGCCGCCAGCGCGCCTGGACCTCCGCGCCCACCGCCCGCGCCTTGCCCGCGTCGTCGACGAAGAAGCGCGTGCCCTGCTGGATCGTGGTCTGGAAGTGGTCGTAGCGATAGGCGTAGGCGGCGCTTTCCAGGATCAGGTCGCCCAGGCGGGCCTTGGCGCCCAGCTCGAACGAGTCGAGCGTTTCGGAGGCGGCGCGATCGAACCGCACCGGGCCGTTCGGCGCGGCCGGGCTCTGCGGCGAGACCACTTCCGGCCGACGACCTCGGGCGTAGGTCGCATAGAGGCTGCCCTCGCCCGGCAGGGCGTAGCGCAGCGAGGCGCGCCAGCTGCCGCCGCTGTCGCGGCTCTTGTCGAACTCCATCGCCGAGGGCTGGTAGGCCAGGCCCAGGACCGGGACCGGGAAGCTCGCCGACGGCGGAATGAACGGCGCGCCGGGTACCGAGAGGGCGCCCAGCAGGCCCGACCGGCCGGGCTCGGTCATGGACAGCGCGCCCAGGAAGCCGGCCAGGGTCGAGCGTTGCAGCGACCACGACTGGAATCGCGTGGTCTTGTCGCCCTGGGTCCAGCGCGCGCCGAGCGACAGAGTCAGCTTGTCGGTCAGGGCGTAGGAGACGTCGCCGAACAGGTCGTAGCTCTCGCCGTCGACGCCGTTCAGCCCACCCTCGCGATGGTTGGTCAGCAGGTTGCCCGCGATGGCGCCCGCCTGGGGCGCCGACAGGGCGAAGCCGGACGCGCCGGCCATGCCGCGCAGCAGCAGGGCCGCGCCGGCCGTCGAGCGGTACTGCGCCAGCGGGCCGGCCACCGGATTGGTGCGGTCCAGGCGATTGGTCAGCAGGCCCAGCAGCAGGAACTCGTCGACCTGGACATCGACCCTCTGGCGGCCGCGCTCGAGGAAGACATTGGCGCCGACGAAGCCGGTCAGGCGGTCGCGCGTGAAGTTCAGGCGCGTCTCATTGCTGTATTGCTCGTAGCGCGAGGCGTCGACCGAGCCCAGGACCGGGAAGCTGAAGCCGTCCAGGTCGTAGATCTCCGACGTGGTGAACCGCCGCCAGGCCAGGTTCTGCGACAGGGACCAGGCGCCGCCGGGCGTGTAGTCCGCCAGCCAGGTGGCGCCGACGACCGTGCGGCGCAGGCCCATCGGGCGGCCGCCTTCGAACCCCGCCGGCGAGGCGAGGGCGGCGGCGCTGAAGCTGCTGAGATCGCCCAGCACCGTCCCGGTGACCGGATCCGACGGCAGGAAGGTCCGCGACTTGGTCGACTGTCCGTCGGGCGTATCGCGCTCGTAGTTGAGGATCAGGTCGCTGCGGAAGCTGTCCGACGGCCGCCAGGCCAGCAGGACCCGTCCGGCGCCGGTCTGGACGCTGTTGAGCGCCGGGCCGCCGAGCAGGTTCTCGACGCCGCCGTCCTTCTCGCGGTAGCGGAAGGCGGCGCGCAGGGCGAGCGTCTCGCCCAGCGGGGTGTTGAACATGCCCTCGGCGGCGCGATAGCCCTCGCCGCCGGCTTCCAGTCGCAGCCGCCAGTCGTGGGCTCCCAGCTCGGCCTTGTGCTGGATGAAGTGGATCGCGCCGGTCAGGGCGCTGCGGCCGAACAGCGTGGTCTGCGGACCGCGCGCGACCTCGACCCGTTCCAGGTCGAAGAGCTCGACGAAGGCGCCGCGCTGCTTGGCGATCGACACGCCGTCCTGGAACACAGCCACGCGGGGCTCGGCGATCGCCGCGCCGTCGTCGGTGGTGATGCCACGCACGACATAGCCGGAATTGGCGGGGGACTGGCTCTGAACCACCAGGCCTGGCGTCATCGCCGCGATGTCCCGCACGTCCTGGACGCCGAAATCGTCCAACGCGCCGGCCGAGAACGAGATCAGCGCGATCGGCGCCGACAGGCGGCTCTCCGGGCGCTTTTCCGCGGTGACCACCAGTTCCTCGACGTCGTTCCGCTCCTGGGCCAGGGCGGAACCCGCCGCCGCGCTGAAGGCCAGGCTCAGCAGGGCGGTTCTGTGGAGGGTGGATCGCATGGTCGTCGACAGGCTCGCGAACAGAAGGAGTGAGCTTGGTATGTCCCCCGCCCCGTCTGATCAATGGCGAAGCTGAACGTTGATATCGCTTTTTCGGCCACAGCTTCCGTCGCCTACCAGACAGTAATGGTGAAGCTGGCGAAAGTGTCCGCCCCCACGGGAGGTGCGATCTCGATTTTCACGTTGACTACGGGCGACGACGGAGCTGTCTCAAAGGGCTCGAAGGTCGAGACACCTTTGTAAAATCAGTCATTTCGCCCGCACGGATACCACTTGGTCCGCGATTCGGAGAATTGCGTTATTTGGGTCTTGCCCAGTCGGGGTTGGGGCTGCGATATCGCGCTCTAGTTGGTTCTTCGCGAAAGGCTTCCAGTGTTCGAACGGCTTATTCCGTATCAGTCCGTCCGCGTGCCCGAGGACGCCGCGATCGTCCTGCCCCAGCAGATCTGGAGCTACGCCACCGTCGGATATTTCGTGGCTCGGTTCACCGCCAAGCTCTCGGACCAGATCCAGCCCGGCCAACGCGTCCTGATCGACGTGGCGCACCTTGGCGTCCACTGGGTCGTCACCTTGGCGGTCGAAGCCTTGGGCGGCGTGTCGATCTCATTCCCGGGCCTGCCGATCTCGGCCGGGGTGCTGGCCTATTCGGGCGCGGACCATGTGATCGTCGAACGCTCGCTCGACTTCGAGGCCGACAAGCCGGTCACGCTGATTGATGAAGCCTGGGTCACGGAGGCCAAGGCCGATCCGCGCCAGCCGCCGCCCCCGCGCGAACGCAAGCCGGACGACGACGCGCGCATCGTGGTCACCTCGGGCACCACCGGCGCCAACCGCATGATCATGCTCAGCCGGGGCATGCTGGACCTGCGGATCAGTCACGCGGTGCTGAGCCAGGTCTTCGCCAAGTCCAAGCCGCGCGTGGTGTCCGAGATCGGCCCCGGCTCGATCGGCGGCGTGATGATGGGTCTGGCCGCGTGGGCGGTGGGCGGGGCGATCTGCCAGCGCGACCCGGCGCTGACCTGGGCTGAGACCCTGGACCAGATGCAGATCGACGCCCTGGTCCTGGCGCCCATCCAGCTGCAGATGATGCTGGCCAGCCTGCCCGAGGGCTACAAGGCCCCCGAAGGCATGGCTCTGTTCGTCGCGGGCGGCAGCCTGTCGAAGCCGCTGATGGAGGCGACACGCGCCAAGCTGACGAACAACATCGTCCTGACCTACGGCGCCACCGAGACCGGCAGCGTGGCGATCGGCCATGCCGACATGCTCGAGGGCTACGAGGACGGCGCGGGCTTCATTCAGCCCTGGGCCGAGGTCGAGGTCATCGACGGGGAGGGCCAGCCGCTGCCGGCCAATACGCTCGGGGAGATCCGCGTTCGCGGGGCCGAGGTGGTCGAGGGCTATTTCGATGGAACCGGCGATCCCGAACGGGCGTCGTTCAAGGACGGCTGGTTCTATCCGCGCGACCTGGGCTTCGTCTCCTCGGCGGGTGTCCTGAAGGTGCTGGGCCGCCTCGACGACCTGCTGCATCTGGGCGGCGACAAGATCCTGCCCTCGCGCCTCGAAGAGTGGGCGCTGGCGGTCCCGGGCGTCGCCGACGCGGCGGCCTTCTCGCTGCCGAACGACATGGGTCTTCAGTCCGCCTGGGTGGCCTATGTGAAGAAGGGCGACCTCGACGTCGCCGCGCTCCAGGCGCGCCTGGAAGACAACCTGAAGCGGCCGGTGCGCGTGCTCGAGATCCCGGCGGTCCCGCGAAACGCCTTGGGCAAGATCGTCCGCGGCCAGCTGCGCGAGATCGGCGCGAAGGCGCTCGCGGGCTGATGCGACACGGGCGAGCGGTCCAGCCGCTCGCCCGCCTTGCCGCCTATTGCGGCGGACCGCCGGGGCCCTGGAAGTCGAAGCTGGGATCCTTGCGGCCCTTCCCGGTCCCGAAGGTCCAGGCCAGGGTGACCCGCAGCATGCGGGCGTCGACGTCGCGGACGATCAGGCTCTTCAGGTTGGGCGTGTCGATCACCTGCTTGTCGCGGAAGACGTTCAGGAAGTCCTGGGCGGTGACCAACAGCGACAGCTGGTCGTTGATCTTGCGGCGATAGCCGAAATCGATGCCGGTGGCCGGCATGGCGTAGCCTTGGGCCGTCAGGCGCTTGCCCGAGACAAAGCCGTTGATCTGCAGCAGGTCCTTGGGCGTCGCCTGCCAGCTGATGCTGCCGCGCGCCTGGGAGGTGAAGGCCGAACGCTTCCCGGGGAAGCCCAGATTGGAGCCGTCCAGCTCGACCCAGAAGGTGTTGCTGCTGATGTTGTAGGTCAGCTTGGGCGTCAGCTTGCCGTTCAAGACCAGCTCCAGCCCGCCGTTGCGGGTCTGGGCGACATTGGCCCGGGTGGTGACGAACACGCCGCCGCCGCTGTCGGTGACCACGTCGGTCACCACCTTGTTGTTGTCGCGATAGTAGAGGGTCGCCAGGGCCGTCAGCGGCGCCTTGCGATACTGCCAGCCCAGCTCGAACGAGTGGGTCTGCTGGGGCTTCAGGTTCGGATTGCCGATCCTGTAGTTCAGCGGGTCCAGCAGGAACGGCACGGGGTTCAGGTCGAACGGGCCGGGGCGCTGCAGGCGCTGGCTGTAGCTGGCGGTCAGCTTCTGCTGGTCGTTCAGCTTGTACGACAGGTGCAGGCTGGGCATCAGGTTGGTGGTGTCGTTGTCATTGCGGCTGCCCAGGGCCGTCAGGTCCAGCTTCGACTGCTCGAAACGCAGGCCCGCCAGCACCGTCAGCTCGCCGACCGGGCGCTCGTAGGTGACATAGGCCTGGCTGAGCTGCTGCTCGTACAGGAACTGGCTGGTCAGGCCCGGATCCACGACCAGGCCCGGCAGGGACGGGCCGCGCAGGCCGATATTGGTGTAGCCGTTGTCGTCGAACTGCAGGTCGAAGCCGAGTTTCAGGGTCTGGCCCGACCCCATCGGCCGGACATAGTCGCCCTTGAAGTCGGTCTGGCGGGTGTCGTAGCCCAGCCGCTGCTGGTCGAAGGCGCTGGTGGCCGTCGGCCGGGTCCCGACCGTGTGGCCGGTGCGGGTGCGGTTGTCGTCGACCCCGTCATAGCTGAGCTTCAGGGTCAGCTGGTGGCCCTCGCCATCGAAGCGGCGAACCAGATTGCCGCTGATCGCGCCGTTGTCGCGCTTCTGGCGAATGGTCAGGTCGCGACCATAGGCCTGGATCACCGCGCCGGTCGCGTCCTGGCGGGTGGTGTCGGCATTGGCGTCGACGGCCAGCTGGAAGCGGCTGAGGCGCGCCTCGCCGCCGATGCGCAGCTTGTCGGTGACGTCGTAGTCGACCGTGACCTGGCTGGTCAGGCTCTGGAAATCGAAGTTGGTCGCGCCCTTGGTCTCGCTGTCGAGATTGGCCTGCTGGCGGCGCTCGTAATCGACCTGGTCGGCGAAGTCCTGGCGGTAGTTGATGTCGGCCGAGGCCGACAGCTTGCCGCTGTTGTAGCCGACATTGCCGGAGAGGCCGCTGCGGCCATGGTCGCCGCCGGTGACGCGCACCGAACCCGTGCGGCCGCCGCCCTTGGCCTTCTTGGTGATCAGGTTGATGACCCCGCCCGTGCCTTCCGAGCGGAACTCGGCCGAGGGGTTGGTGATCACCTCGACGCGGTCGATGCGCTCGGCCGGCATCTGCTGCAGCGCCTGGCCGCGGCCCTCGCCCTGGAACAGCCCCGAGGGCTTGCCGTCGATGAGGATGGTCACCGACGGATCGCCGCGCAGGCTGACATTGCCCTGCACGTCGACCTCGACCGAGGGGACGTTGCGCAGGGCGTCGGCGATGGCGCCGCTCTGGGCCGACAGGTCGCTGGCGACGCTGTAGCTGCGGCGGTCGATCGACGTCCGCACCGGCGCGGCGTCGGACGTCACCGTCACGGCGCTGACGCCTGTCGGCGTCTCGGCCGGCTTCGGCGCCTGCTGGGCCTGTTGAGCCTGGGGCGCGGGCGCCGGCGCCGGCGTGGCGGCGGCTTGGGTGGCGGCGAGCAGGACCCCGACGAGACCGATGGACAACTTGAACTCCCCCACAAGTCGCTGGCGAAGGCGACGGATTGAGTTAGGATACAGCTGTATTTTGATCTAGAATACAAATGTACTTTCGGTAATGCGGAGCAGCCTCGTGCGGATATCGGGCGCCGAGAGCCAGATCATGGAAGCGCTGTGGCGCTGCGGTCCCCTGACGCCGGACGGCGTGGTGGCGCAGGTGGGCGAGGTCCACGACTGGGCGCCCGGCACGGTGAAGACCCTGATCACCCGCCTGCTGAAGAAGGGCGCCATCGCCGGGGCGCGCGAGGCGGGCGGCTATCTCTATCGCCCCCTGATGTCGCGCGACGACTATGTCCAGTCCGAGAGCCAGAGCCTGGTCGACCGCCTGTTCGGCGGCGAGGTGGCGCCGTTGGTCGCACACTTCGCGCAGCACCGGTCGCTGAGCGCTAAGGACGTCAAGCTGCTCAAGGATCTGATCGCGGACATCGAAGACGATGGGTGACCTGCTCGCCGACCTGCTCTCCACCCTGCTGAACGCCAACCTGGCGCTGGCCGTGGCGGTCGCGGTGGTGATGGCCGCGCGGCTGCCGGTCCGTCGCCTGTTCGGCGCGCGGGTCGCCTATGGCCTGTGGATGCTGCCGCCGCTGGCGGCCCTGGCCATGCTGGTCCCGGCGCGCGTGGTGACGGTGACCGTGCCCACCTTGCCGACCCGCGTCCGGCCGCCCCCGGGCGAGGTCATGGTCGATCCGGCGGTCCTGGCCGGCGGTCCGCTGGATCCTCGGGAGCTGACCGCGGTCCTGTGGCTGGTCGGCATGGGCGCCAGCCTGGCGTGGCTGGCCTGGCGTCAGGTCCAGTTCGCCCGCGCCGCGCGGGCCGGACGCGCCGGGCCGGCGGTGGTCGGGGTGCTGCGGCCGCGCGTCGTGATCCCGTCCGACTTCGATGAACGCTACACCCCCCGCGAGCGCGAGGTGGTGCTGGCCCACGAGCAGACCCACGTCGCGCGCCGCGATCCGCCGGTGAACGCCCTGCTGGCCCTGGCCGCCTGCGTGAACTGGTTCAATCCCGCCGTCCATGTGATGGGTCGCTGGCTGCGCATCGACCAGGAACTGGCCTGCGACGCCCGCGTGGTCGCCGCCTATCCCAAGGCCCGCAAGGCCTATGCCGAGGCCATGCTGAAGACCCAGCTGGCGGCGCGGCCGCTGCCGCTGGGCTGCCATTGGGCGGCGCATCCCCTGACCCAGCGCGTGCGGCTGCTGTCGCGGCCCGCCCCCAGCCGCGCCCGTCGCCTGGCCGGCGTCGTCCTGACCCTGCTGCTGAGCGGAGCCGGCGCGGGCGTGGTCTGGGCCGTGCGTCCGCCCCAGGTCGAGCTGGCGCTGGAGACGCCCTTGGCCGCGTCCGTGATCGATCCGGCGACGCGCCCGCGTCCGGTAGCGCCCAAGGCGCCGATCGCCCCGGCGCCTCCGCGTCCCGGCGCCGTCGCGCCCGCCCTGGCCGAGGTGGCCGACGCGGCCGCGCGCGCCGCGATGACGGCGCCGACTCCCGAGGCCGGCCCGGCCCTGGTCGACCCGTCGGCCATGAAAATCCTGCCGTTGGCGCCGTCGGTCGGCCCGCGCAAGCTGCGGATCATCCACGCGGTCGCCGACCGGTCCGTCGTCGAGCCCGGCTCGGCCGTGCGCGTGGTGGCCAGCGGCGTCGCGCCGGACGGCGTGCCGCTGTGGGGCGACTTCACCGCCTTCGGTTCGCAGCGGATCTTCCGCAAGGGTTATTACGAGCTGGGCGAGAGTCGCTATTCGCTGTTCACCAGCGTGGTCCAGGAGGGCGGCCGCCTGATCGTCACGGTCAGCCTGGGCCGTGAGTTCCGCCCCGAACTGACCGGTACGATCGACCTCGCGCCCGGCCAGACCGGCGTCCTGAAGCTGCCGACGGGCCAGGCGTTCGTGGTCACCGCCACCGTCCGCCCCGAAACCCCCGACGAGATCGAGGAAGGCCGCCAGATGATGGCCTTCCGCGACGCCTTCGAGCGGGTGCGGCCGGGCTTTCCGCGACCGGAACGCCCGGAACGTCCCGAGCGGGGCTAGGGCGGACAGGCGCTCACCGCGGACTCAAAAATCCCCGCCTTCCTGGGCCTTGTGCCCAGGACCCATCGTTCCGGTTCAGCTGCCTGGGGTCCGAGCTCTGGGACCTTCGGCCGCGCTTGCCTGTAGACTCCGCGCAGCCTCGCGCATGGATCCTAGGCACAAGGCCTAGGAAGGCGATGGATTGGGGCTGGGCGGCGGTTTAGGCCTCACCCCACCTTGGCCAGCCGCAGATCCTGGTAGTCGAAGCTGAAATCGGCCAGGGGCGAGACCGCGCGGACCAGGGCCGAGACGACCTTGCCGTCCTTCAGGTCGAAGCTGAAGAAGGCGTCCTCCTGGGTGCGGTCGTCAAAGACGGTCTTGAAGGTCTCGCCGTCGAAGGCCTCGAGCTTGCCGCGCAGCAGGGGCGTCTTGTCGAACGAGACGTGCAGGCCCTGCTTCTTGGCCTTGCCCTTGCCGCTGCTGACCACGGTGATCGTCACCGTGCCGTACCAGGGATCGCGATAGACGCCGGCATAGGCCTCCAGCGGCAGGCTGGGCTTGGCGCCGCTGGAGGGCGTCGTGGCCTTGGCCGCATCCTTGATGGTGTTGGCGTCGGCCTCGGCCTGGACCCGCTTGCTGGACGCGATCCAGTCGAAGTCGCTCCGCCCCTGCAGCCGGTCGGGACCGCCGTAGCGAAGGGAGCGCAGAACCGGGTTCTCCTCGGCGTTGGTCATCACCATGATGCCGGACTTCCGACCGGGCAGCAGGCCGGTATACGAGATGAAGCCGGCCAGGCCGCCGGTGTGCCACAGCAGACGCTCGCCGCGATGATCCTGGACGAACCAGCCCAGGGCGTAGGCTTGCATCGAGGGACGTACGGGGTTCTCCGCGACCGGGCCGTCGGTCGAGGTGGTGATGGTCTGCGGCTTCCACATCTCCTTGGCCTGCGCCTCGCTCCACAAGCGCTTGCCGTCGGCCGAGAGGCCCAGGCCCAGCTGGACCTGCATCCACTTGGCGATGTCCTTGGGCGTGGAATTGACCCCGCCGGCGGGACCGGCCGCGTCGAAGCTGGCGTCGAAGGGCAGGACGGTCTGCGGACCCAGGCCGCGCACCGGCGGACCCAGGCGGCAGTGCGGTTCGGCGCGATGGGCGCGGTCGACGAGGGCGGGGCTGGAGACCGTGTCGGCCATGCCCAGCGGCTGGAAGATCCGGGCCTTGATGACCTGCTCCCAGGTCTGGCCGGTGACCGCTTCGATCAGGGCCCCGGCGGCGACATAGAGGACGTTGTCATAGGCGTAGCCGCCCCGGAACTGGCTGCCGATCGGCAGGTACCTGAGGCCCGCCACGATCTCGGCGCGGGTGTGGGTCGGCGCCGGCCAGATCATCAGGTCGCCCGCGCCCAGGGTCAGGCCGCTGCGGTGGACCAAGAGGTCGCGGACGGTCATCAGCTTGGTGACCACCGGGTCGCTCATCTGGAACGACGGCATGTACCGGGTGACCGGCGCGTCCCACTCGACCTTGCCCTCCTCGACCAGCATGGCCAGCAGGGCGGCGGTCATGGCCTTGGTGTTCGAGGCGATGCCGAAGGCGGTGTTCTCGTCGACCTTGTCCTGGGCCCCCAGCCGCTTGACGCCATAGCCCTTGGCCAGGGTGACCTTGCCGTTCTCGATCACGGTGACGCCCAGGCCCGGCTGGTCGGGGAAACCGGCCATGACCTCCTGGGCGAACTTGTCGACGGCCGCGCCGACCGCGCCGGTCTCCTGGGCGAAGGCCCGGTTGCCGAACGCCGCCAGACCCGTGGTCGCGAAGGCCGAGAGGAGGGCGGTGCGGCGGGTCGTGGCGAGCATGAGCGATCCTTCGAATGGAAGGCTCACGCTATGCTGATGCTTGAGGGGACGGCAAGGCCGCAAATATCGACCTCTCGCGCCCGCCTTTCACGTGTCATCCCGGCCGCAGCGAAGCGGAGAGCCGGGACCCGGGGGCCGCCGCACTGCCGCTCGCCCCTGGGTCCCGGATCGGCCCTGCGGGCCGTCCGGGATGACGAGGGGTTTTGTGGCTGGGGCTCAGACGCCGGTGCTAGTTCCCGCCGTCCAGCAGTCGCCGCGCGATGACCTGGGCCTGGATCTCGCCCGCGCCCTCGAAGATGTTCAGGATCCGCGCATCGGCCAGCAGGCGGCTGGCCGCATACTCCATCGCGAAGCCATTCCCGCCGTGGATTTGCAAGGCGTTGTCCGCCGCCGCCCAGGCCACGCGGGCGGCGATCAGCTTGGCCATGCCGGCCTCGAGGTCGCAGCGCTTGCCCTCGTCCTTCTGGCGGGCGGCGTAATAGGTCAGCTGGCGCACGCCCATGATCTCGGCGGCCATCATGGCCAGCTTGTTGGAGACGCGCGGGAACTCGAAGATCGCCTGGCCGAACTGCTGGCGGTCCAGGGCGTAGCCGAGGCCGGTCTCCAGCGCGGCTTGCGCCACGCCCACGGCGCGGGCGGCGGTCTGGATGCGAGCGCTCTCGAAGGTGGCCATCAGCTGCTTGAAGCCCTGGCCCGGAACGCCGCCCAGCAGGTTCTCGGCCGGAACCGTGAAGCCGTCGAAGCCGAGCTCATATTCCTTCATGCCGCGATAGCCGATCACCCCGATCTCGCCGCCGCTCATGCCTTGGGCCGGGAAGTCGTCGCCCTCCACCCCGCGCGGCTTGGGGGCCAGCAGCATGGAGAGGCCCCGATAGTCGGTGGTGGCCGGGTCGGTGCGGACCAGCAGGGTCATGACGTCGGCGCGAGCCGCGTGGGTGATCCAGGTCTTGTTCCCGGTCACCACATAGGTCTCGCCGTCCAGCACGGCGCGCGTGCGCAGGGACCCGAGGTCGGAGCCGGTGTTCGGCTCGGTGAAGACGGCGGTCGGCAGAATCTCGGCGCTGGCGATGCGGGGCAGCCAATATTCCTTCTGGGCGTCGGTGCCGCCGGTCAGGATCAGCTCGCCGGCGATCTCCGAGCGGGTGGCGAGGGACCCCACGCCGATCCAGGCCCGCGACAACTCCTCGGAGACCACGCACATGGCGGTCTTGCCCATGCCGGAGCCGCCGAATTCCTCGGGGATGGTCAGGCCGAACACGCCCAGGGCGCCCAGCTCCTCCACCAGTTCGATCGGGATCAGCTGGTCCTTCAGGTGCCACTCGTGGGCGAAGGGGGTGACCTTTTCCTCGGCGAAGGCGTGGAACTGGTCGCGGATCATCTCGAAGGTTTCGTCGAGGCCCGTATATTCCAGCGTCGGGCGCCCGCGCGCCTCGGCCAGGCGCTGGGCGACGCGGGTCTTTACGGCTTGCGTGCCGCCCTCGACCATCAGCTTCATGATCCCGTTGGAGAACAGGCGGTTCATCACCCCGCGGTCCTCGACCAGGTGGGCCGGGCGGACGATCTCGCCCTGGTTCATCGGCACGCCGCCGATCAGCTGGGCGCAGTATTCGGAGAACAGCAGCTGGGCCAGCAGGGCCTCGATCTCGCCGAACCGGCCTTCGCCCTGAAGGCGCTCGGCCCAGCCGGCGACCTGGTTCATCAGCTCGGCATAGGCGGCGTACCAGCCATAGCCGTGGACGCGATGCTGGTGGACGTCGGCCAGCTTGCGGTCGATCTTGCCGCCACTCGGAGCGATGTGGGCCAGCACCTGCGGCTTGGCCTCGGCCACGAACAGCCCGGCCGCATCGGCGGCTTCGCGCAGCAGGCCGATGAGCCCAGGCAGGATGAGAGTCTCGGCCGTGTTCTGGCTTGCCGTATGCGTCATGCTTGCTCCCCTCGGCCAAACAGTTGTTTCTGGGCCAAACAGTTGTTTTCTTTCACTGTGGCTTCTTTCGCACCTGCGAGCAATGCCGCAGTGCAGCATAAAATGCATAAAAGGGGAAGAAACGTGCTCACGGTCCACCACCTGAACGAGTCGCGCTCGCAGCGGATCCTGTGGCTGCTGGAGGAGCTGAACCTCCCCTACGAGATCGTCTTCCACACCCGCGATCCCAAGACCCGCCTGGCCCCGCCGTCGCTGACCGCGATCCATCCGCTGGGTAAGTCGCCGGTGATCGTGGATGGCGAGATGACGGTGATCGAGTCCGGGGCGATCATCGACTATGTGATCCGCCGCCATGGCGAAGGCCGCCTGTCGCCCGACGCGGCCAGCGCCGACTACGACCGCTACCAGCAGTGGCTGCACTATGCCGAGGGCTCGGCCATGCTGCCGCTGATGCTCAACATGTATGTCGGCCGCCTGGGCGAGGCCGGCGCGCCGCTGCACCCGCGCATCCAGGACGAGATCGCCAACCACCTGTCGTTCGTCAATGACAGCCTGGCGGGGCGGGCGTTCTTCGTCGGTGAGACCCTGACCGGCGCCGACATCCAGATGAGCTTCGTCCCCGAGGTCGCCAAGGCGATGGGCAAGCTGCCCGACTATCCGCACATGGCCGCCTGGATCGAACGGATGCACGCCCGGCCGGCGTGGAAGACGGCGCTGGAGAAGAGCGGGCCCTACGCGCTGGGGGCGTGAGGTTTCAAGGCTGAGCGCCTCCTCACAATCGCCCGCGTCCGCCGCCCTTCAGCCGGTCCAGCCCGCGCGGCGGGCGGCCTTCGGGGTCTGGTTCGGCGGCCAGCGTCGCGAACAGGTCGGCGCGGGCGGCCTTTGGCGGGGCCACCATGGTGGCGATCTTCCGAGCCGTGCCGGCCAGCTCGCCGCAGGCCTTGGCCCGGTCGCGAGCCTTGCGGATCAAGGCCGGGTCGTCGCTGGTCTCGATGATCGCCCAGGCGGCGTCGAGGGCGGCCATCAGCTTGGCCTGCACACGCGCGCACCAGGTTTGCGGGGAGGATTGGGTCATGCGTCCAGCTTGGGGCCGGGCGGGAGGCCGGGGATAAGAAACGTGCGTTTTCCTGTAAGGGGCTGAATTCGTTGCGAAGGGGCGGGAAAAGCACGGGGATTGATCCTCCCCTCCCGGGGGAGGTGCCCCAGAGGGCCGGAGGGGGCTTCACGGCGTGGGCCGAGCTGCCCCCTCAGTCGGCTTCGCCGACAGCGCCCCCAGCGGGGGAGCATCGCCCTGTGGATAACTTTCCGCCGCCGGCCAACCCAACGGCAGCATTGCCAGCCGCCCGCGCCCGCCGCACAGTCGCGCCCAACAAGTGTTCGGGGAGGTTTCGATGGGCGTCGGGGGCAGGATCGCGCTGACCGCTGTGGGTCTGGTGCTGGCGATGGCCGGCGTGGTCGCCGTGCGGACCGCCACCTTCAAGGCGCCGGCCCAGGTCGATCCGAGCTCGGTGAAGCTGGCCGCTGGACGTCCGCTGGACGTCGGCAAGGCCGCCGGCCACCTGGCCGAAGCCGTCCGCTTCCAGACCGTCAGCCACCAGGACAGGGCCGACGACCAGCCGGCCGAGTGGGACAGGCTGCACGCCTGGCTGCAGGCCACCTATCCGACGGCCCACGCGGTGATGACCCGCGAGGTCGTGGCCGAGCACACCCTGGTCTACACCTGGCCCGGCTCGAACCCGGCCCTGCCGCCTATCGTGCTGATGGCCCACCAGGACGTGGTGCCGGTGACGCCGGGCAGCGAGGGCTCGTGGACCCATCCGCCGTTCGACGGCGTGGTGGCCGACGGCGCCGTCTGGGGCCGGGGCTCGATCGATGACAAGGGCTCGCTGGTCACCCTGTTCGAGGCGCTGGACGCCGTCGCCGCCAGCGGCTTCAAGCCGACCCGCACCGTCATCGTGGTCAGCGGCCATGACGAGGAGGTGCGCGGCGTCGGGGCCCGCGCCGCCGCGGCCCTTTTGAAGTCGCGTGGGATCAAGGCCCAGTTCGTGCTGGACGAGGGCATGGCCGTGGTCGCCGACCACCCGGTCACCGGCAAGCCCGCCGCCATCATCGGCACGGCCGAGAAGGGCTATGCGACGATGAAGGTCGAGGCCAAGGCCGTCGGCGGCCACAGCTCGGCCCCGCCCAAGGACGGCGGCGGCGTCGTCACCCTGTCGCGCGCCGTGACGGCGATCAACGACCACGCCTTCCCGATGAGGTTCCAGGGGCCGGGGGCGGACATGCTGAAGGCCATCGCTCCGCACTCCAAGCCGGTGGTGAAGATCTTCGCCGCCAACACCTGGCTGTTCGCGCCGCTGCTGGTGAAGGTCACCGCCAAGACCTCGGCCGG
Source organism: Caulobacter sp. GW821-FHT11E10 (assembly GCF_058808375.1). NCBI lineage: Bacteria > Pseudomonadati > Pseudomonadota > Alphaproteobacteria > Caulobacterales > Caulobacteraceae > Caulobacter > Caulobacter sp. GW821-FHT11E10. The sequence goes on from NZ_JBXARP010000001.1 coordinate 411,404, forward strand.
GGCGGCCATGCTGCACACCACCATCGCCCCGACCATGCTGAAGGGCTCGCCGAAGGAGAACGTCCTGCCGCAGGACGCCACGGCCTGGATCAACTACCGCATCGCCCCGGGCGACACCTCGGCCACGGTGATGGCGCGGGCCAAGGACGCGGTCGGCAAGCTGCCGGTCGCGCTGTCGTGGACCAAGACCCCGGACGAACCCTCGGCCGTGTCGTCCACCGAGTCGGAGGCCTGGAAGACCCTGGCCGGCCTGGCCGCCGACGAGAGCAAGGCCCCGGTCGTGCCGGGCCTGGTCACCGCCGGCACCGACAGCCGCTACATGGGCGGGGTGGCCAGCGACGTCTATCGCTTCCAGCCGCTGGTGCTGAAGGTCGAGGAGACCAAGATCATCCACGGCACCGACGAACATATCAGCCTGGACAATGTCGAGCGGATGGTGCGGTTCTACCAGCGTCTGGTGGAGACGGCCGCGTCGCGGTAGGGGTTTCTGTCGCGATAGCGGGTTCTCTCAAGCGTCCCTTCCACTTGCCTTCCCAGGCCTTGTGCCTGGGACCCATGACAGGGCCGGGCTCGGGTCATCCGAAGTGACGTCGTCAGCGTGATTGCGCGCAGTCCAACGGTTGGGCGGCTGAACGATGGATCCCAGGCACGAGGCCTGGGAAGGCGGGCGTTGTTTGTCAAAAGGTTGGATCGCCACCCAGCCTGCTTAAGCTTAAGCGTGACGGATAGGCCCGAGTGCGCGACACTCGGCGTCAGTGACGACGTTCACAAACCCACGTTAGAAGCCTTCATGCCTCCCGCCGACGATGTACCCCTGCTGAGGGCCAAGCCCGCGACCAAGCCGCCGCTCGACCGGTTCGGCGAAGGCTTCGTCTGGGACGCCTGGTACGTGGCCTGCCTCTCGCCCGACCTCAAAGCCGGCAAGAAGGAGAAGCGCGAATATCTGGGCGAGCCGGTGCTGCTGGGCCGCACCCGCGCGGGCCAGGTCTACGCCATTCGTGACATCTGCCCCCACCGCGCCGCGGCCCTGTCGGCCGGGCGCGTGCATCGCGAGGCTGACGGGACCGACAGTGTCGAGTGCCCCTATCACGGCTGGCGCTTCGGGCCGGACGGGTCCTGCAAGGCGATCCCGTCCCTGACCGGCGACAGCGACTTCGACATCTCCAAGGTGCGGGTGCGCCGCTATCCGACCGTCGAGAGCCAGGGCCTGGTGTGGATCTGGATGTCCTCGGACCCGCGCTTCGACAGCGAGCCGCCGGAGGCCCCGCCCGTCATTCCGGGCGTCGTGGGCGGCAAGCCCAAGCTGGTCGACCACCTGGACTACGACATCCATATCGACCACGCCGTGCTGGGCCTGATCGACCCGGCCCACGGCCCGTACGTCCATCAGCAATGGTGGTGGCGGACCAAGACCAGCCAGCACGAGAAGAAGAAGCGCTTCGCCCCGTCCGAGGCCGGCTTCACCATGGTGCGGCACGAGCCGTCCAAGAACTCCAAGGCCTACGCCATCTTGGGCGGCGAGCCCCTGACCGAGATCACCTTCCGCCTGCCGGGCCTGCGCTGGGAGCACGTGACGGTGGGCAAGAAGCATGTGCTGGCCCTGTCGGCCATGACGCCGATCAACGCGGGCCAGACCCGGATGAACCAGATCATCTGGTCGGACCACTGGGCCTTCACGGCGCTGTATCCGATCATCCGGATCGCCGCCCGCGCCTTCCTGCGCCAGGACGGCGCCATCGTCGCGGCCCAGACGCCGGGGCTGAAGCAGAACCCGCCGCTGATGTGGGTGGGTGACGCCGACCAGCAGGCCCGCTGGTACCACCAGTGCAAGCGCGAATGGGCCGCCAGCCGCGGAGAAGGCCGGGCCTTCGTCAATCCGGTGAAGGATTCGACGCTGCGGTGGCGGACTTAGGCCTTCCCTCTCCCCTTGCGGGAGAGGGTGGCCCGCGGCGCGGGTCGGGTGAGGGGTCGCGCTCCGCTGTCGGACAGTCCTTTCAACCCCTCATCCGTCAGCTACGCTGACACCTTCTCCCGCAAGGGGAGAAGGAAGTAGTCGGGGAATGGCGCTGCGCTTCAAAATCTACCGTACCCGCCTCGTCACCAGCCTCCGCACCCTGCCCACCGCGCGCGGCTGGGCGTTCTGCCTGGCCGTCTCGGCCGCCACGCTGGCGACCATGTTCGCTATCGGCTTCACCACCGGCTTCTACCGCCTGCAGCCCGCCGAGCCCGGCCTGGCCCTCCGCCTGCTGACCGTGTTCTTCATCCCCGCCCTAGGCGAGGAACTGCCGTTCCGAGGCCTGCTGACGCCCGGTCCCGGCGAGAGCCGCCGACCGGGGCTGGCGATCGCCGTCTCCACGGCCCTCTACACCCTGTGGCACGTCGTCGAGGCCCTGACCTTCCTGCCCTCGGCCGCCCCGGTCTTCCTGCGCCCTGACTTCCTGGCCTGCTGCGCGGTGCTGGGCCTGGGCTGCGCGGTGATGCGACTGAAGACCGGCTCGCTCTGGCCCGCCGTGATCTTGCACTGGGCGCTGGTGGTGATCTGGCAGACCTGGCTGGGCGGGATCAGCGCGCTCGGCTGAGTCCTGGCCTGAAGATTACGTCGCGGACAGAACCGCGTTCGTCGATCTAACAGAAGGTTCACTGGGTTCCCGCGTCAGGCGAGCGTATGGCTGGCGCCGACATCCAAGGACGCGAGCCGATGAAAGCCCTCACCATTCGCCTGACCCTGGCCGTCGTCATGACCGCCCTGGCGGTGACGGCGGTCCTGGCTACGCCCCACTAGCTACGCTCCACTGGGGCCACACCCTGGCGAGCGCCCACGAAAAAGCCCGCCCGGTCAGATACGCGACCGGGCGGGCTCTCTTCGAAACGCGGCCAGAGGGACGGAGCGGACGCGCTCCGAAAAGCCCTAGCCTTTAGGCGCGGTAGACGTAGGCGCTCGAGACGTAGCCGACGCCGACGCCGTCCTGGCCGACCAGGATCCACTTGCCGTCACCGGTGCGGCCCAGGGCCTGGAAGGTCGTGCCCGAGCTGACCGAACCCAGCTTGGAGCCGCTGGTCGACGCCGCGGCGCGCAGGTTGACGGTCGAACGGGTGACCATCTTCTTCTCGATCTTGACCAGCGGAGCGGCCTGGACGGTCTGGGCGTAGCGATAGCCGCCCGACTTGTAGATCCCGCCGACCTCCTTGGCCGCGTCGCTCTTCTGCATGCCGCAGCCGACCGCCGAACCGGCGCCCGCGCCGACGACAGCGCCGATGGCCGTGCCCGTGCCGCGATCGCCCTTGCCGGCGATCTTGTTGCCGGCGACGGCGCCCAGCAGACCGCCGACGACAGCGCCGACCTCCTGCTTGGAGCCCGAGGCCTTGCAGCCGACGACGCCGGCGCTGGCTTGCGGCGCGGCGGCCATCGTCATGACGGCGGCGGCGGCGCCCAGGGTCAGGGTGATCGTCTTGATCTTCGTGGTGATGGTCATGGTCTTCGTGTCCCTTTTGAGATGTGTCCGGGGTCAGCAACCCCGTGAGACAGACCATGACAGGGCCAAGCTGAACGGTTGCGCGGCCGGCCTTGGCAGATTTCGTTCATGTTGAAAAAAGTTGGCGCGCGGCCTCCGAACGATCGTCGCTTGACTCGTTTAGATGATTAGCTAATCGTCTCATCATGAGCCAGGTGTTCAAGGCCCTTTCCGATCCCACGCGCCGGCGGGTGCTGCAGCTCCTGCGCAAGGGGCCGATGAGCGCGGGCGAGCTGAGCGATCAGTTCGACGTCTCCAAGCCGACCATGTCGGCGCACTTCGCGGTGCTGAAGGAGGCCGACCTGGTCCACGCCGAGAAGGCCGGCAAGTCGATCATCTATCACCTGAAGCTCTCGGTGCTCGAAGAGGCGCTGCTGGGCTTCGTCCATTCGTTCGGCCTCGGCGCGGAGGCGCCGGAGCCCAACAAGGAGGTCGCGGAATGAACAAGGAAGTGGCTGGAAGCCTCGCCTGGGCCGGCGGCATGATCGGCCTGGCGCTGGCCGCGACGGTGGCGCGCAAGCTGGGCTATATCGACGGCGAAACGGTGACCCGGGTGGTCGGCCTCAACGGCCTGATGATCGCCTGGTACGGCAACCGGATGCCCAAGGCCTTCGTCCCTAGCGCCGCCGCGCGCCAGATCAAGCGTGTCGCGGGCTGGTCCATGGTGCTGAGCGGGCTGATCTATGCCGGACTGTGGGCTTTCGCCCCGATCTCGGTGGCGGTCGCGGGCGGCTGCGGCGCGATCATCGCCGGATGGGTGGTGACCCTGGGCTATTGTCTATTGCTACGAGCCAAGGCGAAGGCGAAGGCCTAGCGGTCACCCGCGCAGGATCTTGCTCATCGCCTTGCCCTTGGCGAGCTCGTCGATCAGCTTGTCCAGGTAGCGGATCTCGCGCATCAGCGGCTCGGCGACCTCCTCGACGCGCACGCCGCAGACCAGGCCCTTGATCTCGGCCCGCGCCGGGTTCAGCCGAGGCGCCTGGGCGAAGAAGGTCTCGAAATCGGTCTTCGCCGCGATCTGGGCGTCGAACTCTTCCGGGCTGAAACCGGTCAGCCAGAGGATGATTTCCTCGACCTCGGCCCTTGTGCGTCCCTTCCTCTCCGCCTTGGTGACGTAGAGCGGAAAGACGCTGGCGAAGCTGGTCGTGTAGATCCGGTGCTTGGTCATCACGGCGCCCAGTGTCGGCGCCTGGCGGCGAGACGCAAGAGGCATGCCTCGGCCTCGGCGACTGCTGACAGTCCCTGGCGAGGGTGGCGGCTAGATCGTTCGGGTCAGCCCCCCCGCGAGGAAGCCATGTCCAATACCGTCGGCGAGATCGTCGAGGCCTATGCGCGGGCCTGGAAAGCCGGCGACCTGGCGGCCCTGGTGGCCTGCTATCACGACGACTTCACCCTGTACTACGCGGGGCGCAATTCGCTGGCCGGCGTCCACCAGGGCAAGGCCAAGGCCCTGGCCGTGCTGGCCGAGGTGTCGCGCCGGACCAACCGCCAGTTGGTCGAGATCGCCGACATCCTGGTGGGCCGCGACCGCGCCGCCATCCTGGCCCGCGAGCGCTTCAGCCGCGACGGCCGCGAGGCGGTGGTCGAGCGCCTGCTGGTCTATACGGCGAGGGAAGGGCGGCTGGATCGCTGCTGGGTGCATGAGAGCGACCAGGCGCTGGCGGACAGTTTCCTGGCGTAGGGGGCGTGCATCGAAATCCGTGTCATCCCGGCCGGAGCGCGCAGAGCCGGGCCCCAGGGGGTGACGAAGCGCGGTGCGCGCCGCCCCTGGGGCCCGGATAGCCTCTGCGAGGCTTCCGGGATGACCCTGGATTTGTGACGGAGGGGGAGGTTCCCCCTACACCGCCCCGCTCAGTTCCTGCACTTCCTCGAACGTCCGCAGGCCGGGACGCTGGGCGCAGACCAGGACGCCCATGTTCCCGGGCAGGTGCTGGTTGGCCAGCATCTTCTCGTGGGCGGCCGGGATGTCCTTCCAGGGGAAGACCTCAGACAGGCAGGGGTCGACGCGGCGGTCGATGACCAGCTGGTTGGCGGCGCTGGCCTGCATCAGGTTGGCGAAGTGCGACCCCTGCACGCGCTTCTGGCGCATCCACAGGAAGCGGGCGTCCATGGTCAGGTTGAAGCCGCTGGTGCCGGCGCAGATGGCGACCATGCCGCCGCGCTTGACCAGGAACACCGAGACCGGGAAGGTCGACTCGCCGGGGTGCTCGAAGACGAGGTCCACGTCGCGGTTGCCGGTGATCTGCCAGATCGCCTTACCGAACTTGCGGCTCTCCTTCATGTAGTCGTTGAACTCGGGGCCGTTGACCTTCGGCAGCTGGCCCCAGCAGTTGAACTCCTTGCGGTTCAGCACCGCCTTGGCGCCCATCGACAGCACGAACTCGCGCTTGTCGTCGTCGCTGACCACGCCGATGGCGTTGGCCCCGGCCACGGCGGCCAGCTGCACGGCGAAGACGCCCAGGCCGCCGGACGCGCCCCAGACCAGGACGTTCTGGCCGGGCTTCAGCTCGTGCGGCTTGTGGCCGAACAGCATGCGATAGGCGGTGGCCAGGGTGAGGGTGTAGCAGGCGGCCTCTTCCCAGGTCAGGTGCTTGGGACGCGGCAGCAGCTGGCGCGACTGCACCCGGCAGAACTGGGCGAAGCTGCCGTCCGGCGTCTCGTAGCCCCAGATCCGCTGGCTAGAGGAGAACATCGGGTCGCCGCCGTTGCACTCCTCGTCGTCGCCGTCGTCCTGATTGCAGTGGATGACGACCTCGTCGCCCAGCTTCCAGCGCTTCACCTTGGCGCCGACCGCCCAGACGATGCCCGAAGCGTCGGAGCCGGCGATGTGGAAGGGTTGCTTGTGGCCGTCCAGCGGACTGATCGGCTCGCCCAGAGCCGCCCAGACGCCGTTGTAATTGACCCCCGCGGCCATCACGAGAACGAGCACCTCGTCCTCGCCGATCTCCCAGGTGGGCACCACCTCGACCTGCATGGCCTGGGTCGGCTTGCCGTGGCGCTCCTTGCGGATGCTCCAGGCGTACATGGTTTTCGGCACGTGGTATGGCGGCGGGATCTCGCCGATCTCGTACAGGTCCTTGAGGACGGTCTTATCGAGCGTCTGCGTCGTCATCTCACTCCCCATTCCTTCTGCGCTGCAACAACGCTCGAAGGTCAAACTCGGCTGCGCCGCCCCAGGGTTGAAGCGGTGAATTCGCCTCCCTTGGGGTCGTTTTCTGGCTTCAAGGCGCAAAAATTCGCCCGGAAGACCCCCAGGCTGAGACAGTTGTTTGAAACTGGCAAGCGGAATCTTGTGCGTCGCAGCATCGCGTTTGCGGGCGCCGCGCCAGATGACTTGGAGGAAGGTTGCGGGCGCGCGCGGCGCGGGCCACCGTGCCGGCCATGATCCACCTGTCGCATCCCGAACCTTCGATCGCCCTGATCGAGCTCGACACGCCGCCCGCCAATGTCCTGGCCATGGCCGAGCGGGCGCGGCTGCTGGAGGCGTTCGCGGGCGTCGAGGCGGATCGGGCCGTGCGGGTGGTGGTGCTGACCGGACGCAACGGGGCCTTCTGCACCGGCGACGACCTGGCCGAGTCCCTGTCACGCGACGTCGGCGCCCAGAGCGCGGCGATCCTGCACTTCCTGGAGATGGTCGATCGCATCGCCGCTTGCCGGGTCCCGGTGATCGCGGCGGTGAACGGCTGGTGCATCGGCGGCGGCCTGGAGCTGGCCCTCGGCTGCGACATCCGCCTGGCCAGCGACCGGGCCAGCTTCGCCTGTTCCGCGGTGCGGATGGGGCTGACGGCCTCGGCCGGGCGGCTGGTGAAGCTGGTCGGCGAGAGCCGGGCCAAGCCCCATCTGCTGACCGGCGCGCCGTTCGACGCCGCCCGGGCCCTGGCCGACGGGATCGTCGCCGAGGTCCATCCGGCCGACGAACTGATCGGCGCCGCCATCGCCATGGCGCGGACCATCGCCTCCCGTGCGCCGCTGGCCATCGAGGCCACCAAGCGCGTGGCGTCGGGGGCGTCGACGACCGAGGCCGAGACCCCGGGCCTAGCCGCCACAGCGGATCACGCCGAGGCGCGGGCAGCGTTCATGGCCAAGCGGGCGGCGGTATTCGAAGGACGGTAGGGCGGCGCCCGAAAACCCCTCTCTCTGAGAGAGAGGGAGGGGCCCGCCGCGAAGCGGTGGGAGGGTGAGTGGTTACACTGCTGGCGGCTAGTTCTGGGGCGTTCCGCTCGGCGGCTTCCGAGAATTCAGGCCCCTATCGGTTGGGAGCGTCAATGTTCGTCTTCGTCAGAGTTTTGTTCTGAGAGGGTGTAACCACTCACCCTCCCATGCTGCGCATGGGCCCCTCCCTCTCTCAAAGAGAGAGGGATTCTCGCACCCGCGAACTCCATATTGCGTCGCAGCAAAACCCGGATCATGATCGGCGATAATCAAGAACGATAAGACGCCGGGAGCCGCCATGACCTCGAAGCCGTACCAGCACGCGCCGGATCCGCCGTGGATCTTCCGCACCTATGCCGGGCACTCGACGGCGGAGAAGTCCAACGCGCTCTATCGGGCCAACCTGTTCAAGGGCCAGACCGGCCTGTCGGTGGCCTTCGACCTGCCCACCCAGACCGGCTACGATCCCGACCACATCCTGGCGCGCGGCGAGGTCGGCAAGGTCGGCGTGCCGATCAGCCATCTGGGCGACATGCGCGCCCTCTTCAGCGAGATCCCGCTGGAGAAGATGAACACCTCCATGACCATCAACGCCCCGGCCGCGTGGCTCTTGGCCATGTACGTGGCCCTGGCCGACGAGCAGGGGGCGGATCGGGCCCAGCTGCAGGGCACCACCCAGAACGACCTGATCAAGGAATATCTGTCGCGCGGCACCTACATCTTCCCGCCGGGCCCGAGCCTGCGGCTGATCGGCGACATGATCGCCTGGTGCTATCGCGAGGTTCCGAAATGGAACCCGATGAACGTCTGCAGCTACCATCTGCAGGAGGCGGGCGCGACGCCGGAGCAGGAGCTGGCCTTCGCCCTGGCCACCGCCATCTCGGTGCTCGACACGGTCAAGGCCGGCGGCCAGGTCCCGGACGAGGACTTCGAGATCGTCGCCTCGCGGATCAGCTTCTTCGTCAATGCCGGGGTGCGGTTCGTCACCGAGCTCTGCAAGATGCGGTCGTTCACCAAGCTCTGGGACCAGATCCTCTTGGAACGCTACGGCGTGCAGGACCCGAAGGCCCGCCGCTTCCGCTACGGGGTGCAGGTCAACAGCCTGGGCCTGACCGAGCAGCAGCCCGAGAACAACGTCTACCGCATCCTGATCGAGGCCCTGGCGGTGACGCTCAGCAAGGACGCCCGCTGCCGGGCCTTGCAACTGCCGGCCTGGAACGAGGCCCTGGGCCTGCCGCGGCCGTTCGACCAGCAGTGGTCGCTGCGGCTGCAGCAAGTTCTCGCCTACGAGACCGACCTGCTGGAGTACGAGGACCTGTTCGACGGCTCGCATGTGGTCGAGGCCAAGGTCGCCGAGCTGTCGAAGGGGGCGCTGGAGCAACTGGCCCTGATCGACGACATGGGCGGGGCCACGAGCGCCATCGACTACATGAAGACCGAGCTGGTTTCGTCAAACGCCAAGCGGGTGCGCTCGGTCGAGACCGGCGACATGACCGTGGTCGGCGTCAACCGCTGGACCGACACAGAGGCCTCGCCACTCTCAGCGGGCGAGAGCTCGATCGAGACCGTCGACCCGCGCCTGGAAGCCGACGTCGTCGCCCGCATCAAGGCCTGGCGCGAGGCGCGTGACGCCGCCGCCGTCGAGGCTGCGCTCGCCGACCTCAAGGCGGCCGCCCGCGACGGCCGCAACGTCATGGAGCCCTCCATCGTCGCCGCCAAGGCCGGGGTCACCACCGGCGAATGGGCCGGCGCGCTGCGCGAGGTGTTCGGCGAATATCGCGGCCCGACCGGCGTCGCCGTCGTCGTCTCGACCAACGAGGCCGACGACGTCGAGGCGGTGAAGCGCGAGGTCGAGCGGGTCTCCGAAGTGCTGGGCCGCACCCTGACCTATCTGGTTGGCAAGCCGGGCCTCGACGGCCACTCCAACGGCGCCGAGCAGATCGCCACCCGCGCCCGCGCCTGCGGCATGGAGGTGGTTTATGACGGCATCCGCTCGACGCCGGAAGAGATCGTCCGCCGCGCCAAGGAAAGCCGCGCCCATGTGGTCGGCCTGTCGATCTTGTCGGGCTCGCACCTGGATCTGGTGCAGGAGGTCGTGAGGGTCATGCGCGCCGAGGGGCTGGGCCACATCCCGGTCGTGGCCGGCGGCATCATCCCGCCCGAGGACGCCCTGATCCTCAAGCAGATGGGCGTGGCGCGGATCTACACGCCGAAGGACTTCAAGATCACCGAGATCATGGGCGACGTGGTCAAGCTGGTCGAGGCGACCGCGCTGGCGGAGGCGTGACAGGCTGGCGGTGCGCGTCTAGATTGAATTGATGTTGCGCGCACTTCTTCGTCGGGTGGAGCCGTTTCGGACCGCTTTGTGGTGGGCCGGGATACTGGCGTTGCTCGTCGGCCTGACCGCCTTCCAAAACTGGCTGGAGCAGCCGCTCGATGATCCGCCCGCGTTTCCGATCGGTTGGACCTGGCTGCTCATCGCCGCGATCATGTGGGTGCTGTCCCATGATCGCGTGGAGGATTGGATAGGACGCTTCAACCTTGCCGCTCCGGGCGTTTGGCGCACGACGCGGACCGCGCGTCTGCGCCCGATCAGCTTAGTGCTGTTCATGTTCGCGCTGCTGGCTGTGATGGTCGAAATCAGTTGGGCGCATTGGCGGCGTGGCGACGAACTTCGGCTTGCTGGCGCCGCCTTTGCGAGCTTGGTGCTCCTGGGGGGAATGGTTCGCGGCGTTCTCAAAACCTGGCAGGCGCGGATGGAGCTGCGGATTGATGGGGAGGGAGTCTTCGCCCCTGCCTGGCGCGGAACGGCGCCCTGGGACGCCATCGAGTTCGTCGTTCAACCCCGGCGCGGGCGAGAGCTAAGCCTGATGCTGAAGCCGGGGGTCGATATCGGCGGTCGCGAAGGCTTGCTGACACTGTCTTTGGCGCCCACGGGTCTGTATCCGGACGAGGCGCTTGTCGCCCTGAGGGCGGCGCGGCCAGACCTGCGGATTGAGCCGTGGACTTCGAACGGTTTCGTCCTGCCGATCCACGGCGCCACGGATATCGCCGATCCGGTGAAAGTGACCACCTACGGCTGAAAGCAGGGTTTCATGCTATGATCACTGCCATGACCCTCGACGAGGCCCTCACCAAACTGCGCGCGGCCAAGCCGCTGCTCGACCGCTACGGCGTCGCGCGGGTGGGCGTGTTCGGCTCGACGGCGCGGGGCGAGGCGGGACCGGACAGCGACGTGGACGTGCTGGTGGAGTTCGCGCCAAAGGTCCTGCCGGGGTTCGGGTTCTTCCGCTTGGAGCGTGAGCTGGTCGAATTGCTAGGACGGCCTGTAGATCTCGTCACCGAGGACGGCCTGCATCGTCTCGTAAAGGAACCTGTCTTGCGAGAGGTTGTCTTTGCCTGAGGCCTAAGTTCGCGCCCATCTCGCCGAACTTCTGGACGCTATCGAGCAGATCGAGGCCTATGTTGATGGCGTTGATCAAGCTGGCTTTGTCGCCGACAGGATGCGGCGCGATGCGGTCGCCTTGAACCTTCTCATCGTTGGAGAGAGCGCGGCCCGTCTGCCGATCTCGGTTCGGGGGCAGGAACCAGATATCGATTGGCGCGCGGCCATCGACCTTCGTAACCGCATCGCTCACGGCTACAGAGCATTAGCTTCACGATCGTCTGGTCAGTCGTAGTCGTCGAGTTGCCGGGACTGCGAGCGGCGGTCGAGCGGATCATCGCTCGGCTCTAGGCCGCTAGCTCCGCCCCAGCTTCCACGCGGCCACGAACCCGACCACGGCCAGCGGCAGGAAGGCCCCGAACAGCACCAGCCCGTTTGTCGAGGCCAGGGTCAGGTCGATGCCGTGGCTGAAGCCCAGGACATTGGCCATGGCGCCCGCCCCGGCCGAACCGGCGGCGCCGCCGATCAACTGCGCGGTGGGCACGGAGGCTGAGGCCATGGCCTGTTCCTCGACCGGGGCGCCGGCGATGGCGCGGCGGGCGATGAACGCGTGGCAGAGACCAAAGCCGCAGCCCAGCACCAGGAAGGCGGCTGCGATCTCCCAGAGGTTCCCGCGCGCCACGGCCCAGGCGCTAAGCGCGGCCCCCAGCAGGATCCCCCCCGCGCCGAGCCGGACGAAGCGGCCGTCCTTCTCGGCCGGGACGTGGCCGAACAGCATGGCGCACAGGGTCCAGCCGGCGGCGATCGCGCCGGTGACATAGCCGGCCGTCAGGGGCGAGGCGCCGTGGCGGGCCTGGATGAAGGCGGGGCCATAGACGGTGAAGCCGATCACCGCCGCCTCGGTGGCGAAGATGATCAGCAGGCCCAGGCCCGTGGCGGTGCGCAGGTTGGCGGCGGACTTGGGCAGCAGGCGGTCGTGGGTGCGGGTGTTGGCGGCCAGCATGGCGGCCATGCCGATCACCCCGCCGATCGCCAGGGCGATGGCCCACTGGGGTGAATGAACGACGCCTGCCGCGCCGATCAGGGTGACGGCGACGACCAGTAGGACCAGCTGCAGGGTCGGGATGCGGTTCCGCGCCTCGTCGCGCTTGCCGGCCGGCAGCATGACCAGCACCGCGCCGACGAAGATGATCGCCTGGATCACGAACATCCAGAACGCCCCGCGCCAGAAGCCGGCGGCGGCGAACAGGCCGCCCAGCATCGGGCCCAGCAGGGTCGCCGCGCCCCAGACGCCCGCGACGGCGCCATAGACGCGCGGCCACAGGTGCTCGGGGAACAGGGCGGTGATGGCGACATAGCAGAGGGCGACCACCGCGCCCGCGCCCAGGCCCTGAATCAACCGACCCAGGATGAAGGTGACGAACTCCGGCGCCAGGGCGCTCATCGCGCAGCCGATCGCATAGGTCAGGCCGGTCAGGGCGGTGGCCGTGCGCAGGCCCAGCGCCATGGACAGCTTGCCCGAGCAGGCGCCCGCGACGATCGAGCCGGTCAGGTAGGCGGCCACGGTCCAGCCGAAATAGGCGTAGCCGCCGATCTCCTTGGCGACGCTGGGCATGATGGTGGCGGTGACCAGGGTGTCGGCCGCGTTCAGCCAGATGCCGAGGCACAGCAGGGCGAAGCGGGGCGCGAGGGTCTTGTCGATCTGCAGTCGCGCGCCGGCCATCGGTCTTCCCCGAAGCAGGGGCCTCGTTGCCCCGCTCCCCATCTAGGGACCTGAGCGACACAAGTGAACCCGCGCCGTCATGCTTCGTTGGGTCCGGGTGAAACCCATCGCGCCCGCGACCCTCGCCCTGGCCGAGTTCTGGGCCGCCCTGCTGGATCTGGCGCTGGCGGGGATGCTGCTGTTCATCCTGGTCGACCGCCTGGCGCCGCCGCAGGACTTGCCGTGGAAGCCGTTCTCGCTGGCGCAGCCGATCGGCCTGGCCACGGCGGGCAAGCTGTCGCGGATCGCCGCCGACCCGGCCGCCTGCCGCGCGGCTCTCCGCGAGGGCGGGGTAAGCTATGTCGACCAGCCGGTTCGCGAGGAAGGGTTCTGCTCGACCCGGGACACGGTACGGGCCCAAGCTCGCCTGTCGCCGGCCGCGCCGGTCATGACCTGTCCGCTGGCCCTGAGCTACGCCCTCTGGGAGCGGCAGGTCGTGCAGCCCACGGCGCGGGCGATGCTGGGCGCGCCGGTGACCCGGATCGACCATTTCGGGACCTATGCCTGCCGCACGATCTACGGTCGCCCAGGCGAGCGGCCCAGCGAGCACGCCCGCGCCAACGCCCTCGACGTCGCCGGCTTTCGTCTGGCGGACGGGCGGCGGATCACGGTGGTCAGGGACTTCCGCAAGGCGGATCCCGAGGGACGGTTCGTCAGGACCGTCCGGGACGGCGCCTGCCGGATGTTCGGGACAGTGCTGAGCCCGGACTATAACGCCGCCCACGCCGACCACCTCCACCTCGACATGAGCGGGTGGAGGAAGTGCGGCTGATCGGAAAAATCAGAGCGTCGCGGCCAGCTCGGCCAGTTGGTCGGCCGCGATGCCCCAGCCGACGTGGAAGCCCATCTGCTCGTGCGTCTCGCGGTCGGCGGCGCTCCAGTGGCGGGCGATCGCCTTGTAGCGAGTCTTGCCGTCGCCCAGGTCCTCGAAGGTGACGATGGCGACCATGAAGGGCTTCTCGGACGGCTGCCAGGTCTCGGTGAAGGCGTCGGTGAAGACGATCTTCTCGTTCGGCACGACTTCCAGATAGACGCCCGGCTGCGGCATGCGCTCGCCGTTCGGGCCATTGATGACGAGGAAGGTGTTGCCGCCGGTGCGGACGTCCGTGCGCACGTCGGAGACGAACCACGGCTTGGGGCAGAACCACTGCTGCATCAGTTCCGGCGTGGTCCAGCACTTGAAGAGCTTGTCGGCCGGCGCATCGATGATGCGCTCCAGGACCAGTTCGCGATCGGCGGGGAAGTTGGCGGTGTCGAGCGGCATGGGGGTCTCCTTTGGTGGAACGAACTCTCGCCCCTAGGACGAACGACTTCCATGACATCAGACATCACGGCGGAAATTTTTTCGTAGAGGCCTAGATCCTCCCCCCAGGGGGGAGGATTTCGCGACGCTTGACCCCGCCAGCGCTCCGCCGCAGTGTGTCCGCAATTCAAACAATCGTTTAGGGCGCCCGCCATGAACCTCTTCGACCTCGCCGGCAAGGTGGCGATCATCACCGGATCCTCGCGCGGGATCGGCAGGGCGATCGCCGAGCGGATGGCCGAGCACGGGGCCAAGGTGGTGATCTCCTCGCGCAAGGCCGAGCCCTGCGAAGAGGTGGCGGCGGCGCTGAACGCCAAGCACGGGACGGGGACGGCCATCGCGGTCGCGGCCAATATCGCCTCCAAGGATGACCTGCGAAATCTGGTCGACGAGACCAAGGCGGCGTTCGGCAAGGTCGACATCTGCGTCTGCAACGCCGCCAGCAATCCCTATTACGGCCCGCTGGCCGGGATCAGCGACGACCAGTTCCGCAAGATCCTGGACAACAATATCATCAGCAATCACTGGCTGATCGGCATGGTCGCGCCCGAGATGCAGGCGCGCAAGGACGGCGCGATCATTATCGTCTCGTCGATCGGCGGCCTGCGCGGCAACGCCGTGATCGGGGCCTACAACATCTCCAAGGCCGCGGACTTCCAACTGGCCCGCAACCTCGCGCACGAGTTCGGGCCGGACAATGTGCGGGTCAACTGCATCGCCCCCGGCCTGATCAAGACCGACTTCGCCAAGGCCCTGTGGGACAATCCCGAGACCCTGGCGCGCTCGACCAAGGGCGTTCCGCTGCGCCGGATCGGCGAGCCGGACGAGATCGCCGGCGCGGCCGTCTACCTGGCCTCGAAGGCCGGCAGCTTCATGACGGGACAAGCCCTGGTGGTGGACGGCGGCGCGACCATTTAGCGCCGCAACTCGGACGGTAAGCTTAACTCGTCCTACATGACTTGCCGCGAAGGCTTGCCGCGCATTCCAGGATACGAACTTGCGGCGTCTTCTCACGACTCTCGTCCTGATCGGAACCCTCGCGGCCGGCGCCGCGTGGGCGCAGAACGGTGCGTCCCTGGCCCAGCGCCTGGACCTGCTGAGCCGCGAGATCGGCGCGCACGAAATCCGCGATCCGCCCCGCGACAACGAGGACATCGAGCGCGCCGGCCGCGCCGCCCTGCGCGAGAAGGGCCAGTCCCGGCTCTATGGGCTGTGGCGGGTGCTGTACGCCTACAAGAGCAACCAGATCCAAGGGCGCTTCGACACCTGGGTCACGCGGGCGCGCGAGGCCGCCACGCGCGACAACGACACGGCCCTGACCGCGCTGATCGATCTGGAGGTCCTGGCCTATCGCCACGAGACCCACGGCTTCCGGGCGTTCACCGAGGCCGACTGGCGCCGGTTCATGACGCAGTCGGGTCCGGAAGTTCGGGCGATGGCCGGCATCGAGCGTGTGCGCCACCTGGGCCAGGTCGGGCGTTGGGCCGAGGCCGCGCGCCTGGCCGCCGAACTGACCGCAGACCTGGAGAAGCGCGGCCGCCGCGCCCAGCCGGTGCTGGCCGAGTTGCACCAGGTGCACAGCTACACGCTGTCGGACATCGGCGACAAGGAAGGCTCCCTGGACCACATGGCCCAGGCTGCGCGCCTGGATGAGCGCGACGCCTTCTATGTCCGCAAGATCGAGCGGATCTACGACATCGCCTATACGGCGGCCGAGCTGGGCGAGCTGAACGCCGCCGAGCGCTTCGCCGCCCTGCACCATCACATGACGACGGCGGACGGCGACCGGGACCTGCTGACCTGGGACCGCTTCCTGTGCGCCCGCATCGCCGCGCGGCGCGAGGTTCCGAGCCGGGTCCTGGCCTGTCTGGCGCCGGCCGCCGACATGGTCTCGAAACCCGGACGACGCCTGCAGGTGCTGATGCTGGGCCAGCGGGCCCTGGCCGAGGCCCAGCTGGGCCAGGCCGCTCCGGCCCGCGCCGATCTCGCGCGGCTGAAGGCGGTGCCGGTGGCCCTGGCGCCCCGCGAGCCTCAGCTGGAAGCCCTGGTCGAGGCCTATATCGATCAGGCCGAGGGCCGCGGCGGCGACGCCTTCGCCAAGCTCGACGCCTGGCGAAAGGCCGACCGGCTCGAAGCCGACCGGGCCCACTCGCGCAGCGTCGCCGAGATGTCCGCCGCTCTCGATAGTGAGCTGCGGGCCAAGCGCGACGAAAGCCGTCGTCTGACCGAGGAGATCCGCCTGTCCAACAGCCTGGCGCGGGCTTCGGTGGTGATCACCCTGCTGCTGGGGGCGCTGGTCGCCGGCGGCGTGGGCTGGGCCTTCCACCAGCGCCGCGCCTCGCGTCGCTTCAAGGACGCCCAGGAGCGGGCCGAGGCCGCCAACCAGGCCAAGTCGGCCTTCCTGGCCGTGATGAGCCACGAGCTGCGCACGCCGCTGAACGGCATGCTGGGCCTGGGCCAGGCTCTGCGCGCCGGCCAGCTGACGCCAGAGCAGCGCGAACAGGTCGACCTGATCCTCGACAGCGGCGACACCCTGCTGGTGCTGCTGAACGACATCCTCGACCTCTCCAAGATCGAGGCCGGCAAGTTGGAGATCGCCCCGACGGTCGGCGACCTGGTGCAGAGCTGCGCACGCCTGGTCGGCGGCTATCAGCCCACCGCCCGCGAGAAGGGCGTGGCCCTGACCTTCAAGCTGGAGAGCGAGGCCCCCGGTCCCTTGCTGTTCGACGGGGTGCGGGTGCGCCAGTGCCTGACCAATCTCGTCTCCAACGCCCTGAAGTTCACGACCCTGGGCAAGGTCGAGGTGGCCCTGGCCTGCTATCCCACCGACGACGGCCGCGTGCGCGTGCGTCTGCGGGTCCGTGACACCGGCATCGGCATGAACGCCGCCACGGTCGCCAAGCTGTTCCGGCCCTTCACCCAGGCCGACGCCTCGACCACCCGCAATTTCGGCGGCACGGGCCTGGGCCTCAACATCACCCGGCGCCTGGTCGAGATGATGCGCGGCGAGATCTCGGTCGAGAGCGAGGAAGGGCTGGGCTCGGTCTTCACCATCGAGATGATCGTCGACGCGGCCGAGGCCTCGGAACAGCCGGTCCGCGAGGACGAGGCCGAGGAGGATACCGGTTTCGCCGCCCTGCAAGGCCGCCGGGTGCTGGTCGTCGACGACCATCCGGTCAACCGCCGGGTCATCCGCCTGTTCCTCGAGCCGTTCGAGTGCGAGCTGATCGAGGCCGAGAACGGCCAGCAGGCCCTCGACGCCCTGGAGCGCGAGCCGATCGACATCGTGCTGATGGACGTCAACATGCCAGTGATGGACGGGCTGGAAGCCACGCGCCGCCTGCGCCAGGACCCGCGCTTCGCCCGCCTGCCGGTCATCGCCCTGACCGCCGACGTGATGTCGGCCCAGATCAAGACCTGCCTGGAAGCCGGCTGCGACGCCCACGTCGCCAAGCCGATCGACCTGCGCAACCTGCTGTCGGAAATGGACCGCAGCCTGGCGCGGGGCGCGGCGCGAGAGCTCGCGGCGGGGTTCGGGGCGCTTTAGGCGCGGATCGATTCAGGCCCGGCGTCGACTGTTTTGCGCGGTCATTCCCGAGAGCGGGACCCTGCGCGGGTCAGGTTTGGGTGGTTAGGGGACGTTGATATTGGCCGTCTGGCGCATCGAATCCCTCTCTCTTTGAGAGAGGGAGGGGCCCGCCGCGTAGCGGTGGGAGGGTGAGTGGTCTCACCGCTGGCCGGAGAAACCTGAACGGCTCCATCGCTGTTGCAAGCAACACCCATCATTTGCCTAGCGCTTCGTCCGAGCTTCCTTCGGTGAGGGTGTAACCACTCACCCTCCCACGCCTGCGGCGTGGGCCCCTCCCTCTCTCTCAGAGAGAGGGATTCCCGCGTCCGCCCTGGGTGGTTAGCTGCCTCGCGGCATACTTGCATCCGCCTCGCCATAGTGCGCATTTTCTCGTCATGACCCAATCCGAAGCGAGGGCGAAGGCAGATACGATCGGGCTCGTAGGAGATGGCGACGATACCGACCTGCTCGAGGCCATCGAGAACTCGTTCCAGGTAAACTTCGGCGAAGCGGCCACCAAGTGTCTCACCGTGGGCGACATTTACGAGACATTGCTCGATCTGGTGCCTACCTCATCCGTCCCCGGGCTATGCGCCACCTCGATGGCCTTCTATCGAGTGAGGGCAGTGCTGAAGCGGGTCGCTAACGTCGATCGACCCATAGCGCCATCGACAGAGCTTTCCGGACTCACGTCGCTGTCCCCTAAACGGCTCTATGCGCTGCTCGCCCAGGAGCTTGGCATCGCCCGCCCGGCGCCAATGTTGTCGGCGCGGGGGTGGGTTGGGATCCTGGTCCTCCTGGCCGGCGCAGCTGGAGGCCTAATGGCGTTCGAACTCCCAGTCCTATGGCCCGCACTACTTCTAATCCCTGTAGGGGTTGAGATTACCCGGCGCGATGAGGGGGCGTACTACTCAACGAAAGTTGGTGATCTTGCGCGCGACGTCGCACGACGCAACTTCAGCATTTTTGCATCGAATGGTGCAGATGCTCGCCCGGCCGCGCTTTGGCGCACGCTCTGCGAACTTATCGACGACGAAACCGGCGTGACCAAGATAACGGCTACTACGCGTCTCTTCGCCTAGCTACGAGCAGACGTAGTGAACTTCCGACTAGGGTCGAAAGCCGACCGTGGTCGGTGCGATCCTTCAATCTCTTGGAGGCAGCAGCGTGCAGGGCTGATCAGGTCAGTCAAGGACGGCTTCGCCGCCGCGACGCGGCCGCTCGGAGAGCGGTCCTTGAGTGACCTGATCAGCCCTGCGATCGTCTCGCCGTGAGATGTAAGGATGGCTCCTTCCCGGGCGGCAAGGGGCGTCACGGACGGAGCCTCATTCGGTGAGGGTGTAACCACTCACCCTCCCACGCCTCCCGCTCTTGTGCTGGGCTAGCCCAAAGCCGTCCGCGCCTTCGCCAACCGCGCCACCCCCTCGTCCAGCGTCGCATCCGCCTTGGCGAAGCACAGGCGCACCACGTTCGTCACCGGGTCCTCCGCGAAGAAGGCCGAGACCGGGATCGCCGCCACGCCGAACTCCACGACGCACCGCTCGCAGAAGGTGATGTCGTCCACCGGGATCCCCGAGGCGGTCAGGTCGACGTTCAGGAAATAGGTCCCCTGGCTCTCCAGCACGACATAGCCCGCCGCGCGCAGGCCGGCGGTCAGGCGGTCGCGGGAGCGTTGCAACTCGGCCGGCATCGCGTCGAACCAGGCGCGGTGGTGGTCCAGGCCCCAGGCCACGCCGGCCTGCAGGTTGGGCGGGGTGGTGAAGGTGAGGAACTGGTGGGCGGCCGCCAGGGCCTTGGTCAGGGGCGGCGCGGCCATCAGGAAGCCGACCTTCCAGCCGGTCATGCCGAACAGCTTGCCGGCCGAGCCGATCTTCACCGTCCGATCGCGCATGCCGGGGAAGGTCATCAGCGGCCGGTGCTGGCGGCCGTCGAACACCACGGCCTCCCAGACCTCGTCACAGACGGCGATCGTGTCGTGCTTGACGCAGAACTCGGCCAGCAGGGCCAGGTCCTCGTTGGGCGTCACCACGGCGGCCGGGTTCAGGGGGCTGTTGAGCACCACCATCCGGGTCCTGTCGCTGAACACCGCCTCCAGCATGGCCCGGTTGAAGCGCCAGTGGGGCGGGGCGAGGCGGACCAGCTTCGGTACGCCGCCCGCCCGCCGGACCAGCGGCAGATAGGCGTCATAGAGCGGCTGGAACAGCACCACCTCGTCGCCGGGCGAGATCAGCGACATGAAGGCCGCCGCCAGGGCCTCGGTCGCGCCCGAGGTGACGACGACCTCCGTGTCGGGATCCAGCTCAAGGTCCTGGGTCCGCGCGTAGTGTCCCGCCACGGCGGCGCGCAGCTCGGTCAGGCCTCGCATCGGCGGATACTGGTTCGAGCCCTCGATCAGCGCCCGCGCCGCCGCCTCGCGGACGGGCAGGGGGCCTTGGTCGTCGGGAAAGCCCTGGCCCAGATTGATCGCGCCGTGTTGGCGGGCCAGGCCGCTCATGCGCTCGAAGATCGTGGTGGGCAGGTTGTCGAAGACGGGATGGACCATGACCGCTGGCGTAGCATGACGCGCGTTCTCTGAAACCCTAGGCGGGGGCCGCGCATTTCCATAGCCTAGCTTCAAAGGCGCCATCGGGGCGCGTTATCGGGAGGCGAGTCGCATGCACGGTGTCGGATTCATTGGGGCCATCATCATCGGCCTTCTGGCGGGTTTCATCGCCGAGAAGGTGATGAAGCGCGATCACGGTTTCTGGACCAATCTGATCGTCGGCCTGGTCGGCGCCCTGCTCGGCGCGTTCATCGCCGGCATGCTGGGCATCCACTTCTGGGGCTGGTTCGGCAGCCTGATCATCTCGACCCTGGGCGCGATCCTGCTGCTGTTCCTGCTGGGCCTGGTGAAGAAGAACTAGAGCGGGTTTCTCCTCCCCCGCGTTGCGGGGGAGGTGGCCCGGAGGGCCGGAGGGGGCTAGCTCTGCCGGGGCGGTGTTGCCCCCTCAGTCGCTCCGCGACAGCTCCCCCGCGTGCGGGGGAGCATCGGCTTCGATTACCCCGCCGCCGCCTCGTCCGCCGCCGCGGCGGTCTCGTCCGCGCGTCGCATCTGCCGCGCCAGGTTGGCCACCAGGAAGCTGGGGATGTCGCCGACCGGCATCGGGCGGCCGTACAGGAAGCCCTGGAAGGTGTTGCAGCGCATGTCGGCCAGCAGGCTGGCCTGGGCCTGGGTCTCGACGCCCTCGGCGGTGACTTCCAGCTTCAGGGTCTGGCCCAGCAGGGCGATGGTGCGCAGGATGTCGGCGATGGCCGTGTTGTCCTGCATCTCGGCCACGAACGAGCGGTCGATCTTGATCCGGTCGAACGGGAACCGCCACAGATAGGCCAGGCTGGAATAACCGGTGCCGAAGTCGTCCATGGCGATCTTGACGCCCAGGGTCTTCAAGGCCGCCAGCTGCTCCAGGGTCTTGGCGCTGTCGTGCAGCAGCAGGCCCTCGGTGATTTCCAGCTCGAGGCGTTCGGGCGTCAGGCCGGACTCGCGCAGGGCCGACTGGACCTGGGCCACCAGGTCGCCCGAGGTGAACTGGTTGGGCGACAGGTTCACGGCCACGGTCAGATGCGAGGGCCAGCCGGCCGCCGTGCGGCAGGCTTCGTTCAGCACCCACTCGCCGATCTTGCCGATCAGGCCCCATTGCTCGGCGCATTCGATGAAGTCGCCCGGCGGCACCAGGCCGCGGCGCGGATGCTGCCAGCGCAGCAGGGCTTCGAAGCCGGTGGTCTCGTGCTCGCGGCTGCCGATCAGCGGCTGGAAGAACAGCTTCAGCTCGTTGTTGGCCAGGGCGTCGCGCAGGTCCAGTTCCAGCGCGCGGCGCTCCTGGGCCCAGACGTCCATGGCGGTCTCGAAGAAGCGATAGGCCCCGCGACCGTCGCCCTTGGCGCGATAGAGGGCCAGGTCGGCGTTCTTCAGCAGGCCATCGGGATCCTCGGCGTCCTGGGGCGCGACGGCGATGCCGACGCTGGCCCCGATCAGGACGTTGTGGCCGCGCACGTCATAGGCCTTGGAGAGGCTGTCGACGATGGTCTGGGACAGAACGCCCAGCGCTTCCGGACCCGGAGAGGGCGCCACGACCACGGCGAACTCGTCGCCGCCGAGGCGCGCCACCAGGCCCGCGTCGCCGACGCAGTCGCGCAGACGGGCGGCGGCCTGGATCAGCAGGTCGTCGCCGATCGGGTGGCCCAGGCTGTCATTGACGCCCTTGAAGTGGTCGAGGTCCAGGCACAGCACGGCGCAGCCAGCGCCATCCCCCTTGCCATGGTCGGTCCAGGCCTTGCCCAGGGCCTGCAGGAACGACAGGCGGTTGGGCAGCTGGGTCAGGACGTCATAGTGGGCCAGGCGCGAGATGCGGGCCTGGTCCTCGCGGGCCTGGGTGATGTCGGCGCCGACGCCGCGGAAGCCGACGAAGGCCCCGTCCAGGTCGTGGACCGGCTTGGCCGACAGCGACCACCAGTGATTTTCCTCCCCGATGCGGATCGGAACGATCACGTCGCGGAAGGTCTTCTGCTCGCCGAACAGGGCCGACAGCGGGGCGACCGCGCCGGCCAGGCCCTCGGCCGCGCCACACAGTTCCGACATCGGCCGGCCCAGCAGGGCGTCCTTGTCGGCGCCGGCCGCGGCGGCCATGCGGTCGGAGACGTAGGTCATGGCCCCGGAAGCGTCGACCTCCCACAGCCAGTCGCTGGCGCCTTCCTCGAAGTCGCTGAGCAGCAGGGACACGACCTGCTTCTGCTTCTCCAGCTCGTCGGCGGCGACCAGGCGGGCGGCGAAGATCTGGGCGTGGGACAGGCACGAGACGCTGACCACCATGTGGCAGAAGATCAGCAGGCCGCCCAGGGCGTAGAGGATCGGATTGCCGCTGATCGCCAGGACATAGAGCGAGCCCACGACCATCGGGGTCGAATAGGCGATGGCGGCCGAGGGCAGGGTCAGCATGGCGAAGCCGCCGCAGCCGATCATGCCGGCGATCACCGAGGCGACCAGCATCGGCATGGCGCCGGCATAAGCTTGACCGTCGCGCATGGTCAGGATGGGCAGCAGGCCCCACAGACAGCCCAGCAGACCGGCCTGCAAGGTGATGCGGCGGACGCCGCGCGCCGAGACGGTGGCCTTGACGGACTTGCGGTTCTGGGCGGCGACCCAGCCCTTGAGGCCCAGCAGGGCGTAGCAGATGACGACGCTGGCCCAGACGGCGAGGCTGACATGATGCGGCGTGCTCAGCCCGGCCAGACTGACCAGGGCGGCGATGACGATGTTGGCGCCCATCATGGTGGGCGTCATGCGCAGGATGCTTTGGACCTGCTCGAAACGCACGCGACCGGCCATGGCCTCGGGCACGTCTTGCGACATGCTGGCGGTCAAGGCGGTCAGGCCGCGATTGATCAGCGTGCTGGCGACGGTGCGCACGGCGGCCCTTCAATGGTCTGGAGCGAGATTCCCCGCATAAACCATCGTTCGACTGGGTAAATTCGCGGTTAAGTCGATTGGCCGACCCAGCAACCTCGGCGCGTGAAACGAGTACGTCGGCCCCGCCCCCAAGAAAAAGGCCGCCGTCCTTGCGAACGGCGGCCCGATTTTCAAAGGTCCGAGAAACCTACTCTTCCTTGACGCGGCGCTTGCGGAACGACGGGTTCAGGATCTGCTTGCGCAGGCGGATGCTCTTCGGGGTCACCTCGACCAGCTCGTCTTCCTCGATATAGGCGATGGCCTGTTCGAGGGTCATGCGGCGCGGCGGGGTCAGGCGGATCGACTCGTCCTTGCCCGAGGCGCGGACGTTGGTCAGCTGCTTGGCCTTCATCGGGTTGACGTCGAGGTCGTCCTGACGGGCGTTCTCGCCGATGATCATGCCCAGGTAGCACTTCTCGTTGGCGCCGACGAACATGGTGCCGCGCTCTTCCAGGTTCCACAGCGCGTAGGCCGCGGTTTCACCGTCCGAGTTGGAGATCAGCACGCCCTTGCGCTGTTGGTCGATGGCGCCCTTGTAGGGCTCGTAGTGGCTGAACACGCGGTTCAGCACGCCCGAGCCGCGCGTGTCGGTCAGGAACTCGCCCTGATAGCCGATCAGCGAGCGCGAAGGGGCGACCAGCTGGAGGCGGGTCTTGCCCGCGCCCGACGGGCCCATGTCCTTCAGCTCGGCCTTACGGAGCGACAGCTTCTCGATGACGATGCCCGAGAACTCGTCGTCGACGTCGATCATGACGTCTTCCATCGGCTCCAGGCGCTTGCCGGTTTCCGGATCCTGCTGGAACACGACGCGCGGACGGCTGATCGAAACCTCGAAGCCTTCGCGGCGCATGTTCTCGATCAGGACGCCCAGCTGCAGTTCGCCGCGGCCCGACACTTCATAGGCGTCGCCTTCGCTGGTCTCGGTGACCTTGATGGCCACGTTCGATTCGGCTTCCTTCAGCAGGCGGTCGCGGATGACGCGGCTTTGGACCTTGTCGCCTTCCTTGCCGGCCAGCGGGCTGTCGTTGACCGAGACGGTCATCGAGATGGTCGGCGGATCGATCGGCTGGGCGGGCAGGGCGTCGGTAACTTCCATGGCGCACAGGGTGTCGGCCACGGTGGCCTTCGACATGCCGGCGATGGCGACGATGTCGCCCGCCTCGGCGCCTTCGTCGACCGGCGAGCGCTTCAGGCCGCGGAAGGCCAGGACCTTGGTGATGCGGCCGCGCTCGATTTCCTTGCCGTCGCGGTCCAGGGCGTGGATCGCCATGCCGGGGACGGCCTTGCCACTCTCGATGCGGCCGGTCAGCAGGCGGCCCAGGAACGGATCGGATTCGATCAGCACGTTCAAGATCTGGAAGGGCTCGTTGACCTTCGTGATCTGCTTGGGCTCCGGCACGTGGCGGACGATCAGATCGAACAGCGGGGCGAGGTTGTCGCTGGGCACGTTCATGTCCAGCGTGGCCCAGCCGGCGCGGCCCGAGGCGTAGATGTGCGGGAAGTCCAGCTGCTCGTCCGTCGCGCCGATGGCGGCGAACAGGTCGAAGGCGGCGTTGTGGACCCTGTCCGGATCGGCGTGGGCGCGGTCGACCTTGTTGATGCAGAGGATCGGACGCAGGCCCATCTTCAGCGCCTTGGTCAGCACGAACTTGGTCTGCGGCATGACGCCTTCCTCGGCGTCGACCAGCAGGACGCAGCCGTCCACCATGCCCAGGATGCGCTCGACTTCACCGCCGAAGTCGGCGTGGCCGGGGGTGTCGATGATGTTGATGCGGGTTTCGCCCGCCTCGCCGTGCCACAGCACGCTGGTGCACTTGGCCAGAATGGTGATGCCGCGCTCGCGCTCCTGGTCGTTGGAGTCCATGGCGCGCTCGGTCGTCGCTTCGTTGGCGCGGAAGACGCCGGACTGGGCGAGCAGTTGGTCGACGAGGGTGGTCTTGCCATGATCGACGTGCGCGATGATGGCGATATTTCGCATGGACATGGGAACGGACGGACTTTCGGGAGGAATAGGGGATGACGCATACGCGTCAGGCGCGCGGCTTTTACGCGACTGCGCTCGATTTATCCACCCCTACCTCACTGTAAGACTTGTCGCAGGTAACCGGTGTCATGCGCAAAGCCTTGCGTCACTTGGCTTTGCGCGACGTTCTCGTTGGAAACGGTTTCAGTCGCAACAAATTGTGCAGTGCAATATGTCTAGTTTTTGAGCAGATTTTAGAGATTGCTGTTCTATGATCGTTGCTGTGCAAGGGCTTTCTCTAATCCCCTCCAAAAAAATCGACATTCATATCCGCATTTTCTGCTTGCCCGTTTTTGCGCCGCACCCTATAAACGACCTCGTGAGGCGGCGCTGCCGCTTCTGCCCTTCCTGGGCGTTTCCTCCCTAATGAACTAGCCCGGCGGTTTCGCCGGGCTTTTTTTTGGTCTGGACCGGCGCGAGGCCGCTTTCGTCCGCGGGCCGGTGTTCGCCGCTCCCGAACCGGCGCCGGAACTCGCCCCCACTCTCCCCGTTCTGGCAAGACACGGCGACGCCGCCCAGGCAGTGGCCATCATTCAGAGCAGGGACGCATAAGCGATGCGATCGATCCTCCTGGCGCTTCTAGGGGTGCCGCTCCCCATCATCTTGCTGCTCGCCTTCTGCACGCACCATCTTTGAGCCGGGGGCGGAGCGTCATGACCGACGGAATCGAGTTTTCCCCTTCCGACATGCCGGACGAGAACCAGTCGGCGGTCAGCTGGGACGCCATCTGGGCGGGGGCGGCGGCCAGCATCGCCATGCTGTTCGTGCTCCTGACGCTCGGGGCCGGCTTTGGCCTGAAGATGTCGCCTCACTGGCCCGTGGGCTTGTCGGCGCGGGACTTCTCGCCGGCGCTCGGCGCGGTCTTTGTCGCCTGCCAGGTCGTGGCCAGCATGCTTGGCGGCTATCTGGCCGGGCGGCTGCGCACCAAGTGGCTGCACATCCATGATCACGAGACCTACTTCCGCGACACCGCTCACGGCCTGCTGGCCTGGGCGACCAGCGTCGTGGGCCTGCTCGTGCTCGGCGCGCTGATGACGGCCCCGGCCGCGCCCTCGGCCGCCGACCTGTCGCCGGCGGAAGTCCTGCGCTCGGCCCAGATTGGCGCTCAGGTCTCGCTGTTCCTGGGCATTGGCGCCCTGACCAGCGCTTTCGGCGCCAGCGTCGCCGCCACGATCGGCGGGCTGCGGCGTGACGAGATGCACAAGCTGCATCGCACCGTGAAGACCTAGGGTTCTCCGTTCCCGCGCGGACCGGAT
The DNA here is from genome assembly GCF_058808375.1 of Caulobacter sp. GW821-FHT11E10. Taxonomy (NCBI): domain Bacteria; kingdom Pseudomonadati; phylum Pseudomonadota; class Alphaproteobacteria; order Caulobacterales; family Caulobacteraceae; genus Caulobacter; species Caulobacter sp. GW821-FHT11E10. The sequence continues at coordinate 437,847 of NZ_JBXARP010000001.1, forward strand.
GGGGCCTGCGCCTAGCGCAGCTCGCCCAAATCCATTGCGGCCAGGGCCCGGGTCAGAACCTCGGCGTCGCGGGTCAGCTTCCCCAGGCCCTCGGTGGGCTCGCGCGTCGTCTCGTTCATATAGAGCGCGCGGTTGATCTCGATCTGCAGGGCGTGGGTGCGCTTGGCCGGGCGCCCGTAGTGCTCGGTGGTGTAGCCGCCGGCATAGGGGGCGTTGCGCACGACGCGGTAGCCCAGGGTCTCCAGCTCGCGCTCGACCAGCCCCGTCAGCCGTGGCGAGCAGGCCGCGCCGAAACGGTCGCCCAGCACGATGTCGCACGGCCCGCCGCTCTTGGCCCGCTGGCCGCGCGCCGCCGCCGCCGGCATCGAGTGCCAGTCGATCAGGATGGCCGCCCCATGCGCCGCCCGCGCCGCCGCCAGCTGGCGGTCCAGCGCGTCGTGATAGGGGCGGTGGGCCAGCTCGACCCGGTTCTTGGCCTCGCCGAAGGTCAGCTTGCGGGCGTAGATCGGCCGGCCCTCGCCGGCGACCCGGGGAATGGTCCCCAGCCCCGCCGCCACCCGGGCCGAGCGGCCGCGGGCGTATTCGGGCAGGTCGCCGTCGAACATCGCCGGGTCCATCTCCCACGGCTCGCGATTGAGATCGACATAGGCGCGGGCGAAGCGGGCGCGGATCGTCCCGGCCCCCAGGAGCGGCGCCCCGGCGATGATCTGGTCGACGAAGGCGTCCTCCGAAGCGCGCAGGGTCTCGACGGGCAGGCGGGCGGCCGAGATCATGTCGGCGGGATAGACGTCACCCGAATGGGGCGAGGCGAAGACCAGGGCCGTGGGCGGCGGGGCCCCGGCCGGCGCGGCGCGCAGGACCTCGAACGCCGGGCCGCCGAACGTTTCCAGCGGCGCGGTCGCCAGCTCCTCCGTCGGGACAGGCCGCCAAGCGCTCATGCGTCATCATCGAAGTCTGACAGCGCCGGGTCAAACACCAATCAACAGGTGGCTCCCGGCTGGGCCCCATCCGTCCACAGCCGCGACGTTTAGGTTCATCCCCGATTAAAGGACAACAGGATAAGGTGCGTCTTCGATCGACGACTTTTCCGGACCCGAGACCTGAATGGCCCGCATCCTCCTCGCCGAAGACGATGATTCCCTCCGCGGCTTCCTGGCCCGCGCGCTCGAGCGCGCCGGCTTCGAGGTTCAGGCCTGCGCGGACGGCGAGGAAGCCGTCCAGCACCTTGAACATCCGTGGGACCTGCTGCTGACCGACATCGTCATGCCGGGCATGGACGGCATCGAGGTGGCCCGCCAGGCCGCCGCGCGCGATCCCTCCCTGCGCATCATGTTCATCACCGGTTTCGCCGCCGTCGCCCTCTCGGCCCAGGACCGCGCCCCGGCCGGCGCCAAGGTGCTGTCCAAGCCTGTCCACCTGCGCGACCTGGTCGCCGAGGTGGAAAAGATGATGGCCGCCTAAAAAACTTCGCCGAAACCGTATTGGGCGGCTTGCCTACGGGAAAAGCCGCCGCTATACCCCCACACCTTCCCGGCCGGGACGTCTTCTCGAAGACGGTTCGGCTCGCTTCGGCGGACGCGTAGCTCAGCGGGAGAGCACTACGTTGACATCGTAGGGGTCACAGGTTCAATCCCTGTCGCGTCCACCATTCCCTTCCTGAAAATCTGAAGACTTTCAGCCGCAAGGCGCCGTCTCGCCTGTCGCGGTGTCGATGCGGAAGCACTGCTCCTGCCCCGTCTCCACGTCGCGGACGATGAGGGTCAGCAGGTCCTCGTCATCCGGCCCGTGGGCGAAGTCCTCGGCGTAGGCGACGGCGGCGGCTTCGGGGCTGGGTTCCTCGAGCGTGCGAGCGTGGTGGCCGTGCAGGTGCGGGGCGCGGACGGTGTAGGGCATGGCGGTCTCCTGCCGTCAGAACGCGCCCGAGCCCAATAGGATTCAGCCCAAACGAAAAACGGCGGCGAGCCCGAGGCCCGCCGCCGCTGTGTTTCGTCCCGAAGCCCCGACCTCAGGTCAGGTTGTATTCCGGCTTGCCGTACAGGCCGATCATGTCGACGCCGTAGACATTGTCGGTGGCCATGATCGCGAAGAAGGCGTCGGCGGTCTTGGCGTAGAGGCCGATGTCGGCCTTCTCGGCCTCGGCCAGGAGCCAGCCGACCATGGCCGCCTTGGTCCCCTGGCCGTTGAGGCCGTCCTGGCCGTAGAGCGCGAAATAGTCGCTCCGGTGCAGGGTGGCGCCGTTCAGGGTGAGGGTGGCGTCCAGCAGCTCGGCGACCTTGGCGTCGGTCGGGGCCAGGCCGAAGATGGTCGTGTAGGCCTTCTTGGTGGCGTCGAACAACGACAGCGCGCCGTAGTTGGTCTGGAAGGCGGCCGAGCCCTCGCCCAGCTTGCCCAGATTGACCGAGAAGTTGATGTACCGGTTCTCGATGCTGAACGACTGGTAGTAGGCGCTGTTGAGGTTGTTCGGGTTCGTGCCGTCCGGCGACACCAGATAGTCCATGCCGGCCGTCGACGGGGTCTTGCCCGTGAAGAACTGGTAGGAGAGGGCGGCCACGGCGCTGGTCGAGATCGCCGCCTTGGTCACCGTGGTGATGGCGTCGGTATAGCTCGTCCCCGAGGCGATCGCGGCCGCCAGGGACTTGGTCATGGCCTCGGCGCCGGTCTTGAAGGTCTCCAGGCGCAGGATGTTCGACATGGCCAGGGCCACGCGGCTGTCGACCAGGGAGATGTTGCGGTCCGAGAACCTCAGGGTCTCGACCCCGACCACCGTGTCCGTGCCGTCGCGGCCGGAGGTGTTGTCCTTGACCGACCAGGCGCCGTTGGCGCCGGCGATAATGGCGTAGGACGAGGCCAAGCCCGTATAGACCGCGTCGTCGAGGCCCAGGCCGCCGTCGATGACGTCGTTGCCGGTGGCGCCGGTGATCCGGTTGGCGACGGCGTTGCCGTTGATCGTGTCGTTGCCCGTGCCGCCGATCGCGTTCTCGATCGTCGCGCCCATGGCGATGGTGACGTTGCCGGTCAGGCCGCCGACGCTGGAGAAGTAGCCCGAACGCAGGTCGATGGTCTGGGCGACCTTGTACCCCGAGAAGTCGAAGGTGTCGTTCCCACCGGCGTCCCAGGCGGCGAAGACCAGCTTGCTCGCGGTCGAGGTGGCGCTGAACCAGTCGCGGCCGGCGCTCGAATTGAAGCCGTAGGTCGTGTCGCCGGCGCGGGTGTTCATGTTGGCGCCGTACGCCTTCTGGGCGGCGGCGATGTCATCCAGCAGCGGGGCGGCGGCGTAGGCGCCGTTGAACGAGCCGCCGGTGTTGGACTCGCTGAAGTACGACATGATCGTGTACTGGCGGCTGTCCTCGTAATAGCCGGCGTCGGCCGCGTAGGTCGGCGAGGTCGAGCCCGAATCGTATTCCGACGGGTGGGCGATACCGATCGCGTGGCCCAGTTCGTGGGTCAGCACCATGCCGCCGTAGTTCGAGCTGGTCGGATTGCTGTTGTAGCCGAGCGTGGCGTTGATCCACACGTCGCCCAACTGGCTCGAGGACGAGGTGTCGCCCGGATAGTAGGCGAAGGCGGCCGCGCCCAGTTCGCCGGTGTTGTAGTTGCTGAACAGGATCGCGGCGTTGTTGCTGTAGGCCTCGTCGCCGTCACCGCCGGCCCCCACGCGGGTGAAGGTGATGTTGGCCACGTCCTCCCAGGCGTCCAGGGCCTTTTCAGCCTGGGCGATCTGGGCTGCGTTGAACCGCGAGAAGCCGCCGACGTCGCTGGGCATCCTGTTCGGCGCCGTCGAGCGGTAGGCGTAGGTGACGTTGAAGGCGGTTTCGAACAGCCCGCCCCAGCCCGGTTCGTCGCGCAGCAGCTGCATGGCCGCCTGATCGACCGTCAGGCTGGGCTTGCCGGCCACGACCCCGGTGCGGGAATCGGCGTTGACGAAGGCGTGGGGGTCTTCTCCGCCGGTGATGGCATCAAATTCCGGGCGAGTTTCGATGTAGGTTTCAGTACTCACGGCCATACTCCACTCGCCCCACGCAAGAAGTATGGGCTGTACTGAATTTCCCTGCAATCTCGGCTATTTGCGACAAGTGCGCACAGTCTTCCGGCCAAGCTAAGCTTGACCGCATCGTGGCGCTGATCGCCACAATTTTCACAGTTGACCGCTCGTTGTGGCTCATTGGCAACACCCAAATCCGTCCACGGCGCGTTTGTCGTGCTGGTCCCGGGGAACGTGTCGGGCCTACGACATTCGTATGAAGAGGGTTTAGAAATGAATATGCGGTTGCTGGTCGGCGTCGCGGCGGTTGCGCTCGGCGCTGCCTCTGGCGCTTCGGCCCAAAGCGCTTTGAGCGGCTGGTATGTCGCGGGTGACGTCGGCTATCACGAGCCTGCGGACGTCAAAGCCACCTCCACCAACAACTATCAATGGAACTTCTCCGGCGATAAGGACTGGGCGGGCTTCGCGCGCCTGGGCTACAAGCTGTCGCCGAACTGGCGCGTGGAAGCCGAGTACGGCTATCGCCCCAGTGACATGCAAAGCGTGCGCGGCGTCGGCGCCGTGGGCGTCACCGGCGGTGGCGCGGGCGGTCAACCGGTCGGGCTCTGCACCGCCGGCGTCGGCCGCACCTCGGCCAGCCCGATCTGCGGCGAGCCCGTCGGCACGTTCAAGGCCACCACCCTGATGGCCAATGTCCTGTTCGACATGGCTCCTGAGTCGCGCCTGAACCCGTTCATCGGCGCCGGCGTCGGTACGGCCTGGGTGCACAACAAGGTCTATGGCCAGCTGTCGGGTGTCCCGGCCGGCGCGGCCATCTTCCAGAACACCAGCTTCGACGACGTCGACCAGGCGATGGCCATGCAGGGCCTGATCGGCCTGGCGTGGAATTTCGCCGACAACTGGTCGATGGACCTGACGGGCCGCTACCTGCGCACCACCAAGCTCGACTGGGGCTCGGTGACCCAGAACGCCGGCCCGCCCGGTGGCAACATCACGGACGTCGGCACGTTCTCGGGCCGCTACAAGGACACCTCGGTGACCCTGGGCCTGCGCTACACCTTCGGGTCGCCGCCGCCCCCGCCGCCGCCTCCCCCGCCGCCGCCGCCTCCGCCCCCGCCGCCTCCCCCGCCGCCGCCTCCGCCGCCCCCGCCGCCGGCTGCTCCGGCCTACGAGGCGCGTGAGTTCGTGGTCTACTTCCCGTTCGATCAGTACGTGCTGACGCCGGAAGCCCAGGCCGTGGTCCAGCAGGCCGCCGAATACGCCAAGGGCGGTAGCGCGACCAAGATCGTGGTGACGGGTCACACCGACACCTCGGGCTCGAACGCCTACAACCAGAAGCTCTCGGAACGTCGCGGTAAGGCCGTGGCCGATGGCCTGGTCAGCATGGGCGTCAACGCCACCTCGCTGTCGGTCGACTGGAAGGGTGAAACCGCTCCGGCCGTCGCCACCGGCGATGGCGTCAAGGAGCCGCTGAACCGCCGCTCGACGGTCTCGATCAACTTCTAACTCGATCGACGATCAAAGGGATCAGGGGCTGGCCTTCGGGCCGGCCCCTTTTTCTTTGGGCGGGACAGGTCGAACCTAGAGTCACCCGACACCGGCGCCAATCCGCCGCCTTCCTGGGCCTTGTGCCCAGGATCCCTGTGTCAGCATCAGCTGAATAGGGTTGAGTTCAGGGCCTTTCGGCTTCGCGAGCCCAGAGGCTCCGCACCCGCCTCAGGCATGGGTCCTGGGCACAAGGCCCAGGAAGGCGGGAGATTCTGGTCTGAGGTGAGCGCGATATTCCGCTGACCGAAAGCGCGTCCTGAAACGGAAAGACGCTCCCGATGGGGCGTCGGGAGCGTCCAATCCGGCGGGCCAAGAGGGCGGCGGACCGCCGTCACGGGACCGACCTAAGGGGTGTCGGCCTCACGTGGGAAGGAACGCCCGCAGCGCTGAACTGGTCGCCTCGGACACTCCGATAACCACGTTCGACTATACGCCGATACCCCTCTCGGGCGAGTCGAAACGGCTCAGTTCGACGGGGTGCGACAATTGGCGCGGGAGGGGCGAGGGCAGGTCCAGGGCCTGGGCGACCAGGTGCTCGGCCAGCAACGGCGCCAGGCAGAAGCCGCGCGATCCCAGGCCTGTCAAAACCAGCACGCCGTCGTCGCGGACGCCGACCAGGGGCATTCGGTCGGGTGTGGTGGCGCGGATCGCCGCGCGGCCTTCGAGGTCTCTCCCTGTCAGCCGCTGGGCCAGGTCCGGCAGGGCCTTGGCGAGGGTTTCGAGGTTGCGGGCATGGTCGCCGGCACGAACCTCGGTGGCGGTCTCGCCCCGGTCGTGGGTGGCGCCGAACAGCACGCCCGAGCGCGTCGGGACCGCATAGCCCCCAAAAGCCACGGGCGGCGTGGCGACGCCTTCGGCCCAACTGGCCTGGCCGCGCACGGGCTTCAGGACGACGTTCGCAAGCGCGCCGGTCGCCGCGCCGCCGGCCAGGGCGACGCGGTCGGCCCGGGCGATCACCGCGCCCGCCTCGTCGACCAGGACCCAGCCCTCGCCGGCGCGATCCAGGCGGGCGACCCGGCGGCGCACGATCTCGCCGGTCCAGGCGGCGGTGACCACGGGCGGCTCGATGACCAGGCTGGCGCCCATGGCCAGGGCCGGGGTCGCGGCGCCCACCCGGGCGGCGGTCTGGTCCGGATCCAGCGCCGACATCGCGCCGGGCTCGAACAGGTCCTGGCGGGCGATGGTCGCGAAGCGGTTCGCGTCGCGCTCGGTGGTGGCCAGCTGGACGACGTCGCGGGCGATCACCGCGCCGGGCTCGGCTTCATAGAGCGTGACGGCGCGGGCGAAGGCCTGGGCGTACAGCGCCGCGCGCGGGCCGCCGCCGGCGTCGAGGGCCGGCGTGACCAGAGCGGCCGGATTGCCCGAGGCCGCGACGCCCTCCGGATCGTCGACGACGATGACGTCCAGCCCCTGGGCCTGGGCGGCGCGGGCCAGGGCGGCGCCGGCTATCCCCCCACCGATGATGGCGAGGCTCCGGGGACGCGGCTTGGTTTCACGCCCCCCTGGCAGCCAGGCCTCCAGCCGCTCGCGCTTGCGGCCGAAGCCGGGGCGCTTGGCGATCTCGAAGCCGGCCGCCTCCAGGCCGCGCCGCACGGCCCCGGCCACGGTGAAGGTCGCCGCGCGGGCCCCGGGCGCGGAGCGGGCGGCGACGGCGGCCAGCACCTCTTCGCGCCACATGGCCGGGTTCAGGGCGGGGGAGAAGCCGTCCAGGAACCAAGCGTCGGCCGCCCCGTCCCAGGCTTCCAGGGCCTCGACCACGTCCATGACGGCCAGGTCGAGCGTCGCGTCGAAGCCGGGCAGGTCGATGCGGTGAAAGCCCCGCGCGCGGCCGGGCCAGTGGTCCAGCAGCACCTGGGCCGCCTCCGCCAGCTCCGGCCAATGAGCCAGGATCCGGGCGGCCTCATCGCGGGCCAGCGGATGGGCCTCGATCGAGAAGATATGGAGCCGGCCTTCGGCGGGCTTCTCCCGTCGCCACAGGTCCAGCAGGGCGGCGATGTTGAGGCCCGAGCCGAACCCCAGCTCGCCGACCACGAGGTCCCGGTGTTCGGAAAAGCGCTCGGGCAGCCCGCAGCCGGCCAGGAACACCGCCCGCGTCTCGGCCAGGCCGTCGACGCTGGAGAAATAGACGTCGCCGTACAGGCTGGACTGCGGCAGGCCGTCCTCGCGCCAGACGAGCGGCGAGCCTGGCGGCGATCCGTCGGAAGGGTCGGTGGGGTCCATCGGCCTGCTAGAGCGCTCGCGGCTGGCTTCGGTCAACGAAAAAGGGCCGCCCGAGCGGGACGGCCCTTCGATCTTCCGATGGAGAGGAACGCTTAGTGAGCGGCCTTCTTCTCTTCCGGCTTGGCGGGTTCGGCCGGGGCCGAGGCGGGGGCCGAGGTCGCGCCCGTGGCGGCGGCGTCGGCGGCGGTGTCGGCGGGATCGGCCGGAGCGGCAGCCGCGTCGGCGGCGGCCTTGTTGGCGTCGGCGGCGGCCTGGTCCTTGGCGGCGGCGGCGTCGGTCACCGTGCTGGCGTCGGCGGCGGCGGCCTTGGCGGCTTCGCTGTCGTGGCCGGCCTCTTCCTTGTTACCGCAGGCGGCCAGCGACAGCGCCGAGACGGCGGCGCCGGCGATCAGGAGCTTGCGAAGCATGGTGGTGGTCATACGGTCTTCCCCTTGCGGCTGATCCGATCGCCTTGTCGACGACGGCTTTGCGCAGAAGGAATACCGGTTCGATAGCGCGCGCAAGTTACGAGGCGCTAACCTGGCGACGGGCGCGGCGCGCCGGGAGGTCGGACTATTCGTTCGGGATCTGCGACAGCGCCTCTTCCAGCTCCATGAAGCTGGGCTGCGAAGCGCTGGGCACGTTGCCGCGGCCGATCTCGACCGAGATCTGGGCGGCGTTACCGTGCAGGTGGGCGACCAGGACGGCCTGGATGATCTTGTAGAACGAGTGGTCCTCGTCCAGCACCGCGCCCAGGCGCGTGGCCATCGGGCCGACCAGGCCGTAGGCCATGAACACGCCCATGAACGTACCGACCAGGGCGCCGCCGATCATGCCGCCCAGGACGGCCGGCGGTTCGGTGATCGAGCCCATGGTCTTGATGACGCCCAGCACGGCGGCGACGATGCCCAGGGCGGGCAGGCCGTCCGACAGCTGCGTCAGGGCGTGGGCCGCCATGTGGGCTTCGTGGTGGTGCTTCTCGAGCTGCTTCTCCATCGCGTCCTCGACCTGGTGGGGATCCTCCAGGTTCATGGTCATCATCCGCAGGGTGTCGCAGATGAAGTCGACGGCGAAGTGGTCGTGGGAAATCTTGGGGTAGCGCGCGAAGATCGTGCTCTCGTGCGGCTTTTCGATGTGGGCTTCCAGGGCGATGACGCCCTTGGACTTCATCGTCTTGGTCAGCAGGAACAGCAGGCTGAGCAGGTCGCGATAGTCCTGGGCCTTCCACTTGGGGCCGGCGAAAATCTTGCCGAAGCCGCCCATGGTCGACTTGATCACGGTCATCGAGTTGGAAATCAGGAACGCGGCGACACCGGCGCCGCCGATGGCCATCAGTTCGTGCGGCGCGGCGTGAAGGATCACGTCCATCTTGCCGCCCGAGATGATGTACGAGCCGAACACCAGGCCGAAGAGCAGAACGATGCCGATGATCTGGAACATGGTGTTAGGCCGAACCCCGAGTTTGACGGCGCACTATCGCGGTTAATGATTAATCCAAGGTTCTCACACCTTTGACGGGCGCGCTGTGACCCGCGACACATTGCGCGCGCCTTCAGCCGGGTCTAACGGTTGTTTGATGACTGGGGAGACTCAAGAGGCTCGGGCCAACCGGAGCGCGTTCGTGATCCTCTTCGGCGTGTCCGTCGCGACCGCCCTGGGGAACACCGGCATGCTGTCCGTGCTGCCGGCGATCGGCCGCCAGATCGGCATCCCCGACGCCCTGGTCGCGGGCATTTTCTCGCTGTCGGCGGTGCTGTGGGCGGTCACCTCGCCATTCTGGGCCCGGCAGTCGGACCTGCGTGGCCGCAAGCCCCTGATCCTGCTGGGCCTGGCCGGTTTCAGCGTCTCGATGACCCTGTGCGCCATCGTCGTCTCCGCCGGCCTGCACCACCTGGCTCCGCCGATGGTGATCTTCGTGCTGTTCCTGCTGTGCCGCGCCCTGTTCGGCGGCTTCGGCTCGGCGGCTAATCCGGCCACCCAGGCCTATATGGCCGAGCGCACGACCCGCGAGGAGCGCACCCAGACCATGGCCACCCTGGCCGGGGCGTTCGGCCTGGGCACCGTGGTGGGACCGCTGCTGGCGCCGCTGTTCGTGCTGCCGATCGTCGGCCTGGCCGGACCGATGTTCGCCTTCGCGGCCCTGGCGGCCGGGATGATGGTCGTCGTCCATCGCGGCCTGCCCGAGACCTTCGTGCCCGGCCGCCGCGACACCCCGCCCCGTCGCGGTTTCGGCCTGCCCTGGCGCGGCGAGGGCGCGGCCCTCTGGAAGGACCCGCGCCTGAAGCCGTTCCTGATCTTCGGCTTCCTGGTCGCCTCGTGCCAGACGGCCCAGACCCAGACCCTGGGCTTCCTGATTATCGACAAGCTGGGCCTGGAGCCGGTCAAGGCCCAGGGTTTCATCACCCTGGCCATGGCGGCGGGCGCGGTGGCCGGGCTGCTGGCGCAGTGGGGCCTGATCCGCATGTTCCAGATGGGCCCGCGCGAGCTGATGCGCTGGGGCGTCGGCTGCGCGGCCCTGGGCAACCTCATCGTCGCCTTCGCCCCGGACTACGCGGCCGTCGCCATCGGCTACGCCATCGCCAGCCTGGGCTACGGCTTTGCCCGGCCGGGTTTCACGGCCGGCGCCTCGCTGTCGGTGGACGCCAAGGACCAGGCCGGAGCGGCGGGGGCGATCGCGGCCATCAACGGCCTGAATGTCGTGGTCGCGCCGTTGTTCGTGCTGCTCTACCAGCGCATCGGCTGGGGCCCGTTCGTGCTGAACGCCCTGATCCTGTCGGCGCTGGTGGTCTACGCCCTGCGCCAGGCCATGCTGAGCGCGGTCGACAAGGGCGGCGCGCGCGAGGAAGCGACCATCGCCGGGCTGGAGCGGAGCGACGAAGGGGGCGTTTAGGGGCTCGCCTGCGAAGCCCAAACTCCCGCCTTCCTAGGCCTTGTGCCTAGGACCCATCGTTCCGCCAGGTTCTGAGATTTCGAGAGTGCTCGGCAGTGTGGTCACACGCCTTGCGACGCCGCGCGAGCGTCGGCCTGGACCCTAGGCACAAGGCCTAGGGAGGCAGGGAGTTGGGGTTTCGGGTGAAAGCCTATGCGCCTCAGCCCACCATCCGTTCCAGCGCGCGCCGATCCTTCAGCACCACGTGCCGGACCGTCGGCAGAGCAATCAGGCCCTCGTCCTGCAGGCCGGTCAGGGTGCGCGACACCGTCTCGATGGTCAGGCCCAGATAGTCGGCCATGTCCTGGCGGCTCATCGGCACGTCCAGCTCGGCGTCGGCGTGGGTGCGCTCGGCGATGTCCAGCAGCAGCCCGACCACGCGCTCGGCGGCCGAGCGGCGGCCCAGCATCAGCACGTGGTCCTGGCTGCGCTGCAGGCTCTCGGTGGTGAGGCGGAACAAAGCGCGGGCCGCGTCGCAGCGCCGGGCCGCCAGCGCGCTGAGCGCGCTCCGGCGGATCATCCGGACGCTGGCGTCGGTCAGGGCCTCGGCGGTGATGCGGTGGGCCTCGCCCATCTCCAGGCCGAAATAGTCGCCGGCGAAATGGAACTCGTCGATCTGCCGGCGGCCATCGCGCAGGATGCGGTAGGTGCGCACCGCGCCCGAGATCACCTGGTAGACATAGGCCGCGGCCTCGCCCTCGCTGAAAATCTCCTCGTCGCGGGAAAAGCGCGGGCAGGCGGCGGGGATGGCGAGGACGGGATCAAACGCGATCGGGACGGCGTCGACGCGGAGGGGAGACAGCATGGAAAGACCCTTCTGTTGGTAGGGTCTTGCGCCTTTTTCCGTGTCGGCGAAATTCGGGAGCCGCGCCTAAGGAAACCCCCTTACGCGGGGATGCGGACGGGCGGACGGGGAGGCGGGATCAGCTCCCCCGCGCCGACAGGGTCATCCGCACCAGGGCCGCCAGATTGTCGGCCTGCATCTTGGTCATCAGCTTGGCGCGGTAGATCTCGACCGTGCGCGGACTGATGCCCAGCTCGCGGGCGATGACCTTGTTGGCGTGGCCGGCGACGACGCCGTCCAGCACCTGGCGCTCGCGTTCGGACAGGGTCTCCAGGCGGTGCAGGATGGCGGCCTGGTCGTCGGTGACCGGCGCGGCCTCGGGGGCCTTCATGGCGCGGCCCAGGGCGTCCAGCATCCGGGCTTCCGAGAACGGCTTCTCGATGAAGTCGACCACGCCCGAGCGCATGGCCTCGACCGCCATCGGGATGTCGCCGTGACCGGTGATCATGATGATCGGCATGCGCACCTTCAGGGCGGCCAGCCGGGCGACCAGCTCCTGGCCGCTCATCTCGGGCATGCGCACGTCGGTGACCACCACCCCGGGCTTGATCCCCGGCAGGGCGTCGAGGAAGGCCGGCGCGCTGGCATAGGCCACGACCTCGAAGTCGGCGGACTCCAGCAGGAAGGCCAGGGACTCGCGGGCGCTTTCGTCGTCGTCGACCACATGCACGACGTGAGCCTCAGTCATCGACGGTCTCCTTTTGATCGGCGGGCGGCAGGGTGAAGCGGAACAGGGCCCCGCCGCCGGGATTGGCCTCGGCCCAGATGCGCCCGCCGTGCGCCTCGATGATCGAGCGCGAGATCGACAGGCCCACCCCCATGCCCTGCGGCTTGGTGGTCATGAAGGGCTGGAACAGGCGGTCGCGCACGTCGTCGGCGATGCCGGGACCATTGTCGGCGACGCTGACCCGCGCCCAGCCTTCCTCGGTGACCTCGCTGGTGATCACCAGGGCCTTGCGGCGGACGCCTTGCTCCTGCATGGCGTCGATGCCGTTGCGGATCAGGTTCAGCAGCACCTGCTGCACCTGGACCCGGTCGGCGAACACCGCGTCGGCGGCCGGGTCCAGCGACAGGCGCACGTCGACCTGGCGGTCCTTCTCGCCGATCAGGGCCAGGGCGCTGGCCTCCTCGATCAGCTTGGACAGGCTCTCGGCCGCGCGCTCGCTGGCCCCCCGGCGCACGAAGTCACGCATGCGGTGGATGACGTCGCCAGCCCGCAGGGCCTGGGTGGCGGCCTTGTCGATGGCCTCGCGCACCTTGGCCTGGTCGGCCTCGCGGCCTCGGTCAATCAGGCGGCGCGAGCCGGTCAGCAGGTTGGCGATCGCCGACAGCGGCTGGTTCAGCTCGTGGGCCAGGGTCGAGGCCATCTCGCCCATGGCCGTCAGGCGCGAGACATGGACCAGCTCGTTCTGCAGCTCCTGCAGGCGGGTCTCGGTCTCCTGGGTCTCGGTCAGGTCGCGGATGAAGCCGGTATAGGAAGGCACGGCCCCCTTGGTCTCGCCGACCGCCAGCTCCATCGGGAAGGTCGAGCCGTCCTTGCGCTGGCCCACCACGACGCGGCCGGCGCCGATGATCCGCTTCTCGCCGGTGCGGTGGTAGCGCTGGATGTAGCCGTCGTGGGCGGCCTTGTGCGGCTCGGGCATCAGCAGGCTGACATTGCGGCCCAGCACCTCGGCGGGCGTCCAGCCGAACATCCGCTGGGCAGCGGGGCTGAACGAGGTCATGGCGCCGTCGCGGTCGATGACCACCACGCCGTCGGGCACGGTGTCGAGGATCGAGCGCAGGTGGTCGTTGATCGCCGCCGCCCGTCGCCGCGCGGCGTGGAACCAGCCGCCGCCGATGGCCATGCCGAAGCCGACCGACAGGAAGATCGCCGCCGACAGGCCGCTGACCAGGTCGAACGGGATGTCGCGCGTCACCCACCAGACCGTGCCCCAGGCGAAGGTGGTGGCGAAGATCCCCGGAGCCAGGCCGCCCAGGGCCGCGCTGACCAGCACGGCCGGCACGAACAGCAGGAACGAGGACGGGGCGGTGAAGGCCTCGGGCAGGTACAGCCGCGCCACCGCCGTCGCCATCACGGCCGCGAAGGCCGCCAGATAGGCGGTGGGGTGCGGATCGCTGAACAGGGTCGAGGACAGGCCCCGGGCCGGCTTCATGGGCGCTCAAGAGCTACGGACTTGATAGGCCCTTATAGCCGCCGGGGTTTGAGGCAGGTCAAGGCGCGGTCACTGCGTAGGGGGTAGGCTGGACGGTTTGCGACCCGGGGTTGGGAAGTTTGGATGAGGGGCCTTCAGGTCCTCAGCATCAAACCCCGTGTCATCCCGGAAGCCTCGCAGAGGCTATCCGGGACCCAGGGGCCAAGCGCGTTGCGGCGACCCCTGGGTCCCGGCTCTGCGCTACGCTTCGGCCGGGATGACACGGTTTTTGTCGTTCTGGGCGGCCATCTCCACGCGTCGCCCGCACACCGCCGCCGGCGCCGCGCGGTGGCTGACCAGCACCAGGCCTTGGCCGGTGCGCGCCAGGCGACGGTCCAGCCTTTCCACCACCAGCGCCTCGGTGGCGGCGTCCAGACCTTCGGTCGGCTCGTCCAGCAGCAGCCACGGCGCGTTGCGCAGATAGGCTCGGGCCAGGGCCAGCCGCCGCCGCTCGCCGCCGGACAGTCGTTCGCCGTCGTCGCCGAGCCAGGCGCCAAGGCCCTTGGGCGCGGCGCGGACGCGGTCGGCGAGGGCGGCGTCCTCCAGGACCGTCCAGAGCTGGTCGTCGGTCGCCCGGGGCGCGGCCAGGCGGAGGTTGTCGCGCACCGTGCCGGCGACCAGACCCGCGTCCTGAGGCAGCCACGAGAAGGCGGCGCGAGGCAGGGGCGGGGCCTCGCCGCGCAAGCCCAGCAGGGTCTCGACGGCGGTGGTCTTGCCGCAGCCGGATGGGCCGACGACGGCCAGGCGTTCGCCCGGCGCGAGGGTCTGGCCGAGCAGGTTCAGGACGGGCGGGCCGTCGGCCGGAAGTTCGGCGGTGTGCGGACGATGGCGCAGGATCTCGTCCAGCCGGTCGCGCGCCTCCCGCGCCGCCCCGTCCTGGTCGAAGGCGTGGGCGAGGCCGGTCAGGGCGTCCACGCTCATGGCGGCGGCCAGGCCCGCCAGCGCGGCGAGCGGAGCGCCCGTCGGGGCGGCGTAGGCCACGGCGGCGGCGACCGCCAGGCCCAGGATGATGGCCTGGCTGGCCACCACCAGCCCCAGGGCCCGGGCGGCGTCCAGGCGGGCGGCGTCGAGTTCGGCGGCTTTAGCGTTCAGGGTCTCGCCGGCCCAGGCGTCCAGGCCGTAGGCGCGCAGTTCGGCCGAGGCGGCGACCAGCGCGGCGGTGGTCTCCTTCAGCGCCCCGACCCTGGCCTGGACGGCGGCGCGGGCGGGGGTGGAGAAGCGCCGGGCCAGGGCGCGGGCGGCCAGGATAGCGGCGATGGCGGCGACCAGGATGACCAGGGCCGGGGCCCAGCCGGCCAGGACGGCGAGGGCGATCCCTGATCCCAGGCCGGCGACCGCGCTCCACGGCGCGGAGAGGCGGACGAAGCGGGTCTCGATGGCGTCAACGTCCTGCACCAGTCGAGCCGAGGCCTCGCCGCGCGACAGGGCCAGGGACTGGGCGGGCGGCGCGGCGGCCAGGCTCTCGAACACGGCCGGGCGGATGGCCGCGAGGGCGCGCAGGGCGGCGGCGTGACCGGACAGGCGCTCGCCGTAGCGGGCGGCGGTGCGCAGTATGGCCAGCAGGCGGATCATGGCGCTGGGCAGCAGCACGTTGAAGGCGTGGGCGCTCGCCAGCCCCGCGGCGCCGGCGATGGCGCTGGCGACGATGAACCAGCCCGACAGGCCCAGCAGCAGGGTCGAGGCCGCCCCGACCGTGACGGCGCTCAGGATCGCCAGCCGCAGCGCCCCGGCGCGCTCGCGCTTCTGGGCGCGGATGAGGGTGTCGAGGGGGCTGTTGGAATTCAACCGACCGCTCCCTCTTGATCCGTCATTCCCGCCCTTGTGGCGGGAACCCCTGGTTCAGCTGACACGTGAGACGCAAGCGAACCGCCAGCGGTTCGCCCCTCCCGCACCTGCGGCGGCCAGAGGGGTTCCCGCCACAGGGGCGGGAATGACGAGAGTTTTGAGGGGAAGGGTGATTGGGCCAAGCTCACAGCCGCACCACCTGGTCCGCCAGGGCGGCGACCGCTTCGGAATGGGTGGCGATCAGGGTCGTGCGGCCCCGGGCGGCGACGCGGATGGCGGCCAGCAGTTCAGCCTCGGCGAGGGCGTCCAGATTGGCGGTCGGCTCGTCCAGTAGCAGGATCGGGGCGGGCTTCAGCAGGGCGCGGGCCAGGGACAGGCGTCGGCGCTCACCGCCGGACAGGCCGGAGCCGCGCTCGTCGAGCCTGAAGTCGAGACCGCCGGGTCGGACCGCCAGGGCGGGACTCAGCCCCGCCGCGTCGGCCGCGGCCGCGATCTCGGCCCGGGTCGCGTCGCGGCGCGACAGGGCGATGTTGTCGGCGATCGAGGCCGGCAGGATCAGCGGCGATTGGCCGGCCCAGGCGATTTCTGCCGATAAGTCCGTATACGGAATATCGTCCACCAGGATACGCCCGCCGGTCAGCGGCGCGAGGTCCAGCAACAGGTTCAGCAACGAACTCTTGCCCGCGCCGCTGGGTCCGACCAGGGCGGTGATGGTTCCCGCCCGGGCCGTCAGGTCGAAGCCCTCCAGGGCCGGCGCGTCGGCGTCGGCATAGCGGATGGTGACGCCTTCGAAGCGGAGGGTCGGGGCCTTGGTCAGCGGCGCGACCACCGGCCGGGGCGCGGGCGCCTCGAACGTCGCGAGGCTGGCGGCGGCGGCCTCGGCGGCCTGGCGGTCGTGATAGGCGGCGGCCAGGCGGCGCATGGGGGCGTAGACCTCCGGCGCCAGGGCCAGGACGAAGAAGGCGCGCTTGAGGTCAAGGGTCTCGGGAACCGGGAAGGGCAGCAGCCGCAGCAGGTTGAAGCCGCAATAGACCGCCACCAGGGCCACCGACAGGGCGGCGAAGAACTCAAGGGCCGCCGAGGACAGGAAGGCGACCCTCAACACCTTGATGGTGCGCTCGGCCAGCTCCGAGGCCGAGCGGGTCAGGGCGGTCGTGGTCGCACCCTCGGCCTGGAAGGCCAGCACCACCGGCAGGGCGCGGACGCGGTCGAGGAACAGGGCCGACAAGCGCTCCAGGGCCAGGAACTGGGCGCGGGCCTCGGCGGCGGCGGCCGTTCCCGCTAGAATCATGGCCAGGACGAACGGAGCCAAGGTCGCCAACAGGATCGCCGCGCAGATCGGGCTGGCCACGGCGGCGACGGCGATCATCAGCAGGGGCAGCACGGCGGCCGACAGCTTGGTGGGCAGGAAGCGGGCGACGTGGCCGTCCAGCGCCTCGACGCCCTCGACCAAGGCCGTGATCGCCTCGCCGGCCGGGCGACGCGCGCCGCCGAACACGGAACGGGCCAGATCGGCGCGGACCCCGGCCTTGACCTCGGCCGCCGCCTGAGCCCCGGCCACGCCCCCGGCGCGGGCCAGCAGGCCACGCAGGGCGCTGGAGACCACCACCAGGGCCAGCCAGAGCGCGAGGGCAAGCCCGTCGCGCCGCGCGACGATCGCGTCGATCGCCAGGGCCAGGCCCGCCGCGAAGCCGATCGCCGCCAGGCCGTCCAGCAGGCCGAACGCCTTGGCGCGGCGCATGGCCGGGGTGGATTTCAGGCCCAAAAGATCAAGCCACGCCCGGGCCGGACCAAAACGATCAATCGATACTATGCCGGCGCCCATGAGTTGAGTGTAGGTTGAGTTCGTCCGGAAGCCTTGATCTCGATCAAGGACCGGGCGGTCGGGTCGGTCTAGGGCAAGGCTCTCGAGCGGCGTGATCATCGGCCGTACGTCTCGGAGCTGTCCATGGACCCCGCCGTCATCGACCTGTCACGCCTGCAGTTCGCGCTCACCGCTCTCTACCACTTCCTGTTCGTGCCCCTGACTTTGGGCCTGTCGTTCCTGCTGGTCATCATGGAGAGCATCTATGTGATGACCAAGCGCCCGATCTGGCGGACGGTCACCCGCTTCTGGGGCGTACTGTTCGGCATCAACTTCGCCCTGGGCGTGGCGACCGGCCTGACCATGGAATTCCAGTTCGGCATGAACTGGTCCTACTACTCGCACTATGTCGGCGACATCTTCGGCGCCCCGCTGGCGATCGAAGGGCTGATGGCCTTCTTCCTGGAAGCCACCTTCGTCGGGCTGATGTTCTTCGGCTGGGACAAGCTGAAGCCGGTGAGCCACCTGTTCGTGACCTTCATGGTCGCCCTGGGCACCAACCTCTCGGCCCTGTGGATCCTGGTCGCCAACGGGTGGATGCAGAACCCGATCGGCGCGGCCTTCAATCCCGAGACCATGCGCATGGAGGTCAGCAGCTTCCGCGACGTGCTGTTCAACCCGGTGGCCCAGGCCAAGTTCGTCCACACCGTCAGCGCCGGCTACGTGATCGCCTCGGTCTTCGTGCTGGGGATCTCGGCCCTGTACCTGCTGCAAGGCAAGTATATCGGCGTCGCCAAGCGCTCGATGACCGTCGCCGCCGCGTTCGGCCTGGCCTCGTCGCTGTCGGTCGTCGTGCTGGGCGACGAGAGCGGCTACGCCCTGACCGACAACCAGAAAATGAAGCTCGCCGCCCTGGAGGCCATGTGGGAGACCGAGCCCGCCCCGGCCGGCCTGACCGCGTTCGGCATCCCCGACCTGGCGGCTCGCAAGACCCACCACGAGGTCAAGATCCCCTACGTCCTGGGCCTGATCGCCACCCGCAGCTTCGACAAGCCGGTGGAGGGCATCTTCCAGCTGGTGGCCAAGGCCGAGGACCGCATCGAGTCCGGCATCGTCGCCTATGGCGCGGTCGAGGCGCTGAAGGTCAATCCGCGGGACATCGCCGCCCGCGCGACCTTCGAGCAGCACCGCCGCGACCTGGGCTACGCCTTGCTGCTGAAACGCTATGTGCCCGATCCGCGCCAGGCCTCGCCTGAGCTGATCAAGAAGGCCTCCTGGGACGCGGTGCCCAATGTGCCGGTGATGTTCTGGAGCTTCCGGATCATGGCCGGGATCGGCCTGCTGATGATCGCCCTGTTCGCCACCGCCTTTGTTCTGGTCACCCTGCGCAAGCACGACACCAAGTGGTTCCTGGTCCTGGCCGTCATGGCCCTGCCGCTGCCGTGGATCTCGACGGAGCTGGGCTGGGTGCTGGCCGAGATGGGCCGCCAGCCCTGGGCCGTCGACGGCGTGCTGCCGACCTTCCTGTCGGCCTCCAGCCTTTCCGTGCCGCAGCTGATCACCAGCATCGCGGTCTTCACCCTGCTGTACGGCGCCCTGGCCGTGGTCGAGATCGGCCTGATCGTCCGCGCCGTCAAAAAGGGCCCGTTCGCTCTGCACGACCCCGTCCCCGACGGCGAGCCGGTCGAGCCCGAGCCGGCCGTGGCCTAAGGAGGATCATGTGATGGAACTCCCCGTCGACTTCGCCACCCTGCGCATCATCTGGTGGGCCCTGGTCGGGATCCTGCTGATCGGCTTCGCCCTCACCGACGGTTTCGACATGGGCGTGGGGGCCCTGCTGCCCTTCGTCGCCAAGGACGACGCCGAACGGCGCATGGTCATCAACACCGTGGGCGCGACCTGGGAAGGCAACCAGGTGTGGTTCATCCTGGGCGGCGGCGCGATCTTCGCGGCCTGGCCGTTCGTCTACGCCATCAGTTTCTCGGGCTTCTATCTGGCGATGTTCGTGGTGCTGACCGCGATGATCCTGCGGCCCGTCAGCTTCAAGTACCGCTCCAAGCGTCCGAACCCGCGCTGGCGCTCGTTCTGGGACTGGGGCCTGTTCGTCAGCGGCTTCGTGCCGGTGCTGTGCTTCGGCGTGGCCCTGGGCAATGTGCTGCAAGGCGCGCCCTTCCGGCTGGATAGCGATCTGCGCGCCTTCTACGACGGCTCGTTCATCGGCCTGTTCTCGCCCTTCGCCCTGCTGTGCGGCCTGTTGGCGGTGGCCATGCTGGTGCTGCACGGCGCGGCCTGGCTGACCGTCAAGGCCGAGGACGGGCCGGTCACCGAGCGCGCGCGCCGCATCGGCGAGATCGCCGGCTTGGCCAGCATCGGACTGTTCGCGGCCGGCGGCTTCTGGGTGGCGTTCGGAGGTCTGGGCTTCCGCATCGAGGGCCTGGCCGACGCGGCCGGACCCTCCAACCCGCTGCGCGGCGCCGCCGCCGTGCGGGCGCCCGGCGCCTGGCTCGACAACTACGGCCGCCACGGCTGGATGATGATCGCGCCGATCATGGGCTTCCTGGGCGCGTTCCTGGCCCTGGCCGGCATGCGCTGGAACAAGGCCTGGGCGGCGTTCGGCGGCTCGACGACCTCGACGGCCGGGATCGTCGGCACCGTGGGCCTGTCGATGTTCCCGTTCATCCTACCCAGCTCGGCCGATCCGCGCTCCAGCCTGACGGTGTGGAACGCCTCGTCCAGCCACCTGACCCTGTTCGTCATGATGATCGTGACGGCGGTCTTCCTGCCGCTGATCCTGCTCTATACGGCCTGGGTCTACCGGGTGCTGTGGGGCAAGAGCACGACCGGCGCCCTCGCCACCAACCCCGACCTGTACTGAGGAGAACGACCCATGTGGTACTTCACCTGGATCCTGGGCCTGGGCCTGGCCGTCGCCTTCGGCGTGCTGAACGGCGTCTGGTACGAGTTCAACCTGTCCGACGACGGGGACGAGGGGCTGTCGGAGCCTTAGGGGCGCGAACGTCTGCAAAATCCCTCGACGATCAAATCCCTCGTCATCCCGGAAGCCTCGCAGAGGCTATCCGGGACCCAGGGGCCCAACGCAGTGCGGTCGCCCCTGGGTCCCGGCTCTCCGCTTCGCCGCGGCCGGGATGACGAGATGAAGGCGGTGGGTCAGAAGCTGAGCGCTCCACCACGGCCGGTAGCGAAAGCCGCGACATTTGACCGCGCCCTTCCGAGCTCAGCCTTAACGGTTGTTAAAGAGCGGCTGGGCTCTTGTGGCAGTCGGTCGAAGCGCGGCGACGCGATCTCGGCCTGCTCATTCTACCGGGGACTTGGCCATGACCGACAATACCGCGCCCGCGCTGGAGCTGATTTCGTTCTGCATCGGCGAGCAGGAGTTCTGCATCGACGTGAAGACGGTGCGTGAAATTCGCGGCTGGACCCCGGCCACCCCGATCCCGCACGCCCCGTCCTACATGCGCGGCGTCATCAACCTGCGTGGCGCGATCATGCCGGTCATCGACCTGCGCAACCGCCTGGGCCTGGGCGTCACCATCCCCGAGACCCGCCACGTGATCGTGGTCGTCGAGTGCCGTGACCGCCTGGCGGGCATCCTGGTCGACGCCGTGTCGGAAACCTTCACCGTGCCGCGCGACAGCCTGCAGCCGGCCCCGGACGTCGGCGTGGAAGAGCTGCGCTACATCCAGGCCATCATCTCGATGGAAAACCGCCTGATCACCTATCTGCGCATGGACGACGTGTTCCCGGCCCAGGTCAGCGAAGCGGCTTGATAGTTGCTCCCCCGCTGGGGGAGCTGTCGCGGTAGCGACTGAGGGGGCCATCTGGGCTTAGGCCGCGCTGCCCCCTCCGGCCCTCTGGGCCACCTCCCCCTGAGGGGGAGGATCCCAAAAGAAAAGGCCGCCGAGGGCAACCTCGGCGGCCTTTCTCTTGTCGGTCGTCCCGGATCAGTCCTTGCGGACGATCCGCGCGGCCGCCGCATGGAAGCCGGCCTCGGCCGCGGCCGAGTCGGCCACCGCGCCATGGCGGTCGGCGGCGACGCTCATATTGCTCTTGGTATAGCTCTCCGAGACCTTGCGGGCCTCCTGGGCGCGCAGGGCGGCGTTGGAGGCGGCGGTCTCGTGCCATTCGGCCAGGCTGTCGGCGGTGACTTCGGCGGCGGCGTCCGGATGCGGGGCGACCTCGCCGAAGCCGATGGCCACGAAGCCGTGGATGACGCCGTAGTCCTCTTCCGACAGCAGGAAGGTGATCTGACGCTCCTCGGCCTGGCCGGTATAGGCGTCCTCTTCCGGATCAAACTCGCGCAGGACCAGGATGTCGCCGACCTTGAACTCGCGGTCGTTGCGGCGGATCTCGAAGCGCTTCTGGCCCGAGCGGACGGCGGCGAAGTACTTGGGCCAGGTCTTGAGTTCGTGGCGGGTCATGGGCGGGCTTCAATCTAGAAAATGGAAAGGCGGGGGTTCTGGCGGGTGGAACCTAGCGCAGGGTTGAACGGGGGCAATAGGGCGGTGGATAGCCCCCACAGCCAATTCCTCTCGTGTGTCATCCCGGCCGCAGCGAAGCGGATAGCCTCCGCGAGGCTTCCGGGATGACACGATGAGGTAGGTCTCAGATCACTCGTCGATGCACAGCCGGACGATCTCGGCGCGCAGTTCCGGCATGCCCAGGCCCTTCTCGGACGAGGTGGCCAGCACTCGCGGGAAGGCCGCGGCGCGCTTGGCGATGGCCTTCTGGGTCTCGGCCACGACCTTGTCGACTTCGTGCGGCTTGATCTTGTCGGCCTTGGTCAGGACGATCTGGTACGAGACCGCCGCGACGTCCAGGGCGTCCAGCGCCTCCAGGTCGACCTTCTTCAGGCCGTGACGAGCGTCGATCAGCACATAGACGCGCTTCAGGTTGGCGCGGCCCCGCAGATAGGCGCGGCCCAGGTCCTGGAACTTGTCGGCGATCGAGCGCGAGACGCGGGCGAAGCCGTAGCCCGGCA
This sequence comes from Caulobacter sp. GW821-FHT11E10, assembly GCF_058808375.1. Classification (NCBI taxonomy): domain Bacteria; kingdom Pseudomonadati; phylum Pseudomonadota; class Alphaproteobacteria; order Caulobacterales; family Caulobacteraceae; genus Caulobacter; species Caulobacter sp. GW821-FHT11E10. Next base: position 460,132 of record NZ_JBXARP010000001.1, read on the forward strand.
AGTCGACCAGGCGCACCGTCTCGGCCAGCAGGAAGAAGTTGATCTCCCGCGTGCGGCCCGGCTCGTTCGAGGCGCGGGCCAGGTACTTCTGGCCGACCAGCCCGTTGATCAGGCTGGACTTGCCGACGTTGGAGCGGCCCGCGAAGGCCACTTCCGGCAGGTCGGCGGGCGGCATGGTGTCCATGCGCACCGCGCCCATCATGAACGAGACCGGCTGGGCGAAGAACACCCGCGCCGTCTCGATCTGCTCGTCCGTAAAGTCGGCCGCGCCGGGAAGCAGGACCGGCGGTTCCTTGGGGAGCTTGGGTTCCTCGCTCATCAGGTCGCGCTAACGGGTTTGCCCTTGAGGCGAGCGATGATCTTGTCGATCGGGTTCTCGACCTGGTAGCGGCGCATGATGATGTACTGCTGGAAGATGGTCAGGATGTTCGACCAGCACCAGTAGATCACCAGGCCCACCGCGAACTGCGACAGGGTGAAGGTGAAGACGATCGGGAACAGCTGGAAGATACGCTGCTGGATCGGGTCGCCGGCCGGCGGGTTCATCGCCGTCGTCAGCCACATGGTGAAGCCGTACAGCAGCGGCCAGACGCCGATGTGCAGGCTGCCGGCCAGGAAGGCGCCGATCAGCGGGGCGGTCGCCGGATCCCAGGGGATCAGGCCGAACAGGTTGAACATCGTCGTCGGGTCACGCGCGGACAGATCCTGGATCCAGCCGAAGAACGGCGCGTGGCGCATTTCGATGGTGACGGTCAGCACCTTGTACAGCGAGTAGAAGACCGGGATCTGCACCAGCATGGGCAGGCAGCCCATCATCGGGTTGATCTTCTCTTTGGCGTACAGGGCCATCATTTCCTGCTGCTGTTTGGCAGGATCGTCCTTGTGCTTGGCCTTGAGCTTCTCGACCTCGGGGGAGATCTTCTTGATCTTGGCCATGCTCTCATAGCTCTTGTCCGCCATCGGGTAGAGCACGAGCTTGAGCGCCACGGTCAGCAGCATGATGGCCAGGCCGAAGTTGCCGACCAGCTTGTAGAAGATCTCCAGCACATTGAAGATCGGACGGGTGAACATGGAGAACATGCCCCAGTCCACGGCCCAGTCGAAGCGCGGGATTTCGGCCTTGCGGCTGTCCCAGAACTTCCACCAGTCGGGCGCCTGGCCGTTGTACTCGTACTTGCGCAGCAGCGGCACGGTCTTGGCGCCGGCGAACAGGCGGGTCTTCTGCGTCAGGGTGGCGCCCGGGTTCAGGGCCTGGGTCGGACCCAGCACATTGACGTCGTAGATGTCGGTGCCGCTGACCTGGGTCACGCGGTACTGGGCCTTGATGGCCTGGTTCTGATCGGGGATCAGGGCCGTCAGCCAGTACTTGTCGGTGATGCCGGTCCAGCCGCCGACCGAGTCGAAGGTCGCGAGCGGCTTGTCCTTCTTCCACTTGCCGTACTTGGACAGCTCCAGCTTCTGGTCCTTGCCGGCGCCCAGCACGCCGATGGCGCCTTCGTGGACGATCTGGTTCTTGCCCAGGGTGTCGTTGATGCCCTGGCGCTGGACGCTGGCGTAGGGGGCCAGCTGCAGGCCGGTGGTTCCGTTGTTCTGGACGGTGTCGGTGACCGTGAACATCGCCTCGGCGTCGACGGCGATGACGCGGGTAAAGGTCAGGCCCAGGCCGTTGTCATAGGTGAGGGTGACGGGCGCGTTCGGACGCAGCACCTGGCCCGGGGCGGCGGTCCAGACGGTGCGGCCGTCGGGCAGGCCCGGCAGGTTGGCGCCGGCCCAGCCGAAGTCGGCGAACCAGGCGTGCTCGGCGCCCTCGGGGCGGAACAGCTCGACCGGCGGCGAATTCTTGGCGGTGGTCTCGGCGTACTTGCGCAGGAACAGGTCGTCGATGCGGCCGCCCTTCAGGGCGATCGAGCCCGACAGGGTCGGGGTGTCGACGACGACGCGCGGGCTCTGATCCTTGGCGGCGGCGCGCGACAGGCGCAGCGGCTGCGGATTGCCGTTGGCGTCCAGGGTCACGCCCGGCTGGGTCGCGGCCTGGACCTGCGACGCCTTCTTGGCGCGCGCCTCGGCCTCGGCCTTCTTCTGCTGCGGACCCAGGATGAAGAACTGGTACCCGATCAGGATCACGAACGCGCTGACGATGAACATCAGCGTGTTTTTGTTGTCGTTCTGCATGGAGCGCTTAACCGGAAACTTTGAGATCGGGTTGTTGGGATGGGGCGACTTCAGACGAGGCGCCGGACGATGATGGCTTGGGGACTCTGGACCCCGCGCGATCATGCTCGGCGGCGAGGCTTATCAGCGCGGTTTTGACATCGTCAAGCAAACGCCCCCATTCGCGGGCGGTCGTGCCGCCGCGCGCGATGAACACATAGTCGTGCGAAGGGCGCGCATGAAGGGGCAGGACAAGGCGAGCCGCCTCGCGCAGGCGACGTTTCGCCCGGTTTCGCTCGACGGCGCCGCCGATCTTCTTGGTGGCGGTGAAGCCGACCCGCACTGTCGGGTCCTCGTCGGGCCGTTTGCGCATCTGGATGAAGACCGCGCCGCGCGACAGGGCCGGGGCCTTGGCCGCCAGCAGGAAGTCGGGGCGCTTGCGCAGCCGCTCGAACTTGAGGGCCTGGAGCTCAGGCATGAAAAAAGCCGCCTTTCCGGCGAGAACCTGAAACCAGGTCTGTGGAAAAGGCGGCTTTGATCATCGTCTTACCTCCCGAGGGAGGAAGAGAATTAGGCGGTCAGGCGCTTGCGGCCCTTGGCGCGGCGACGCGCAACGATCTTTTGACCGTTCTTGGTGGCCATACGCGCGCGGTAGCCGTGACGGCGGGCACGCACGAGCTTCGACGGCTGGAAGGTGCGCTTCACGACGTGGCTCCGAAATGCAAATACGTTGAACGCGGAAGCCGGGGCCCCGCGAGTGAGGGGCGGTGGATAAAAGAACGGCGCGGGGATGTCAACCTGAGTCGGTTCAATCACTTGCCCAACTCAAATCCCGTTCATTCCTTATATCGTCATCCCGGCCGCAGCGAAGCGGAGAGCCGGGACCCAGGGGCCGCCGCACTGCATTGGCCCCTGGGTCCCGGGTCGGCTACGCCGCCCGGGATGACAGTGATGGGGAGCTTGGCGTTCAAGGCGTGATCACCGCCTTACCCACGACCTTCCGCTCGGCCAGCAGCTCGAAGGCCTCGCGCCACCGCTCTAGCGGAAGCTCCGCATGCACATGCGGCTTGATCACGCCCTCATCCGCCATCCGCCACACCGCCTGCGCATTCTCGCGGCCCTTCTCGGGGAACTGCCGGCCGTACTCGCCGGCCCTCACGCCCATGACCGAGAAGCCCTTGATCAGCGGCATGTTGACCGAGACCGTCGGAATCCGGCCCGAGGTGAAGCCGATGACCAGCAGCCGGCCGTCGAAGGCGATGCAGCGGACGCTCTCGTCGAACACGTCGCCGCCCACGGGGTCATAGATCACGTCGGCCCCGTGGCCGCCGGTGATCTCTTTCACGCGGTCGCGGAAGCCGTTGGTGACGTTGACGGTCGCGTCGGGGGCGTAGAGCGCCTGGACCTTGGCCAGTTTCTCGTCCGAGGCCGAGGCGGCGATCACCCGCGCGCCCAAGGCCTTGGCCAGGTCGACGGCGGCCAGGCCCACCCCGCCGGCGGCGCCGTGGACCAGCACCCACTCGCCGGGCTCCAGCCGCGCGCGGCGGACCAGGGCGACATAGGCGGTGAGATAGGCCGCGCCATAGGCGGCGGCTTCAGCGAACGACAGCCGCGTGGGCTTGGGCTTCAGGGCTGAGGCCGACAGCACCGCATATTCGGCGAACCCGCCCAGCCGCGCCCCGCCGACCACGGCGTCGCCCGCCCGGAGGTCGGTAACGCCCTCGCCCAGCGCCACAACCTCGCCGGCCAGATCCAGGCCGGGGGTGAAGGGCAGGGGCGGTTTGAACTGGTACTCGCCCCGGGTCATCAAGAGGTCGGGGAAGTTGACGCTGGCGGCCCGGACGCGGATCAGCACCTCGCCGGGTCCGGGCCGTGGCGTGGCGACCTCCCGGACGGCGCAACCGGCGTAGTCGGGCGCCAGATCCTCGACGACGAGGGCGCGCATGGTGGTGGGCGTGTCCATCCTCGATCCCAAACTCTTCGTCATCCCGGCCGCAGCGAAGCGGAGAGCCGGGACCCAGGGGCCAGTGCAGTGCGGTCGCCCCTAGGTCCCGGGTCGGCTTCGCCGCCCGGGATGACGAGATTTATTTGCTGCTAAACCCGCCCCTCGAACGTCTCCCGCACCAGCCCGGCGATCTCCCGGCACGCCCCATCCGCCGCCGGGATCGCACCGGTGAACGCGGTGAACCCGTGGGCCAGGCTGTCGTAGCAGCGGTAGCGGACCGCCACGCCGGCGGCCTGCAGGCGCTTGGCGTAGGCCTCGCCCTGGTCGACCAGGGGATCGAAGCCGGCGGTGGCGATGATGGCGGGCGGCAGGCCCGCGAGGTCGGCGGTCTTGTCGGGCGACAGGCGCGGGTCGGCCGGGTCGGCGTCGGCGCTCATATAGTGACCCATGAACCAGTCCATGGTCGCGCGGGTCAGCGGATAGGCGTCGGCATAGGTCGTCATCGACGCCGTCTCGCTGGCCACATCCACGGCGGGATAGATCAGGATCTGGGCGGCCGGCGCCGGCTCGCCCTTGCGCGCCATCTCCTGGGCGATGATGGCGGCGAAGTTGCCGCCCATGCTGTCACCGCCGATGGCCGGGGCGACCGGCGCGGCGCCGAAGCGAGCGGTGTTGTCGCGCGCCCAGCGATAGGCGGCCAGCACGTCCTCCAGCCCGGCCGGGAACTTGTGGTCCGGGGCCAGGCGGTAGTCGACCGAGATCACCGCCGTGCGGACGATGCGGGCCAGGATCGAGCAGAAGGCGTTGCAGGTCTCCAGGTCCCCGATCACTCCGCCGCCCATGTGGGCGTAGACGATCAGGGGCATGTCGGCGTCCTGGCCTTCGGGACGATAGGCGCGGCAGGGAACGGGACCGTTCGGGCCCTCGATCGCCAGGCTCTCGGTGCGCACGCCGGGCTCCAGCGGACCTTGGACGGCGGCCAGGCCCCGGGCGCTGCCGGCCACGGCCTCGGCCGGCGACAGGGAGCTCATCGGCGGCAGCTTCTTGGCCGCGTGGGCGAAGAACTGGAAGCGGGGATCCAGGGTGCGGCCGCCCCTGTAGACGACCCCGCCGCCCGACATGGCCCGCAGGACCGGGCTGGGCAGCGACAGGATCAGCTTCAGTATGGCTTTCTGGGTGGCGTCCGAGGCCATGGTTTCCCCACTCTTTGTTGTTCTTACGATCTGCGCATTACGGCCGAAATATCCTCGTCATCCCGGCCGTAGCGCAGCGAAGAGCCGGGACCCAGGGGCGGCCTCTCCGTGCTTGGCCCCTGGGTCCCGGATAGCCTCTGCGAGGCTTCCGGGATGACGAGGGATGTGTGGCTTGAACAGCGGAAAACCATCTCGCGCCGCTACAGGCGGGGCAAGGCGGGCAGGCCGCCCAGGATCAGCTTGACCGCGAAGTCCGCCGCGCCCTCGGTGTCGACGGGGCGCCGCTCCAGCATCTTGTCGCCGATCTCGCGGGCCACGGCGATGCAGGCCGAGGTCAGGTAGTCCAGGTCCACCGGCGGTGCGTGCTCGCGCTCCAGCACCTTGCCCAGGGCCTCGTGCACCTCGTCGAACACGGCGACCACCTCGGGCGTCGAGCGGGCGTGCGGGATCTGCTCGCCGGGCGGGCGGTTGATGCGCCAGCTCTCCTGCTCGGTGGCCACGAAGTTGAAATAGGCCAGGATCGCCCCGCGCAGGAACGACTCGAAGTCGGTGGCCTTCTCGGACTGTTCGCGCAGCAGCGGCCGGAAGCGGCGGGCGCCGTCATCGGCCAGGGCTTCGAACACCTCCTCCTTGGACTTGTAGTAGTTGTAGAAGGTGCCCGAGGCCAAGCCCGTGCGGCGGATGATGTCGCGCACCGTGGCGGCGTCGTAGCCCAGGTCGCCGAACACCTCGCGCGCGGCGTCCAGGATCGCCTGGCGATTGGCGGTCTTGGTGCGTTCCCGCTTGCCCGGTCGCTGGTCGACATGGGGCTTGGGGAAGTAAGCGATATTCGACATGGCCGGCGACTCGGAGGCGGAGCGTTCGTGACGCCCCGTCACGATCACAGCCTTACTCCGCGGCAAGAGGCAAGACTCCATTGCTTGCCGCGTGATGGCCGCCATAACCGGTGTCCGCTTTCGGCCGTCACGCCAGCGCGGCGCGGGGCTGGATCGGCAGCGGATTGCCCTTGGCCTTCGCGCGCTTGATCCCGCGCTTCAGCTCCTTGCGCAGGTCGTAGGCATATTCCCCGCAATTGATCTGGATCGTGTGCCGGGCCGAGGCGACGTAGTGGGCCTTGACCCCCTGGTGCATGGCGTCGCGCTCGCGGGCCATGGTCGCCGGATCGGGCGCGGCGTAGCGGCCGGTCAGCCAGGCGGCGATCAGTTTCGACTGCTCCTCTGCGATCGGCATCATGGCGCACAGCGGTTGCACCAGGGCGACCATGAACAGGTTGTCGAAGCGGGGGTCGATCATCCGCTTCCACAGGGCGATGTCGTTGTCGGGCGCGTCGACCGTCAGGCTGTCGAAGAACGGGAAGGTGATCTTGTAGCCGGTGCACCAGATCACGGCGTCGGCCTCGACGACCGTGCCGTCCTTGAAGAACACCTGCTTGCCGTCGAAGCGCTCGATGTCGGGCTTGATGGCCACGTCGCCCGAGCCGATGCGGTTGTAGAGCTCGTGGCTGATGGCCGGGTGGCTGGCCCCGAACGGATGGTCGGGCTTGGGCAGGCCGTGGTCCTCGGGCCGGCCGTGCACGGCGGCGATCTTCTTCTCGATCATCCGGGCGGCCATCTTGCCGGGCAGGATCCGCGACAGCAGCGGCGGGTCCTGGCTGGGATGGTTGTTGAAGTGGTCCAGCACCTCATTGCCGAAATAGCGCGGCACCACCCAGTAGCCGCGGCGGACCGACAGATAGACCTCGTCCGAATTCTCCTTGCGGCCCAGCTCGCAGGCGAGATCCAGGGCCGAATTGCCGAAGCCGACGATCACCACCTTCTTGCCCCGCAGGTCATGGGGCGTGGCCGGGTCGATATAGTAGTGGCTGTGCATCTCGATCCCGTCGAACCGGCCGGGCGGCTTGGGCTCGGGCCAGCGGGGATCCCAGTGGTGACCGTTGGCGACGCACAGGGCGTCGTAGAGGCGTTTCTCGCCGGTCTCGAGGGTGATCTCCCAGATGCCATCCGGGCGCCGCTTGGCCCACGTCACCGCGCACTGGAAGGTGATGCGGTCGCGGAAGCCGAAGTGGTCGACATAGGCGTCGAAATATTTGGCGATGTGGGTGTGGTGCGGATAGTCTGGATAGTCGGCCGGCATCGGGAAGTCCGAATAGGCCATCTTGTCCCGGCTGGTGTTGATGTGCAGCGAGCGATAGGCGCTGCTCATGCCGTTGCGGTTCTGGAACACCCAGTTGCCGCCGACCCGGTCCGAGGCCTCGAAACAGTCGAACGGGATCCCGGCCTCGTGCAGCTGCTTGCAGGTGGCGATGCCGGACGAGCCGGCGCCGATCACGCAGACGCGGGGCAGGGCGGGATCGGGCGCACGAGTCGCGCTCCGGACGGCAGACCCGTCGGCCATCGAGCTTCCTCCCATCGCGGGCGCATGCCGCGACTTATCGTTGTTCACCGATGATGAACCCGTGGAGAGGGGCGTCAATCTTTACGCGAGGGGAAGCTGGGCTCAGAGCGCCTTGATCGGTTGCTCGATCTCGTAGACCGCCTCGCTGATCGCCTCCAGCTTCTCGCGGTACAGCGCCGAGGCGTCGTGGAGGCCCTGGTTGTAGTAGTACGGCCCCAGCCGCTCGGTGACGAAATCGAGCAGGAACTCGGCGTCGAAACCCTTCACCTCGAGGTCGAGCTCGGTCCGCAGATAGTCCGAGAGCCCGCCGACCAGCTTGGCGCGGGTGTCCTTGTCGAAGGTGATCTTGGGCATGGGTCACTCTCAGCGCGTCGTCCCGGCCGCGGCGGAGCGGAGAGCCGGGACCCAGGGGCAACCGCACTACCATTGGCCCCTGGGTCCCGGATAGCGCTTCGCGCTTCCGGGATGACGAGGGAATTGAACTGTAGCCTTAGCTCGCCAGCAGCGGTTCCGTCTTGATCTCCGCCAGCGCCGCCACCGGCAGCTTGCCGCCAGTGGCCCGCGCCCGCGCCTCGCCCTTGGCGATCTCCTTCTTGAGATCCGCGCAGTAGACGTTGAAGTCGACCTGGATGGTATGGCGCGCCGAGACGTAGAACTGCCCCGTATGCCGCTCCTCGTCCTTGGCCATGATCCGCGTCATCTCGGCTTCCGGCGGTGGCGCGTAGGTCCCGGCCAGATACCCCGCCGCCAGCTTGGCCTGCTGCTCGGCGAAGTTCACCAGGGTCGGCAGGGGCTGGGCCAGGCCCATGAAGAACAGGTTCGGGATCCCCGGCCGCATCATCCGCTTGAACAGCGGGAAGCGGTGGTCGGCCCCGGGCGACAGGGCCGGATCGTCGAAGAACGGGAAGCTGATCCTATAGCCGGTGGCGAAGACGATGGCGTCGACGTCCTCGACGCTGTCGTCGGCGAAGCGCACCCGCTTGCCCTCCAGCGCCTTGATCGCCGGCTTGAACTTGATGTCGCCGCAGCCCGCTCTCGTCAGGAACTCGCCCGAGACCGAGGGGTGGGCTTCCAGCGGCTCGTGGTCCGGCTTGGGCAGGCCGTAATCCTCCATCTTGCCGATGGTTTTCTTGATCACCGAGCGGGCGATCGACAGGCCCAGCTTGCGCGGCATCCAGGCGGGCATGGCGGACTTATCCGCCGGCTTGCCGTTCAGGTACTTGGGGAACACCCAGACCCCGCGCCGGGCCGAGACCCAGAGGTTTTTCGCGATCGGCCGCTGGGAGAGCTCGCTGGCGATGTCCATGGCCGAATTGCCCATGCCGACCACCACGACGTTCTTGCCGCGCATGTCCACCGGATCGAACGGGTCGGAATAGGCGTGGGCGTGGAAGGCGGGGCCGTCGAACTCGCCGGGATATTCTGGAACGCGTGGGTCCCAGTGGTGGCCGTTGCAGACGAACAGCACGTCATAGAGCCGCGTCTCGCCGGTCGACAGCGTCACCGACCACAGGCCCTCGTCCGTGCGCAGGGCCCTCTCGACCCGGGTGTTGAAGGTGATGGTCTCGCGCAGGCCGAAGTGGTCGACATAGTCCTTGAAGTACTGGAACAGCTGGGCGTGGTGCGGGAAGTCGGGCCAGCCAGCCGGCACCGGGAAGTCCTCGAAGGCCAGCCGCCACTTGCTGGTGTCGATGTGCAGGCTCTCGTAGCAGGCCGAGAGGCCATTGGGGTTCTTGTAGTACCAGTTGCCCCCGACCTCGTCGGACATCTCGAAGCAGTCGTACGGGACCCCGACGTCCTTCAACCGCTTGATCGTGGTGAAGCCGCTGCAGCCCGCGCCGATGACGCATGCCTTGGGGAGCCTCGCGGTCATTCCACCCATCCTGACTTATCGTTGTTCAGGTGAATGTACCGGCGTTACGCGAACCGGCAAGCGGCCGTTGCGGAAGGACTGAAACGCAAAGCGCCCGCCCCTCGCGGGACGGGCGCTCCAGCCTTCGCCGTCAGGCTAGGCTAGCAGCAGGGACCGCCGTTGCAGCAGGCCGCGCCGAGCGCGCAGCAGGCATGGACGGCCTTGGTCACGGCTTCCGGCGCGGCGGCGTAGGCGGCCGTGGCGGAGGCGAGCAGCGTGAACGCCGCGATCGAAAAGATGCGTTTCATGATTTGAAATTCCGATTTCAGGTTGATGTGAAGTGGTCCTGGAATGCGGGTCTCAACGGGGCGGAGGCGGCTCCGGCGCGATCGCCCGGCCGACGAGGCGGGGCGAGAGCGCGGGCTCAAGCGGCGTGGCTTCGCCGCGAATGGGCTCGGCCAAGGTCTCGACGGGCGCGGGCGCGACGACGCAGGCGGTGGCGCAGGCCTGCGGGCACATCGTCTTGTCGAGATCGCGGCACGGGGCGTCCGGGCAGCAGTCCATCGGCATGGCCGGATTGGCCATGGCCGACGGCGTCAGGGGCGCGGCCAGCAGCAGCACCGCCGCCAGCAGGGACAGCAGTCTAGCCAGGGTGCGCGGACGGATCGCCGGGGCGGTCATGGGATGACGATAGCCGACGGCGCCGCGACGACAAGCTGGCGCGATCCCTTACGCGGCTCTAGCGGAAGCGGGTTGGCTGGTAGCTCGACGAGCACGACGCGTTGCACTGTGCCCAGCGGCTGCCGCAGCCGTCGTCGTCGCCACCGGAGCTGCAGAAGATCAGGGTTCGCGAGCAGGTCGCCTTGCACTGCATGACGTCACCACCGGGCCGGCCGGCGGCCAGCGGGATCGGGGCGGGCAGGAAGACGCTGGGCGCGTCGACCGGCGCCTGGACCGGCGCGGGCCTGGGCTTGGGCGGCGCGGACGGCGCGGCCAGGGCGGGAAGGGCCGTGGCGAGGACCAGCAGGGCGAAGAGGGCGCGGCGCATGGGGGATCATGCGCACAGCGCGGTAAAGACCGGATTAACCATAAATCAGCGTGTCATCCCGGCCGCAGCGAAGCGGAGAGCCGGGACCCAGGGGCGACCGCACCGGGCTTGGCCCCTGAGTCCCGGATAGCCTCTGCGAGGCTTCCGGGATGACACTTTGATTTAGGCCCGCAGCATCTCCCGCCCGGCCCACACACTATGCGTCCCGCTGCTGAGCTTGTGCGGCAGGGCCACCCGGCAAACGATCTCGAAGCGCTTGGCGTCGACGATCGCGCACTCGGACGTTCCCCGGTTCTCGTCGATCAGGAAGCTGACCAGATAGCCGTCGTCCTCGTCGACCGCGCCCACCCTGGGCGCGAACGGGGCTTCGCTGGCGTAGACGCCCTCGGGCAGCTGGATCTCCCAGCTCTCGCCTGTCTCCAGGTCGTGTTTGACGAAGCCGTTGAACAGGAACCAGCCCGGCTTGCTCGTCGTCGAATAGGCGTAGCGATACGGCTTGCCGGCGTATTTCTGATTGAACATGCCGAATTCCAGCACCCGCTCGTCCAGGTGCTTCTCGGTCGTCTCTCCGGTCACCAGGTTGAAGCGCCAGCGGTGCAGCTTGGAGCGGAAGCTGTGCTCGTCCAGATAGGCCATGAGGTGGTTGTGGCCGTCGGGCGCGGTCTCCAGCGGGCGCGGGATCGGGTTCTCCTGGAAGTAGCCGTCCAGCACCACCTCGTCGCCGTCCTCATAGGCGTTCAGCCAGTGCAGGACGTAGGTCGGCTCGGCCTCGAACCAGCGCGGCTCGCCGCCTTGGCGCGGCACCAGGGCGAAGCGGCTGGGGAGACCCTTGTGCAGGCGCACGGCGTGGATGCCCCGGGCCATCAGGTCCTGGTCCCAGAACACCGGCAGGTCGTTGAGGATCGCGTATTTGGACGAGAAGGCCATGTCGTGCGGCAGGCGTGGGCCGGGCAGCGGCACGCCCTGGTAGACGATGCGCTTCCCCGTCGCGTCGACCACGCCGTAGTGCATGTAGGGCGCGGCCTTGGAGTAGTTGAAGAACATCAACTCGCCCGTGGCCTCGTCGACCTTGGGATGGGCCGAGACGCCCTCCAGCGGGGCCCAGGCCGCCACGCCCAGGTTCTCCAGGGTCAGGGGATCCAGCCGATAGGCCTCGCCGCACTGGTAGAAGGTGGCGATGGCCTCGCCGTTGTGGACGACGATGTCGGTGCTGGCGGTGTCCTTCAGCGAGCCATGAGCGCCGAAGCCGGGGCGCTTGGCGACGCCCGGCCCGTCCATCAGCCCGGCCCATAATCCCTCGCCGGCCTCCTGCTCCGCCTCGAAACACCGTGTACGGATGAAGCGGTTGCGATAGGTCGCCGCGCCGGCCTTGAACTCGATCTGGCAGACCATGCCGTCGCCGTCGAACGGGTGGTAGCGGCCGACCGGATCGTGGACCGGGTTCTCGGTATTGCGCAGATAGACGCCGTCCAGGTCGGCCGGGATGGCGCCCTCCAGCACGTCCAGGTCCCAGGCGTTGACCTCCTCGTGCAGGGGCGTCCAGGCGCCGGTCATGTACGGGTGGTTGGTCGGCGACAGCGAGATCCGCACCGGCGGCAGGCGTTCCACCTTCATCTGGGCGATCTTCATGGCGTGGTCTCCTCGTCGGGAGGAACCTACGACCAGTCAGTCTTGTTGTGCAAGTTTGTCGAGAGGTCCTATCGCGCCGGGCTCACCCGCCAGACCACATTGCCCACGTCGTCGGCCACCAGCAGGGCGCCGGATGTGTCCACCGTCACCCCCACCGGCCGGCCTTGCGCCTTGCCCTTGCTGTCCAGGAATCCCGTCAGGAAGTCCTCAACTGGGCCAGCCGGCTTGCCGCCCGTGAACGGCACGAAGATCACCTTGTAGCCGGCCTGCGGCTTGCGGTTCCACGAGCCGTGCTGGCCGATGAAGATCCCGTCGCGATAGCGGGCCGGGAAGCTCCGGCCTTCGTAGAAGGTCAGGCCCAGCGAGGCGGTGTGGGCGCCCAGGGCGTAGTCGGGGACGATGGCCCGCTCGACCAGGTCGGGGCGGCGGTCGGCGTCCTTGACCCGCTTGTCGACGTGGCGGCCGAAATAGCTGTAGGGCCAGCCGTAGAAGCCGCCGTCGCGAACCGAGGTCATGTAGTCGGGCACCAGGTCGTTGCCCAGTTCGTCGCGCTCGTTGACCGTGGTCCACAGCTCGCCCGTGACCGGGTTCCAGCCCATGCCGTTGGGATTGCGCAGGCCGCCGGCGAAGACGCGCTTGTTCCCCGTCGCGAGGTCGACCTCGAGGATCGCCGCGCGGTCGACCTCGTTTTGCATGCCGTTCTCGCCGACATTGCTGTTGGAGCCCACGGTGGCGAACAGCTTGGTCCCGTCGCGGCTGGCGATGATGGTCTTGGTCCAGTGGTGGTTGATCGGTCCGCCGGGCAGGTCGGTCACCTTGCGCGGGGCGGCGGTGATGCGGGTCGCGCCTTCGGCATAGGGGAAGGCGACGATGGCGTCGGCGTTGGCGACATAGAGGGTCTGGCCGACCAGGGCCATGCCGAACGGCGAGTAGAGGTTGGTCAGGAACGGCGTCTTGGTCTCGGCCAGGCCATCGTGGTCGGCGTCGCGCAGCAGGGTGATGCGGTTGGCGCTGGGCACGCCCGCCCCGGCCTTCTTCATCAGCATCTTCTCGAAGAAGCCCTTGATGCCCTTGGGCTTGTCCTGGCTGGCCGGCTTATTGCTCTCGGCGACCAGCACGTCGCCATTCGGCAGGACCAGCAACCAGCGGGGGTGGTCCAGGCCCGTCGCGAACGGCTGGACGCTGAATCCCGACGGCGCCCGGGGCGTCACGCCCGCCGGCCAGCCGACGACGTCCGAGACCTTCACGGTGGGCAGCAGGGTCTTGTTGGGCTTGGGCAGCGCCGGGTTGGGGCCGTAGCCGACCGAACTGTTCTGCTGGCCGTTGCTCTGGCCGCAGGCGGCGAGGGCGGTGGCGATGCTCCCGGCGATCAAGATTTCGCGAAGCCGACGGCGCATGGGCGCTTTCTCCCTTCAGCCTGCGTTCAACGCACAGGGTCATTATGTTGTTCTGGGAGAACAGTACGGTTCAGCCATGGTGAAGTTCCAGTCCTTGCGTGAAGCCCGACCCATCCAAGACCGCCGCGATGTCCTCGCCGGCCTGCTGGCCCTCGCCATGCCCGGCGCCGCCCTGGCCGCCTCGCGGAAGAAGGCGCCGCCCAAGCCACTCCCGCCGCCGCCTCCGCCGTTGGTGACGGTGCTGGGCGACTCGATCACCGCCGGCCTGGGGCTTTCCAACGACCTGGCCGTGCCCGCGCGCCTGCAGACGGTGCTGGACCGGATGAGCATCCGGGCCCGGGTGCGCGGCTATGGCGTGGTGGGCGATACGACGGCCGGCGGGCTGGCGCGGGTCGAGCGCGTGCCGGCCGAGACCTTCGTCTGCGTGGTCGCCCTGGGCGGCAACGACGTGCTGCAGGGCGTCGATCCGGCGCGAGCCAAGACCAATCTCCGCGCCATCGTCCAGCGCCTGAAGGCGCGCGACATCCGCGTGGTTCTGGCCGGGGTGAAGGCGCCGGCCCTGCTCGGTGTTGGCTATGCCCGCCGCTTCAACCAGATCTTCCCCGACCTGGCCCGCGAAGAGGGCGTGTTCTACGCGCCGGACTTCATCACCGGCGTGATCGGGGTGTCGCGCTTCATGCAGCGCGACGGCATACATCCGAACGCCGAGGGGGCGAGAGTCATCGCCGAACGGCTGGCGCCGGTGGTGGCGCAGGCGCTCAAGACCTGAAGACAATTATCGTGTCATCCCGGATAGCCTCTGCGAGGCTTCCGGGATGACACGGATTGGTAGGCCTACTCGATGATCGGCTTCTTCGCCGCCACGTGGTGCTGGCCGCCGAAGATGCGACGCATCAGGTTTTCCGAGCGGGTCTTGAGGCCGTCCATCAGGATGAAGACCACCGGGATGTAGAGCAGCGACAGCAGGGTCGAGGTGATCAGGCCGCCGATGACGGCGATGGCCATCGGAGCCCGGAACTCGACTTCCGCGCCGAGGCCGACGGCGGTGGGCAGCATGCCCGCGCCCATGGCCACGGTGGTCATCAGGATCGGCCGGGCCCGCTTGTGCGCGGCGTCGATGATCGCCGTGCGCTTGTCCATGCCGTGTTCCTTCATGGCCATGATCGCGTACTCGACCAGCAGGATCGAGTTCTTGGCCGCGATGCCCATCAGCATCAGGATCCCGATCAGGGTCGAGATCGAGAAGCTGGACTTGGCCAGCACCAGCAGGCCGAAGGCGCCGCCGATGGCCAGCGGCAGGGCCACCATGATGGTGATCGGGTGGGCGAAGCTGCGGAACAGCAGCACCAGCACGACGTACATCAGCAGGATGCCGGTGATCAGCGCGCCGAGGAAGCCGCTGACCATCTCCTGGATGAATTCGGCGTCGCCGGCGGCCACTTCCTTGACGCCGTTCGGCAGGTTCTTGACCGAGGGCAGGTCGTGGACCCGCTTGCCTGCCTCGCCGACGACGATGCCGTCCAGCTCGGCCGTGATGGTGGCCACGCGCGAGCGGTCCTGGCGGTCGATCTGCGAGGGACCGGCCCCGAAGCGGACGTCGGCCACGGCGTTCAGCGGCACGGGACCGTTGGCCGACGGCACCTGCAGGGTCTGCAGGACGGCGATGTCCTCGCGCGCGCCCTGGTCGAGGCGCAGGCGGATCGGCACCTGGCGGTCACCCAGATTGTACTTGGGCAGGTTCTGGTCGACGTCGCCGATGGTGGCCACGCGGACGGCTTGCGAGATCGCCCCGGCCGAGACGCCGGCGCGGGCGGCCTGGTCAGCCTTGGGCGTGACGACGATCTCGGGACGGGCGATCGAGGCGGTGTTGACCACGTGGGCCAGGCCCGGCACGGCGCGCATCTCGGCCTCGACCTTGCGGGCCGCGGCCTCAAGAGCGGGACCGTTGTCGCTGAGCAGGCGCAGGGTGTAGCTGCCGCCGCTCGACGGGCCGCCACCGTTGTTGCTGCCCGCGCCGATCCGCGCGCCGGGGATCTCGGCGAACTTGTCGACCATCTGGCGGCTGAACGCCTGCTGGCTGATCCGCTTGCCCTTCTCGGTCAGGTCGGCGGTGATCTGGCCCTTGTTGACGGCGTTGCCGCCGACCGAGGCGTAGACGGTCACCACTTCCGGGCGGGCGCGCAGCTCGCGGGTCACGCGCTGCACGATGGCGTCGGTCTCGTCCAGGGTCGCGCCGGGCGGCAGCTCGACCGAGAACTCGGCCCGGCCGCGGTCGGCCTGGGGCTGGAACTCGAACGGCAGGGCCTTGGCCAGCAAGACCGAGATGACCAGCATCGGGATGCCCATCG
This sequence comes from Caulobacter sp. GW821-FHT11E10, assembly GCF_058808375.1. Lineage (NCBI taxonomy): Bacteria > Pseudomonadati > Pseudomonadota > Alphaproteobacteria > Caulobacterales > Caulobacteraceae > Caulobacter > Caulobacter sp. GW821-FHT11E10. The sequence goes on from NZ_JBXARP010000001.1 coordinate 476,089, forward strand.
CCAGCACCTTCCAGCGGTGGCGCAGGCCCCAGTTGAGGCTCTTCAGATAGGGCCCCATCCAGAAGGGGTCCTTGTCCTCGTGCTTGGCGTCGGCCTTCAGCATGTAGGCGCCCATCAGCGGCGTCAGCAGGCGGGCGACCACCAGCGAGAACAGCACCGAAATACAGGCGGCCAGGGCGAAGGCCTTGAAGAACTGGCCGATGATGCCGGGCATGAAGCCGACGGGCGCGAACACCGCCACGATGGTGAAGGTGGTGGCCACGACCGCCAGGCCGATCTCGTCGGCCGCCTCCATGGCCGCCGCATAGGGGCTTTTGCCCCCGCGCATGTGGCGGACCATGTTCTCGATCTCGACGATGGCGTCATCGACCAGGATGCCGACGGTCAGCGACAGGGCCAGCAGCGTCACGCCGTTCAGCGACTGGTTCATCGGCGCCAGGACCGCGAAGGTCGGGAACAGCGACATCGGGATGGCGACGGCCGCCAGCAGGGTGGCGCGCCAGTCGCGCAGGAACAGCAGCACCACCAGCACGGCCAGCACGGCCCCGATGATCAGGGCTTCCATCGAGGCGATATAGCTCTCCTCGATGTACTTCACGTTCGAGGTGATTTCCTCGATCTCGAGCTCGGGATGGTCCTTGTCGAGCTTCTCGACGGCCTTGCGGACCTTCTGCGCGGTCTGCACCTCCGAGGCGCCGCGGGCGCGGACCATGTTGAAGGTCACGACCTCCTGGCCGTCGGACCGGGCGCGCGAACGCGGCTCGGCCCAGTGGTCGGTGACCGAGCCGAGGTCGGCCAGGCGCACCGCGCCGCCGTTGGCCATGGGCACGCGGGTCTCGCGCAGCTGCTCGACCGAGCCGGCCGCGCCCAGGGTGCGGATGGCGCGCTCGGCGCCCGAGATGGTGACGCGACCGCCGGGCAGGTCGGCGTTCGAGGAGACCAGGGCCTGGCTGACCGAAGCGGCGGTGACGCCGCGCGCGGCCAGGCGGTCGGGGTCGAGGGCGACCTCGATCTCGCGGCTGACACCGCCCTGGCGGTTGACCTCGCCGACCCCGCGCAGCGCCAGAAGGGCGCGGCTGACGTCGTTGTCGACGAACCAGCTGCGCTGCTCGGGCGTCAGGGTCGGGGCCTTGACGACATAGGTGATCAGCGGGTCCCCGGAGATGTCGATCCGGGTGACGATCGGTTCCTGCATGTCCTGGGGCAGGGAGCCGCGCAGGTTGGACATGGCGTTACGCACGTCGTTGGTGACGCGCTCGTGGTCCACGCCCAGCTCGAACTCGATGAAGGTGGTCGAGGCGCCGTCGACGACGGTGGAGTTGGTGTGGCGCACCTGGCCCAGGCCCGCGATCGAGTCCTCGATCAGGCGGGTGACCTGGGTCTCCAGCTCGCTGGGCGCGGCGCCGGGGCGCACGGCCGTGACGACGACGAACGGCAGGTCGACGTCGGGGTTGTTGTTGATCCGCATGCCCTTGAAGCCAGCCACGCCGGCGATGGTCAGCAGGATGAACAGCAGGATGACGGGGATCGGGTTCTTGATCGCCCAGGATGAGATGTTGCGCATCGGGGGCGGTCCTTAGCGGGCCGGCTTGGCGACGGGCGCCGGGGTCGGCGAGAGGCCCACGCGGACCAGATCGCCTTCGCCCAGGAAGCCGGCGCCTTCGACCACGACCCGCTCGCCGGCGGTCAGGCCGGTGGCGGCGACACGGTCGCCGGTGGTGGCCAGGATGCTGATCCGGCGGAAGTGGACCTTGCGCGCCGCATCGACCACGAACACGCCGGGGCGGTTTTCGCGGTAGAGCACCGAGGCGCTGGGCACGACCAGGGCGGGCTGGTCACCGGCGTCGATCGTGGCGCGGGCGAACATGCCGGGGCGGAAGCCGCCCATCGTCGACAGGGCCACGCGGGCCACGCCCAGGCGGCTGGTGGTATTGACCTCGGAGGTGACGATGCGGACGCGGCCCTGCGTCTCGCCGACCTTGTCCGAATAGATCTTGGCCGGCATGCCCGCCTTCACCGAGGCGAGCTCCGTCTCGGGGATCTCGGCGTCCAGCTCCAGGCGTCCGTCGCGGACGATGCGGAACAGCTCCGAGCCGGCCGAGACGATCTGGCCCTTGGTGACGGTGCGGCGGCTGATCAGGCCGCCGACCGGGGCGCGGATCGCGGTCTGGGCCAGGCGCGCGGCGGTCTCGCCCCGGGCGGCTTCGGCGGCGGCGAGGTTGGCGGCGGCCGTGCCCTGGCGGGCGGTGGCGGTGTCGAGGCCGGCCTGCGAGAGGTAGCCCTTGGCCTGCAGCTCGCGGGCGCGGCCCAGGGCGGCGCTGGCCTCGGCCAGGGTGGCGCGGGCGCTGGCGACGCTGGCGTCCTGCTGGCGCAGCTGGGCGGAGATGACGGCGCTGTTGAGCTGGACCAGGACCTGGCCGGCCCGGACGGATTGGCCTTCCTCGGCATTGACCGCGATGGCGGTCAGGCCGCCGGTCTCGGCGCCGACCGGCACTTCCTCCCACGGCGAGATGGTGCCGGTGGCGTTGATCTGGCGGGCGATCGGCTGGCTGGAGACCACGGCGACGCTGACGGTCTGGGCGGCGGCCGCGGCGGCCGGCGCCTTGGCCTTCTTCGGCTTCTTGTCGCCGCAGCCTGAGAGAGCGATCGCGCTCACACCCAGGACCAAGACCAGCGCGCTCACAGTCGGGCGGCGCCCATTGATCCGGTTAAGCACGAACATATCCCCAGCAGCAGTTGAGCCCGTCGGCCTTCTAGCCGACAAACCCCCGGTTGCTGAGTTAATTTGCCGTAAGACGATAAATAGACACCGCAATCCTCCCCCCAGCGGGGGAGGTGGCCGCGCAGCGGCCGGAGGGGGAAGGCTGCAAGCGGTTCGTGCTGACTTCCCTCTCCGTCGGCTGCGCCGACACCTCTCCCGCTAGGGAGAGGATTTCATAGCCGCTCCACGATCGTCACGTTCGCCAGGCCCCCGCCCTCGCACATGGTCTGCAGGCCGTAGCGCGCGCCGCGGTCCTGCATGGCGTGGACCAGGGTGGTCATCAGCTTGGCGCCGGAACCGCCCAGCGGATGGCCGAGGGCGATGGCGCCGCCGTGGACGTTCAGCTTGTCGGGATCGCCGCCCGTGACCTTCAGCCAGGCGGCCGGCACGGAGGCGAAAGCCTCGTTGACCTCGTAGAGGTCGATGTCGCCGATCTTCATGCCGGCCCGCTCCAGGGCCTTCAGCGTGGCAGGTATCGGGGCCTCCAGCATGATCACCGGGTCGTGGCCGATCACGGTCATGCTGTGGATCCGCGCCAGTGGCGCGACGCCCAAGGCCTTGAGGCCCCGCTCGTTGACGATCATCACGCCGGCCGCGCCGTCGCAGATCTGGCTGGAAGTGGCGGCGGTGATGCGGCCGTCCTCGGTCAGCAGCTTCACCGCGCCGATCGACTCCAGGCTGGCGTCCCAGCGGATGCCTTCGTCGGTGTCGTGGCGCTCCACCGTTCCGTCGGCCAAAGTGATGTCAATCGGCGCGATCTCGGCGGCGAACTTGCCGGCCTTGGTCGCGGCCATGGCGCGCTGATGGCTGTTGAAGGCGTAGGCGTCGAGCTCGGCCCGCGAGAGGTCGTACTTCTTGGCCAGCATCTCGGCGCCGGTGAACTGGCTGAACTGGATCCCCGGATAGCGATCCTCGATGCGCGGGCTCTTGTAGGTGCCGAAGCCGTTCTTGTAGGGCAGCTGCGACGACAGCCCCATCGGCACCCGGCTCATGCTCTCGACGCCGGCGGCGATGACGATGTCCATGGCCCCGGACATCACGGTGGCGGCGGCGAAATGGATGGCCTGCTGGGACGAGCCGCACTGGCGGTCGACCGACGTGCCCGGCACGCTCTCGGGCAGGCTGGAGGCGAGGATGGCGTTGCGGGCGATGTTCAGGCCCTGCTCGCCGACCTGGCCGACGCAGCCCATGATCACGTCCTCGATCAAGGCCGGATCGGCGCCGCTGCGCGCGACCAGGGCGTCCAGGATCACGCCGCCCAGATCAGCCGGGTGCCAGCCCGAGACCTTGCCGCCCTTGCGCCCGCCGGCCGTCCGCGCGGCCGCCACGATATAGGCTTCGCCCATGACTTCCTCCCATCCTCTTGATGTCTCTGGAGGGAGTGAAACAGACGTTCGAGCCTATGTCTGCGGTGACGCGGCGTCAGGGCGCGGCGCGCGGTGCAAGGTCATCGCGCCGACGAACAGCGCGAGCATGGTCAGGTAGCTGAAAACCGAATTGGCCCGGAAATAGGCCAGGCCCCAGACCTTGCTGTCGGCCATGACCGCGACGTGGACCATGATGTTCAGGCCGTGAAACCCGCAGGCCCACAGCGGCCACCAGCGGTTCGATCGCAGGGCGACGAACAGCAGCACCGCCAGCAGCACGATGTCGACGACCATGACGCCTTCCTGCAGGCCCCAGATCTGCAGCCGCTTGTGCACGAAGCCGGTGGCGAACCAGGCCACCACCATCGCGCCGGCGGCGACGCGCTCGGGCCAGCCGCCGCGCCAGAGCGCCGCCGCCGCCGTCAGGACCAAGGCCGCGAGGCTGATCCACTGGTAGAGGAAGGGAAAGATCATCAGCCGGAGGTTGGCGCCATTCAGCCCAAATGGAAACGGCCTCCACGGGAACCGTGGAGGCCGTTCCATCGCCGGTGGATCGCTAGGCGTCGGGCGCTAGGCGGCGACGGTCAGTTTCGCCGAGCCGGTCGGGGCCGGGGGCTTCTCGCCGGCGTCCCCGAACGAGATCGCGCCCAGGCCGATGTCCCGCTGGGCCACGGAAAGATGCTTGTGCGTGTCGACGATGTTCTGGCGCGCCAGACCCAGGGCCTGCATCGTCCCGATAGCGCCCATCAGGGCGTCCTGGCCGACGATGGCGGAGAGCCGGGCGTCCTGCCGCGTGGTGGGCATCAGGCCGGCCAGGGCGGCGGTTTGGGAGATGGCGATGTCGATGGCCTTCTCGGCGGCGAACAGGGCTTCGGCCACGGTCTCGGCCGCTTGGCGACGTTCCTTCAGCATAAGCAGTCTCCTTCACGCCGAGCATGTCGGCGCGTTCAAGGGGTTGAAGGCTGTTGGGATGCGCCCGGCTCCGGGGCGAGAGTCCTAGGGGAAGAGGCCTTCGAGAGCGTGGAGCCCCGCCAGGATCGAACCGAACGCGAAGGCGGTCACGATCATTACGGCGGCGATGAAGGCCAGTCGGAGCGGAAGGCTCAGCTCATTGGGGCGTCCTCCGCCGAGTCCGGAGAAGAGGAGTCGGAATCCGACAGGAACGTCTCGTCCATCACCGCGCTGGCGATGCACAGGATCTCCCGCATCACCAGTTCGCTGGGCTTGAACGAAGCCTGCTTGCGGGTGGCCGCCACCAGGTCTTGCACCATCGCCGCGCCGGCCGGGGAGACCGACAGGCTCATCAACTGGCGCTCGAGCTCGCTCCAGGTAATCGGGGGCAGGGTCTCGGCCGTATTCAGGCGGGGCCAGTCGTGCTGGAAGCTCATCACTTCCCGGCGCAGGTGCGCCGCTCGACCGATCGCGTCCTTCTGATGGGGGGTCAGTTCGTTCACGGGGTACTCCTTGCTCAACACGGTCAGCAGACCGCGATGAGGGGAGTTCGCCTAGCCGGGCCGTATCGGACCCCGACGCGATAGGAGGGGGGGTGACAGGTGCGATGACAGGGGAGGCGCCCCCCTGATGAGCGCGGTCGAAGACCCGGCGGGCGGCGTCGTAGCGGTCGGCCGCGCCCAGGCGCCGGCGAGCCTTGTCCAGATGCCAGTCGACGGTGTGCTTAGAGAGGCCCAACTCGCGGGCGATCTCCTTGGAGCTCATGTGACGATCGACGAGTCGAAGACACTCCCGCTCACGCTCGGTGAGGCGGTCGAGGCCCTCGACCGGGTCAGAAAGGGTGGGGTCGCCCTTATCCATGGCCGGAACCTTATGCGAACGTTTCAGTTCGGCAAGCGCCCGAAACATTAAACCTTCACCATTAAGGTTACGGCAGATCGCCGCTGGCCAGGGTCGAGGACACCTTCCAGAGGTCGACGCCGCCCTCCGAGGCATGACGGTCGATCCGCGCCAACTCCTCGCTCGTGAACGACAATCCCTTCAGGGCGGCCAGGGAGTCTTCCAGCTGGGCGACCGTCCGCGCGCCGATCAGGGCGGAGGTGACGCGCGGATCACGCAGCACCCAGGCCAGGGCCAGCTGGGCCAGGGTCTGGCCGCGACTGGCGGCGATGTCGTTGAGCGCGCGGATGCGGGCGAGGTTGTCTTCCGACAGCAGGTGGCCGCCGAACGAGCCGTTCTTGGCGGCTCGAGAGTCCGCCGGCGCGCCGTTCAGATACTTGCCGGTCAGCAGCCCCTGGGCCAGTGGCGAGAAGGCGATGCAGCCGACGCCGAGCTCGTCCAGGGTGTCCAGCAGCGCATCCTCGATCCAGCGATTGACCATCGAATAGGACGGCTGGTGGATCAGCAGCGGCACGCCTTCGCTCTTCAGGATGGCGTGGGCCTGGCGGGTCAGTTCGGGGGAATACGAAGAGACGCCCACGTACAGCGCCTTGCCCTGCCGGTGCAGGTGGGCCAGGGCGCCCATGGTCTCCTCCAGCGGCGTCGTGGGATCGACCCGGTGCGAGTAGAAGATGTCGACATAATCGACGCCCATGCGCTTGAGGCTCTGGTCGCAGCTGGCGATCAGATACTTGCGGGACCCTCCGACGCCGCCGTAGGGGCCGGGCCACATGTCCCAGCCCGCCTTGGTCGAGATCACCAGCTCGTCGCGATGCGCCTTGAAGTCGCTCGCCAGGACCTTGCCGAAGTTCTCCTCGGCCGAGCCGTAGGGCGGGCCGTAGTTGTTGGCCAGATCGAAGTGGGTGACACCCAGGTCGAAGGCGCGGCGCAGGATGGCGCGGCCGGTCTCGAACACGTCGGCCCCGCCGAAGTTCTGCCAGAGACCCAGCGAGATGGCCGGCAGGTCCAGCCCGCTGCGGCCGATGCGCCGGTAGGGCATGGCGGCGTAGCGGTCGGGGGCGGCGACATAGGGGGTCTGCACGGCGGCGTCTCCGGCGTAGGGGTTCTATGACAACGTTGTCAAATTTGGGCCAAAAAGCAAGGTCCCGCGCCTCAGGCCTCGCGGCGGGCGGCTTCGCTTTCGGTGGACGGCGAGGCGGCGCGGATCAGCTCCAGCACGTCGACGATGATCTCGCGCATGGCCGCGGAGGCCTTGTCGGCGTCGCGGGCGATGATCGCCTCGGCCACGTCCTCGTGTGAGGGGATCGAGGCGGTGCGGCCCTTGATGCGGTTGGTGAAGCGGATCGAGATGCGCAGGGCCGTGTTCACCAGCTCGTGCAGCTCGCGATAGAACGGGTTCTTGGTCGCGCTGAGAATGGCGATGTGGAAGGCGATGTCGGCCGTCAGCGGGTCGTCCTCGCCCTCGGCGGCGGACTTCATCCGGCGCAGGCCCTTGCGGATCTCCTCCAGGCCGGCCTCGTCGGCGTTGCGGGCGGCCAGGGCCGCGGCGGCCGGCTCGATGCCCAGGCGCATCTCGGTGAAGTCGGCCAGCAGCCGCAGGGAGAACTTGCGCTCCAGCAGCCAGCGCAGAACGTCGGGATCGAGCATGTTCCACTCGGCCTCGGGCTCGACCACGGTGCCGTGGCGCGGGCGGGCGCTGAGCAGGCCCTTGGCGGTCAGCATCTTGACCGCCTCGCGGGTCACCGTGCGGCTGGCGCCGAACTGCTTGGACAGCTCACCCTCGGTCGGGAAGCCGACCTCGGCATACTCGCCAGTCACGATGGCCTGACCAAGTTGCTCGACCAGACCGTAGGTCAAACTGAGGCCGGGCTGGGTGCGCATCGGCGGATCTTCTTTCCTGTGTTGGCGAGACCAAAGGGATTCGCTGCCTTAGTAGCGTGTTTTGTCGTACTCGCGAACGGAGCAGTTGCGTTGAATACAGCCGCGCCGCGCCGTTTCCGCAAGGGTGTTGAGGTCGAAGGTCTGACCACGATGAGAAAAGGGGGCGGCCGAGGCCGCCCCCTTGGATAGCATCACCACCAGGTGGCGTAGAGCGCGATCAGGATCAGGATCACCCCGACGCCGGCGATGTTGAAGCCGGTCGAGGTCTTGTAGCTGACCCCTTCCAGCGTCACGACGCTGACCGGCGTCTTCTGCGGCGCGACCAGCGAGACCAGCACGGCCCCGGCCAGCGACAGCAGGAAGACCACGCCCACGCGGTTCATGAAGGGCATGGTGTAGATCGCCTGCTCCTGCAGCCACCAGAACATCGCCGACAGCACGGCCGAGCCGATGGCGGCGGTCAGGGCGCCGGCGGTGGTGGTCTTCTTCCAGAACATGCCGAGGATGAAGATCACCACGATGCCCGGCGTGAAGAAGCCGGTGAACTCCTGGATGAACTGGAACGCCTGCTCGGCCCCGCCCAGCAAGGGCTTGGCGGTCAGGATGCCGATGATCACCGCGACGACGGCGGTGATGCGGCCGACGGTGACCAGTTGGCGCTCGCTCTGGCCGGGACGAGCCTTGGCCCAGACGTCCAGGGTGAAGATGGTGGCGATCGAGTTGATCTTGGCCGCCAGCGACGCGACGATCGCCGCCACCAGGGCCGCGAACACCAGGCCCAGCAGGCCCGGCGGCAGCAGCTTCATCATCTCCGGATAGGCTTGGTCGGGCTTGATGCCTTCCGGGGCCAGGACGAGCGCGGCGATACCCGGCAGCACCACGATCACCGGCATCAGCAGCTTGAGATAGGCCGCCATGGCGATGCCCTTCTGGGCTTCCTTGAGGTCCTTGGCGCCGAGGGCGCGCTGGATGATGTACTGGTTGAAGCCCCAGTAGCTGATGTTCATGATCCACAGGCCGCCGATCAGCACCGCGATGCCGGGCAGGTCCTTGTAGTGCGGGCTGTCCTTGGAAAGGATCATGTCGAACTTTTCCGGGAACTGCGTGGTCAGCTGGTGGAAGCCGGCCAGAACATTGCCGTCGCCGATCTTGCCCAGCGACAGCCAGGCGATGATCAAGCCGCCGGTCACCAGCAGGGCCACCTGGACGATGTCGGTCAGGGCCACGGCCTTCAGACCGCCCCACAGCTGATAGGCCAGGGCGAAGGCGCCGATGGCGGCCAGGGCCCACATCTGGTCCATGCCCGTCACCGTGTGGACGGCGATCGAGCCCAGCCACAGGATCGAGGTCAGGTTCACGAAGACGTAGAGGCCCAGCCAGAACACGGCCATCAGGGTCCGCACGCTGGGTCCGTACCGCTGCTCCAGGAACTGCGGCATGGTGTAGACGCCGTTCTTCAGGAACACCGGCAGGAAGTACTTGCCGACGATCAGCAGGGTCAGGGCGGCCATCCACTCATAGGAGGCGATGGCCAGGCCGATGGCGTAGCCCGAGCCGCTCATGCCGATGATCTGCTCGGCCGAGATGTTGGCGGCGATCAGCGAGGCGCCGATGGCCCACCAGGGCAGGGCCTTGCCGGCCAGGAAATAGTCGGTCGAGTCCTTTTGGTGACCGCCCTTGTCGCGACTGACCCACTGGGCCAGGCCGAAAATGGCGACCGCGTAGACCGCGAGCACCGCCAGGTCGATGGCAGCTAAGTTCATGTCGTTCCCCCCGTTCCCAGTCAGCCTTCTGGCGTGACGGTTATTGCTGGTTGGCGTTCCAGGCCGCGACCAGGGCGGCGGCGCGCTGGCCGACCTCCTCGGGCGTGAAGCCGGGTTTGTAGAGCTCGCCGCCGACGCCGATGCCGGCCACGCCGGCGGCGCGCCAGGGCTCGATATTGCCCGCGCCCACGCCACCGACGGCGTAGACCCGCACGTCCTTGGGCAGCACGTCCTTGACGGCCTTGATGTGGCCCGGACCGAACGTGCCGGCCGGGAAGAGCTTGAGGTTGCGGGCCCCGGCCTTGACGGCGGCGAAGGCCTCCGAGGGCGTGGCGAAGCCGGGCATGGCGGTCAGGCCCAGGGCGACGGCGCGGGCGATGACCTCGGGATCGGTGTTGGGCGTGACGATCAGCTTGCCGCCGACCGTGGCGACGTCGTCGACGGCTTGGGCGGAAAGGACCGTGCCGGCCCCGCACAGGGCTTGGTCGCCGAAGGCCGCGCACAGGCGCTTGATGCTCTCCAGCGGATCGGGAGAGTTCAGCGGCACTTCGATCGCCTGGATCCCGGCGGCCACCAGGGCGGCGGCGATATCGACGACCTCGTCCGGCTTCACGCCGCGCAGGATGGCCACGATGGGAGGCGGGGCGGCGTCGGTCATAAGCTTCACTTCTCTTGAGATCTTGAGATCGCGGATAGGCCGGCGAGGACGGCCGCATCGCCGTCGACGACGGTCGCGCCGACATCGATCCTGGCCAGGGCCTGGACATAGAGGTCGCTGAGCGCCCCCGCGCCGATCACGGTCACGGCGTCCATCGGCCCGAACCAGTCGCGGGCGGCGGCCACATCGGCGCCGACCAGCAGGCCCGATAGGTAGCCCATGGCGTCGGCGGGCGAGAGGCCCTCCAGCAGTTGCCGGCTTCGGGTCTCGAACATCAGGTGCGGCAGGCGCGCGGCGCCGTGCTCGGCGATCCGGGCCAAGCCGTTGGCGAAACCCTGGGCCGAGCCGTCGGCCTGGGACCCGCCGCCGGCGGCCAGGGTCGAGTGCTGCTTCAAGAGGGCGAAGGTCTCGCCGACGGGGGCGGTGACGAAGCCCATGATCTGGCCGTCCTCGACCACGGTCCACTTGTTGTGCGTGCCGGGCAGGACCAGCAGGTGGCGGCCGGCGCGCAAGGTCCCGTCCAGGGCCAGGGCGCCGAAGATCTGCGTCTCCTCGCCGCGCATCACGTCGGGACCGCCCAGCGGGTTGGCGCACGAGAGGCCGGGGACCAAGGTCACCGGCAGGCCGTCGGCCTCGAAGCGCAGGGCCTTCTCCGCCACGTCGACGGGACCGGCGGGGCAGGCGGCGTAGGGCGCTTCCTTCCAGCCGATCCGCGAGCCGACCATGCCGCACAGCAGGGCGCCGGTCGGGCCCGCCTCGCGCCAGTCGCCGACCAGGTCGAGGAAGGTCTTCTCCGGCGTGTCGGTCAGGGCCGAGACCCCGGGCCCGTCGCGGCGATGGATCACGCTCTTGCCCTGGCGCAGCCAGAGCCTCAGGCGGGACGTGCCCCAGTCGCCGACGATGACGATGTCCTGATCCATCAGTGGCTTTCGCGCGTGACGACCGAGCCCGAGGCCCCGACCAGGAAGTCGAGATCCGCGCCCTGGTCGGCCTGCAGCACGTGGTCGACATAGAGCTTGGCGTAGCCGCGCGTGTATTTCGGGGCCGGCCGGTCGGCCCACCAGGCGACGAGGCGGCTCTCCAGCTCGGCGTCGCTGATCGACAGGCTCAGGGCGCGCGAAGGGCCGTCGAACACGATCTCGTCGCCGTTCCGCACCACGGCCAGCGGGCCGCCGGCGTCGGACTCGGGCGAGACGTGCAGGATCACCGCGCCATAGGCGGTGCCGCTCATCCGGGCGTCGCTGATCCGCAGCATGTCTTTCACGCCCTTCTCCAGGAGCTTGCGGGGAAGCGGCATGTTGCCGACTTCGGGCATGCCCGGATAGCCCTTGGGGCCGCAGCCCTTCAGCACCAGGACCGAGGTCGCGTCGACGTCCAGGTCCGGATCGTCGATGCGGGCGCGGAAGTCCTCGATGGTCTCGAACACCACGGCCTTGCCGCGATGGCTGAGCAGCTCGGTTGAGGCGGCGCTGGGCTTCATCACCGCGCCGCCGGGGGCGAGGTTGCCGCGCAGAACCCAGATGCCGCTGTCGGGCTTCACCGGGTCGGCCATGGTGCGGATGACCTCGGCGTTGAACACCTCGGCGATTTCGTACTGGGCGCCGATCCGGTGGCCGGCCACGGTCGGGGCCTCGGGATCGAGGACCGCTTCGAGCTGCTTCATCACCGCCGGCAGGCCGCCGGCATAGTGCAGGTCCTCCATCAGGAAGCGGCCCGACGGCTGCAGGTCGACCAGCAGAGGCACGTCGCGCGACAGGTGGTCGAAGTCCTCCAGATCCAGCTTCACGCCCAGCCGCCCGGCCAGGGCCAGAAGGTGGACGACGGCGTTGGTCGAGCCGCCGATCGCGGCGTGGACGCGCAGGGCGTTCTCGAAGGCCGCGCGGGTGGCGACCTGGGACAGGGTCCGGCCTGCCTTGACCATGTCCACGATCACGCGGCCGGTCTCGTGCGACATCGCCCGGCGGCGGGCGTCCACGGCGGGGATGGTGGCGTTGTAGGGCAGGGACAGGCCCATCGCCTCGATGATGGCGGCCATGGTCGAGGCCGTGCCCATGGTCATGCAGGTGCCGGGCGAGCGGCTCATGCCGCTCTCGGCCGACATGAAATCAGCCAGGCTCATCTCGCCGGCGCGGACGGCTTCGGAGAACTTCCAGACGTCGGTGCCCGAGCCGATGTCCTTGCCGCGGAACTTGCCGTTCAGCATCGGACCCGACGAGACGACGATGGTGGGCAGGTCGACGCTGGCCGCGCCCATCAGCTGGCCGGGCGTGGTCTTGTCGCAGCCGCCCAGCAGCACGACGCCGTCGATCGGGTTGCCCCGGATCGACTCCTCGACGTCCATGGACAGGAGGTTGCGGAACAGCATCGCCGTCGGCCGCATCTGGGTCTCGCCCAGGGACATGGCGGGGAATTCCAGCGGCAGGCCGCCGGCCTCCCAGACGCCGCGCTTCACGTGCTCGGCGATCTCGCGCAGGCCGGCGTTGCAGGGGGTGATCTCGGACCAGGTGTTGCAGATGCCGATCACGGGGCGGCCGTCGAAGACGTCGTCGGGCAGGCCCTGACTCTTCATCCAGCTGCGATGAATGAACCCATCGCGATCCAGCTTGCCGTAGGTGCCGCCGCTGCGCAGGCGCTTGCCCGCGTTCCCGTCGCTCATATCCGTCCCTAACGCCGGCCGCAGGGGACCGATCCGCATCCTTGAGCGCATTTATAATATAATAATGACCTACGCAACGGTGGGAAAAGTGGAAGCGCTTCCGGCTTTCACGCGGCCCAATCATCAGGTTTACGGGCGTAAACCCTTGGGGTGTGGCGGAAACATCGCGTTTCACCAGTGAAATGATAGCGCTATCAATTTCGGCTTGAAGGTACCAATTATACGATTATAGATGCGAGTATGGAGCACGCGGCGCCAAAGGCCGCACGTCACCGGACGCCCTAGAACGGACCGGGACGGCTTTGTAACAGGGGGAAGGGAACGGCCATGCAGCGCCTTGATTCGTCTCATCGCAAACTGATGCTCGCTGGCGCCTCGGCGCTGGTGCTCTGCGCCGCCGCGCCGGCGGCGTTCGCGCAACAAGCTCCGTCCAAGGACGAGGCCGTCGTCGAAGAAGTCGTCGTCACCGGCCAGCGCGCCGCGATCCAGTCGGCGCAAAAGATCAAGCAGAACGCCTCGGAAATCATCGACGGCATCAGCGCCGACGATATCGGCAAGCTGCCTGATCGCTCGGTGACCGAAGCCCTGCAGAGGGTCGTCGGCGTCACCATCGACCACACCATGTCGCGCGGCGACCCGGAGCACTTCTCGGTCGAAGGCTCGGGCGTCAACATTCGCGGCCTGACCTATGTTCGCTCCGAGCTGAACGGTCGCGACAGCTTCACCGCCAACGGCGGCCGCTCGCTGTCGTTCGAGGACGTGCCGCCCGAACTGATGGCCGGCGTCGACATCTACAAGAACCCCTCGGCCGAGCAGATCGAAGGCGCCATCGGCGGCCTGGTCAATCTGCGGACCCAGCTGCCGTTCAATTTCCCGGGCCTGAAGATCGGGGCCTCGGCCTCGCTGGGCTATGGCGAGCTCTCGAAGGGCAAGGCCAAGCCGTCGGCCTCGCTGCTGCTGTCGGATCGCTGGGACACCAGCATCGGCCAGTTCGGCGCCCTGTTCGACGTGGCCTATTCCAAGAGCCACACCCGCACCGACGCCATCCAGCAGGAGCCCTATTTCCCGCACCTGCCGTCGACTCAGGACGCGTCGAACGCCTGGAACAACACCGGCAAGACCGTGTGGCTGCCGAACGGTCTGCAATGGCGGACCCTGGACTTCGATCGCCGTCGCCTGGGCCTCTACGGCGCCCTGCAGTGGAAGCCGAACGACAAGTTCCAGACCAGCCTGACGGGCTTCCGCAGCGACTACGAGATGAAGTGGGGCGAGCTCGCCATCTTCTCGGCGAACGGCAACCCGGGGAACATCGTCGTCTCCAACGGCAAGTATGACGACAAGGGCGTCCTGACCTCGGGCGTCCTGTCGAATCCGGCCGATGGCGGCATTCCGTTCAACGACGACGTCCGCGCCGCTGATCGCAAGTCGGTCACCACCGACTGGTCCTGGTCCGCGCAGTACTCGCCCGACGACAAGCTGACCATCAAGACCGACGTGCAGTACGTGCGCGGCACGACCAAGGGCTTCGACTCGACCGTCGCCACGGGCCTGCTGATCCCGTCCGAGACCATCGACCTGACCGGCAAGCTGCCGAGCATCGGGGTCGACAAGAACTACATGACGAACCCCAACAACTACTATTGGGCGTTCACCATGGACCACTTCGACGAAAGCGTCGGCAAGGAGTGGGCCTGGCGCGGCGACGTCGAATACAGCTTCGACAGCGACGTCCTGAAGTCCCTGCGCTTCGGCGCGCGCTTCACCGATCGTTCGGCGCTGAACAAGAACACGCCGTACAACTGGCAGGCCGTCAGCCAGACCTGGATGCTGGGCTGGTACATGAACAGCCTCGCCTCGGTGGGCACCTACAAGGCGCCGACCACGACCTACGCCTTCCCGAACTTCTTCAACGGCAACGCGACCCTGCCGTCGGCGGTGGTGTTCCCGGCGCTTGAGCTCGCGAACGGCTGGCCCGCCAGCTACCAGCAGCTGCACAAGTTCCGCGCCCAGAACAGCATCTACGACCAGGCCTATACCTGGACCCCGGCGAGCTATGGGCCCGGCGCCATCAACAGCCAGTCGGAGAACACCTACACCGGCTATGCGATGCTGCGCTTCGGCTTCGATCAGGCCGAATATCCGATCGACGGCAACATCGGCGTCCGCGTCGTGAAGACCCGCTCGGAGGCGATCGGCTCCTTCGTCGGCGCCGCCACGCCGGCCGTCGATCCCAGCATCCCGGCGGGCAAGATCCCGCTGTTCACGGCGACGACGACCGAAGGCACGTACCACAGCGAGTACACCAACGTTCTGCCGAGCCTGAACCTGCGGGTGAAGTTCAGCGACCAGCTCCAGGCCCGCTTCGCCGCGGCCAAGGCCATCGCGCGTCCGGACTACAGCCAGCTGCAGGCCTATACGACCCTCAGCGTCGGCATCACCGGCTCGGGCGCCAACGCCGTCGCCGACCTGACCGGCACCGGCAGCGGCAACCCGTACCTGAAGCCGACCAAGTCGAACCAGTACGACGCCACCCTGGAATGGTACTTCGCCCCGACCGGTTCGCTGACCGCCGCGGTGTTCTACAAGGACCTGAAGGATGTCGTGACCAACGCCCTGTACAACGTGCCGTACGCGGCCACGAACGGGACGGTCTACAACTTCGCCACCACGGCGCCGGTCAACGGCGCGGAGGGCACGGCCAAGGGCTTCGAAGTCGCCTACAGCCAGTTCTTCGACTTCCTGCCCGGCTGGATGAGCGGCTTCGGGGTGCAGGCCAACTACACCTATGTCGACAGCAGCCAGAAGCTCTACGCCAACCCGTCCAACGCCACGACCAGCCAGATCACGACCCTGGCCCAGAACACCTTTGGTGTGGATACCGACGGTTCGAAGTTCAGCAGCCTGCCGCTGACCTATCTGTCGAAGCACAGCTTCAACGTCGCCCTGATGTACGAGAAGGGTCCGATCTCGGCCCGCCTCGCCTACAACTGGCGCTCGAAGTACCTGCAGGCGGTGAACGTCAACGGCACCAACGGCGGCAACGGCTTCAACAAGGCCACCCTGGCCTACGACCAGCGCTGGGCCCTGCCGACCTGGGCGGATGACTACGGCCAGCTGGATGGCTCGGTGTTCTACAAGATCACGCCGAAGATCACCTTCGGGATCGAAGCCCAGAACCTGACCGACAGCACCTACAAGCAGCTGATGCAGCAAAACATCGGCATGAAGGGCCGCGCCTGGTTCGTCACCGGCCGCCGGTTCAACGCCCAGATCCGCTACACCTTCTAGGTCGGGCGATCGTCTCTCGGGAGGAGGCCCGCGCTTCGGAAACGGAGCGCGGGCTTTCGTCCTTGTGGGGAGCGGCTAGCGTAGGGGCTCCGGGGAGGACCAATGAACGACAGGCGCATCCGCAAGGTGGTGATCGTCGGCGGCGGCACGGCCGGCTGGATGGCGGCCGCCGGTCTCGCGCGGTTCTTCGAGAACCAGTCGACCACCATCGAGCTCGTGGAATCCGAGGCCATCGGCACCGTCGGGGTTGGCGAGGCGACGATCCCGCCGATCCGCAACTTCAACGCCGTGCTGGGCATCGACGAGATCGAGTTCATCAAGGCGACCCAGGCCACCTTCAAGCTGGGCATCGAGTTCAAGGACTGGCTGGTTCCCGGTTCGCGCTGGTTCCACGGCTTCGGCGACTACGGGCCCAACATCGACGGGATCTCGCCGCACCACCACTGGCGGCGTTTGAGGGCCGCGGGCGATCCGACCAGCCACGAGGCCTATTCCCTGACCACCCACATGGCGCTGTCCAACCGGTTCCGGCCACCGGTTCCGGATCCGCGCTCGGTCTATGCCAACTATTCCTACGCCTTCCAGTTCGACGCCGGCCTCTACGCCCGCTACCTGCGTGGCTATGCCGAGGCCAAGGGCGTCGTGCGCACAGAGGGCAGGATCGCCGACGTGCCCCTGCGCGCCGCCGACGGCTTCGTCGAGGCGGTGGTGCTGGAGGACGGCCGCCGCATCGAAGGCGACCTGTTCGTGGACTGCTCGGGCTTCCGAGGCCTCTTGATCGAAGGCGCGCTGAAGACCGGCTACGACGACTGGTCCCACTGGCTGCCGGTCAACCGGGCCCTGGCCGTGCCCTGCGACCGGGTCGGGGACCTGACGCCCTACACCACGGCCAGCGCCGATGCAGCCGGGTGGCGCTGGCGGATCCCGCTGCAGCACCGCACCGGCAACGGCTATGTGTTCTGCGACGACTTCATCAGCGAGGACGAGGCCGCCGCCGCCCTGCTCGCCAATCTCGACGGCAAGGCCCAGGACGTCCCGCGTCCTCTCCGGTTCGTCACCGGTCGGCGCAAGAAGATCTGGAACCGGAACGTCGTCTCGCTGGGCCTGTCCTCGGGCTTCATCGAGCCGCTGGAGAGCACCAGCATCCACCTGATCCAGAACGGCATCGGCCGTCTGATCGAATACTTCCCCGACCGCGACTTCGACCCGAAGCTGACCGACACGTTCAACCGGATCAGCGCCGAGGAGATCGAGCACATCCGCGACTTCATCGTGCTGCACTACATCACGGCCAAGCGCGACGACACGCCGTTCTGGCGGCACATCCGGAGCATCGATCCGCCGGACGCCCTGAAGGAACAGCTGGACCGCTTCCGCCGCACCGGCGAGGCGCTGCTGAAGACCGAGGACTCGTTCCTCGAGCCCAGCTGGCTGGCCATCTATCTGGGGCAGGACATCATCCCCGAAGGGCATGATCCGCGCGCCGACAAGATCCCCTTGGACGAGCTGGCCGACGGCATGCGTCGGCGTCGCGAGGCGGTGCGCCAGGCGGCCGAGGCCCTGCCGCCGCACGCGGCCTTCATTTCGCGGTTCTGCCAGGCTCCAGCGATGTGACCGCGCCAATGACAACGCTATCAAAACCACTTGATGGTCTGAATAATATGATTATAGTCGGACAAGCTCAGTCGAGCCGGGGCCATTACCGGATCGACGGCGCGGAGCAGTCCCCACCGACCGCCTCGCGCCTTGCGCGGCAACCTCTCCCCGAGGTCGCGCAACGTCTTTTTCCCGCGCATCGTCACCTGCGGCGGTGCGCGGATTTTTTTGATCGGTGGGATATTCCGGACTTGTCGTCGCCCTCCAGCGCGGCAATCGTCCGACAAATACTGGTAGCGCTACCAAGATGGCGCGCCGCGTACGGGAGGAGGCGATGAGGATGTCACGCTTCGCGATCGGGCTGGTCTCGGCCCTCGCGCTTTTGGCCCCCTTGGGCGAGCCCGCATTCGCGGCCGACCGCGAGCTGCCGCGCCTGGTGACGAAGGACGGTCGCCACGCCCTGATGGTCGACGGCGCGCCGTTCCTGATGCTGGGCGCCCAGGTCAACAATTCCAGCGCCTGGCCCTCGCAGATGCCCAAGGTCTGGCCGGCCATCGCGAAGATGGGCGCCAACACCGTCCAGGTCCCGATCGCTTGGGAGCAGATCGAGCCGGTCGAGGGCAAGTTCGACTTCTCGTATCTCGACCTCCTGCTGAAACAGGCCCGCGAGCACGACGTCCGCCTGGTGCTGTTGTGGTTCGGCACCTGGAAGAACTCCTCGCCGTCCTACGCCCCCGAGTGGGTCAAGCTGGACGACAAGCGCTTCCCGCGCCTGAAGAAGGAGAACGGCGAGCGCTCCTATTCGATGTCGCCGCTGGCCAAGTCGACGCTCGACGCCGACCGCAAGGCCTTCGTGGCCCTGATGACCCACCTGAAGGCCAAGGACTCGGCCGACCGGACGGTGATCATGGTCCAGGTCGAGAACGAGACCGGCACCTACGGCACGGTCCGCGACTTCGGTCCCGCCGCCCAGAAGGTGTTCGACGGCCCCGCGCCCGCCGCGTTGGTCAAGGCCGTCGGGGCCAAGCCCGGGACCTGGGCCCAGGCCTTCGGCAAGGACGCCGACGAATATTTCCACGCTTGGCATATCGGCCGCTTCGTCGACCAGGTCACCGCGGCGGGCAAGGCGGCCTATCCGCTGCCGATGTACGTCAACGCGGCCCTGCGCGACCCCATCAAGCCGGGCGAGCCGAAGAGCTATTCGGCCGGCGGTCCGACCGACAACGTGCTGGGCGTCTGGAAGGCCGCCGCCCCCTCGATCGACCTGATCGCGCCCGACATCTACATGAAGGAGTCGGTCAAGTACGAGGCGGTGCTGGGCCACTACAAGCGGCCCGATAACGCCCTGTTCGTGGCCGAGACCGGCAATGATCCGGTCTATGCCCGCTACGTCTTCCAGACCCTGGGCAAGCAAGGTCTGGGCTTCTCGCCGTTCGGCATGGACTACACCGGCTACGCCAACTATCCGCTGGGCGCGGCCAAGCTGGACGACGCGACGCTGGAGGCCTTCGCCGCCAATTATCGCCTGCTGGCCCCGATGGCCCGCGAATGGGCCAAGCTCTCGTTCGAGGGCAAGGTGTTCGGCGGCTCCGAGCCCGACGACCGTAGCGCCCAGTCGACGACCATGGGCGCCTGGACCGTCACCCTGCGCTACGGCAAGTGGCAGTTCGGCGCCTCGGACTGGACCTGGCTGAAGGACCGCCCGCCCGGCCCGCAGGGTCCTGACGGCGGCGGCATCGTCGCCCAGCTGTCGCCCGACGAATTCCTGGTCACCGGACGCAATGTCCGCTTCGAGTTCGGCCGCGCTCTCAAGGACAACAAGCCGATGCTGCTGGCCCGTGTCGAGGAGGGTCACTTCGAGAACGGCCAGTGGGTCTTCGACCGCCTGTGGAACGGCGACCAGATCGACTACGGCCTCAACTTCACCGGCGGCTCGCAGATCCTGCGGGTCAAGTTCGCCACCTACTGACGGAAGCTCGCCATGCGTATTCTCGCCCTCTCCGCCTTTGGCCTCGCGCTCATGGCCTCGACCTCGGCGCTGGCCCTCGATGGCGGCTTCGAAAAGACCGCCGACGGCGTGGTCGTCACGCCCGCTTCAGGACCTGCGAAGAAGATCCGCCTGCAGGTGATGAACGACCGGACGATCCACGTCACGGCCTCGCCGACCGACAGCTTGGCCACGCCCAAGAGCCTGATGGTCATCGCCGAACCCAGGACCTCCGGCTTCACGGTCGAGCAGGCCGGCGGCAAGGTGGTGCTGAAGGCCGGCAAGGCCACGGCCGAGGTGACCCTGGCCACCGGCGCGGTGTCGTTCAAGGATGCCGCCGGCAAGACGGTTCTGGCCGAGCAGGGCAGGGCGGCGTTCAAGCCCCTGACCATCGACGGCAAGGGCTTCTATGCCGTCTCGCAGCGATTTAATCCGTCTACGGACGAAGCCTTCTACGGCCTGGGCCAGCACCAGAACGGCCAGATGAACTACAACGGCCAGGACGTCGAACTGGCCCAGTACAATCGCGACATCGCCATCCCGTTCGTGCTGTCGACGCGCAACTACGGCGTCCTCTGGGACAACAACGGCATCACCCGCTTCGGCGACCCGAAGCCCTATGCCCTGGCCTCGCGCGACCTGAAGATCTTCGACGCCGACGGCAAGCCGGGCGGCTTCACCGCCAAGTACTACGTCAAGGGCCAGCTGAAGCTGACCCGCACCGAGGCGGACATCGACTATCAGTATCTCGACGACCTGCCCAAGTGGCCGGCCGAACTGACCGGGCCCGACAAGAAGCCGGTGCGCGGCGCGACCGTGGTCTGGGAGGGCTCCGTCGAGGCCAAGACCGACGGCGTCCAGAAGTTCAAGCTCTACTCGTCCAGCTACGCCAAGCTGTTCGTCGACGGAAAGCTGAAGATCGATCGCTGGCGGCAGAACTGGAACCCGTGGTTCCACAACTTCACCGCCCCGATGAAAGCCGGGACCCGCCACAAGATCCGCGTCGAGTGGGATCCCAACGACGGCTACATCGCCCTGGTGCACAACGACCCGATCCCGGCCGCCGAGCAGAAGTCGCTGACCCTGACCTCGGACGTGGCCCACGCGATCGACTACTATTTCGTCTCCGGCGACAATCTCGACCAGGTGGTCAGCGGCTACCGTCAGCTGACGGGCAAGGCCCAGGCCATGCCGCGCTGGTCGTACGGCTTCTGGCAGAGCCGCCAGCGCTACGAGACCCAGGACCAGCTGGTCGACGTCGTGAAGGAGCACCGCAAGCGCGCGCTCCCGCTCGACAACATCGTGCTCGACTGGCGCTACTGGAAGGACGACAGCTGGGGCAGCCACAAGTTCGACGAGACGCGTTTCGCCGATCCCAAGAAGATGCTGGCGGACGTTCACGGCATGAACGCCCACTTCATGATCTCGATCTGGCCGAAGTTCTATCCGACCACCGACAACTACAAGGAGCTCGACGCCAAGGGCTTCATGTACAAGCGCAATACCGACCAGGGCGCGGTGGACTGGGTCGGGCCGGGCTACGCCAATTCGTTCTATGACCCCTACGCCCAGGAGGCGCGCGACATCTACTGGCGCCAGGTGAAGGATAACCTCGGCGGCATCGGCATCGACGCCTGGTGGATGGACAGCGACGAGCCGGACATGCACTCCAACCTCGACATCCCCGAGCGCACCCTGCGCATGGGGCCGACGGCCAACGGTCCGGGGGCGGAGTTCTTCAACTCCTACCCGCTGCTGCACACCCAGAGCGTCTTCGACGGCGAGCATGCCCGCAATCCCGACAAGCGCTCGTACATCTTCTCGCGCTCGGCCTTCGGGGGCATCCAGCGCCACGGCGTGGCGGTGTGGAGCGGCGACGTCGTGGCCCGCTGGGACGACTTCAAGGACCAGATCTCGGCCGGCGTGAACCTGTCGATGTCGGGCCTGCCCAACTGGACCACCGACATCGGCGGCTTCTCGGTCGAGGATCGCTACACCAACAAGGATCCCAAGCACTGGGCCGAGTGGCAGGAGCTGAACCTGCGCTGGTTCCAGTTCGGCGCCTTCAGCCCGCTGTTCCGCAGCCACGGCGAGACGCCCTTCCGCGAGATCTGGAACCTCGCCGACGAGGGGACCGAGGTCTACAAGTCGCTGGCCTGGTACGACGAGCTTCGCTACCGGCTGATGCCCTACACCCTGACCCTGGCGGGCGAGACCTATCACCGCGACGGCAGCATCATGCGCGGCCTGGTCATGGACTTCCCCAGCGACCTGAAGGCCCGGGACGTCAATGATGAGTACCTGTACGGCTCGGCCTTCCTGGTCGCGCCGGTGACCAGCTTCAAGGCTCGTTCGCGCGAGGTCTATCTGCCGGCCGGAACCACCTGGTACGACTTCGAGACGGGCAAGGCCCACGTCGGCGGCCAGACCATCAAGGCCGACGCGCCGCTCTCGCGGATGCCGCTGTTCGTCAAGGCCGGCTCCATCGTGCCGACCACCGAGGTCCAGCAGTATATCGGCGAGAAGCCGGACGCGCCGATCACCCTGGTGATCTACGCGGGCAAGGACGGCAAGTTCGAGCTCTACGAGGACGACGGCCTGTCGATGGCCTATCAGCGCGGCGCCTACAGCCGCATCCCGATCGCCTACGACAACGCCACGGGCCGGGTGACCATCGGCGCCCGCTCTGGGAAGTTCGAGGGCATGGTCGACAAGCGCACGTTCAAGGTCCGCTTCATCGGCGCCGGCGCCAAGCCGATCGACTTCGGCGCGGCCGCGGATGCGAGCGTCGAGTATGCTGGGCAGCCGGTGGTGGTGGCGCGCGGGAAGTAAGTTCCTAAAACCTCGTCATCCCGGGCGGCGCAGCCGACCCGGGACCCAGGGGCAGCCGCACTGCATTGGCCCCTGGGTCCCGGCTCTCCGCTGCGCTGCGGCCGGGATGACGAGATTGGGTTGGCCTCTACCCCACCTGCCCCCGAAACCGCTCGATCAGAAACGCCGTCGCCGGCCCCGGCGGCGTATCGCTCCGGTGGATGGCGTGGAGCGCGTAGTGCGCCTCGGTCAGGTCCGGCATGTCCAGCCGCGCCAGCCGCCCCGCCGCCAGGTCCTCGCGGACCATCGGCTCGGGCATGTTGCCCCAGCCCAGGCCCTCCTTCAGCAGCAGGTGCTTGGCGCCCAGGTCCCCCAGTCGCCAGGTGTGGGCGCCGGAGACGGCGAAGTCGCGGCCCTCGGTCAGTCTGGAGCGGTCGGTCAGGACCAGCTGGATATGGTCGCGCCCCGCGCGCGGCGGGTTCGGGCCCTGGGCCAGCGGATGGCCGGGCGCGGCGACCGGGATCAGCCTGGTGGTCCCCACGGCCACATAGTCCAACTCGTCGCCGCCGTTGACGACCTCCAGAGGTCCGGCCACCCCCACCGTTGCCTGGCGGTCCAGGACCATCTGGGTCACGGCCCCGAGCGCTTCGACATGCAGGCGCAGGGCGACGGTCGGGAAGGCCTCGCTGAAGGCGCGCAGGGCGTCGACGACCCGCGCGGTGGGCAGCATGACGTCCAGCACCAGGTTCACCTCGGCCTCGAGGCCCTGCAGCAGGCCCTTGGCCTTGGCCCGCAGGCCGGCGACGTCGCCGGCGATCACCCGGGCCTGGGCCAGAACCACCTTGCCGGCCTCGGTCAGCACCGGCGACCGGGCCGCCTCGCGGTCGAACAGGGTCAGGCCCAGCTGCGCCTCGAGATTGGCGATCGCGTAACTGATCACCGAATTGGCCCGGTTCAGCCGTCGCGCGGCCGCGGCGAACCCGCCCGCCTCGACGATGGTCAGGAACACGGTCAGCTGGTCGAGGGTCGGGGTTCCGGGCTCGCTCATGGCCTCGCCAATCGTTCGAAATAATCGAACCTATTAGACGATTTTATTCGGATATCGCGCAAGTCCAAGCTGGAGCAAAACCTCCCTCAACGACGAGGGCGCGACGTCCTCGCCTCCGATCTCAAGGCAAGGAGGCCGTCATGGCCAAGGTTCTGGTTCTCTACTATTCGTCCTACGGTCACCTCGAAACCATGGCCAAGGCCGTGGCCGAAGGCGCTCGCGAAGCCGGTGCGACCGTCGACATCAAGCGCGTTCCGGAAACCGTTCCGGACGCCATCGCCAAGGGCGCGCACTTCAAGCTCGACCAGGAAGCCCCGATCGCCTCGGTCGAGGACCTGGCCGGCTACGACGCCATCATCGTCGGCGCCCCGACCCGGTTCGGCCGCATGACCTCGCAGATGGCGGCCTTCTTCGACGCGGCCGGTGGTCTGTGGGCGCGCGGTGCGCTGCACGGCAAGGTCGGCGGGGCCTTCACCTCGACGGCGACCCAGCATGGCGGACAGGAAACCACCCTGTTCTCGATCATCACCAACCTGCTGCACTTCGGCATGACGATCGTGGGCCTGGACTATGGCCACGCCGGCCAGATGACCCTGGACGAAGTTACCGGCGGCAGCCCCTACGGCGCCAGCACCATCGCCGGCGGTGACGGCTCGCGTCAGCCCAGCGCCAACGAGCTGACCGGCGCCCGCTACCAGGGCCGCAAGATCGCGGAGACCGCGATCAAGCTGCACGGCTAGCCGCCGTCTGACGGCCAGTAGCCGAGCGCTTCCCCCGTGGCCGCCAGTAGAGGCCGATCGGTTCCTTCCCTTTTCCTGGGAGCCGGTCGGCCTTTTCTTCGTTGATGAGCAAAAGGAGTCTCTCGATGAATCGTCGTCTCGGTTTTCTCTCGGAACTCTGGAAGGCCCTGGTCTTCGTCCTGACCATTCGCGCCATCGCCAAGCCCTATCGCTCGCGCCGCCTACATCTCGCCGAATGATGATCGCCCGCGCGGCGGCGTCAGAGGCTCGGATTGCCTAGACTCTGGGTGGCTCAATCGAGCTGAATCAAAAGGGCGTAGGGGTGTCTGTTGGTGTGGAATAGGTGTGCCAATTTGAGACAAAGCCTGTGCCACTTTGAAACAAGATTGACCTAGTGAAAGGGTCAATATTCAGGAAATGGCAGCTTAACCGTTAACAAAATAGCACTGTATCTTAATGACGTATTGCTGACTTCTTCAACGAAGTGGAAATCCTGTTGAGCGATACTTGCCGTGGGTAAAACGCCCACCGGCAGTCAAAACGACGCCGGAATACCTCGAATAGGAGATATTTCGTTATGGCGCTGAACAGCATCAATACGAACTCGGGCGCTCTGATCGCCCTGCAGAACCTGAACTCGACCAACAGCGACCTGCAGGTCGTCCAGCAGCGCATCAACACCGGCAAGAAGGTCGGTAGCGCCAAGGACAACGGCGCCGTCTGGGCCATGGCCAAGAACCAATCGGCCACCGCCAGCAGCATCAATTCGGTGAAGGACTCGCTGCAACGCGGTCAATCGACCATCGACGTGGCCCTGGCCGCCGGCGACACGATCACCGACCTGCTGGGCAAGATGAAGGAAAAGGCTCTGGCCGCTTCCGACACCTCGCTGAACACCTCGTCGTTCAACGCGCTGAAGGCCGACTTCGACTCGCTGCGCGACCAAGTCGAAAAGGCCGCCTCGAACGCCAAGTTCAACGGCGTCAGCATCGCCGACGGCAAGACCACCAAGCTGACCTTCCTGGCTAACACGGACGGTTCGGGCTTCACGGTCAACGCCAAGAGCCTGAACCTGGCGGGTCTGGGTCTGTCGACCGGGACCACCTTCGCCACGGCCGCCGCGGCCAAGACGATGATCGCGACCATCGACACCGCCATCGGCACGGCCACCAACAAGCTGGCCTCGCTGGGTACGTCGTCGACGGGCCTCGACACCCACCTGACCTTCGTCGGCAAGCTGCAAGACAGCCTGGAAGCCGGCGTTGGCAACTTGGTGGACGCCGACCTGGCCAAGGAAAGCGCCAAGCTGCAGTCGCTGCAAACCAAGCAGCAACTCGGCATCCAGGCGCTGTCGATCGCGAACCAGTCTTCGTCGTCGATCCTGAGCCTGTTCCGCTAAGCCGGAAGAAGCGTCGACATCACTGTCGGCATTGGGGGCGAGTCTTCGGACTCGCCCCTTCTTCTTTGAACAAATATTTTCCGCCACGAGACCAGGTAACCTGGGACATATGCCGGGGCGCATGAGTCTAGTTGGCCGCAAACGGCGTCCGCATAACGCCTGGAGATTCTAGGATGGCGGCGAATAAGCTGTATTAATCGAAATTAGTATTAACTGAATCAAGTGATCGATTCATCACATAACAAGGTTCGATCAACTTTATTGAAAGGCCAGCGTCATATTGTCACGGTGGGTAAAACGCCCTCCGCCGTCAAAACGACGACGGAAACCTCGGAATAGGAGTGTTTCGTCATGGCGCTAAATAGCATCAACACGAACGCTGGAGCGATGATCGCGCTTCAGAACCTCAACAGCACGAGTTCAGAACTCAACGTTGTTCAGCGACGCATCAGCACCGGCAAGAAGATCGGCAGTGCGAAGGACAACGGCGCGGTCTGGGCGATGGCCAAGGGCCAGACGGCGACCGCCAACAGCATCAACGCCATCAAGGACTCGCTGCAACGCGGCCAGTCCACGATCGACGTGGCCCTGGCCGCCGGCGACACCATCACCGACCTGCTGGGCAAGATGAAGGAAAAGGCTCTGGCCGCTTCCGACACCTCGCTGAACACCGCCTCGTTCAACGCCCTCGTCGCGGACTTCAACTCGCTGCGTGATCAGGTCGAGAAGGCCGCCACGAACGCCAAGTTCAACGGCGTCAGCATCGCCGACGGCGGGACCACCAAGCTGACCTTCCTGGCCAACACCGACGGTGCGGGCTTCACGGTCAGCGCCAAGACCCTGACCCTGGCGGGCATGGGCTTGACGACCGGTTCGACCTTCGCCACGGCCGCCGCGGCCAAAACGATGATCGCCACGATCGACACGGCCATCGGCACGGTCACCAACAAGCTGGCCTCGCTGGGTACGTCCTCGACCGGTCTCGACACCCACCTGACCTTCGTCGGCAAGCTGCAAGACAGCCTGGAAGCCGGCGTCGGCAATCTGGTGGACGCCGACCTGGCCAAGGAAAGCGCTCGCCTGCAATCGCTGCAGACCAAGCAGATGCTGGGCATCCAGGCGCTGTCGATCGCCAACACCTCGAGCTCGGCTATCCTCAGCCTTTTCCGATAGCCTGACGACCGCACGGACAGGTCAGGTCGTCGACCTGTCTGAACGGAAGCGGCTCTAGACTGGAAGGGGGCGGGCCCAGGTCCGCCCCTTTTTTCACGCCGTCAGGCCAGGCCTAGGCGAGCCCAGGACCGTCGATCTTCACCACCGGGGTGAAGGCCGGCCGCCGCTCGGGCAGGTCGACCACCAGGGCGCCGCCCTCGCGCCGGAAGGGCAGGGGATCGCCGCCGCCCAGCAGGGTCACGCGGCGAGCCTCGCCCGGCGCATTCGCGAGGCTCTCGATCCGCATCGACCCCGTTGGCCAGGCCATGGCCAGGGCGTAGAGCGCCCCACCCTTGGTCGTGAAGCGGATGTCGGCCGCCTCGAACGGCTTGGCGCCGCCCTCGTTCTGCATGCCCTCGGTCAATTTGGTCGGGCCCTCGCCGAACAATCGCCAGGGCCGCGTGCCGTAGATCGCCTCGCCGTTGACCGCGATCCAACCGGCCATGTCGGCCAGCACCTTCTCTTCCTTGTCGTCGATCGAGCCGTCGCCGCGCTGGGGGATGGACAGCAGCAGGCAGCCGTTCTTGCTGACCACGTCGATCAGCCGCTGGATCACGTCGCGACCCGACTTGTAGCCGCCGCGTTCGTACAGCGGCCGATCGTAGTGCCAGTTGCCGATGCAGGTGTCGGTCTGCCAGGGCTCCGCGCGCAGCCGGTCGGAGAAGCCGCGCTCGACATCCTCGACGATGGCCCGTCGCTGCAGGGGCGACAGCTTCTTGCCCGTGACGACCACGTCGCCGCGCCGCTGGTTGTAGTAGTGGGCGGTGGCGTCCAGGCCGGCCTGCCCCAGCGGCAGGGTGTAGTTGTCGAAATAGACGAGGTCGGGCCGATAGCGGTCCACCAGATCGTTCTGGCGGAGCAGCCAGTTGCGAACGAAGCCCGGATTGTTCAGCGGCGGGGTCTCGATCCAGTCGCCATCGTGGGCGTCGTGCCAAGCGTTGGCGGCCTTGATGCTGTCGATCCCGTCGGGGATGACCATGCTGCCGCCGGTGTAGAGTTCCTGCGGATCCAGCCCTTGCCACCACTGGCCCTTGCCCATGGCCTTCGTCAGGCGGAAGGCGTCGTAGCGCTGGCCCTTGCGCGGGCCCTCGGCGTCGTAGCCATAGGCGGTCTGCCACCAATGCCAGGCGTGGGCGGCGTGGTTGGAGACCCCGAACCTCAGGCCGTGCGCCCGGGCGACCTTGGCCCAGGTCCCGACGATGTCGCGCCTTGGGCCCACGCGCGTGGTGTTCCAGGCGTGGTGGCGGCTGTCGTACATGTCGAGATTGTCGTGATGGTTGGCCATCGACATGAAGTACTTGGCGCCGGCGGCGACGTACTTCTTCATCAGGTCTTCCGGATCCCAGTTCTGGGCTTTCCAGCGCGGGATGAACTGCATGAAGCCGAAGTCGGTCGGATGGCCGTAGGTCTTCACGTGGTGCTCGTAGACGCGGTTGCCCTGGATATACATCTGCCGGCCGTACCAGTCGCCGAACTCGGGCACGCACTGCGGACCCCAGTGGGACCAGATCCCCAGCTTGGCGTCGCGGAACCAGTCGGGGACCCTGTAGCCGCCCGCCAGGGATTCCCAGCTGGGTTGGAAGGGGCCTTTGGGCGCGGCCAGGGCGGGCGAGGCGGCCAGAGCGGCTGTTGCGCCCAAGACGCCACGTCGTGTGAAGGCCATGGGAGGAGTCTCCTGGGTCTGTGCCACTATGTTGATGCCCAATCTTCTCGTCATCCCGGCCGCAGCGAAGCGGAGAGCCGGGACCCAGGGGCTACCGCAGTGCGCCGGCCCCTGGGTCCGGACAGCCTCTGCGAGGCTTCCGGGATGACGCGCTATTTGATGCTCTTGTTCACTGCCCCGGACTTATCCGCACGACCCCACCGCCGCTGGGCGCCAGGCGCAAGCTCAGGACGTCCTTGGCGGTCACCGCCTGGGTTCGCGTCTTCAGCGCCGTCGGCTCGGCGCCGTCCTCGCGGATCTCGGCCTGGAAGGTTCCCGCGCCCAGGAAGGCCAGCGGGACCTTCACCGTCCGGCCCGCCTCGTTGGTCATCGCCCCGACCCACCACTGCGCGCCCTTGCGGCGGGCGATGACGATCGACTGGCCGATCTCGCCCGACAGCACGCGGGTCTCGTCCCAGCTGGTCGGGACCGCGCTGATGAAGTCCAGGCCCGCGGGCGAGGCGGCATAGGTGATCGGACTGTCCGAGACCATCGACAGCGGACTGTCATAGACCACGTACATGGCCAGGGCCTGGCCGCGCGTGGTCTGCACCGTGGGCAGGAAGAACTGGTCCTTGAAGGCCCCCGGCGCGACGTTCTTGAAGCCGCCGGGCGTGTAGTCCATCGGTCCCAGCAGCATGCGCGTGAAAGGCAGGGTGACATTGTGGGTGGCGGTGATCCGCCGGCTCCACTTGTTGTACTCCGCGCCCAGCACGCCCTCCTGGGTGACGTAGTGCGGATAGGTGCGGATCAGGCCGCGCGGGGCGTAGGCGCCGTGCAGGTCGACCATCAGCCTGTGCTCGCCGGCCTTGGTCAGCAGGCGGTGATAGAAGTCGACCATCGGCTGGTCGTCGCGATCCATGAAGTCGACCTTGATCCCCTTCACGCCCCAGGCCTGGTAGGCGGCCAGGGCCTCGTCCATCTGGGCGTCGAGGGCCTTCCAATGGACCCACAGCATGATCCCGACGCCGCGCTCGCGGCCGTAGGCGACCAGGTCCTGGACCCTGATGGCGGGGATGGCGCGGACAACGTCCGTGCCCGGAAGAACCTGCGGCGCCTGGCCCGAGCCGACGTACCAGCCGTCGTCGATCAGCATGTATTCGAGCCTGTTCTGGCCGGCGAAGTCGATGAAGCGCTTCATCGTCGCGTCGTTCATGCCGCTTTCCGGCACGCCGTCGACCTTGGAACCGTTCCACCAATCCCAGGCCGCCTTGCCGGGCTTGATCCAGGAGGTGTCGGTCAGGGCGGTCGGCGGATTGAGGCTGGTCATCAGGTTGGAGGCGACCAGGTCGCCGGGCGTCTCGCCGACCATGATCACCCGCCAGGGCGAGACGGTGTCGGTTCCGATCCGGGTCAGAACGGCCTTGGAAGGATCGTCCAGGCGCGGTGACAACTGGGCTTGCAGGCCCAGCCCCCCGTCGCCCCGACCGGTCAGGTAGAGGCCGGCGTAGGTCTTCAGATCCGCCTCGGCGATCGCGTAGGTCGCGCCCTTCTGGGTCTGGCAGACCACGGGCAGCTCATAGAGCGCCGAGGCGCGGAATGACCTTGCCGGGATCGCGTCGTACTCGCCCTCGTGCGAGGTTCCAAAGCGCCCCAGGTTCAGCGCCCAGCAGCGATCGTCGGCGGCGAGATCGAATCGCGTCTCCTCGTTGCGGATGGCCACACCGGCGAGATTCGGCTGGTCGGGCAGCACATACCGGAAGGCGACGCCGTCATCATAGGCCCGCGCGACCACTTTCAGCCGTCGTCGCGGTCCGCTCGTTTCAAGAAATTCTACGGTGGTTTCGGTGAAGCGCTCGCGCACCGCACGGGTCTTTCCGACCACCAGATCGTAGGTCTGATCGACCTTGCGCGTGGTCGCGCCGGTGATCTTCAGTCCCCGCGACAGGCTCCCGCCCTTGTCGAGCACCAGGCCCAGGGGGGAAGGGCCGACCAGGGTCTCGCCCTTGAACTTTAACGCAAAATTGGCCTGACCACTTTCGTCCGAAACGCGGATTTCTGTCCGGCCATCGGGCGAGGCGACGATGTGTTCGGCCGCCAGGGCGGGGCCCGCGAAAGGACCTAGCAGCGCCAGGCTTGTTAGCGCTGTCAAAAAGTGGCCAAGCGGCTTCATTTGGAGTTTCCAACCCGATCTTGTTCTGGCTATTTGTCATACAAGTAGACGGCCTATGGATCGCCGTCGAGGGGTATGACAACGTTGTCCGCGCCGTGGTTGGCGGTAAACGAAGAAGAGTTGGGGAGTATGAACACCAGGACCCTCTGCGTCGCCCTGTTGGCGTCGACCTTTCTGTCCGGCGCGGCTGTCGCCGCCGACGGCCCGCGATCGACCGCCCAGCCCGCCAAGTGGCCCGTGGCCAAGAGCCAGGGCCTGATCGACCCGGCGACCGAAGCTTTCGTCGATAGTCTCCTGACCAAAATGACCCTCGAGGAGAAGGTTGGTCAGCTCATCCAGGCCGACATCGGCCAGATCAAGCCCGACGACCTGAAGACCTATCCGCTGGGCTCGATCCTGGGCGGCGGCAGCTCGCCGCCGCTGGGGGCGCCCGACCGTTCGCCGCAGAAGCCGTGGGTCGACACCGCCAAGGCCTTCCGGGCCGGCGCCGCCGCGCGCCAGGGCGGGACGAACATCCCGCTGATCTTCGGCATCGACGCCGTGCACGGCAACAACAACGTCGTCGGCGCCACCCTCTTCCCGCACAACATCGCCCTGGGCGCCGCGCGCGATCCCGAGCTGATCCGCCGCATCGGCAAGGCCACGGCCTACGAGACCTCGGCCGCCGGTTTCGACTGGGCGTTCGGTCCGACCCTGACCGTGCCCCGCGACGACCGCTGGGGCCGCGCCTATGAGGGCTATTCCGAAGACCCGCTGATCGTCCGCCAGTACGGCGGCGAGATGATCCTGGGCCTGCAGGGCGCGGTGAGCCAAGGCGGCGTCATCCAGCAGGGCCATGTGGCGGCCAGCGCCAAGCACTTCCTGGGCGACGGCGGCACCGAGAACGGCCACGATCAGGGCGACACCAAGGTCTCCGAGCAGGAGCTGATCCGCCTGCACGCCCAGGGCTACGTCCCGGCGATCAATGCCGGCACGCTGACGATCATGGCCTCGTTCAACAGCTGGAACGGCCAGAAGATGCACGGCAACAAGAGCCTGCTGACCGACGTGCTGAAGGGCAGGATGGGCTTCGACGGCTTCGTGGTCGGCGACTGGAACGGCCACGGCCAGGTGACGGGCTGCAAGCCGACCGACTGCCCGCAGTCGATTAATGCCGGCCTCGACATGTTCATGGCCCCCGACAGCTGGAAGGCCCTCTACGAGAACACCCTGGCCGAGGCCAAGTCGGGCGTGATCCCGATGGCGCGCCTCGACGACGCCGTCCGCCGCATCCTGCGGGTGAAGGCCAAGATGGGCCTGTTCCAGGCGGCTCGCCCCTATGAGGGCCGCGAGGGCGTGATCGGCAATGCCGAGCACCGCGCCGTGGCCCGCGAGGCGGTGCGCAAGTCGCTGGTGCTGCTGAAGAACAACGGCGTCCTGCCGGTGAAGGGCTCGGCCAATGTGCTGGTGGCCGGTTCGGGCGCGGACGATATCGGCAAGCAGTCGGGCGGCTGGACCCTGTCGTGGCAGGGCACCGGCAACACCAATGCCGACTTCCCCAATGCGGAGTCGATCTGGTCGGGCCTGAAGACCGCGGTCGAGGCCGGCGGCGGCAAGGCCAGCCTGTCGGTCGAGGGCAAGTTCGACGCCAAGCCGGACGTCGCCATCGTCGTCTTCGGCGAAAATCCGTATGCGGAAGGTGTTGGCGACCTGAAGACGACGCTGGAGTATCAACCGGGCGCCAAGACCGACCTGGCCCTGCTCAAGAGCCTCAAGGCCAAGGGCGTGCCGGTGGTGGCGGTGTTCCTGACCGGCCGTCCGCTGTGGGTCAATCCGGAGATCAACGCCTCGGACGCCTTCGTCTCGGCCTGGCTGCCGGGCTCGGAAGGCGGCGGCGTCGCCGACGTGCTGATCGGCGACAAGGCCGGCAAGCCGCGCGCCGACTTCCACGGCAAGCTGTCGTTCAGCTGGCCCAAGACCGCCGCCCAGTTCACCCTGAACAAGGGCGACAAGGGTTATGATCCGCTGTTCGCCTACGGCTACGGCCTGACCTATGCCAGGCCCGGCAAGGTCGGGAAGCTGTCGGAGGTCTCGGGCGTCAAGCCGGTGGCCGACAACGCCGTGAACTACTTCGTCGGCGGCAAGACCCCGGCGCCGTTCGAGTTCAAGGCCTCGCCGTCGTCGTCGGTGCAGCTGGTTCCGGTCGACGCCGGCAACATCCAGGAAGCGGGCCGCCAGGTCACCTTCGCGGGCGACAAGATGGGCCGCGTGACCATCGTCGGCGAGAAGCCGCTGGACCTGTCGTTCCAGACCAATGCCGATATGGCGCTGAGCTTCGAGTACCGCCTCGACGCGGCGGCGACCAAGCCGGTGATCCTGGCCATCGGCGCGGGCAAGCTGGACGTCACCCCGCCGCCCGGCTCGCCGACCGGCCAGTGGGCCGGCGTCAAGATCCCGCTCAAGTGCTTCCAGACGGCCGGGACCGACGTCACCAAGGTCGTCGCCCCGTTCGACCTGGGCACGGCCGGGACCTTCCAGGTCTCGATCGCCAACGTGAAACTGACGGCCGATCCGGCCGGGGCCGTGTGCCCGCCCAAGGCGCAGTAGCCAAGATAAGCAGGGAGCGTCCATGCGGCTGAAGTTGTGGGCCGTCGCGGCCGTCTCCCTGCTGGCCACCCAGGCCGAGGCCGGCCCGCTGGCCTCGGTGTTCAGCGACCACGCGGTGCTGCAGCGCGACCAGCCGATCCGGGTCTGGGGTCAGGCGGCGCCGAACGCGGCGGTCGCCGTCGAGCTCTCGGGAACCGGCGTGGCCGCCACCGCCGACGCCCAAGGCCGCTGGAGCGCCGTCCTGCCCGCGCGCCCCGGCGGCGGTCCGGCCCTGGCCCTGACCGTTCAAACGGGCGGCGAAACCCAGGTCGTCTCCGACCTCCTCATGGGCGATGTCTGGCTGTGCTCGGGCCAGTCAAACATGGAGTACCCGCTGCGCCGCGTCCTGAACGGCGACGGCGAGGTGGGCTCGGCCACGGACCCCAACATCCGCCTGCTGCAGACGGGCAAGATCAGCAAGCCCGCGCCGCAGGCCGACCTGCCGGCCGGGGTGGTCTGGAAGGTCTCGACACCCCAGACCTCGGCCGAGTTCAGCGCCGCCTGCTTCGTCATGGGCCGCGAGCTGCGCAAGACGACGAATGTCCCGATTGGCCTGATCGACGCCACCTGGGGCGGCTCGGTGATCCAGGACTGGATCAGCCGCGAAGGCCTGGCGGCGCTGAAAACCTATGACGAGGGTCTGGCGGTCCTGGCCGACTACGCCCGCGACCCGACCGTTGGCGCGGCCAAGTGGGGCGCGATGCTGGACCGCTGGGCCGCCGCCAAGATCCCGAACGCCAAGGGCTGGGAGAAGCCGGACCTCGACGACCGCGCCTGGAAGACCATGGGCATGGAGAACTTCTGGGAGCAAGCCTCGCCCGATCTGGCGACCTTTGACGGGACCGCCTGGCTGCGCACCGAGATCACCCTGACCAAGGCCCAGGCCGCTCAGGGCGCGACCCTGTCGCTGGGGCCGGTCGACGACATCGACACCACCTTCGTCAACGGCCGCGAGGTCGGCTCGAAGGAGGGCTGGGATACGCCGCGCGACTATCGCCTGGCCCCCGGCGCGCTGAAGGCCGGCCGCAATGTCGTCGCCCTGCGCGTCATCGACACCGGCGGCGGCGGCGGGGCCTGGGGCAAGGCGGCGTTGAAGGGGCTGAAGCTGGACGACGGGAGCTTCGTCCCGCTGTCGGGGACCTGGCGGTTCCAGGTCGCCGCGCCGTTGTCCGAGACCGCCCTGCCGCCGCACGCGCCGTGGCTGGGCGCCAGCGGCCTGTCGACCTTGCGCAATGGCATGATCGCGCCGCTGGCCCCATTCGGGGTCAAGGGCTTCGCCTGGTACCAGGGCGAGGCCAATGTCACCGAGGCGAGCGAATACGCCCGCCTGATGCCGGCCCTGGTCGCCGACTGGCGCAAGGCCTTTGGCGGCGACCAGGCCTTCCTGCTGGTGCAGCTGGCCGCCTTCGGGGCGCAGGGGCCGGGGACGACCAAGTCCGACTGGGCCGCCTTGCGCGACGTCCAGCGACGCACGGCCGCCGCCGATCCTAAGGTCGGCATGGCGAGCGCCGTCGACATCGGTTCGCCCTACGACATCCACCCGGCCGATAAGGCCCGGGTCGGCCAGCGCCTGGCGCTGCTGGCGCGGAAACTGGCCTATGGGGAGGCGGGACTGGTGGCCTCGGGCCCAGCGCCGCTATCGGCCCGTCGCGAGGGCGGTGATGTGGTCGTGCCCCTGGACCAGCCGGCCGTGGTCTATGGCGCGGCGCGCCCGATCGGCTTCGAGCTGTGCGACGCGAGCGCGTGCCGGTTCGTCGATGCGACGGTCGAGGGGGCGAGCGTGCGGTTGGCGGTTCCGGCGGGGATGACGGCGACCAAGGTCCGCTATGCCTGGGCGGATAGTCCGATCATCAATCTCTACGGCGCGACGGGCCTGCCCGCGACGCCGTTCGAGGTGGCGGCGCCATAGATCCTCCCCTTTCGGGGGAGGTGGCCCAGAGGGCCGGAGGGGGCAGCGCGGCCTTTGCCCAGACAGCGCCCTCAGTCGCTCCGCGACAGCTCCCCCAACGGGGGAGCATCTGGCGCGCCACAAGCGTCAGCACGATTCCTTGGTTACCCCGCCGCTAACCAGCAACCTCTTGTATCCGCTGCACATTCCAATCCCCTGAAAGGGAGCCGGACAGTGGCGTACGACGAGTGTCAGGCGTGGATCGACCTGTGGGAGGTCGTGTTCGGCGAGCCGCCGCCGATCGCGGCCGCGCCCGACGTGACGGCGCGGATCCTGATCGAGCACCTGCCGGCCGCGCCGCCTTACGAGGTCAGTCCCGTCGGCGCTACGTCCCGAACTGAGTGAACGGCACGCGGTTGAAGAACTCGCGCTCGGCCCCGCGCGGGTCGTCTTCCAGGCGCGAGGTGTTGTCGAACACCATCGTCTGGCGGCGGGGCAGGGTGTAGGGCTCCCACTTGGGCAGGGCGCCGCCGTTCGGGTCGCCGGTGCGGGCGAAGGCGATGAAGGCGTCGCTCATCGTGTTCGACATGGCCACCGACTCCGGCCCCGTGCCGACGATCGAGCCCTTGGCGTCCAGCGTGCCGAACACCAGGCCGATGTCGATGGTGTGCGGCGCGCCGAAGATCCCGCCGTCCTTGGGCGACTTCCAATTGACCTGGTAGGCGTAGGCCGGCGCGCCGGCGCGGGCCCGTTCCTCGTCCTGGATGATCGCGGCCTTCCACGAGCGGCCGGCCGTCGAGGCGGCGAAGAACACGTCCGACGGCGAGTAGTTGGGATAGGTCTGGCGGTAGAAGGCCACGACCGTCTCGGGGTCGATATCGATGCGGCCGGCGAACTGGCTCGGCAATTTGGCGATCACCTCGTCCCAGGTCTGGGGGAAGGCCTTGGCGTCGAAGCCGATGAAGCCCTTGGTCTCGTCGTGGGTGTTGCCGCACATCATCGGCACCGACAGGCCGAGCGGCGAGGCGTCGGGGAAGAACGGGTGGCGGGTCAGGCTGCGCTGGTCCAGCACCGGGCCCATATAGACCCCGCCCGAGCCGGCGATCGGATCGACCGCCCTCAGGCCGGCCAGCATGTCCGTCGCGGGCAGGGCGCGCAGGGCGGCGAGATCCTTGACGCCCAGCTTGTCGATCAGGGCCTTGGCGCGCTTGGTGGCGTTGAACGGGCCGCCGGCCGTGACCTGCTGGCCGCTCATGGTGGCGGCGCGGTGGAAGAGGCCCTTGGCGCTGGGCATGGCCATCAGCGTGGCGATCTTGGCCCCGCCGCCCGACTGGCCAAACAGCATCACCCGCTCCGGATCGCCGCCGAACGCCGCGATGTTGTCGCGCACCCATTGCAGGGCCAGGACTAGGTCCAACTGGCCGTTGTTGCCGCTGTCGGCGACGCTGGGATCGTTGAACAGGCGAGCGAGATAGAGATAGCCGAAGGCGTTCAGGCGGTGATTGACCGTGACCACCACGACGTCGCCGCGCTTGGCCAGTTTCGTGCCCTCGTACCAGGCGTGACCGCCGGAGCCGCCGTTATAGGCGCCGCCGTGGATGTAGAACATCACCGGCCGCTTGCCGCCGTCCGCTAGACCCGCCTTCTTCGAGGGTTTGGCCGGGGTCCAGACGTTGAGGAACAGGCAGTCCTCGGACAGCGTCTCGCCCTCTTCGCCGCGACCGGACTGCATCGAGGCCGCGCCATAGGTCAGGGCGTCCTTCACGTCGGTCCAGGGCTCGGGTTTGATGGGCGCCATGAAGCGGCGCGCGCCGCCGGCGTCGGCCCCGTAGCGCAGGCCCTTGAAGACGCTGACCCCGTCCTGGGCGTAGCCGCGGACCTTGCCGTTGGTGGTCGCCACGACCGGCGAACGCGCCTCGGCCGTGAAGCTGGCGGCCGGGAGCGCCGCGTAAGCCGCGAGGGCGGCGCCGCCGACGATCAGGCTGCGACGGGCCATGTTGGGGCGGGCCATGTTGGGGCGGGTCTGGGAAGGGGCGTCCACGGCGGTTCCTCCGGCGGCTTCTGGCGAGCTTGGGGCTAGCGGTAGCACGGGTGACACCGGTGACAATCCACATTTGCGCGCGACGGCCCGCCCGACCTTGCGCCGTTTTAACCGGGCCGGGAACGTGTCTTACGTCCTTTTAACGTGGCGCCGGGCGAGCGGACGATTAGGAGGCCGAACGTCGTTCTCGGGGAAATCCGTTCGCATGATCTCGCGCCTTCGCGCCGCCGTCGCCGCCATCGCCCTCTGGGGCGTCGCCGCGCCCGCCTTCGCCTATGACCCGGCGCCGTGGATCGAGGATCTGCGCCAGATCCGCGCCGCGCTGGACACCCGCTACGCCAATCTGGAGTGGCTGACGGCGGAGCGCGGCATGAACCTGGACGCCAGCTTCAAGGCCGTCGAGGGGGCGCTGGGTCGGCAGTCGTCTGACGCAGAGGCCAAGGCGCTGATCGATCGGGCCCTGACCTCGCTGGCCGACGGTCACCTGCTGGTCAACTGGACGCCTCCGCCGACGGCTTCGGGCGGCGCGACGGGGTCGGGTCTGCCGTGCGCCGACCTTCGCGCCCCGCGCGCCCGCGCCCCGGTCGCCGCGGGCCTGCCGGGCTGGGCGGCTGTCGACGGCGAGGGCGCGCGCGAGTTCCCCGGCGGCCTCGTCACGGTCGAGGGCCGCAAGATCGGGGTGGTGCAAATTGGCGTCTTCGAAGCCGACCAGACGGTCTGCCAGGCCGCCGCCGCCCAGCTGAAGCTGCCGATGGACAAGCCCTGCGACGGCGACTGTTCGGGCAAGCTCGACACCGCCGTCTATCAGGTGCTGACCGACCGCTTCGCCGCGCGCCTGACCGGCATGAAGGCCGCCGGCGCCGAGGTGCTGATGATCGACCTGGCCGGCAATGGCGGCGGGCGCGAGTGGGCCGAGGTCGCCGCGCGCATGGTCACGCCGGTCCGCCTGAAGAGCGCGCCGGTGCGTCTGGTCCGCTCGCCGGAGGCGGCCGCCCAGCTGGACAGCCTGGCGCTGGATATCGAGGCCAACGTCAAGGCCGAGCGCGGAACGCTGAAAGCCGACCTGCTGCGTCAGGCGGCCGATCTGCGGGCCCGCGCCGCCGAGGCCCGCCGTTCTTGCGAGACGACCCAGCCGTGCGCCCGCCTGGTCGAGGCCGGCTACGGCGCGGGGGTCTGGGCTTCGGCCGACCCGACCGCCCTGGCGGACAAACCGTGGGGCCAATCGGTGTTCCACCCGATGAAATGGCGCTGGCGCGAGGGCGTCTGGAGCGGGCCGCTGATCGTGCTGGTCGACGGCCGCACGGGCAGCGCGTCGGAAGAGTTCAGCGCCATGCTGCAGGACAACAGGGGGGCGATCATCCTGGGCTCGCCCACGGCCGGCTCGGGCTGCGGCCACGCGACCGCGGCCGGCCCCGTGACCTTGAAGAACAGCGGCGGGCGTCTGTTCCTGCCCGACTGCCTGCGGCTGCGCGCCGACGGCTCCAACGAGATCGGCGGCGTCGACCCCGACGTGCTGGTCGGCTTCCGCATGACCGACGGCGCGGCCCTGAAGGCCAAGCGGCTGGCCGTGCGCCTGCCCGACGCGGTGACCAATGCCGTGGCGCTGGCGGGGCGCTAGCTACAGCGCCTTCACCGCCGCCGCGTGTTCGGCGATCACGGCCAGGGTCGTGGGGTCGGTGTCGAAGACGCCGTACAGGCCCTGTTCCTCCTGGGGCGGATCGCCGACGAAGCTCTTGTCGCCGGCGGCGAACCAGGCGTCGGGGTGCTGGGCGCGGCCTTCGCCGTTCCAGGCCCAGAAGTTGGTGCCGGCGATGGGGCCGCCGGCCTTCATGTCGTCCAGGGCCAGGCCGTAGATCGTCCGGTAGAAACGGTCCTTGTCGGCCGTTGCCGAGCCGGGGGTGAAGGCGCGGGCCTCGCGGATCAGGCCGAACTCCTCGATGACCATCGGCTTGTTCAGCTGCTTGGCCAGGGCGATGTGGCGGGTGACATAGTCGCGGCAGCGCGCCTCGCCGGCCGCGTAGGTCGCCGGCTGGTTCTTGGGATCGATCCAGCCCCAGTTGTTGGGCCAGACGTGGACGGTGAGGTAGTCGATATTGGTCGGCCTGTGGGCGTCGAGCACGCAGCTCTCGCGCTCCAGGCATCCCATGCTGCCCTCGCTGCCCGTGCTGACCAGGTGCTTGGGATCCAGGGTCTTGATGATCGTCGAGATCTCGCCGATCCAGTGATAGTAGGTCGGCAGGTTCTTGGTCCCGAAGGCGTCGGTGCCGCCTGGGCGGGGCTCGTTGGCCAGTTGCCAGGCCATGATCGCCGGATCGTCGCGATAGGCCAGGTTGGTGACCGAGTTCACCCGGCCGATCAGGCTCATCAGGTAGCGGCGGAACAGGGCGTTGGCCTTGGCGTCGCCGTAGAAGCGGGCCGAATAGTCCGGAAACTCCGGCCACGGATGATTGGGGTCGCCCTGCTGGAACCAGGGGCCGTTGCCGACCCAGTTCAGATAGGCCGGCATGCCGCCCGACCAGTCCCAGAAGTTGTTGACGTAGATCACCGCCTTCATGTCCCGCGCGGCCATCTCGGCCAGCAGGTAGTCGAGCCCCTTCAGCAGGTCCGGGTCGGAGACGCCCGGCTTCTCCTGGAAGGTGGGACTGACGGCGGCCTTGGCCGGCGAGCGCTCGCCCGCGCCCAGGACCCGCAGGTTGGTGACGCCCAGGGCCTTCAGCCGGTCCAGCTCGCGCTTCAGCCGCTCGCGGT
Organism: Caulobacter sp. GW821-FHT11E10; assembly: GCF_058808375.1. NCBI lineage: Bacteria > Pseudomonadati > Pseudomonadota > Alphaproteobacteria > Caulobacterales > Caulobacteraceae > Caulobacter > Caulobacter sp. GW821-FHT11E10. The sequence goes on from NZ_JBXARP010000001.1 coordinate 516,224, forward strand.
CGCCGGTGACGCCGGGCGATCCCAGCCAGGCGCCGTACCAGAGGTTCGCGCCGACGAAGCGGTAGGGCTTGCCGTCGAGGACCAGCCGACCGTTCTTGACCGCTACGAAGCCCTTGGGCGGTCCCGGCAGCGGCTTCTTGCTGGCGCCGAGGGCGGGGACGGCGGAGAGCGCGGCCAACAGATGGCGGCGAGAAAGGGTCATGGCGCGTCCTCCCAGACGGATCGGGGAGCTTAGGCGTTACGCGGGACAGTTGTGAAGGTGTGCTGGGAAATCCTCTCCCCAGGGGAGAGGTGTCGGCGCAGCCGACGGAGAGGGAAGAAGTTGGCTCAGCAGCACTTCCCCCTCCGGCGCTCCGCGCCACCTCCCCCGCCAGGGGGAGGATTGATGCTTCGCGGACCTACAGATTCAGCAGCGCCGGATCCCCGCCCTGGGCGGTGATGTTGACGCTGACCGCCCGCTCGACCGCGAAGCGCAGCAGGGCGTGGGGGCCGCCGGCCTTGGGGCCGGTGCCCGAGAGGCCCTCGCCGCCGAACGGCTGGACGCCGACGACGGCGCCGGTCATCGAGCGATTGACATAGGCGTTGCCGGCCGGGACCAGGCGCTGGACGTCGGCCGCGAAGCTCTCGATCCGCGAGTGGATGCCCAGGGTCAGGCCGTGGCGGCGCGCGGCCAGGGCGGTGGCCACCTCTTCCAGGTTCTCGGGCTTGTAGCGGACCACGTGCAGCACCGGGCCGAACACCTCGCGCTCCAGGAAGTCGGCGGCGGGAATCTCGGCCAGGACCGGAGCGAAGAACGTGCCGCCGGCCGGGGCGGCCAGGGCGTGCAGCACCTTGGCCTCGCGCTTCAGGCGGACGAGGTGCTTGTCCAGGGCGTCCTTGGCCTCTGCGTCGATCACCGGGCCGACGTCGGTGACGGCCAGGGCCGGGTCGCTGAGGACCAGGGCGTCCATGGCGCCCTTCAGGCCGTCGATGATGTGCTCAGCGGTGTCCTCCGGCAGGAACAGCAGGCGCAGGGCCGAGCAGCGCTGGCCGGCCGAACCGAAGGCGCTGACGATGACGTCGTCGATCACCTGTTCGCGCTGGGCGGTGGTGTCGACGAACATGCCGTTGAGGCCGCCGGTCTCGGCGATGAACGGCACGATCGGGCCTTGGCGCTGGGCGAGCGTCTGATTGATCCGCCAGGCGGTGTCGGTGCCGCCGGTGAAGGCGACGCCGTCCAGGCCCTCGTGGCTGGTCAGGGCCGCGCCGACGGTCTCGCCCCGCCCCGGCAGCAGGGCCAGCAGGCGCGGGTCGAGGCCGGCGGCGTGATAGAGCTTCACGGCTTCGAAGGCGATCAGCGGCGTCTGCTCGGCGGGCTTGGCCAGCACGGCGTTGCCGGCGGCGAGGGCGGCCGCGATCTGGCCGGTGAAGATGGCCAGCGGGAAGTTCCACGGGCTGATGCAGACGAAGACGCCGCGACCGGCCAGGCGCAGGACATTGGTCTCGCCGACCGGGCCCTTGAGCAACTCGCCGGCGCCGAACTGATCCTCGGCCAGGGTCGCGTAGTAGCGGCAGAAGTCGACGGCCTCGCGCACCTCGGCGATGCCGTCCGACAGGGTCTTGCCGGCCTCGCGGGCCAGGATGGCGATCAGGCGATCGATATTGGCTTCCAGGGCGTCGCCCATGGCGCGCAGGGTCTTGGCGCGAGCCGGGCCGCCGGCCTGGTCCCAGGCCGGTTGCGCCGCGCGGGCCAGGCGGAAGGCTTCGTCGATCTGCGGCAGCTGGGCTTCGGAAACCGAGCCGACCACCTTGGCCGCGTCGGCCGGAGCGGCCACCGGCATCGGCGGGGTCCCGGCGGCGACCTTGCCGCCGACCAGCGGACCGGCCGAGAGGGTGACGCCGTCCAGGGCCGTGACGGCGGCGTCCAGGCGCTCGCGATCGGCCTTCACCGACAGGTCGAGGCCGGCGCTGTTCTGGCGGCGTGGCCCATAGACCTCGATCGGCGTCGGGATCTTGGCGTGGCGGTCGGGGTGGGCTTCGACGGTGTCCATCGGGTCGGTGACGACCTTCTCGACCGGCACGCGCTCGTCCAGCAGGGCGTGGACGAACGAGGTGTTGGCGCCGTTCTCCAGCAGGCGGCGGACCAGATAGGGCAGCAGGTCCTCATGACCGCCCACGGGTGCGTAGGCCCGCAGGGTGATGCCGTCATAGAGGTCGTCGGCGGCCTTGTAGAGCGCCTCGCCCATGCCGTGCAGGCGCTGGTGCTCGATCTTGACGCCGGCGTTCTTGGCCATGCGCACCACGGCCGCCAGGGTGTGGGCGTTGTGGGTGGCGAACTGGGCGTAGAGGTGCGGGGCGGCCTCGATCAGGGCCTTGGCGTTGACCAGGTACGACAGGTCGGTGGCCGGCTTGGTCGTATAGACCGGATAGTCCGGGCGGCCGGCGACCTGGGCGCGCTTGATCTCGCTGTCCCAGTAGGCGCCCTTCACGAGGCGGACCATCAGGCGACGGCCGGTGTCCTTCGAGAGGGCGGCCAGACGCGCGATCACCTCGCCGCAGCGCTTCTGATAGGCCTGGACGGCCAGGCCCAGGCCTTGCCACTCGCCCAGCTCCGGCTCGCGGCACAGGCGGTCCAGCAGCTTCAGCGACAAGGCCAGGCGGTCGGCTTCCTCGGCGTCGATCGTGAAGTTGATGTTGTAGCGGGCCGCGATCAGCGCCAGGCGCAGGGTGCGGGGATAAAGCTCCTCCCACACGCGGTCCTCGTGGGTGGCCTCGTAGCGAGGGCACAGGGCCGAGAGCTTGACCGAGACGCCGTGGCCCTTCTCAGGACCGGCGCCGTTCGACAGCTTGCCGACCGTCTGGATCGCGTCGGCATAGGACTTCTCGTAGCGCGCGGCGTCGGCGGCGGTGCGGGCGCCTTCGCCCAGCATGTCGAAGCTGCACATGTCGCCTTCGTTGGCGGCGCGCTTGATGGCCGCCTCGATGGTCCGGCCCAGGACGAACTGTTCGCCCATGATGCGGATGGCCTGGCCGACGGCGGCGCGGATCACCGGCTCGCCGATGCGGCCGGCCAGCTTCTTGATGAAGCCGGGCATGTCGTTGCGGGCCTCGTCGTCGGGCTCGACGATCTTGCCGGTCAGCATCAGACCCCAGGTCGAGGCGTTGACGAACAGGCTGTCGGAGCCGCCGAGGTGCGACGCCCAGTCGGCCGAGCCGATCTTCTCGGCGATCAGCTTGTCGCGGGTGTCGTCGTCGGGGGTGCGCAGCAGGGCCTCGGCCAGGCACATCAGGGCCAGGCCCTCGCGGGTGCCCAGGCTGAACTCCTGCAGAAAGCTTTCGACCACGCCCTGCTTGCGGACGCTGCGGCGGGCGCCGCGCACGAGGGCCTCGGCCTCGGCGCGGACGGCGGCGCGATCCTCGCTGGAGAGGGGCTTGGCGGCCAGCAGGTCGGCGATCACCGCGGCTTCGTCGCGATACTTGCCGGCGTCGAGGCTATCCCAGTCCGTCGTGGCCCAATCCATCTGAGGCGTGGCGTGCATGGTCGTTCCCTAATTAGTATATCGTCGGTCTAACTTGCCTTCGGCCAAAGGTGCTTCGTTTGTTGGGCGCTGGGTCCGTTTGTCCTTCGGTCGAAACGCGAAAAATGATCGTCCGCTCCAACGAGGGGCGGGCGGTCGCGACGGATAGACCAGAGCATGCTCTGGAAAAGGGGAGGGAGGAAGGGACGCGGCTTTCGGGGGGAGACGCTCGCGTCCCTTCCTCTCTGGCGCGACGCCCTCAGGGGGAGAGGGGAGGCGTCGCGTCGGTTCCAACCACGGCGGCTGGCCGTGTCCGCCGGCGCCTCTGAGGAGGGGGGAGCGCCAAGCGGGGCTGGAACGATTGGAGGTGTACCGCCAAGCTTTCCGAATGTGCTACGTTTGTGACCGTTACTTTTCGAAGCTTCTTCGGTGAAAATTCGATATGGCCATTTCCGCTCTAGATGACACCGACCGCCGGCTGTTGAAGGTTCTGCAGGCCGATGGCCGCATTACCAACGCCGAGCTGGCCAAGCGCTGCAACCTGTCGCCGGCCGCCACCTTCGATCGGGTCCGCCGCCTGCGCGAGCGCGGCTACATCACCGGCTACGCGGCCCTGCTCGACCCGGCCAAGGTCGACCGGGCCCTGCTGATCTTCGTCGAGGTGGTGCTGGAGCGCACGACCGGCGAGGTGTTCGAGGACTTCGCCAAGGCCGTGCGCCGCGCGCCCGAGATCCTGGAGTGCCACATGGTGGCCGGCGGCTTCGACTACCTGATCAAGGCCCGGGTGCGCGACATGGAGGCGTACCGGAACTTCCTCGGCGACATCCTGGTCAAGATGCCCGGCGTCCGCGAGACCCGGACCTATGCGGTGCTCGAGGAGGTCAAGAGCACGGTGCAGTTGCCGCTGTAGGGGCGTTGCGTCCTTCGAGGCTCGGCTTCGCCTCGCACCTCAGGATGAGGAATTCAGTGAAGCTTTCCTCATCCTGAGGTGCGCGCTCTTGAGCGCGCCTCGAAGGACGCACGGTCTCACCCCTTCTCCCGCTCCCGGAACGCCGCCACCTTGGCCCTATTCCCGCAGGCGCTCATCGAGCACCAGCGGCGGTCGCCCTTGCGCGAGGTGTCGAGGAACAGGATCGCGCAGGTCGGCCCCTGGCACTGGCGGATGCGCTCGCCGTCCGGGCCGCCCAGCAGCGCGATGGCCTCGCGCGCGACGCTGGCCAGAAGCTCCCGTGCTCGACCTTTCAGGCGCATCGACCCGGAGGTGTCCAGCCAGGGCGTGGCGGCCGGCTGGACGGCGAAGGCGTTGAGGGCCTCGCGCGGCCCATCGGGCAAGGGGCGGTCTTCGGCGCGGGCAGCGGCCAGGGCGTAGAGTGTCTCGCGAAGATCGCGCGCGGCCGAAAGATCTTCGGCGGATGCGCCCATGGGGGCTTCGGCGAGGCCCGCCGCGACCAGCCAGCGGTCGAGGTCGGCCGGGATGGCCAGGGCGTCGCGATGGTTTCCGCTCACCCGCCCCGCCAGGGTCGCCGGCAGGTCCAGCGGCAGGCGGCCGCCCCGGAAGCGGAAGCCGTCACGGGTCTCTTCGAGTTTGGGCGTCACGAACATCTCACGGGAAACCGGCTCCTCGAAACCGGCCCTCGAAACCGGATTGACAGGTTAGCCGCATTCGCCGAACTTGCGCCAGTAACCTGTCAAATAAGTTACGCGGAGTGTGAGATGCGAAAGACCATGACGGGCCTGGCTTTGGCCTTCGCGACGGCGGGTGTGGCCCAGGCGGCGGACTTTCCGCTGGCCGGGACCTGGACCCTGACGGCGGCCGACCGGCTCACCCCGGCCGGCGTGCGTGAGCATGACTACGGCGCCGCGCCCAAGGGGCGGCTGATCGTCGACGCGGCCGGCCGCTACAGCCTGCAGATCTTCAGGAGCGAGCGCACCGGCTTCGCCTCGGGCGACAAGAAGCGCGGCACGGCCGAGGAATACGCCGACGCGGCGCTGGGCTCCTCGACCCACTACGGAACCATCGTCATCGACGAGGCCGCCCACCAGCTGGTGTTCAAGATCGAAGGGGCGTCGTTCAAGAACTGGGAGGGCGCGACCCAGAGGCGCGCCTATGAGCTGAAGGGCGACGCCCTGAGCTGGCGCGTGCCGACCGCGCCGGACGGGAATGTCCCGATCTCGGAGTGGAAGCGGGAGCGCTGAGTTAGGGGTGGAACGGGCGGCTCCAGGGGTGGGGGGAGGAGCGCGCCCGTTCCGTTCGCAGCCATCGGGGGGGATGATGGACAACGAACCGCCCCGGCTCGCGCCGGGGAGCTCTGACTATTCGGCGCTGGCCGGGGCCCCGCCGCCGAGGGTCTTGTAGAGGGTCACCAGGTTGGTCGCCCGCGCCAGGCGCGCGGTGATCAGGCCCTGTTCGGCCGCGTACAGGGTGCGCTGGGAATCGAGCAAAGTCAGGGCGCTGTCGAGGCCGGCGTCGCGGCGCTGCTGGGACAGGCGCTGGCTGCCGGTGGCGGCCGTGACCAGCCGTTCCTGGGCGGCGACGCGGTCGGCGACCGTGGCGCGTACCGACAGGGCGTCGGAGACCTCGCGGAACGCCGTCTGCACCGTCTTCTCGTAGGTCGCCACGGCGATGTCGCGGCTGGCCTTGGCGCTGTCCAAGCCGGCGACATTGGCGCCGCCGGCGAAGATCGGCAGGCTGATCTGGGGCACGAAGCTCCAGACCCCCGTGCCGCCCGTGAACAGGCCGTCCAGGTCGCCGCTGGCCGTGCCGGTCGAGCCGGTCAGGCTGATACGCGGGAAGAAGGCCGCGCGCGCCGCGCCGATATTGGCGTTGGCGCCTTGCAACTGGTGCTCGGCGGCCAGGACGTCGGGACGACGGACCAGCACGTCCGACGGCAGGCCGGCCGGGAGGTCCGCCAGGATCTCGGCCGAGGCCAGGCCATTGGACGGCAGCAGGTCGGCCGGCACGTCGCCGCCGGCCAGCAGGGTCAGGGCGTTACGGTCCTGAGCCACCTGGGCGGTGTAGACCGCGACGTCCGAGCGGGCCGTCTCAGTCAGGGTCTCGGCATTGCGCAGGTCCAGCAGCGAGCCGGCCCCGCCGTCGACGCGCTGGCGCACCAGGCGCAGCGAGTCCTCGCGGGTGGTCAGGGTGTTCCGGGCCAGGGCCAGGCGGTCCTGGTCGGCGGCCAGGGTCAGCCAGGCGTTGGCGGTCTCGGCGATCAGGCTGGTGCGGACCGAGCGGCTGGTCTCGCGCGTGGCCAGATAGCTCTGCAGAGCCGCGTCCTTCAGGCTGCGGACGCGGCCGAAGATGTCCAGCTCATAGGCCGTGAAGCCGACCGTGGCGCTGTAGGTCTCGGTGTCGGTGGCCGCGCCGGTCGATGAGATCGAGCCGGGCGTGCGGCCGCGCTGTTCGGACAGCACGCCGTTGACGCCCGGGAACAGGGCGGCGCGCTGGATGCCGTACTGGGCGCGGGCCTTCTCGATGTTCAGCACCGCCACGCGCAGGTCGCGGTTCTGCTTGAGCGCCAGGTCGACCACGCCTTGCAGACGGGCGTCGACCAGCACCTGGCGCCAGTCGAGGTCGGCGGCCGTGACCGAGCCGGTGGGCTCGGCGATCGGCGTGGACCAGGTCTGGGCCACCGGCAGAGCCGGGCGCTGGTAGTCCGGGGCCAGGGTGCAGGCGCCGACCGCCGTGGAGGCGACCAGGATCAGGGTGAGGTTACGCAGCATGGTCAGTGGGCCTCCGTCGACGGCGCTTCGCTGGCGTGAGCGACCGCTTCGTTGTGGCCTTTGTGTTTCGGTTTGAAGACCTTCTCGACCAGCACGAAGAACAGCGGGACAAAGAAGATCGCCAGGAGGGTGGCGGAGATCATGCCGCCGATGACGCCGGTGCCGATCGCGTGCTGTGCGCCCGAGCCGGCTCCGTTGGAGATCGCCAGGGGCAGCACGCCGAAGACGAAGGCCAGCGAGGTCATGATGATCGGACGCAGGCGGATGCGGACGGCTTCCAGGGTGGCGTCGACCAGGCTCATACCCTTCTCGTAGAGATCCTTGGCGAACTCGACGATCAGGATGGCGTTCTTGGACGCCAGGCCCATGGTCGTCAGCAGGCCGACCTGGAAGTAGATGTCGTTGCTGAGGCCTCGGGCGAAGGTGGCCAAGAGGGCGCCGACGATGCCCAGCGGCACCACCATGATGACGGCCAACGGGATCGACCAGCTCTCGTAGAGGGCGGCCAGCAGCAGGAACACCACCAGGATCGAGATGCCGTACAGCGCCGGAGCCTGGTTGCCGGACTCGCGTTCCTGGGCCGACAGACCGGTCCACTCGAAGCCGATGCCCGGCGGCAGCTGGGCGGCCAGCTTCTCCATGGCGTCCATGGCCTGGCCCGAGCTCTTGCCCGGGGCCGGGGCGCCCTGGATGTTCATCGACGACAGGCCGTTATAGCGCTCCAGGCGCGGCGAGCCGTAGGTCCAGCTGGCCGAGGCGAAGGCCGGGAACGGCACCATCTGGCCCTGGTTGTTGCGCACGTACCAGCGGTTCAGGTCCTCGGGTGTCATGCGGTAGGGCGCGTCGGCCTGCATGTAGACCTTCTTCACGCGACCACGATCGATGAAGTCGTTGACGTACGACCCGCCCCAGGCGGCGCTCAGCGCGCTGTTGATGTCGGCGGTGGTCAGGCCCATGGCGCCGGCCTTGGCCTGGTCGACGGTGATCTTCAGCTGCGGAGTGTCATCCTGACCGTTGGGGCGCACGCCGGCCAGGTTGGGATCCTGCGAAGCCATGCCCAGCATCTGGTTGCGGGCGTTCATCAGGGCCTCGTGACCGACGCCGTTGATGTCCTGCAGCTGGAAGTCAAAGCCCGACGAGGTGCCCAGCTCCGGCACGGCCGGCGGGATCACCGCGAACACCATGGCGTCGCGGATCTGGCCGAAGGTCCCCATGGCGCGGCCGGCGACGGCCTTGGCCTTGAGATTGGCGGCCTTGCGCTCCTCGAAGTCCTTGAGGCGCACGAAGGCGAGACCAGCGTTCTGGCCGGCGCCGCCGAAGCTGAAGCCCGAGACGGTGAAGACCGACTTCACGGCCTCCTTCTCGTCGACCAGGAAGTGGTCGCGAACCTTGTCCAGCACGCCGAGCGTCCGCTCCTGGGTCGCGCCGGCCGGCAGTTGCACGAGGGTGATCATGATCCCCTGGTCCTCTTCCGGCAGGAAGGCGCTGGGCAGGCGCACGAACAGCAACGCCATGACCACGATGATGGCGGCGTAGATCGCCATCCAGCGGGCGCTCTTGCCCAGGATGCCGCGCACGGCGCCCTGGTAGCGGGTGCTGGCGTCGTTGAAGCTGCGGTTGAACCAGCCGAAGAAACCGGTCTTGCGGTCGTGGTGACCGGCCTCGACGGGCTTGAGCAGGGTGGCGCAGAGGGCCGGGGTCAGGATCAGGGCCACGATCACCGACAGGCCCATGGCCGAGACGATGGTGATCGAGAACTGGCGATAGATCACGCCCTGCGAACCGCCGAAGAAGGCCATCGGCACGAACACCGCGGCCAAGACGAGGGCGATGCCGATCAGGGCGCCGGTGATCTCGTTCATCGACTTGCGGGTGGCTTCGAGGGGGCTGAGGCCCTCCTCGGACATCACGCGCTCGACGTTCTCGACCACGACGATGGCGTCGTCGACCAGAAGGCCGATGGCCAGCACCAGGCCGAACATGGTCAGGGTGTTGATCGAGTAGCCGAAGGCCGCCAGCACCCCGAAGGTGCCGAGCAGCACGACCGGCACGGCGATGGTCGGAATCAGCGTCGCGCGCCAGTTCTGCAGGAACAGGAACATGACGATGAAGACGAGGATGATGGCCTCGATCAGCGTCTTGACCACTTCCTCGATCGACAGCTTCACGAACGGCGTCGAGTCGTAGGGGACGACGTACTTGTAGTTGGCCGGGAACGACTTCTCGAGCTGCGCCATCCGCGCCTTGACGGCGGCGGCGGTGTCCAGGGCGTTGGCGCCGGGGGCCAGGCGGATGGCCAGACCGGCGGCGGGCTTGCCGTTGAACTTGGCGACCGAGCCGTAGTTCTCGGCCCCCAGTTCGACGCGGGCCACGTCGGCGAGCCGCACGGTGGCGCCGCCGGCGCTGTTCTTGACGATGATCGCCCGGAACTGCTCGGGGGTCTGCAGGCGCGACTGGGCGGTGATCGTGGCGTTCAGGCCCGTGCCCGGCAGGTTCGGCGTGCCGCCGATCTGGCCGGCCGAGACCTGGGCGTTCTGGGCGCGGATGGCGGCGGCGACGTCGGCCGGGGTCAGGTTGAAGCTGGCCAGCTTCTGCGGGTCCAGCCAGATGCGCATGGCGTATTGCGCGCCGAACAGCTGGATGTCGCCGACGCCGTCGACCCGGCTCAGCGGGTCCTGGATGTTGGAGGCCAGATAGTCGGCGAGGTCGGTGTTGGTGGACTTCGGATCCTCGGAATAGAGGCCGACCACCATCATGAAGTTACGCGCCGACTTGGCGACCGTCAGGCCTTGCTGCTGCACCTCTTGGGGCAGGAGGGCGGTGGCGGTCTGCAGCTTGTTCTGGACCTGCACCTGGGCGATGTCGATGTTGGTCCCGGCCTTGAAGGTCAGGGTGATCGAGGCCGCGCCGGAGCTGTCGCTGGTCGACGACATGTACTCCAGGCCGTCCAGACCCTTCATCTTCTGCTCGATGACCTGGGTGACGCTGTCCTCGACCGTCTTGGCCGAGGCGCCCGGATAGACGCCCGAGACCGTGACCTGGGGCAGGGCGATGGTGGGATACTGCGCGACCGGCAGGGTCCGGATGGCGAGCGCCCCGGCCAGCATGATCACGATGGCGATGACCCACGCGAAGATGGGTCTGTCGATGAAGAAACGCGAGAGCATCTGAGGCGCGCCTTAGTGCTTGGCTTGGGCGTTGGGGGCGGCGGCGACGGACCCGGCCGGGACCGCCTTGATCTGCGCGCCGGGGCGCAGCTTCAGCAGGCCCTCGGTGATCACCTTGTCGCCGGCGTTCAGGCCGCTGGTGATCAGCCACTTGTCGCCCATCGTCTGGCCCAGGGTGACCGGACGCGGCTCGGCCCCGCCCTTGGCGTTGACCACCGTGACCTGGGCGTTGCCCTTCGGGTCGCGCTGGATGGCGCCTTGCGGCACGAGGATGCCGCTGGCGGCCACGCCCTGGCTCAGCACCGCGCGGACATACATGCCTGGCAGCAGCACGCCGTTCGGGTTGGGGAACACCGCCCGCAGGCCGATCGAGCCGGTGCCCGGGTCGACGGTGATGTCCGAGAACTCGAGCCGGCCCTGGATCGGGTAGGTCGAGCCGTCTTCCAGCTTCAGGGTCACCGGCGCGGAGCCGGCGCGGCCGACCTTGCCCGAGGCGAACTGCTGCTGGAGCTTCAGGAGCTCGGCCGAGGTCTGGGTCAGGTCGACATAGACCTTGGAGAGGTCCTGGACCGTGGCCAGCGGCGTCGCCTGGCTGGCGGTGACCAGGGCGCCGGGGGTCACGGCGCTCTTGCCGATGCGGCCCGAGATCGGGGCGGCCACGCGGGTGTAGTTCAGATTGATGCGGGCGTTGTCGAGGGCGGCCTTCTGCACGGCGACGGCGGCGGCCGTCTGGGCGGCGGCGGCCTGGGCGTCGTCATTGTCCTGCTTGGACACCGCGCCGGTCTCGACCAGGGCCCTGTAGCGGTCGGCCTTCAGCTTGGCGGCGGTCGCCTGGGCCTGAGCCTGGGCGACGGCGGCGGCGGCGCTGTTGACCGTGGCCTGATAGGTCGCCGGATCGATCTGGTAGAGCGACTGCCCTGCGCGGACCAGCGAGCCCTCCTGGAACAGCCGCGCCTTGACGACGCCGCCGACCTGCGGACGCACTTCCGAGACCAGGAAGGCCGAGGTGCGACCCGCCAGCTCGGTGGTCAGGCTGACCGGCTGTGATTGGGCGACGATGTAGCCGACCTCGGCCGGACCGCCGAAGCCGCCACCGCCGGCCCCGCCCTTGCCCTGGCCGCAGGCCGAGAGGGTGAGTGCGATGGCGGCGAGCCCCACAGCCGTGGACACGGCCGAGCGTTGGAATTGCATATTTGACCCCGGGATGCGGTGGCCGCGTGGGCTATTACCCTTGACGTGGCCGGCATGATGAACAATCTGAGAATGAACGTTCATTCTCAAGCGGGCTGGACATAGGAGCGGTACTGTCGCAAGTCAACCTCCGCCCGGTTCGAACGTGGCTGACCTAACGGAAATGTAATGCCGATCAGGATTTTCAATGGCTGATGAGACCCAATCGGGCCGTCCTTCGCCGGAATCGCGCCGGCAGCAGATCCTCGACGCCGCCTGCGAGCGCGTGCGGCAGTCCGGGTTCCACGGCGCCAGCATGGCCGACATCGCCAAGGCCGCCGGCCTGAGCGTCGGCCAGATCTATCGCTACTTCGAGAACAAGGAGGCGATCATCGCCGCCATCGTCGCCCAGGACCTGGCCGAGATGCGCGACAAGTTCGCCGAGATCGAGGCCCGGCCGGGGACTCTGCTGGACGCCATCGACGAACATTTGCCCGAGAGCATCGAAAAGTGCTTCGACCTGCGCCGCTCTTCCCTGGCGCTTGAGGTCGTCGCCGAGGCCGCCCGCAATCCCAAGGTCGCCACCATCGTCCGCGCCGCCGACCAGCAGGAGCGCGAGATGGCCAGGACCATGATGGAGCGCAACCGCCGGCCCGAATGGAGCGAGGCCGAGTTCCAGGCCCGCTGCGAGACCATCGGCCTGATCTTCGACGGCTTGCTGATGCGAGGGGTCAACCACCCGGACATGGACCGCGAGGCCCTGATCGGCGTGCTGCGCTCGACCATGCGACACCTGCTGACATAGCGTCGCACGCGGACGGTTCCGGGCTCGCGCCAACGGCCTTCCAAGGCCTTGGTGGGCTTGGAATTCATCAACAAAATCAAAGCTTAACCATGGGCCGATCGCGACGACGCGTCGCACGGCCCTGGCGTGGCGCGCCTCGCCGTTAACCAATACATAGCCTCGGTCGGCGACACCACGCCCCCCTTCCAAGGCAGAAAGTCCCCCATGAACGCATCGACCGCGAAGACGCTCAGCCCCGCCCTGCGTTGTGTCCTGGGCCTGGCCGCCGTGTTCGCGCCGATGGTGGTGGCGGCCATGGAGCGCCCGGTTTCCCGCCGGCCGGGACCCGCGCCGATCGTCAAGCTGCTGGCGGACATCGCGCCCAAGGCCGAAGCGGTCCCGATCATGGAACTGGTCTGGAAGGGCGCCGACATCGACGGCGACGGGGCTTCCGACTTCGCCAACCCGACCGGCGCGGCCCCGCGCGGCCATGACGCGTTCGGCGAAGGCTGGTTCGGCGCCCGTCGCGACGGCGGCTCGCGCGACCACGAGGGCGTGGACTACACCGCCACGGCCGGCCAGGAGGTCCAGGCGCCGATGTCGGGCTATGTGACCAAGATCGGCTACGCCTATGCCGGCGACACCGACCTGAAGTTCGTCGAGATCACCAATCCCGCCCTCGGCTACGCCGCCCGCGCCTTCTACGTGACGCCCGGCGTCGAGGTCGGCCAGACGGTCCGCCTGGGCCAGCCGATCGGCAAGGTCGAGAGCCTGCAGAGCCACTATCGCGGCATCACCGACCACGTCCACCTAGAGATCCTGGCCCCCAGCGGGGCTCGCGTGAACGCCGCGCGGCTGATCAAGCCGACCATGGTGGCGAAGGCCGAGATCGCGGAGACGGCGGAGTAGGGCCTTCGGCCTCTCCAACGGTCAACCGCCCGCCAAAATCCATCGCCAATAATACTCGTCATCCCGGCCGCAGCGAAGCGGAGAGCCGGACCCAGGGGCAAATGCAATGCGCCGGCCCCTGGGTCCCAATCGGCCTGCGGCCGTCCGGGATGACGAGGAAAAGTAGACCCTAGTCCAGCGCCCGGTACTTGAAGTTCCGGAACCGCGCCGAGCCCTTGCCGGCCGCGTGGAGGCCCGGCTTCAGCATCAGGAAGCCGCCGCGGACATTGTGGTGGTAGCCGCTGACTTCCATGCCCCGGTCGAACCGCTTCCAGGTCTTCCCGCCGTCGCCGCTGGTGTGGAAGCTGACGATGTGGCGGGTGTTGATCAGCTTCATCAGCATCTTCGAGCCGTGCGGGTTGGCGGGGCGGCCGCGCTCGATGCCGTACTGGTGGGTGACGAAGTTCTTGCTGTCGAAGCCCAGGCCGCAATAGAGCTGGCGGTCGTAGAACAGGATCAGGCCCGCGCGGGTCTCGGGATCGATGTCGATCTCGCACTCGATCTCATAGGCCTGGTCGCCGTTGACGAAGATCAGCGGCGCGCCGGTCGACGGCGCCTCGCCCGCGCCCTTCAGGGTCAGGACGCCGCCCGCGCGGCTCAGGCGCTGGTGCTCGTCGGGCTTGGGGTCGAAGAAGTTCCACTGCACGCCGTATTTGTCGGTCGAGAAGTCGTCCGACAGCGCCATGCCGTGCGGGCCGCTCTTGCCGCCCTTCGGCTTGGGAAGGGGCTTCGACAGATCGCCGCCGCCGACCGTGAACCAGCCGTCGGCCGTCCAGGTCACCGGGGCCAGCAGGGTCTGGCGGCCCAGGGTGTAATAGCCGTTTTCATAGCCGTGATAGACGGTCCACCAGTCGCCTGGCGTCGGGCCCTCGACCAGGGTGGCGTGGCCGCGCGACCACCACTTCTCGCTGTTGTCGACCGTGCGCACGATCGGGTTCTGGGGGTGATCCTCCCACGGGCCGCCCAGCGACTTGGCGCGGGCCACGATGACCATGTGGCCCGTCGGCGGGCCGGCCGTGCCGCCGACGGCGGTGACCAGGTAGAAGTACTCACCCTTGCGCATGACCTTGGGGCCCTCGGGCGAGAAGCCCTCGACGTCCCAGGTGTCGGGATAGCGCCACGGATTGTAGACGTGTTCGGGCTGGCCGACGGTCGAGAGGCCGTCCGGGGCCAGCTTGATGCGGTCGCCGCCCGACAGGAACAGCCAGCGCTCGCCCTTCTCGTCGACCACGTGGCCGGGGTCGATGTAGCGGGGCAGCTTCAGGTCGATCGGCTCGGACCAGGGACCCTCGATCTTGTCGGCCCAGATCACATAGCTGGTGTTGTTGTTCGGCTTCTTGGCGGGCAGGTAGATGTAGTAGCGGCCCTTGTGCTTGCAGAGCTCGGGGGCCCAGATCGACCCGACATTGGTCTTCAGGGTCGTGGTGACGGGCGTCCAGTTCACCAGGTCCTTGGAGTGCCAGATCAGCAGGCCCGGATACGCGTCGAACGACGAGTGGGTCATGTAGTAGTCGGCGCCGTCCTTCAGGATCGACGGGTCGGGATGGTCGCCGGCCAGGATCGGGTTCAGGAACGTGCCGTCGCCGAGGTCGGCCTTGCGCTGACCCTCGACGCCCTTGGTCCAGGTCGGGCCGCTCAGGGCCTTGGCCGGCAGGGTTCCCATTTGGGCGGCTTCAGCGGCGACGGGCAGGGCGGCTAGGCCGGCGCCGGTCAGCAGCGAGCCCAAGGCGCCGCGGCGGTTGATGTCGACCATGGGTATCCTCCCGACGGATAAGCTGACGTTTCTTGGCGCTCACTTAGCGGCAAGCCGGCGACGGTGTCCACCGGTGTCATTCGCCATATTGTTTGATTTTTATAGTCTTTTTCATGTCCGAAGACAGCGCCAGTTAACAACGTCGCCGGACAAGCAAACCGCACAAAAAAGCGCCCGGGAGATGACCCCCGGGCGCTTCCTTGTTCGTGTGATGAAGAGCGCTTAGCCCTGCATCGCTTCCAGTTCCTTGCCGCGGGTCTCCTTGACCAGCTTCTGGACGAGGAAGAACGAGACCACGGCGCTGAGCGCGTAGAAGCCGTAGGTCATCGGCAGGCTCTTGGCGGCCATGGCCGGGAAGCTGACCGAGATGGCGAAGTTGGCGATCCACTGGGCGAAGCCGCAGACGGCCAGGGCCGAGCCGCGCATCTGGTTCGGGAACATCTCGCCCAGCATCACCCACATGACCGGACCCCAGCTGAGGTTGAAGAAGATCACGTAGAGGTTGGCGGCGATCAGGGCGATCGGGCCGATGCTGGCGTCCAGGTGCAGGGCGCCGTTGACCGTGGTGGCGGTCGAGAAGCACCAGGTCATCACGCCTAGGGTCACGGCCATGCCGGCCGAGCCGACCAGCAGCAGCGGCTTGCGGCCGATCTTGTCGATCAGGGCGATGGTGGCCAGGCAGGCCAGGATCGAGAGCGAACCCGACAGGATGTTGATCTTCAGGCTGTCGTCCTCGGTGAAGCCGACCGACTGCCACAGCACCGAGCCGTAGTAGAAGACGATGTTGATGCCGACCAGTTGCTGGAAGACGGCCAGGACCAGGCCGGCCCACAGCAGCAGGCGCAGCTTCTTGGTCACCGGGTCCAGCAGGTCGGAGAACTTGGGCTGGTGGTCGACGGCCAGCGAGGCGCGGATCTCGGCGACCTTGCCGGCGCCTTGGCCCTCGCCGAACAGGCGCGAGAGGATCGCTTCGGCCTTGGCGTCCTGGCCCTTGGCGACCAGGTAGCGCGGGCTTTCCGGGATGGCCAGCAGGGCGAAGAAGAAGATGCCGGCCGGGATGGTCTGCATCCAGAACATCCAGCGCCAGGCGGGCAGGCCCATCCAGAACTCGGCGGTCGAGCTGCCGGCGGTGTGGGCCAGCACGTAGTTGGCCACGAACGCGCCGGTCAGGCCGGTGATGATCATGATCTGCTGCACGGACGACAGGCGGCCGCGGATGTTCGCGGGCGTGACTTCCGAGATGTAGACGGGGCAGAGCACGCTGGCGGCGCCGACGCCCAGGCCGCCGACGAGGCGGAACAGGATGAAGACGATCGAGGTGTCGGCCGCGCCGGTGCCCAGGGCGCTGACCAGGAACAGCAGGGCCGAGATGATCATCACGGTGCGGCGACCCCAGACGTCGGCCAGGCGGCCGGCGGCGAAGGCGCCGATGGCGCAGCCGATCAGGATGGCGCCGACGTTCAGGCCGGTGCCCAGCTTGCTGAGGTTGAAGGCCTTCTCCAGGCCTTCCTGCGTGCCGTTGATGACGCCGCTGTCGTAGCCGAACATGAAGCCGCCGATGGTCGCGACGGCGACGATCGCAGCCACGAAGGCCATGTTGACCTTAGCGCCGTCGGCGCTCATGCCGGCGCTCGGGCCAGCGTTGGATACTGAAGCCACAGGTGTCCTCCCCATGGGGCCTTGGCGGCCCGTTGATGCCCTGAGATCCTTGTCAGACCTCTAGTTGCCGGCGACCTTAGTGTTACCGGTATCAGCGTGCAAGCGGAGGTTCTGGCGACCTCTGCACCCGCGCGCGGGACTCACCCCTGCGACCTTACCGATAGCAGAGCCACGCGGATTTGCGCGACGTCCTTCGCGGGGCCCGCAAGGTGTTCCATCGCGCGCTCAGCCATGTTAGCTATATCTAGCTAAGTGGAGGCGTTCATCATGGCCACGGTCAATATGCACGACGCGAAAAGCCAGCTGTCCAAGTTGGTCGAAGCTGTCGAGAAGGGCGAAGTCGAAGAGGTGATCATCGCCCGCAACGGTCGACCGGCCGCGCGACTGATTGCCATCGAGCCCTGGAAAAAGGTGGAGCGTCGGATCGGCATAGCCGCTGGCATGTTCGTTGCGCCGGCGGATCCGCTCGCCGACGACGCGGCGGTCGCCGAACTCTTTCTCGCCCCCCCCGCGTGAAACTGCTGCTGGACACGCATATAGCGCTCTGGTCGTTGACCGACGATGCGCGCCTTTCGGTCAAGGCGAGGGATCTCATCCTGGATCCGGACAATGAGATCCATGTCAGCGCCGTGACCTTGTGGGAAGTCGCGATCAAGCATGGCTTGAATCGCGGCGGGCCAAACGCCATGCCGGTTTCAGCCGCCGAGGCGCAGCTTCTCTTTGGGGCGTCGGGCTACGCGCTGATTCCGATCATGCCCGAGCAGGCTGTTCTCGTTGAACAGTTGCCGCCGATCCACGCTGATCCATTCGATCGTCTGCTGATCGCACAGAGCCTCACGGACGCGATGCGGCTGGTCACGCATGACGCGGTGGTGGCGTCCTACAATTCCCGGATCATCCAAGTCTGAACAATAGACGTCTTGCCTGACCCAGAACCGGTGTGGCCCGAATGCGACCCGCGCCCGCCAACTGGAACATTGCCGAAAAGAAATTTGCCCCTGCTCGCGGAAGGGTCTTTACGGCTGGAGGTCGAGATCGCGCGGACGTCCGCGGCGGCTCCCTCGACGACGAAGTTGGGGATACGCCTTGCGTTTGAAGTTCGCTCTGTTCGCCGCCGCCGCGGCGATTCTGCCGCCGACCGTGGGTTTGGCGCAAACGACTCCGGCGGCGCCCGCTGCCGCCCAGACGGCGCCCAAGCCCGCCGCCAAGGACGGTCCGACGGCCGTCGAAGGCCTGACCATCCGTAGCGACTCCACCGCGATGCGGACCGACATCGACCGCCGCAGCTACAGCGTCGCCAACGACCTGTCGGCCAAGACCGGCTCGATCTCCGACGCCCTGCGCAACATTCCCTCGGTCGAGGTCGACGTCCAAGGCAACATCAGCCTGCGCGGCGACTCGAACGTCACCATCCTGATCGACGGCAAGCCCTCGGGCATGTTCAACGGCGACAACCGCGCCGACGCCCTGCAGCAGCTGCCGGCCGACAGCATCGACCGGGTCGAGGTGATGACCAACCCCTCGGCCGCCTACCGTCCCGACGGCTCGGCCGGCATCATCAACCTGGTCACCAAGAAGACCCAGAAGGCGGGCGTGACCGGCACGGTCCGCGCCAATATCGGCCCCGATGGCCGCTACAACACCGGCGTCAGCGCCACGCGCCGCCAGGGCAAGGTCACCCTGTCGGGCGACGCCAGCTACCGCTTCGACCAACAGCAGGCCCAGTCCGAGACCACGCGCGCCGTGCTCGACAGCGCCAGCGGCAAGTTCCTGGAGAGCGAGCAGACCGCCGCCATGGTCAACGAGGGCGGGGCGCTCAGCCTGCGCACCGGGATCGACTACGACCTGGACAAGAAGACCCGGCTGTCGGCCGAGGTCCGGGTTCGCGGCATGAACTATGACAGCAACATCGGCGAGACCTATCTGGGCCGCAACGCCGCCGGCGCCACGGCGCAGTCGTACCTGCGCGACAGCACCGCGCGCATGGTCCGCGACAACGCGGCGATCAGCGGCGACTATCGCCGCCAGCTCGGCAAGGACGGCCACGAGGTCACCTCGCACCTCGAATACGAGACCACCCAGTTCAAGCGCGCCGCGACGGCGTACCTGGACGGCCTGGTCGGCGTGCCCGACCAGTACGAGACTTTCGGCTTCGGCGCCGAACAGGCCCGCATCAACTGGAAGCTCGACTACAGCAAGCCGCTGGCCAACTCGTCCAAGGTCAAGGCCGGCCTCGACTTCGAGTTCGCCGACAACGACTACGACAACTACGGCGCCCGCGGCACGACCCAGACCAACCAGGTCCTGGACGCCGCCCGCACCAACCTGTTCGCCTACGACCAGGACGTCCTGGCCGGCTATGTGACCTACGAGCGGCCGTTCGGCGACCTGACGGTGCAGGGCGGCCTGCGCGCCGAGCAGGTCAATATCCGCACCGACCAGATCACCTCGAACCAGAAGAACGAAAACGACTATTTCCGCGTCTATCCGACCCTGCACGCGGGCTATCGGATCGACGACGCCAACACGTTCAACGCCAACTTCAGCCGCCGCGTCCAGCGTCCGGGTCCGCAGGATCTGAACCCCTATCCGGTCTACCAGGACCCGCTGAACTATCGCGCCGGTAACCCGAACCTGAAGCCGCAGGTCACCGACTCGTTCGAGCTGGGCTGGCAGTACCGCAAGGGGCCGGCGACCTACATGGCCACCGCCTTCTTCCGCGACACGAAGGATGGCGTGACCGACGTGGTCAAGAACCTGGGCAACGGCGTGTTCCTGACCACCCGCGAGAACCTGGGCAAGAGCCGCAACGGCGGTCTGGAACTGGTCGCCAATGGCCGCCTGACCCCGAAGCTGACCTACAATGTCAGCGGCACCGCCTTCTGGAACGAGATCGACGCCGCCAGCCTAGGCTTCGCCGGCAAGCGCTCGGGCACGACCCTGTCGGGCCGCGCCAACCTGAACTACCAGGCCACGCCGAAGGACTTCTTCCAGATCAACGCCTTCAGCTCGGGCCGGCGGATCACGCCGCAGGGCCACCGCGAGCCGATCCAGCTGGTCAATGTCGGCTACCGCCGCAAGATCAATGACAAGCTGAACTTCGTCGTGACGATCAACGACGTCGCCAACTCGTTCGAGGACACGGTCGTCGTCGACACGCCGCTGCTGCGCGACACCACGCGCCGCACGGCCAAGGTCCGCGCCGCCTTCTTCGGCTTCAGCTACACCTTCGGCGGTGGCAAGCCGCGTCCGGAGCAGTTCGACTTCGGTACGGGCGGTCCGGGTTAAACCTCCGGACTACGCTTGTAAGAACGTTCGGTTCGACGCAGGATCGCGGGCATGAAGTCCGCGATCCTGACGACCTTGACCGCCATGGCTGTCGCCGCACTCGTGGTCGCGCCGGCCGTCGGCGCGCCGAAAGGGTTCGCCCACAAGGCGGCGGCCTGCGCGCTGGGCGCCCAGGTCATGGCCGAGCAGGCCAAGGATGGCGTGAACGCCTTCGACGACCAGGCCAGCTTCAAGAACAACTTCATCAAGCGCGGCATCAGCGACGCGCGGCCCCACGGTTGGGGCTTGGCCACTTGGCAGAGGGCGCTGCTGACCCGGCAACCGCCGGTGAACCTGTTCGCCCGCTGCCCCGAGCTGGCGAGCCGGCTGCCCGCGGGTACGCGAATGGCGACGCCCGAGGATCGCGCGGCGGTCGAGCGGCTGGGGACCGGCAACCGCGTCTATATCGGATCGATCGCCGCGCCTTCGATCAGTTCGGACGGCCGGACGGCGTTGGTGATGGCGTTCTCGCGGTGCTCGGGTCTGTGCGGCGGGGGCAGCCTCGATGTCTATAAGCGGGTCGGCCAGCACTGGGTGAAGGGCGAGGCGCTCTTCAGGATGATCTCCTAGGCCAACGCCTTCTCTCAGCCTTCAGGCCTTGGCCTGGGCCCGCACGGCGCGCCAGGCGTCGATCACGGCCCGCACGGTGATCTCGCCGTCCTCCGGCTGGGTCGCGGCCGAGGACACCGACACCCGCATCACCCAGCGATCGCGCCAGATCGCCGGACCGATGAAGGCGATGGCGTCGTCCTGGATGCGCTGGACCGTCGCCAGGGTCAGGGCGTCGTCGTCGCCGAACCGGACCATGAACTGGTTCAATGGCACGTCGGCGACCAGCTCGATCCCGGGCTCCTGGGCCAGGGCCGCGGCCATGCTCCTGGCGATGGCGCAGCCGCGCTCGACCAGCTCAGCGAGGCCCTCGCGACCGAACTGGCGCAGCATGGCCCAGGTCCCAATGCCGCGCGCCCGGCGCGACAGCTCCGGCACATAGGCGGAAGGGTCGCGGTCGGCGCCGACCGGTGGCGGCAGGTAGCTGGCGGTGATGGCCATGGCTCGCCGGTGGGCCTCGGCGTCGCGGACGATGGCGAAGCCGCAGTCATAGGGTGTCTGCAGCCACTTGTGGCCGTCGGTGGCCCAGCTGTCGGCCTGGTCGACCCCGTCCAGCTGCGCCGCTCGGCCGGGACAGGCTCGCGCCCACAGGCCAAAGGCTCCGTCGACGTGCAGCCAGGCCCCGGCCGCTTTGGCCATCGGGGCGATCTCGGCGAACGGGTCGCTGGCGCCGGTATTGATCTGGCCGGCCTGGGCGATGGCGATCACCGGGCCGCCATGCGTTTCCTTGGCGGCTTGCTTGATCGCGCGCTCGAAGGCGGCGGGCAGCATCCGGCCCATTTCGTCGGTCTCGACGGTCGTCACCCGCCGGGCGCCCAGGCCGAGATACTTCAGGCCCGAGAACACGGTGGCATGGGCGTCGGCGCCGATCAGCACCCGCACCGGCGGCGCGTCGAACAGACCGTCGGCCTCGACGTCCCAGCCGACCCGGCGCAGCACCTCGCTGCGGGCGGCGGCCAGGCAGACGAAGTTGGCGACGGTGGCGCCGGTGACGAAACCCACCGAGGACTCGGCGGGCAGGCCCAGCACGTCCAGCAGCCAGCCCGCCGACACCGTCTCCATCGCCGAGGCGGCCGGGGCCGAGACCAGGTTGCCGACATTCTGGCCCCAGGCCGAGACCAGGAAGTCGGCGGCGACGCCGGTCGGATGCGAATTGCCGATCACCCAGCCGAAGAAGCGCGGCGCGGTCGCCGCGCGGATGCCGGGTGTGGCGAGCTCGATCAGCTCCTCGATGATGGCGCGCGGATCGCCGGACGCCTCGGGCAAGCGGCGGTCGAACACCTCCATCATCTCGCGATAGGTGGCCACCGGCGTGGTCTCCGCGACCGCCACGCCCCGGCGATAGGCCACGGCCGCCCGCGCCGCCCGCTCCATCGCCGCGAGTCCGGCTTCCATGTCTTGCGGCTTCATTGAGCCTTCTCCCCATTTGCCCGAGAAGTGATCCCAAGTTGACGCCCCGGGGAAGAGGCAAAGGAGGGCGAGCGGGCCGCGGAAGAGGCGAGGCGAAAGGCCCGGAAGGTCAAGCTGCCTTGCTGTGGCCTAATTGAGTCTCGACCCTAGGTGGATGTCCGAGCTTTCCACATGACCGAGCAGGGCCCGCTCTTCTCCATCGAGCCGTACGGCGACCGCTGGGGCGTGGTGATCGACGACGAAGTCATCCTGGTCGCCAACACCCGCGCGGGCGCGGAATCGCTCGTGGCCGAGGCGGTGGAGGTGCTGAAGCAGAGCGGCTTCCGCCGGCCGTTGGAGCGGCGCTCGTTCGCCGGACGCGACGAGGACTAGGCCCTAAAGAACAAAACCCCCGGATCGCTCCGGGGGCTTCGTCGTGTCTAGTGGTTGTGCCTCGGCAGCTTGGCCGCCAGGTCCTGGTACTTGACCGCGAACTCCAGCACCCCGCCGGTCTCCAGCTGGCCGGTGTGGGCGCGGTAGATCTCCTGCCAGGGGGTCATGGTCTCGGGGACGGCCGGGATGCCTTCCTTGCGGCGCTCGGCGATCGTCGCTTCGTCCACCAGGGCGTCGCAGCGTCCGGTGTTCAGGTCGATGCGGATGGTGTCGCCGGTGCGCAGCCACGACAGGCCGCCGCCGATGGCGCTTTCGGGCGAGGCGTTGAGGATCGAGGGGCTGTCGGCGGTGCCCGACTGGCGGCCGTCGCCCAGGGTGGGCAGGCTCATGATGCCCTTCTTCAGCAGGGCGTCCGGCGGCTGCATGTTGACCACCTCGGCCGAGCCGGGCCAGCCGATCGGACCGGCGCCGCGGATCACCAGGATGCAGTGCTCGTCAATGTTCAGGGCCGGGTCGTTGATCCGGTGGTGATAGTCGTCCGAGCCGTCGAACACGATGGCGCGGGCTTCGAAGATGTCTTCCTGGCCCGGCTTGGACAGGTAGCGGGCGCGGAAGTCGGCGCCGATGACGCTGGACTTCATGATCGCGAAGTCGAACAGGTTGCCCTTCAGCACCAGGAAGCCGGCCTTCTCGGCCAGCGGTTGGGCATAGGGGAAGATCACCTCGCGGTCGCCGGTCTCGCGGCCCTCGAGGTTCTCGGCCATGGTCGTGCCGGTCACCGTCAGGACGTCGCCGTGCAGGCGACCTTGCTGCAGCAGTTCCCACAGCACGGCCGGCGCGCCGCCAGCCCGGTGGAAGCGCTCGCCCAGATACTTGCCGGCGGGCTGCATGTTGACGATCAGCGGAATGTCGTAGGCCGCGCGCCAGTCATCGGCGGTGACTTCCAGGCCCGCGTGCCGCGCCATGGCCGCGATGTGCGGCTGGGCGTTGGTGGAGCCACCGGCCGCCGCCACCAGGGCGATGGCGTTCTCGAAGGCCTTCTTGGTCAGAATGTCCTTCGGCTTGATGTCCTCATAGGCCAGGTCGACGATCCGCTGGCCCGTGCGATAGGCCATCTGGCCACGCTCGCGGTACGGGGCGGGAATGGCCGCGCAGCCGGTCAGCGACAGGCCCAGGGCTTCGGCGACCGCGTTCATGGTCGAGGCCGTGCCCATGGTGTTGCAGTGACCGGCCGAGGGGGCCGAGGAGGCCGCCCGGTCGATGAACTCGGCCTCGGTGATCTCGCCGGCCGCCAGCTTGCGGCGCGAGCGCCAGATCACGGTGCCCGAGCCGACCAGCTCGTTCTCGTGCCAGCCGTCCAACATCGGGCCGCCCGACAGGACGATGGCCGGGATGTTGACCGTGGTGGCGGCCATGATGCCCGCCGGCGTGGTCTTGTCGCAGCCGGTCGTCAGGACCACGGCGTCGATCGGATAGCCGTGCAGGGTCTCGACGAGACCCAGGTAGGAGAGGTTCCGGTCCAGCGCCGCCGTCGGACGACGGCAGTTCTCGAAAATCGGATGGACCGGAAACTCCATGGGGATGCCCCCGGCGTCGCGGATCCCGTCCCGCACCCGCGTCACCAGATCGAGGTGAATGCGGTTGCAGGGCGAGATGTCGCTGCCGGTCTGGGCAATGCCGATGATCGGCTTGCCGCTTCGCAGCTCCTCCGGCGTGATCCCGTAGTTCATGAAGCGCTCCAGATAGAGCGCGGTCATGTCGATATGGTCGGGGTTATCGAACCAATCGCGGGACCGGAACCGGCGGGGCGTACGGTTAGACAAGGCGTACCTCGTGTTGGGGCTGGCCCGCGACGTCGACCTGGATCGCGAACAGACCACCGGCCAGCGGTTGGGCCGCCCGGTCTTCTTCGCTCAGGCCCTTGCGGGCGGTGGTGATGTAGAGGGTCTTCAGATCGGCGCCGCCGAAGCAGACCTTGGTGACGTTCGTGGCGGGGATCATCACGCGGGCCACGACATCGCCTTCCGGCGAGATGCGCAGCACGGCCGCGCCGCCCCACAGGGCGGTCCACAGGAAACCTTCGGAGTCGACGACCGAGCCGTCCGGATAGATGTTGTCGCCATTGAAGCGGGTCAGGACGCGCTTGTTCGACAGCTCGCCATCCTCGGCCAGGTCGTAGGCGTAGATCACCTTTTCCAGCGTGTCGGTGTGGTAGAACGTCTTGCCGTCGGGCGAGACGCACGGACCGTTGGTGATGCAGATGTCGGTGTCGACGCGGGCCAGGCCCTTGGCGTCCAGGCGATAGAGCGAGCCGCTCTTGTTCTCTTCACCGTCATGCATCGTGCCGAACCACAGGCGGCCCTTGGCGTCGACCGTGGCGTCGTTGGGGCGGTTGTTCAGCGCTTCGTCTTCGATGCTGGCGGTCTTCCGGAAGCCCATCAGCGGGTTGAAGCGGAAGAGGCCGCTCTTCAGGCCGGCGATGAAATCGGCTTCGGGACCCATGGGGGCCAGGAACGAGATCTGCTCCGGGGCGTCGAAGCTGAGCTGCCCGCCGCTGACCGGGTCGTGGCGGTAAACCTTCTGGCCCTTGATGTCGACGAACCAGAGCACGTCGTCGTGCCAGATCGGACCTTCGCCAAGTTCGGCCTTCAGATCCCAGACGCAGGTGACCACGCTCATGATCGGGTAATCTCCAGATAAAACCGTTGTTGGCCCGTTCGATACGGCGGCGCGGGCCTCCAGGGAAGCCCGCGCGTCGGCCAAGCTCGGATTTATCGCCAGCCCGCGTCGATCCAGTACTCGTGACCGGTGCACAGCGCGGCGTCGTCGGAGGCCAGGAACAGCACCAGAGAAGCGACGTTGTCGGGCACGATGCGGCCCTTCAGGCACTGGGCCTTGACGATCTCGGCCTCGCCCTCGGGCGTGTACCACTTCTCCTGGCGCTTGGTCTTGACGTTGCCCGGCACCACGCAGGTGACGCGGATGTCGTCGGGACCGAGCTCGCGGGCCAGAGCGCGGGTCATGCCCTCGATGCCGGCCTTGGCGGTTTCATAGAGGACCAGGTCCTCGAGACCCAGGTGCCAGCTGATCGAACCGAAGTTGATCACCGCGCCGCCGCCACGCTTGGCCATGCCCGGCGCGACGGCCTGGGTGCAGAACAGCATGTGGCGCAGGTTGACGTTGATCCGCTCATCCCAATAGGCGCCGGTCACGTCACCCAGCTTGTGGCGGTCGTCGTTGCCGGCGTTGTTGACCAGCACGTCGACGTCGCCGATCTCGGCGAAGGTCGCCTTGATCGCGTCGAGGCTCATCAGATCGCAGCGCTTGTAGACCGGCGGGATCGGCGATCCGGCCAGCTCGGCTTCCAGGGCCTTGGAGTCCTCTTCGACGATGTCGAGAAAGATGACCTCCGCGCCCTGTCGGGCGAAGCCGGCGGTCAGGCCGGCCCCGATGCCCGAGCCGCCGCCGGTAATGACGACGCGCTTGCCCTTCAGGCTGGGATAGATGGCTGAGGACATGCTGCTTACGACCACGAGTAGGAGGTTTTGGTCTGGGTGAAGAACTCGACCGCAGCGAAGCCCTGCTCACGGGCGCCGTAGGAACTGCTCTTCGTGCCGCCGAACGGCACATGGTAGTCGACGCCGGCCGTCGCCAGGTTGACCATGGTCATGCCGGCCTTGGCGAAGCGCTGGAAGTGGCGCGCGTGCTTCAGCGAGGTGGTGGCGATGCCGGCCGACAGGCCGAACTCGACGCCGTTGGCGATCTCCAGGGCTTCCTCGTACGACTTGACCCGGATGGTCGAGGCGACGGGGCCGAAGACCTCTTCGTTGTTGATCCGCATGCCGGCTTCGGTGTCGGCGATCAGGGTCGGCTGCACGTACCAGCCCGGATTGTCGAACTTCAGGCGATCGCCGCCGGTGACCAGGCGGCCGCCTTCGCCGCGGGCGATGTCGATGTACTTGTAGCTCGTTTCCATCTGGTCTTCGGAGACGGCCGGGCCGACTTGGGTATTCGGGTCCAGGGCGTCGCCCACGCGCAGGGCGGCGACCTTCTCGGCCAGCAGAGCCACGAACTTGTCGTGAATGCCGTCCTGGACGATCAGGCGCGAGCTGGCGGTGCAGCGCTGGCCGGTGGCGTAGAACGAGCCGTCCAGGGCGATGGCGACGGCGCGTTCCAGATCCGCGTCGTCCAGGATGATCAGCGGGTTCTTGCCGCCCATCTCCAGCTGAACGCGAGCCTGGCGCGCCATGGCGGCGGCGGCGACCTGCGCGCCCACGCCTTGCGAGCCCGTGAACGAGACGCCGTCGACGTCCTTGTGCTTGATCAGGGCGTCGCCCATCGCGCCGCGGCCGAACAGCATGTTGAACACGCCGGCCGGAGCGCCGCATTCCTGCATGATGTCGGCCAGCACGTTGGCGGTGGCCGGGGTCGGGCCGGCCGGCTTGATCACCACGGTGTTGCCGAACGCAAGCGCAGGCGCCGCCTTCCAGGCCGGGATGGCGATCGGGAAGTTCCAGGGGGTGACGAGCGCGAACACGCCGACGGCCTGGCGATAGGTCTGGACCTCGACGCCGGGACGGGTGCTTTCCAGGTTCTGGCCGTGGCGGCGCAGGGCCTCGCCGGCGAAGTACTTGAAGATGCGGCCGGCGCGGACGGTCTCGCCGATACCCTCGGGAAGGGTCTTGCCCTCTTCGCGGGCCAGCAGGCGGCCGATGTCGGCGCTACGGGCGATGATGGTCGAGCCGACCTTGTCCAGCAGGTCCGAGCGGACTTCCGGCGAGGCTTCCGACCAGCTTGGGAAAGCTTGCTTGGCCGCGTCGACGGCGGCGTCGACCTCGGCCTGGCCGCCCATCGGCACCTTGGCGACGACGTCGTTGGTGTTGGAGGGGTTCAGGCTCTCGGCCGGAGCGTCGGCGGCGACGCGTTCGCCGCCGATGTAGTGGCGCAGGGTGTCGGTCATTTGCCGAATTCCTTGGGAATTAGAGGAGGCCGCGGCCGGCCAGGTTGCGGATCAGGGCCGAGATGCCGAAGGTCCACGGCTTGGCCTTGTCGCAGGTGGTGACTTCGTTCTCGAGCACGCCCAGCTTGGGGGTCGAGACACGGACGCGATCGCCGACCTTGTGGGTGAAGCCCTGGCCGGGGGTGTCGCGATCCTGGATCGGGGCGAACATGGTGCCCAGGAACAGGGCGAAACCGTCCGGGTACTGATGTTGCTTACCGAACGCCTGGCCCGCCAGCACGGCCGGGTCGCGGCTGATCAGGCTCATATTGCTGTGGCCATCCAGCACGAAGTTGTCGCGGCCGGTGATTTTCAGCGTGACCTCGGCCGAACGGACGTCGTCCAGGGCGAAGGTCTCGTCGAACAGGCGGAAGAACGGGCCGATCGCGCAGCTGGCGTTGTTGTCCTTGGCCTTGCTGAGCAGCAGGGCCGAGCGGCCCTCGAAGTCGCGCAGGTTGACGTCGTTGCCCAGCGCGGCGCCGCGGATCTCGCCCGAGCCGTCGCACAGCAGCACGACTTCCGGCTCCGGATTATTCCAGTGGCTGTCGTAGCGGACGCCGACATGGTCGCCCCAGCCCATCGAGGACAGGGTCGGACCCTTGGTGAAGATCTCGGCGTCGGGGCCGATGGCGACCTCGAGGTACTGCGACCACAGACCGTCCTTGATCAGGGTCTGCTTCAGGCGCTCGGCGCCCTCCGAGCCCGGGTTCACGCTCTTGAGGTCGCCGCCCATGCTCTCGGACAGCTGCTCACGGATCTTCAGGGCGGCGGCGGCGTCGCCGCGCGCGCGCTCCTCGATCACCCGTTCCAGGGTCGAGACGGCGAAGGTCACGCCGGCGGCCTTCAGGCATTGCAGGTCGACGGGGGCCAGCAGCTTCACCGGCGCGGCGCCGTCGGCGTCTTCCCAGACAGGGCGGATGTCGAGGGTTTCGAGAGGGCCCTTGTCCTCGCCGCGCGGGATCTGCGCGCCGGGGCCGAAGGCGTTCATCAGGTCGGCGACGGTAGGGGCGACCTTGGACATGTCCTCGACGCGGCCGCCGCGCACCAGCACGGGCGTCGGGCCATCGCCGAAGTCGATGCGGCCCAGCAGGGTCGCGTCTTTCCAGTCTTCCGGAAGGAATTCACTCACGCCCACGGCGTCGTCTCCCCAAAGCTCGAGCGTCTAGAGGCGCCGATACATCGGCGGCGCTCGTTCGTCAGATCCTTGGTAGCGCTAACATGCAAAGACGGCAAGCGCGTTGTCTGACCAATTTTGTTCACCCTCCCCCGAGGGGGGAGGGCGGGGTCCTTTTCGGGGTTTTACTCCGGCGCCGGCCCACTGGAATCGCGCACGATCAACGTGTGCGGATGCATCAGCTGGCGGGGCTCGCCGCCGCCGTCGCGGTGGCGGCGGATTTCCTCCAGGACCATGTCGACGGCCGCGCGGGCCATGGCGGCGATGGGCTGGTGGACGGTGGTCAGGGCGGGCCAGATGTTGTCGGCGATAGAGGTGTCGTCGAAGCCGACGATCGAGACGTCACCCGGCACGTCCAGGCCCAGGCGGTGGGCCAGGCCCTCGGCGGCGGCGGCCATGTCGTCATTGGCGGCGAAGATGGCGGTCGGGCGCGGCTCGGACGCCAGCAGCCGCTCGGCCGCCTCCAGGCCCGAGCGATAGGTGAAGTAGCCCTGCTCGACCCGGATGTCCTCCATCGGGATCCCGGCGGCCTTCAGGGCCGCCATGAAGCCGTCCAGGCGCTGCTGGCTGACGGTCTGGTTCGGGTGGCCCTTGATGAAGCCGAAGCGCTTGTGGCCCAGGCTGACCAGATGCTGGGTCAGCTCGAAGGCGGCCGCCTCGTTGTCGATGCGGATGGTGGCCATGTCGGTGCTGGCCATCCCGGGGGCCACCGCCACGGCGGCGGCGCCGGCGGCGCGGACCTCGGCCAGGACCTGGGGCGATTCGCAGAGCGGCGGCGGCAGGATCAGGCCGTCGACGCCGGTCTTCAGCAGACGGGCCAGGGTGGCGCCGGCCAGCTCGGGCTCGGCGCACTTCTCGATGACGATCTGGGCGCCGGTGCGGCTGCTCTCGTCCAGGGCGCCGACCAGGAACTCGGACAGGTAGCCGGTCGAGGGGTTGTCGTAGAGCAGGCCGATGCGGAACGGGGCCGAGCCGGCCAGGCTGCGGGCGGCGGGATTGGGGGCGTAGTTGAGGTCGGCGATGGCCTTCTCGACGAGCGCCCGGGTCTCTTCCTTGACGGTGCTCTCGCGGTTGATGACCCGCGAGACGGTCATCGGCGAAACGCCCGCCCGCGCGGCGACATCACGGATCGTGGCGCTCTGGGTCGTACGACGACGCTGGCGCTCGACAGGCTGGCTCATTCTTTTTCCGTCCCTTTGCGGGCCGGACACTAGACCGCTTCGGGTAGAGCTTGGAAGACGGTTGCAAATCCTCCCCCAGAAGGGGGAGGTGTCGGCCTGAAAGGGCGACGGACGGGGAAGAAGCAGGCGTGCAAGACTTCTACCTCCGTCGCTTCGCGCCACCTCCCCCGCTGGGGGGAGGATTGCTATGAGACGTCCATGAACACCCTCGGCGCGATCATTCTGTGCGGTGGCGGCTCCCGGCGAATGGGGCGCGACAAGGCCTTGCTCGACTGGGACGGCCAGCGCGCCGTCGACCGCGTGGCGGCCCTGGCGCGCGCCGTGGGGGCCCAGACACTGGTCACCGCCGGCGCGGACCTCGGCCTGCCGTGGGTTCCGGATGATGAGGCCGGAGCGGGCCCGGTCGGCGGCGTGCTGGCCGGGGCCAAGGCGCTGGGGACATCGCGACTGCTGGTGCTGGCGGTCGACGCGCCGACGGTGACCGCCGAAGACCTGGCGCCGTTGCTGGCGGCGATTGGAGCGGGGGCGGTCTATGAGGGGCTGCCGGTGCCGATGGTGCTGAGCGCCGAGGCGCTTCCGGAAGGCGTTGAAGCCGGCTGGCCGCTACGGCGGTTCGTGGAGCGGGCGGGGCTGCTGGCGCTGCCGGTTCCGGAGGGCGCGATGGCGCGGCTGCGGGGGGCCAATACGCCGGAGGAGCGTGCTTCTCTCCTGGGCTCAAATTAACGCGTCATCCCGGCTCTCCGCTTCGCTGCGGCCGGGATGACGAGGGATTTTTGGAAGCTCAGTACACGTCCCGCCGATACCGCCCCTCGTCGCTCAGCCGCTCGACGCCATCGCTACCCAGCACCTCCACCAGCGCCGCGTGGACGTCGCGCGACATCCCCTCCAGCGACCCGCAGACATAGACCGCCGCGCCGTCCGCCACCCATTGGCGCAAGGTGTCGGCCGCTTCGCGCAGCCGTTGCTGGACATAGACTCGCTCGGCCTGGTCGCGGGAGAAGGCCAGGTCCAGCCGCTCCAGCACCCCCGCCTTCCGCCAGGCCTCGATCTCGTGGCGGTGGAAGTAGTCGTGCGCCAGGGTGCGCTCGCCAAACACCAGCCAGTTGCGGTGGGCTCCGACCGCGGCGCGCGCCTTCAGGTGAGCGCGCAGGCCGGCCAGGCCCGTGCCCGAGCCGATCAGGATCAGCGGGCGGTCGTTGTCGGGCCCGTGGAAGCTCCGGTTGGTCCGCACGCGGGCCTCGACGGTTGCGCCCACCTCGGCATGACGACACAGCCAGCCCGAGCCCAGGCCCGGCGCGCCGTCGGCGCGGGGCATCAGGCGGACGATCAGTTCGACCCCGCCGTCGCCGGGCAGGGAGGCGATCGAGTATTCGCGGTGCGGCAGGGCGGTGAGGCGCTCGGCGATGGCCTCGACCGACAGGCCGCGCAGGGCGTCGATCGCCGCCGGCTCGTGCGGCAGGCGCAGGCCCGACAGCGTCTCGGCGACCTCGACCGGCAAGCCCAGCCGAGCGACCTCGGCCGGATCATTGCGCGGGCCGATCTCCAGGATGTCGCCGGCCTGCCAGGTCGCGCCGTCGGTCGATTCCAGGCGCACGCGCCAGGCCTCGCCGCCGGGGCTGCCCGGGTTCAGCAGCGTCCGTTCGGCCAGGGTCCAGCGGCCATAGGCGGGCCGGCGCCAGTCGGGCGCGTCGGTGACGCCGGTCAGTACGGAAAGCTGTCCCTGCCAGTGGCGCAGGGAGGCCGGATCGCCGTCGTCGACCTCGACCCGGTCGAACAGGGCCTCCGCGCCGTTGCGGGCCAGCCAGGCGTCCAGGCTCCGGCCGAAGGCGCAGAAGTGGGCATAGGTGGAGTCGCCCAGGGCCAGCACGCCATAGCGCAGGGCCGAGAGGTCGGCGCCGTCCTTCATCACGTCGCGGATGAAGGCCCGCGACGGGTCGGGCGCGTCGCCCTCGCCGGTGGTGCTGACCACGAACAGGGCCCGGCCCGTCAGGTCGGCGGCGGTGACGGCCGAGAGGTTCTTCAGGGTGACGGGCGCGCCGGCGTCGGACAGGGCCTTGGCGGTGGCGGTCGCCAGTTCCTCGGCGAAGCCGGTCTGGCTGGCATAGGCGACCAGCACCGGCTCGCCCGCGCCCCGCGACAGGGCCTCGGCGGCTTGGCGAACGGCGCGGCGGCGCAGGGTTTCGCGCACGGCGATCACGCCGCAGAACAGGGCGTAGATACCGGCCACGGCCCCGGCGACGACGAGGCGGCGGGCCTCGGGCGGGAAGGCGGAGAGGTCGACCATCAGTCCAGCATCGCCTGCAGGGCGGGTGACAGGCGCTCCTCGAGGCCGCCGTGGGTGTCGCGGCTGACGATCAGGGCGGCCAGCTCGTGCGCCGCCGCGAAGGCCAGGGCGGCGTCGGGGGCCATGACCGTCAGGGCGGTGGCCCAGGCGTCGGCGCTCATGCAGTCCTTGGCCAGCACCGTGACGCTGACCGTGGCGTTGGTGGTTGGGGCGCCAGTGGCCGGGTCCAGGGTGTGGGCGTAGCGACGGCCGCCATGATCGAAGAACCGGCGATAGTCGCCCGAGGTGGCGACGGCCAGGTCGTGCAGGGCGACCATGGTGCGTTCGGTGTCGTTCGCGGTCGGCGGGCGCTCCAGCTCGACCCACCAGGGCTGACCGTCGGGCTTGGCGCCCGTGCCGCGCAGCTCGCCCCCGACCTCGGCGAGGTAGCTCTTCACGCCGGCGCGATCCAGGGCCGCGGCGGCCTGGTCGACGCCGAAGCCCTTGGCGATGCCGTTGAGGTCCAGCTTCAGTCCGCCCGGCTGGAACAGCGCGTCGCCGTCGAGCGTCAGCCGCTTCCAGCCCCCGGCGTCGCGCAATGGGGCGATGTCGGGCGCCGGCGGCGGTCCGCCGGAAAAGGGGCGGGGACCGAAGCCCCAAAGGTCGGTCAGGGCGCCCAGGGTCGGGTCGAAGGCGCCGTGGCTGGCCTCGGCGATCTCGATGGCGCGACGCAGGACGGTGGCGGTCGCGGCAGGCAGGCTCGTCCAGCTTCCGGGCGCGGCGCGGTTGTAGCGGCGGAGGTCGGAGAGCGGCTCCCACGGGCTCATCTCGCCGACCACGGCGTCGAGGGCGCGCTGGACCATGGCTTCGAGAGCGGGGAGGTCGATGGTCGCCGGCAGCACCGCCTTGACCGACCAGGTCGTCCCCATGGTCGCGCCGCCAAACGCGCGCACGCTGCCGCCGACGGGGCGGGCAGGGGGCGTGGTCAGGGCGGGGACGAGGACGCGGGGCATGGTTCCTTGAAGCAAAATCCCGTGTCATCCCGGGCGGCGTAGCCGACCCGGGACCCAGGGCCAAGCGTAGTGCGGCGCCCCCTGGGTCCCGGCTCTTCGCTACGCTACGGCCGGGATGACACGATAATTTCGACTACGGCCGTTGGGCTTCGATCACGGCGGTGTAGCTGGCGCTCTGGCCGTTGCCGGCCAGGGGCTGGGCCGGGGCCGGCGCCGCGCCGGGGGCCGGCGCGCCGCCCGGAGCGCCGCCGGGAGCGCCGCCGGGAGCGCCCATGCCGGGGCTACCCGGACCACGACCGGTCTCGCCCGAGCGGATCGTGGCGTTGACCCAGTACATGCCGGCTTCCGGCAGGGTGAACTTCACGGCGCCGTCGGGACCGGCCTTAACCTTGATCTCGCCGGGCGTGGCGCGCCAGCGGGCGCCGCCGGGGATGAAGGTCACTTCCAGGTCGGCGGCCGGCTTGCCGTCCAGCACGAACTTGAAGGTCGCCGCTTCCGTGGCCAACACGTCGGTCGGGTGGGTGACGGGGACCAGCTCCAGGCCCTTGCCGGTGGGCTTCAGGGCGTCGGTCGTCGGCTTGTCGCGGGTGACGAAGGTCTCGTTGCGGCTGGCGCTCTTGATCGTCTTCAGATCGGCCGCGCCCGCCGGGACCTGCTTGGCGAAGTCTTCCGGCGAGCCGCGGAAGCGCTTCACTTCACCGTTCTCGGTGTAGCTGGCCATGACCGCGTTGGTGGCGGTGAAGATCTTGTAGGTGCCCGGCTTGGTCAGCTGGACGTCGAAGGTCGAGCGGAACTGGCTGGTCGAGGCGTTCTGGATCTTGTCGGGCTGGCCGTCCGGGCCCAGCACCTGCACGCCTTCGGTGCGCATCGGGCGGTGGTCGGGATAGAACAGCTCGTTGGAGATGGCGGCGTCGATCGTCACCCACGAGCCGTCGCCCGACAGGGTGGTGAACGACGGCAGCATCCAGCCACGGTGGGCCGAGGCCGACAGGGGCAGGGTAAGGGCCACGCCGAAAGCGGCGACGGCGAACAGGCGCGTCTTGAAGGTCATGGCTTCTCTCACTTCACGGAAACGGTGACGGCGCCGAGCTCGGCCGAGCCCTTGGCGGTGCCGGGCTTGCCGGGCTTGCCCCAGCTGAACGGAACGCGGACGGCCTCGTGGCCGCCGACTTCGCGGGCGGCCTCGACGACCAGGTTGTATTGACCGGGCTTGAGGCCCTTCAGCGCGCCCTTGGCGCCGGAGAACACGACCTTCTGCGGGCCCGGCGCGCGGGTGGCGCCGCTGACGCCGTCGGCCGGGAAGCTCATCTCGCGGCCGGCCTTGCGCCACCACTGGCGCATGTCCTTCAGCCACTTGGTGCCGTGGTCTTCCTTGGAGTCGGCGTCGTACCAGACAGCCAGGGTGCCGGCGGCGCTGGCGTCGGCCGGGTTTTCGATCCAGATGGCGACGTAAGGCTTGTGGTACTCGGCGACCGACAGCTTCGGCACCTCGACGGTGACGTTGAGGTCGGCGGCGAGCGCCGGGGCCGCGCCGACGGCGGCGCCGGCAAAGGTCAGCAGGGAGATCGAACGCTTCACGGTGTCTGCCTCAAAGGTGGACGAACAGGATGACGAGAATGACGGGGGCGGCCAGGCCCAGGCCGACCAGCGGCCAGGTCAGCGGGCGGGCGCGGGCGTGGAACTGCAGCATGATCAGGCCGGTGACCGTGAAGACCACGCAGGCGGCGGCGAAGACGTCGATGAACCAGGCCCAGGCCTTGCCGGTGTTGCGGCCCTTGTGCAGGTCGTTGAGCAGCGAGACCGCGCCGCGCGTGGTCTTCTCGTGCTCGACGGCGCCGGTCTCGCGGTCGATCGAGACCCAGGCGTCGCCGCCCGGCCGGGCCAGGGCGACATAGACCTCGGTGTCGGACCACTCGCCCTCGCGGCCGGCGACGTCGGCGCCGACGGCCTTGTCGAGGAACGGCTCCAGCTGGACGGGCAGGGGGCGCTTGCCCTCGGTCGGGCCCTTGGCCAGCAGGGCGATCAGGTCGGCGGGCAGGGTCGCCTTGCGGCTCACCACCTTGGGCTCGGCCTCGATCTGGCCGGCGTGGTTCAGGGTGACGCCGGTGATCGCGAACAGCAGCATGCCGATCAGCGACACGGCCGCGCTGATCCAATGCCACTGATGGAGCTGCTTCAGCCAGAAGGAACGGCGATGCTGATCGGCGGCGGATTTCACGGGGGTGCTGACGAAACCTTGGCGGCGGAAGGCTTGTCCTTACTTGAGAACGAATTGCAATTTCAAGCGCGAAGGCGTGGCCTGAGCGCGGACGACGCTTTTTCAATCACGTAAGGGGATGTCCGGAGCGTGTCCGAAACCTCGCGGGCCCGGTGAGCCAGGCCCTATTGGATGAGCTGGGGAATGCCCCGGGCCAGGGCGCCCAGCAGGGCGCTGGCGGCGACGGGCTTGCGCAGGATCGGGCCGTCGTCGACGTCGGGTTCCTGGTAGCCGGTCAGGTAGACGAACGGGATGCTGCGCCCGGTCAGGGCCTCGGCCACCGGGGTGATCAGATGGCCGCCCAGATTGACGTCCAGCACGGCGCGATCGACCGCCTGGTGTTTTAGCAGGTCCAGGGCTTCCTCGACGGTGCCGGCCGGGCCGACCACCTTGGCGCCGGCGGCGATCAGCACGCGGGTCAGCTCCATAGCGACCACGGCCTCGTCCTCGACCACCAGAATGCGCTGGTCGTGGAGAGCGGGGCTTTCCTCGCTGGCCAGGCCTGGACGATAGGCGGGCGTGCTTTCGGCCGGGCGCGCCTGGGCGCCTTTGAGCATGTCGAGGCGAACTTTCAGGCCCTGCGGTCGCCAGGTCAGCTCGACATGGGCGCCGACCTGCTTGACCGCGCTCTCGATCAGGGTCGAGCCGAAGCCACGCCGGCCGGGCGGCGCCACGTGCCCGCCGGCGTCCTCGCGCCAGATCAGGTGCAGCACCTCGTTCGCGCCCCAGGCCCAGCTCACGCCCAGGCGTCCCAAGGGCCGCGAGAGCGCGCCATACTTGCTGGCGTTGGTGGCCAGCTCGTGGATCACCAGGGCCACCGACTGGGCGGCCTGGGCGTCGATCAGGACCGGGGGCCCGTCGATCGTCACCTGCTCGCCTGTATCGCCGCGATAGGGATCCAGCTCCAGCCGCAGCAGATCATGCAGGTCCACGCCGCTCCAGCGCGCCGTGGACAGCAGGCTGTGGGCGCGGGCCAGCGAGCCGATACGGCCCGACAGCGCCTGGACGTACTGGTCCTTGTTCTCGAAGGGCGTCAGCTGGGCCAGGGACTGGACCACGGCCAGCACGTTCTTGGCCCGGTGGTCGACTTCGCGGATCAGCAGGCGCTCGGTTTCCTCGGCGCGCTGCAGGGCCAGGTCCGCGCGAGCGCGTTCGCTGGCCGTCCAGATCAGCTCGGCGACATTGGCGACGAAGGTCGTCTCGTCGGCGTCGAAGGTGCGCGGGCCGTCGTGGGCCAGGAACAGGTAGGCCGACAGCTGGCCGGCCTTGATCAGCGAAACGGTGACGAAGGCGCGGATGCCGATCGCCGCGTACGCTTCCAGGGCCTGGGGTTCGTTGGTGCGCGGGTCGAGCGCCACGTCCGCCACCGCGAGAATGCGGCCAGCCCGCATGTCGGCGCTCATCGAGGGGCCAAAGTCGTCGATCCGGAACCGCAGTCCGGTCAGCGGAACGACGCCGACCTCCGTCCCGCCGTCGTCGGCGACGATGGCGGCCATCACGCAGTCGGGATCCATCTCGGCATAGCCGGCGCGGGCGACGCCCAGCTGCTCGGTCAGCATGTGGCCGGCGGTCCGGGCGATGGCGACCGGATCGGTCTCATCGCGCAGCTTCTGGCTCAGGTCCAGAAGGGCCGCCCGCCTTTGCTCGTCGGCCAGGGTGCGTTCCAGCTCGACGGCGGCCTTGCGGCGATCGGAGATGTCGGTGACCAGGACGTAGTAGCCGGGGATCTCGCCGCTGGGGGCGACGTCCGGGACGTACTGGGCTTCGATGTAGCGGGTCCCGGCCTCGCGGTACTGGATCTCGCCTTCGAAGGTCACGCTCTCGCCGGCCAGGGCCCGGGTAACGTGATGGCGCAGCCGGTTGTAGGCGTCCTCGCCCAGCACTTCGCTCAGCGTCTTGCCCTCGATCTCTGAGCGGTCGACACCGAACCAGCGCTCATAGGCGCGGTTGACGAAGCGATAGCGCTCCTCGCGGTCGACATAGCTGATCAGGATCGGGACCGCGTCCGCCATGGCGCTGGAGAAGACGGCGCGTCGCTCCAGCGGCGGGTCTTGCGGCAAGGCTTGGTCGTCTCGAGACATGCGGGACGGACGCTCAATCCTACAGGCGGGCCTTGGAGGGCCCTTTCGGGGCGGGCCGCACCGTGGCACGGCGTGATCACAGCCCAAACGGTTAACGGGTGGGGCAAACGGTCGCACCAACCAGCGCGCGAGCCCTGTAATTCCTAAGCTTGGCCGTCCTGCCTGTATGTGACGACCAGCACATCGCGCACCGCCGGCGCGGCGGGATCCAGCGGCCGGATCGGCGTCACCCCGTGCAGCACGCGGTGGTCGTCCAGGAACACCGCGTCCCCGGGCGTGGTCAGGGTGAAGGAGCCCAGGCTCGACCCGTCCGGCGCGAAGATGTCGGTGACGCCGCTGTCGACGTTCTGGCGGTCGACCAGCATGACGATCACCCAGTCGACCCCGTCGCGGTGCGCACCCTCCGGCGTCGGCAAGCCGGCCTCGCCAGGCCGCGCCTCGATGCGGAACTGGTGCAGTTCGACGTGCCATGGCGCTGTGGGCGCGCCCGCCAGGGGGTGGAAGAGGTCCAGGCCCGCGCGGATCACGGCCCGGGTCACCGGATGGTCGGCGATGGCCTCGGTGACCGGCTCGAACCAGCGCTGCACGCCGCCGTTCAGCGCGTTGTAGTCGCGGCTCTGCCAGTGCGGCTGGTGCGGCTTGCGCTCGACCTGGCCCGGCAGGGCGGCGAAGGCCGCGAACCGCCGGCGCCGATAGCGCCCGCCGTCGGCCATGAAGGCGTCCAGGCCCAGGTCGTTCCAGCTGTCGGCGAAGGCGCCCCAGCCGGCCATGGCCTCCGCGCCGAGCAAGGCGGTGGTTTCGGCGGTCCTGAAGCGGACAAAGCCCCGGTCGGCCAGGGCGTCGCGCGCGCTCACGCGACCGCGTCCGGCTTGAAGAACAGGGCCAGCTTCAGGCTGGCGGCGATGCGCTCGGCCTTCTGGCCGACGACGGCGGCGCGCGGGGCGTCGAAGATCTCGACGCAGGTCTGGTGGAACAGGTTCAGCCAGGGCGTGAACAGGCCCTCGCTCAGGCCCTCGACGTGCTGGTGGACGGCCACCGGCTGGCCCTTGTAGCGGCCGGTGGTGTTCAGCACCGAGGACCAGAAGTCCTTCAGGGTGGCCAGGTGGGCGGGCCAGCCGTCGGGGCCCACGGCGTTCTCGAAGATCGGGCCCAGGCGGTGGTGCCGACGGATACGCGCGTAGAAGGTCTCGACCAGGCGATCGATCTCTTCGTCGGTGAACTGAGGTGGAGGAACAGCCATCACCGGAACATGGGTCTTCACGGGCGCTGACTGAACCCCGCGACGATCAAGTTTGACTTCGGATTCTTACTTAAGTGAGGCGGGGTAAGCGTCGCCGAACCTGGTTGCAGAGGCAAAATCCCTCGTCATCCCGGCCGTAGCGAAGCGAAGAGCCGGGACCCAGGGGCGAGCGCGGTGCGCCGGCTCCTGGGTCCCGGATAGCCTCTGCGAGGCTTCCGGGATGACGAGAGTTTTGGAGGGCGAGTGGACCGCGCTACCGCGCCCGAACACTCTCCGGCGGGCCCAGATAACTCGCCGGCACGTTCCCGCGCGACAGGACCAGGCGCTGGAACACCACCCCCGGATCCACCCGCCACAGCCGCACCTTGTGCGGGCCGGGCGAGGGGACCGAAAGCCGTGTGGTCTGGGCGCGGACGCTGTCGGCGACGGCCTTGTCCCAGGCCTGGTTCGACGGGTCGGGCTGGCTGTTGACCACCACCGGCGCCGCGTCGTCGATCGACACCGCATAGGCCAGCCCCTTGCCGCCCCGGAAGTCCAGGGTGGGCGAAACCAGCACGGTCAGGTCGACCGGCCCGGCCTTTTCGAAGTCGACCACATAGTCCAGCGACGGTCCGCCCAGACCCGGCTTCGAGCTGGACGCGGTGGAGGGATAGCTGGTCACGCCCGACAGGGTGCGACCCAGGTTCGGGATGGTCTTCCAGCTCACGCCCTGGCCACCGGTCGCGGCGGCGTGGTGCTCGGCTTCAATGGCGGTGAGGCCGCCGGCCTCGACGAAAGCGCCCTTGGCCGGCTTGCGGTCGGGGTTGGAAATCGGGATGGCGATCGTCCGGGTCTCGCCGCCGGCGGTGACCTTGAGATTGGCCGCGCGGTCGCCCCTCGGCGCCTTGGTCCAGTCGACGGCGATCTCGATGCGGACGTCGCCGTCGGCGTTCTCCGGGCTCAATGTCACCTTCAGCCATGGAACGTCGGCCGAGGCCTCCACCACGATCGGGGCGCCCTTGCTGAAGACGTCGATCCAGCGGCTCTCGGCGCCCCAGCGGACGAGCGGCGACAGGGCTTCGCCGTCGCCTTCCAGCGCCACGCCCCAGCCGGCGGCCGGGATCACCGTCTCGGTCTTGGGAATGATGTTCGCGTCCGGCTGCTGCCAGATCGTGTAGCCGATGTGGGTCTGATCCATCATGTGCACCCACTTGCCGCCGTTGATGGCGTCGTGCTGGCGGGTCAGCTCGGCGTCGCGGTCGAACAGGGTCTGGACCAGCTTCGCCTGGGCGTTGGCCTCGACCCGACCCTGGCCGGCGTAGAGCCTGTTGCGGCCGGCGGCGATCTGCAGGCGGTTATAGTTGGCGGCCGCCTTCACCGGGAACCAAACCAGCTGGAAGAAGGCGCTGTCCTGAGCCTTCGGGATCGCCGCGCGAACGGCGTCGGCGCGCTTTTCCAGATCGGCCCACTCGGCCTCGACCCGTTCGGCTTCGCGGAAGTTCGTCAGGCTGAAGGTCGACGCGTCGATCAGCTCGGGCTTACGGCGCGCGTTCAGCTTGGTGTAGCCGTCCAGCAGCGCCGCGATCTCGGTCGCGCGCTCGGGCCCGAACTGCTGGGCCGCCCAGCCGGTGGTGTAGGCGGGCAGTTTCTCGACTGGCATCGCCGCCGGGTTCCAGGCGTAGTCCAGGAAGAACTCGGTCGGCAGCTCCATGGGCTTGAGGTCGCCGACATTGACGATCCACAGCTGGTCGGCCCCGTAGTCGGACGCCAGCTTCATCTGCTCCCAGGTGCGCTCGATCTGGTTGGTGTTCAGCCACTTGTAGTTCCGGGGACCGCCCACATAGTCGAAGTGGTAGTAGACCCCGTAGCCGCCGGGACGCTTCTTTCCCAGTTCCGGCAGGCGGCGGATGTTGCCCCAGTTGTCGTCGGCGAACAGCAGGGTGACGTCGTCGGGCACGCGCATGCCGGCGTCGTAATAGTCCTGCACCTCCTTGTAGAGCGCCCAGACCTGGGGGGTCTTGGCGGGGTCCTTGCCGGTGACTTCGCCGATGATCTTGCGCTGGTCAGCGACGATGGTCTCCAGCAGCTTGGTGGCCGTGCCCTCGCTCATCGGCTCGTCGCCGTCGCCGCGCATGCCGACCGTGACCAGGCTCTCGTTCGAGCCCATCCGCGTGACGCCCTCGCGCCAGAACTTGCGCAGCTGCTCCGGGTTCTTGGCGTAGTCCCAGCGGCCCGTTCCGTAGCGCTCCCACTCGACGTGGGCGCGGCTCATCGGCTCGTGGTGCGAGGTCCCCAGCACGACGCCCATCTCGTCGGCCAGCGGCGCGGTCAGCGGGTCGTCGTCATAGAGCGACTTGCCCCACATGGCCGGCCACAGATAGTCGCCCTTCAGCCGCAGGATCAGTTCGAAGACCCGCTCGTAGAAGGCGTGGTTGATCCCGCCGAACTTGGTCCGGGCCCATGGGCCCAGGGCCGGCTCCTCGTCGTTCAGGAAGATGCCGCGGTACTTCACCGCCGGCTTTTGGACGTTTGTGCCCGGGGCGACGAACACGTCGGCGCGCTTGGGGATCGGGACGTCGGCCCACCAGGTCCAGGGCGAGACGCCGGCGCGTTCGGAGAGGTCATAGGCCCCGAAGATCGTGCCGCGCTTGTCGGCGCCGGCGATGACCAGGGCGCGGGCGACGCCGGGACGGGGGTTCTCGACCACCTGCTGGACGAAGGCCTCCCACTGGCCCCTGACCTTGGAGACGTCCAGCTTGCCCGAGGCGGCCAGGGCGTCGATGGCGGCGCTTTGACCTAGGGTTCCAATGATGACGACCGGCGCGTCCTTGGCCGGCGCGCCGCCGGAGAGCGCGGCGAGATCATTGCGCAGCCCTTGGATGGCGCGGAGGGCGCCGGGGAAGTCGGTCTGGTCGTACTCGATCCGCGCGGGCTTGCCGCCGGCGATCAGCGGAAAGGCGTCGGCGCTGGGCGCCAGGGTGATGGCGGCCGGCCCAAGGGCGGGTTCGGCGGCGTGGGCCTGAACAGGGGCGGCGAGGGCGACGGCGGTGGCGAGCGCGGCGGCCAGGGCCAGGGCCGAAACGGCGGGCCAGACGCCCCATTCGGATTTCGTACGCACTACTGGACCTCGATCTCGAACGGACCGGCGGGCAGGCCGGCCGTGTCGAACAGGTTGAACGTCGGGCTGTCGGCCCAGGCGAACCGGACTTTGGAACCGGCCCCGCTCAGCACCACGGTCGCGCCCTCGATCTTGCCGTCGACCCAGCGGCAGGTCGCATCGCAGAGCTCGAAGCCGATGACCTTGTCCGAGCCGCGCGCGACCAGGCGTCCGCCGACCTGGGCGAAGCTGACCACGACCGTGTCGCCGGTCCGCTTGGCCGAGACGACCTCCGGCCCCGTGGTCACGGCCTCGCCGTAGACGCGGCGGGCGGCCAGGGCCAGACGGCGGCCGACCTCCTGCTTGTTGGCCGGATGGATGTCGAACGGATCGCCGATGTCGTGGGTGACCGCGAGACCAGCATGGCCGTCGGCGGCCACGGCGCGGCGCTGGGCGTCGCGCAGGGCGGCCGTGCCGGACGCCGACGGCTGGCTGGCGAAGGCGCCGTAGTCGGCCAGCTGGGCGACGACCACCGGCATGTCCGGCGTCTGGCCCTCGCGGCGCTCGGCCATCAGGGCGCGCAGCAGCGGGGCGTAGGTCTTGTCGCGGCCGACATTGGTCTCGCCCTGGTACCAGGCCATGCCGGCGAAGGCGTAGGGACCCATCGGAGCCAGCATGCCGTTGTACAGGGTCGAGACCCCGGCCAGGGTGTCCCATGGCGCGCGGGGCGGATCGCCGCCGGTGCGCGGCTCGATGCGATAGGTCCAGGCGGTCAGCGGCAGGCGCGTCCCGTCGGCCAGGGTCAGGACCCGTTTGGCCGCATCGCCGTACATGCCGCCATTGGCGTAGGTGTCGTAGGCCGAGACGACGATGGTGTTCTTGCCCGGCCTCAGCACGCCGGCGGCCAGTGGATACGACCGGTCGAGCCAGGCGCCAGAGGTCGCGCCGACACCGACGCCGTTGAGATAGGTGGTGTCCATCTCGTCGACTTGGCCGACGGAGAGCGTCGCGGTCTGAGCGGCCTGGGCCGGGGTGAGCTCGACCTCGACCTTGAACCAGACGACGCCGTTGAAGTCGGCCAGGGCCGGCACGCCCCAACGCTCCCAGATCCCCAGGCCCTGCGGCGCGGTCGTCCAGGGTCCCGCGCCGGTCCAAGGCGCGATGGCGGCTTCGGTCGGATGGCGCGCGGTCCACCAGCCCTTGATGGTCTCGCCCCAGCGACGGCTGGCGGCGACGGGGTCCTTGAGCGAGAGGTTCAGGGTTTCGATGGCGTCGTCATAGCCGCCGACCTTGCGCAGCGCCTTGGGCGTCATCCAGGCCTCGATGCCCGAGCCGCCCCACGAGGCGTGGACCAGGCCCAGCGGGACCTTGCGCGTCTTCTGCAGCTCGCGAGCGAAATAGAAACAGGCGGCCGAGAACGACCCGACGGTATCCTTGCTGGTCGGCCTCCAGACCGGCGGCTTCTTGAAGTCGGCGACGGGCGCGCGGGCGTCGGCCTTCTCGATCGTCGCCATGCGGATGGTGTCGTTGGGCGCGCCGTTGTTGATCTGGTTCCAGGCGTCGCCCGAGGCGCTGACCTGCATCTCCATGTTCGATTGGCCCGAGCACAGCCAGACGTCGCCGACCAGGATGTCGGCGGCGCTCCGGGTCGCCGAGGCGGTGGTCGCGGTGATGGTGTAGGGGCCGCCGGCGGGCGTGGCCGGGAACTCGACCCGCCAGGCGCCGTCGGGACCGGCCTTGGCGGTCAGAGTCTGGCCGGCGAAGCTGGCGGTGACCGTCTCGCCCGGCTTGGCGGTTCCGAAGACGGGCAGGGGCCGGTCGCGCTGGACCACCGCGTGGTCGGACAGCAGCCCGTTCAGGAGGGACTGGGCGCTGGCCGGCGAGGCGGCGAGCAAGGCCAGCAGGATCGGCGCGAGACGGCGCATGGGTGAGCTCCCTTTCGGCCGCCTTGCTGGCGGTTCTTCTCTGCAAAATTACTCGTCATCCCGGCCGCAGCGAAGCGAAGAGCCGGGACCCAGGGGCCACTGCAGTGCGGCTGCCCCTGGGTCCCGGATCGGCCTTAGGCCGTCCGGGATGACGAGGTTTGTTTGGATCAGCTGACCACCAGCGTCGCCGTCTTCAGGTTCACCGAGTTCGGCCCCGCCATGATCGTGAAGGCGCCCGGTTCGACGACGCGCTTCATCTCCAGGTTCCACATCCACAGGTCCGACGGCTTGATCTCGAAGCTCACCGTGGTCTTGGCGCCGGGCGCGAGGGTGACGCGCTTGAAGTGCTTCAGCTCCA
This sequence comes from Caulobacter sp. GW821-FHT11E10, assembly GCF_058808375.1. Classification (NCBI taxonomy): domain Bacteria; kingdom Pseudomonadati; phylum Pseudomonadota; class Alphaproteobacteria; order Caulobacterales; family Caulobacteraceae; genus Caulobacter; species Caulobacter sp. GW821-FHT11E10. Next base: position 560,210 of record NZ_JBXARP010000001.1, read on the forward strand.
GCAGCGGACGGGTCACCGAGGCGGCCTCGTCGTGGACGTAGAGCTGGACCACCTCGTCGCCGGCCACCTTGCCCGTGTTGACGACGTCGATCTCGACCGTGGTGCTCTCGCCCTGGCCGATCCGGGCCTTGGCCAGGCGCGGGGCCGAGATGTCGAAGGTCGTGTACGAGAGGCCGAAGCCGAACGGGTAGAGCGGCGTGGTCTTGGCGTCGAACAGATAGCCGCGACGCGAGGTGGGCTTGCGGTTGTAGAAGATGGGCAGCTGGCCGACATCGCGGGCGATGCTGACCGGCAGCTTGCCGCCCGGATTGGCGCGGCCGAACAGCACGTCGGCGGCGGCGTTGCCGGTCTGCTCGCCCAGGTACCAGCCCTCGATGATGGCGTCGGCGCGCTCGGCCAGCAGGTTGATCGACAGCGGGCGGCCGTTCAGCAGGAACACCACCGTCGGCTTGCCCAGGTCGAAGATGGCCTTGGCCAGGTCGTTCTGCTGGCCGACCAGGTCGAGGCTGTCGCGGTCGCCCAGGTGGTTGTCGCCCCAGCCCTCGCGGCTGGTCTGCTCGTTGTCGCCCAGCACCATGACCACGACGTCGGCCTTCTTGGCGACCTCGACGGCCTCGGCGATCAGCTTGGCGTTGACGGCCGGGTCGACCAGCTTGACCTCGTCTGCGGCCCAGATGCGCTTCTCGGTGATGCGTACGGCCTCGGCGTAGTCGAGCTGGAACCCTTGGGCCTTGGCCTCGGCGGCCAGGCCCTCGTGGATCGAGACCACGTGGCGCGGGATGTCCGAATAGCCGCCGATCGGCGTGTCCTTGGCGTGGGTGCCCAGCAGCGCCATGCGCTTGAATGTCTTGCCGTCCAGCGGCAGGAGCCCCTTGTCGTTCTTCAGCAGCACGACGGCCTTGCGAGCGGCCTCGCGGGCCAGGGCGACGGCGTCCGGCGTGGCGGTCTTGGAGTCGGCCGTCTTCTCGTCGCAGTAGGGGTTCTCGAACAGGCCGCCCTGGAACTTCATCTCCAGGACGCGGGCGACGGCGGCGTCGACCTCGAACTGGGGGATGCGGCCCGACTTCACCAGTTGCGGGATCAGGACATAGGCCTCGCCGTCCGGCAGCTCGACGTCGACGCCGGCGTGCAGGGCCATCACCGCCGTGTCGCCCAGGTCGGCCGTCAGCTTGTGGCGGGCGATCAGTTCCTTGATCGCGAAATAGTCGCTCTGGACCGAGCCCTTGTAGCCCCACTCCTCGCGCAGGATCTTGGTCAGCAGCCAGTGGTTGGCGTGCGAGGGCACGCCGTCGATTTCGTTGTACGAGGGCATGACCGAGCGGACCGGCAGCTCTTTCACGGCGCGTTCGAACGGCGGGAAGAAGTTCTCGCGCAGGGTGCGCTCGGCGATCTGGGCCGGGCCGACATTGGTGCCGTTCTCGGGCTGGCCGTGGCCGGTCATGTGCTTGAGGGTGACGAAGACCTTGTCCTTGGCCAGCGGCAGGGTCGTGCCCTGGAAGCCCCGGATCGCGGCCAGGCCCATCTCGGCGCAGACGTGCGGATCCTCGCCATAGGTCTCCTCGATGCGGCCCCAGCGCGGGTCGCGGGCCACGTCGACCACGGGGGCCAGGGCCATGTTCGAGCCCCGGGCGCGCATCTCGCGGGCGGCGACGGCGAAGATCTTCTCGGCCAGGTCGGGATCGAAGGTCGAGGCCAGGGCGATGGCCTGCGGGAAGCTGGTGGCGTCACGGGCGACATAGCCGTGCAGGGCCTCGTCGTGCATCAGCATCGGGATGCCCAGGCGGGTCTTCTCGACGGCCCACTTCTGGGCGGCGTTGGTGTATTTGGCGGTCTGGGCGGCGTTACGGCCGATCGCGCCGTCGTCGGCGCCGGCGGCGGCGTCGACGATCGTGGCGGGCTTGAGGCCCTTGCGGTCGGTCGGGCGCGAGACCTGGCCCAGGCCGTTGGGGAAGTTCTTGCTGGCTTCCTCGGCCGAGAACTCGCCCTCGGGCGTCTGGATCTTGGCCTTGGTCAGCCAGATGCCGATCAGCTGGGCGGCCTTCTCCTCGATCGTCATGCGGCCCAGCAGGTCCTGGACGCGGGCGTCGATCGGCTGGGTCGGATCCTTGTAGAGCGGCTTGTCGCCGGCCGCCTTGGGGGCCTTCTTCGCGGCCTGGCCAGCGGCCGAGGCGAGGCCCGGCATGGCGGCGGCCGACAGGGCGGCGAGGCTCGCGCCGAACAGGCGGCGGGTGAGGGTGGTGGTCATCCGGTCGTTTCCCCGAGGCTTGCGCATAGCGTTTGTCAGCGGTTCTCAGTCACCGCCCTTGTCAGGCACTATGGGGGCGGTTGTCAGACCACTCAAGTCCGAAATGGTACCGGTCTCATTTCTTGGGGCTGGTGGAGACGGCGATCAGTAGGTCGGGACGGTCCTCAGGGACACCTCGATGTCGCAGCGAACCCCTTCGGGCGCGTAGTCCAGACGGGTCTGGCCATCGAACTCGCGCATCAGGCCGTCCTGAAGGAGACGGGTGCCGAAGCCGCGTCGCGTGGGCGGGGTGACGGGCGGGCCGCCGCTTTCGCGCCAAGCCAGACGCAGCCTCGAACCCTCGACGGTCCACGCCACCTGAACGACGCCCCCGTTGGAGAGCGCGCCATACTTCGCGGCGTTGGTGGCCAGCTCGTGGAGGGCCATGGACAGCATCAGGGCGTGGCGAGGCGAGACGTCCAGCGACGGGCCCGAGATCTCGAACCGGCTGATCGAGAACGGTTCGAGCGCCCGGGTGAGAACCGCGCCGAAGTTGGCCGCCGACCAGCTGCGGTCGGTCAGCAGGTCGTGGGCGCGGGCCAGAGACACGATCCGCGCCTCCAGGGCCGCGCGGGCGGTCGGAAGGTCGGTGGCGCTCCGCAGGGTCTGGGCGACGATGGACTGGACCGTGGCGAGGGAGTTCTTCACCCGGTGGTTCAGCTCATTGACCATCAGGCGCTGATGTTCCTCGACGGCCTTCATCTGCGTCAGGTCGCGACTGGCGCCGGCGATCGCGACCGGCTTGCGGTCCGGGCCGTCGCCTTCGAACTCGACCAGACCCCAGGCGCTGAGCCAGCGCCAGCTACCGTCCAGCTGCTTGACGCGATAGTCGACCTCGTAGCGGCCGGTTCCTTCCGGGGCGAGCGCCTCGGCCACGCGCGACCACATCAGCGCCATGTCGTCGGGGTGGAACTTGGCCTCGACGCCGGCTTCGTCATGCAGGAAGCGCTCTTCGGTCAGGCCATAGAGGCGCTGGGCGTTCTCGTCATAGACGCAGATGTTGTCGGCCAGGGTGTAGCGCCAGGTGCCCATGTCCGAGGCCACCATCGCCAGGTCGAAGGTGCGCTGCTGCTGCGCCATCGCCTGGCGCAGCTCGTGCTCGCGGGTCACGTCCTGGAAGCAGTTGATGGCGCCGACGACGGCGCCGCCAAGATCGCGCAGGGGCTCGACATTGACCTTGGCCACCCAGCGGCGGCCGTCGGGGTTGAAGACCACGGCCTCGGCGCCCTCGAAGGCCTCGCCATGGAGGACCGCGCGCGCCATGGGCGTTTCGTCGGGGGGAATGAAGCGGCCGTCCAGGCTCTCGACACGGAACGAGCCGCAGAAGCGCTGGGCGGGATCGAACAGGCGCGGGGTCCGGCCCCACAGCTCGACGGCCTTGCGGTTCGCCCGCACGATCTGGCCGCCGGCGTCGCAGGCGTAGATACCGATGGGCATGGCGTCGAGAACCGGCTGCTCCAGATGGAGCAGGGATTCCATGAGCGGCGCCAGGACACCGCGTTCGATGGTCAAGGATTGTGACACGGCGCCCCCACCCGCACCTTCAGATGACGCAGAACGTGGAGGGGCGGATTAGGTTCCACGCCGAGCCCGGGAGGAAGAGCGCGAGGTCCGAGGCTGGTCGCCCCGCCGGGCTCTGCTAGGCTTGGCGATCAAGCGGGAGTGTGGGGAATGCAAAGCCTGTCAGGCGCGCCGGTGGCGTTCGTCTATGTCGCCGACCGCGAGCGGGCGATGGCCTTCTATCGCGACACGCTGGGCCTGGCGTTGCGCGGCACGGACGGCTTCGGCGACTTCCTGGATTTCGGCGGCGGTCTGCTGCGGATGACGGTGATGCCGGGCCATCAGGCCAGTCCGCACCCGGTGCTGGGCTGGAACGTCGACGACATCGCCGCCGCCGTCGTGGCGCTGCGCGACCGGGGCGTGGTCTTCACCATCCACGAAGGGTTCGGCCAGGACGCGCTGGGGATCTGGACCGCGCCCGACGGCGCCTCGAAGGTCGCCTTCTTCGCCGATCCCGACGGCAACGTGCTGACGCTGTCGCAAGGCTGAGGCGTGGAGCGGTTGGAGTATGGCGCGGCCGCGCTGATCCTGACGGGCGGCTCGATCGTCTGGGCGCTGGAGATCGTCGATGCCTGGCGGACCGGCGAGCTGGTCCTGCTGTGGGGATTGCTCACGGTGCGCCGCGCCGAGCGGCCGGGACGGTTCCTGCTGCTGATGCTGGCCTGGACGCTCGTCTCGGCGGGGCTGATCTGGCTGCTGCTGGCGGCTTCGCTGCTGATGGGCCGCATCGCGCTGGGCTGAGATCCAGACGTAAAAAAGGGCCCGCCTTGGGAGGGGAGCGGGCCCTTTTCGGTACGCGTTCAGAGGGATTGAACAGGCGGAAAGGTGACACAAGTGTCGGCTTCCCGCCCTTCCCCAAATCGTCGCAGCTTGCGAGTCTATCGCAAGTTGCAAGCGAAGCTTCCGGTCCCTATTTGCGCGGCGTTAGGATGTCGTCGAGGCGGGTCGAACCGCCGGCGACCTTCTCCAGGCGCGGGTAACGCAGGCCGCCGCGGTAGTCGATCTTGACGCTCTTGTAGCGGCTGCCGTCCTTGATCAGCAGCTCGACCAGTGGACCGTCGGCCTTGGCGGCGGCGGTGACGGCGGCCTTCAGCTTGTCGGCGTCGAAGGCCTCGCCGTTGACGGCGACCACCGTCAGTCCCTGGGTCAGGCCGGCCTTGAACGCCGGGCCGCCCCACTGCACGTCGGTCAGCACGCCGTCCGAACCCACCGTCAGGCCCAGCGAGTAGGGCAGGGGCGTATTCTTGGCCTTGGTCTCGGCCGACTTCATGAACTCGGTCGGGGTGGTCGTGTAGACCAGCTTGTAGCCACCGCGCTCCAGGCCATCCAACGGGGCCTTTTCCTGAACCTCCTGGATGCGGGTCTTCAGGAAGCTGGCCCAGTCGTGCGCCACCACGCCGTTCAGCGTGCTGACCACGTCGTCGAAGGTGTAGGTGCGCGGCACGTACGAGCCGTTGTCGACGCCGAAGAAGGCCTTGGCGAAGTCGTCGAGCGACTTCTTGCCGGCGGTCTTCTCGCGGATCAGCGTGTCGGCGTCGAGCCAGACCAGCAGGCCTTCCGAATAGTAGTCCTCGCTACGCTGGTAGGAGAGCCACGACAGCGGCTTGCGGTTGGCGATGATCGGGTCGTTGGTGGTGTCCTGCACGGGACGCCAGTCGCGGCCGCGACGGTTGTCGTAGGTGGCGGCGGTGGCGGCGATGGAGTCCAGCGCCTGTTGCTTGGTCAGCAGGCCCGAGCGCGCGGCCAGGACGTTGCCCCAGTACTGGGTCTGGCCCTCATAGACCCACATCATGCTGTCGCGCATCGGCACGTTCAGATTGGGCGTCCACAGGTCGGCGGCGCGGCGGAACTTGCCGTTCCACGAGTGGGTGTATTCGTGACTGAGCAGGTCGCGGCCGACGAAGTTCTTGTCCCACTCGGTGAAGTACTTCGGGGCGACGCGGTTTTCGCTCGAACGGTGGTGCTCTAGGCCGATGCCGCCGATCTTGTCCGACAGGGCGACAAGGAAGTCATAGTGATCGTAGTGGTGCGAGCCGTAGAGCTTGTAGGCCTGCTGCACGAGATCCTTGTGGATCTGGATCTGCTCGGGCTTGGCCTCCAGCAGCTCGGGGCTGTCGGCGACCATGTTCAGGCGCACGGGGGCCGGGCCGGTCGGGTCCAGGTCGATCGACTTGAAATACTTGCCGGCGAAGATCGGCGAGTCGACCAGGGTCTCGACCGTGGTGGTCTTGAAGGTCGTGACCTGGCCGTCGGTCTTGGCGGTCTCCAGAGCGGTGGCCAGCTTCCAGCCCTCGGGCAGCTTGACGCTGGCCTCGACCGGGATCTGGCGGGTGTAGTAGCCGGCCGGATACATCGCCACCTGCAGCCACTGCAGGTTCAGCATCTCGGGCGTGACCTCGGTGCGGCCAACCTTGGCCTCGACGGCGGTCAGGAACTGGTAGCTGATCTTCAGTTCCTTGGTCCCCGCCGGCACGTCGACGTGGAAGGCGTAGACCTGCACGACGTCGCGGACCCAGGGGATGCGCTTGCCGTCGGCGGTGACCACCAGGCCGGCCAGCTTGTCCAGATCGTTGCGTGGCGAGTGACCGCCCGGGACCCACTGCGGATACAGGAACACGAAGTCGCCGGCCTTGCTGACCGGGATCGTCGTGGTGACGTTCCAGATCTTGCGGTCCAGGTCGGTGGCGTCGACGGCCAGCTTCAGGGCGCCGGCGTAGGGGACGTCGCGCGGGGCCGCGATCGACGGGGTCGGCGGGGCCGACTCCGGCATCGGCTGGCTTTGCGCCAACGCGGCGGTAGCGGCCAGGGACAGGACGGAGACGGAGAAGAACAGCGCTTTCACGAAACACCCCAATGCGGCGCGCGGGTTCCCTCCCGCGACGAGAAGCCGGGATGTTTGTGGCGTTAATATCCACTTGTCGAGGGCAAGTTGGCCTCGGCGTGCAGAACATGGGTATGTGGGCGGGTTTTGGTTTCGGGGCTGAAACTTAGCGACGAAACGGCAACCGAAATGGGATGCTCCCCCGCGAGCGGGGGAGCTGTCGCGGAGCGACTGAGGGGGCAGGCTGGACGTCGGCCGATTTGGCCCCTCCGGCCCTCTGGGCCACCTCCCCCGCGAGCGGGGGAGGATCGAGCTCACTGTCCTCGCCTAGCCCATCGGATCGGACATCGGCACGACCGGCGCCGGTCGGTCGGTTCCGTTATCGACCCGCAGGTCGTTCTGGACGTTGTCGACGCCCGAGACGCGCTCGGCCAGGGCTTCGGCGCGCTTCTTGTCCTCACGGGAACGCACCGTGCCCGACAGGGTGACGTCGGCGTGGCTCACCGAGACCTCGATGCCATGGGCGTCCAGCCAGGAATCGTCGGTCAGGCGGTCGCTGACATCCTCGCGGATGCGCTCGTCCGAGCGGCGATAGCCCTTGGGGCCCCGCCCGCCGTGCTCGCCGCGATGGGCGGCGTCATATTCCCTGCGGTGCAGGGCCTCGTGATCGCCCATCCAGGACGAGACCTCGTCGCGCGCCCGGTCGAACCAGGTGCGTTCCTCGTAATTGGCCTCGTAATTGGGCTCGGGGTGAGCCTCGTGCGCCGAGGGGCGACGGCGGCGCGGACCAAAGGCGCGGTAGCCGCGATCGGCGGCGGGGTCGCCATAGGCGCCGTCATAGGCCTCCCGGCGGCGGTGGTCGTCGGGATGGAAATAGCGCTCGTCGCCATAGTCGGCCGTCGGGCTGACATAGCCGCCGGAGCCGTAGTCGCCGGTCGCCGCGCCGAAGTTGTGACCGCCGACGCGGCCCCAGTCGCCGGGCGAGCGATAGCCGGTCGCGCCCGCGGCGTAGTCGGCGCCCGAGCGCACGCGGCCATAGCCGATGTCGCCGCCCTGTTGGGCCGCGCGCAGGAACTCGCCGCCACGGCGGCGGCCGCGATACGGGGGCGGTTGCGAGGGCTCGGCGCGATAGCCGCCGTCGCCGCGATAGGTGTTGTCGTACGGGGGATCGTGTCGGCGCGAGGCGTCATAGCCGTAGCCGCGCTCGCGGTCGAAATCGCGGCCAAGGTCGCGCTCCGGATCGACTTCGAAGCGGCCTTCGCGATCATTCCATCTGCTCTCGGGCATGGGTCTTCTCCGCGTTTCTTGGACGACGGGCGCGTCGAGGCGCTCCAGCTTTCAAAACGGGTGGCGGAGGAGGGGTGTTCCTAAGGCGGCGCTTGATCCGTTAATCTGTGGGTAACCTGTGAGGATCGACCCACGTCCGGTTATGGCGAGGTCTTCCGCCAGATAAGGTGCCCACCTCAAGCTCGCGAAGTCCCACCCCTTAGATGCGTTTCGACGACCGCTTTCTCGAAGAACTCAAGTCCCGCCTTCGCCCGTCCGACGTCGTCGGCAAGTCGGTGAAGCTGCGGCGGCAGGGGCGCGAATATGCGGGGCTGTCGCCGTTCACCAAGGAGAAGAGCCCGTCCTTCTTCGTGAACGACGAAAAGGGCTTCTATCACTGCTTCTCCAGCGGCAAGCACGGCGACATCATCAGCTTTCTGCAGGAGACCGAGCGGCTGACCTTCGCCGAGGCGGTCGAGCGGCTGGCGGCCGAGGCGGGCATGAGCCTGCCCGAAATCGACCCCCGCGCCGCCCGCGAGGAGCAGAAGCGCTCGTCCCTGAACGACTGGATGGACCTGGCGACCGCCTGGTTCGAGAGCGAGCTGCGCCGGCCCGCAGGCCAGGCCGCCCGCGCCTATCTGGAAAAGCGCGGCCTGCCCGAGAGCGAGTGGGCCCGCTTCCACATCGGCTTCGCGCCCAACAACCGCACGGGGCTGAAGGACTATCTGATCGCCAAGGGCGCCAAGCCGGGCGATCTGGTCGACGCCGGGGTGCTGATCGCGCCCGAGGACGGCGGCGCGCCCTATGACCGTTTCCGCGACCGCATCATCTTCCCGATCACCGACGGCCGGGGGAAGGTCGTCTCCTTCGGCGGCCGGGCCATGGATCCTGCGGCGCGCGCCAAATATCTGAACGGCCCCGAGACCGGCCTCTTCCACAAGGGGCGAGTGCTGTACGGCCTGTTCGAGGCCCGCAAGCTGCTGCACGCCGGCCAGAGCGGCGGCGGCAAGCCGCCGATGGTGGTGGTCGAGGGCTATATGGACGTCATCGCCTGCCAGCGCGCGGGCGTGCCGGCCGTGGCGGCCATGGGCACGGCCCTGACCGAGGAGCAGATGGAGGCCCTGTGGCGCCTGCATCCGACCCCGACCCTGTGCTTCGACGGCGACAAGGCCGGCCAGCGCGCCGCCCACCGATCGATCGACCGCGCCCTGCCGCTGCTGAAGCCTGGCCGCTCGTTCCTGTTCTCGATGCCGGTCGGCGGCAAGGACCCCGACGACGTGCTGCGCGAGCAGGGACCGGCGGCCCTGAAGGCCCAGCTCTCGGACACCAAGCCTTTCGTCGAGGCCCTGTTCGAGCGTGAGCGGGAGATCGAGCCCTTCGACACGCCCGAGCAGCGCACCAATCTGAAGGTCCGGCTGCGCACCCTGGCGGCGACCATCGCCGACAAGGACCTGGCCCACGCCTACAAGGAAGAGCTGCTGGACCGCCTCGACGAGATGCGGGCGGCGCGACGGGCCAAGCCGGACGCCAGCGACGCGGGTCGGCAGCTGTCGCGCCAGCGTTGGGACAACACGCCTCGCAAGTTCGGCAAGCCCCGGATCGAGGGCTCCACGGCCGAGGGCCGCGCGGCGGCCCAGGCCCTCCAGCAAGCGCCGCGCCCGTTCTCGGCCGCTCTGCTGATCGCCGCGATCCGCGACCCCAAGGTCGTCGACGACCGCATCGAGGTGCTGATGAACCAGGGCTTCGGCGACCAACGGCTGGACGCCATCGCTCATGAGCTGGTCAATCTGCGCATGGACGCCGACCACGTCGAGACCGGCATGCTGCGTGGCCGCCTGGCCTCGGCCGGCTATGACGAGGCCAGCCTGGCTGCGCTGGAACGCTCGGCGGCGCACGTGAAGGCGCTGGATGTCGGCCAAAGCGCCGACCAGAGCCCGGGCGAGGCGATCCGCACCCTGTGGTCCCAGGCCTTCGACCTGTTGTTGCGGCTGACGGCCCTGGAGCGCGCGGTCGACGACGCCAAGACCGACCTGGTCGACGACAGCGACTTCCAGACGCTGCTGCGGCTGAAGACCGAGCGCGACGCGGTCAAGCGCTTGATCGACAGCGGCGGCTGGACCGACCCGGAGCAGGTCTCCCAGGTCCTGCACTAGGGATGGACCGGCGCGCGGCGATCGGCGGCTTGGTGCTGGGGCTGACCGCTCCGCTCGCCGCTTCCGCCGCGCCGAAGGGCCTCGGCCACCGCGCCGCCGACGCCTTCCTGAACCGTCCGGACTTCATGCTGTACGAGGTCGGCGACGTGACGGCCGTCCACTATGCCGAGGTCGCCAGCGCCTATGGCGCGGCCCGGCTGGCGGCGGCGACCGGCGACAAGGTCCTGTTCGAGCGCGTGGCCCAGCGGCATGAGCGCCTGCTGGCCTCGGGCATCGGCAACAGCGCCAACCATGTCGACGCCAATGTCTACGGGGCCTGGCCGCTGGAGCTTCATCGCCGCACGAAGTCGCCGGCGGACCTGGCGCGGGGCCTGGCCTATGCCGACGGCCAGTGGCGCGATCCGCGCCCGGACGGGCTCAGCGCCCAGACCCGGTTCTGGATCGACGACATCTGGATGATCGGCACCTTGCAGCTGCAAGCCTGGCGGACGACGGGGCGAGCGGTCTATCTCGATCGCGCCGCCCATACGGCCCAGGCCTATGTCGAGCGGCTGCAACAGCCGAACGGCCTGATCCACCACGGGCCCGAGGCGCCGTTCTTCTGGGGACGCGGCAACGGCTGGGTGGCGGCGGGCCTGGCCGAGGTGCTGTCGGAGCTGCCGGCGAGCCATCCGCGCCGCGCGCCCATCGAGGCCGGCTTCCGCAAGATGATGGCCGCCCTGCTGGAGCATCAGGCCGGGGACGGCATGTGGCGCCAGCTTGTCGACCGCCCTGACGCCTGGAAGGAGACCTCGGCCACGGCCATGTTCGGCTTCGCCATGACGGTCGGTGTGCGGCGCGGGATCCTGGGCGGGGCCTATCACAAGGCGGCCGAGTGGGCCTGGGACGGGCTGGCGCCCTATGTCGGCGCGGACGGGCGGGTGTCGGAAATCTGCGTCGGCACGGGCCAGTCGAAGGACGCCGACTACTATCTGCAAAGGCCCCGCGCGGTCGGCGATCTGCACGGCCAGGCGCCCGTCATGTGGTTCGCCGCGGCCCGCGCCGGCGCCTGGGGGCGATAAAAGCGGCGCGGTCGCTGTCAATATATGTGACCGCAACCGCGTGTATCGTCTTGACACCGGCGTCACCCAAAGCCATTTGCCGACTCAAGGATTTGCCAAGCAGCTGATTGACATCGCTCGGGCCGCCGTAGCGCGCGCCCTCATCGAAACAGGATGTCACCCTCGCCGCGGCCCCAGGTCCCCAGCGGTCGCCGACCCGATCAGGGAAAGCGCCAGGCCGCGCCTACGCCATATGGTCTCCGCCGGGTCTCTCGCGGAGCACTTCTACATGGCGAGCCGGGCGCGATTTGGCGGCATCTGACGGGAACGTGATCCTTGGGAAAGCGCTGACTTAAGAAGCGCGCGTGACCGGGTAGGCAAGGCCTTTTCGAAACGGATTTTTTCGGCGCCGCTCTTGCACAGACGGCGGTGTCGATTTCGGAGAGCTTGATGAGCAACAATTCCTCGGCCGAGACGGAAGCGCCAGAAACCACCGGTGGTGACGGCCCCCTGCTCGACCTGACAGACGCCGGCGTAAAGAAGTTCATCAAGCAGGCGAAAGCCCGCGGCTACGTCACGATGGACGAGCTGAACAAGGTGCTGCCGTCAGAGGAAGTCAGCCCCGACGCCATCGAAGACACCCTGGCGATGCTCAGCGAGATGGGCGTCAACGTCGTTGAGGCCGAAGAGGACGCCGAGGGCTCGGAAGGTGGCGAAGTCGCGACCCGCGACGAGAACACCACGGTCATCACCAGCGACAAGCCGGCCGCCTATGACCGCACCGACGACCCCGTCCGCATGTACCTGCGCGAAATGGGTTCGGTCGAGCTGCTGTCGCGCGAGGGCGAAATCGCCATCGCCAAGCGCATCGAGGCCGGCCGCGACACCATGATCCGCGGCCTCTGCGAGTCCGCCCTGACCTTCGAAGCCATCATGGTGTGGCGCGAGGAACTGGGCACGGGCCGCATCCTGCTGCGCGAAGTCATCGACCTGGAAGGCACCTACGCCGCCATCAACGGCGTCGCCGCCCAGCCGGCCGCCGAGGACGCCGAACCGGCCGAGCCGGTCGACGAGGAAGCCGGCGAAGCCAAGCCCGAGGGCGCCGAGGGGGAGGACGACGACGACTTCGACGACGGCGCCGGTCCGACCGTCAGCGCCATGGAAGGCGAACTGCGCGAAGGCGTGATGGCCATCCTGGACGCCATCGCCAGCGAGTTCGAAAGCTTCCGCAAGCTGCAGGACAAGCTGGTCGGCAGCCGCCTGAAGGGCGAGGACCTGACCGACGCTGATCGTAAGGCTTACGAAGGCCTGTCGCAGACGATCATCCAGCACCTGAAGACGCTGAAGCTGAACAACAACCGCATCGAGGCTCTGGTCGAGCAGCTCTATGCGATCAACAAGCGCCTGATCGGCCTGGAAGGCCGCCTGCTGCGCCTGGCCGACAGCTACGGCATCAGCCGTGGCGAGTTCCTGAAGGCCTATTTCGGCTCCGAGCTGAACCCGACCTGGTCGGATCAGGTCAAGGCCATGGGCGTGCGCTGGACCAAGTTCGTCGAGAACGACAGCCAGTCGGTCACCGACATCCGTGGCGAGATCGCCGCCCTGGCCACCGAAACCGGCGTGCCGATCGACGACTATCGCCGCATCGTCCAGACGGTCCAGAAAGGCGAGCGCGAGGCCCGTCAGGCCAAGAAGGAAATGGTCGAGGCCAACCTTCGTCTCGTGATCTCGATCGCAAAGAAGTACACCAACCGCGGCCTGCAGTTCCTGGACCTGATCCAGGAAGGCAATATCGGCCTGATGAAGGCCGTCGATAAGTTCGAGTATCGCCGCGGCTACAAGTTCTCGACCTACGCCACCTGGTGGATCCGTCAGGCGATCACCCGCTCGATCGCCGACCAGGCGCGGACCATCCGTATCCCGGTGCACATGATCGAGACGATCAACAAGATCGTCCGCACCAGCCGCCAGATGCTGCACGAGATCGGCCGCGAGCCGACCCCGGAAGAGCTGGCCGAAAAGCTGGCCATGCCGCTGGAAAAGGTCCGCAAGGTCCTGAAGATCGCCAAGGAGCCGATCTCGCTCGAAACGCCGATCGGCGACGAGGAAGACAGCCACCTGGGCGACTTCATCGAGGACAAGAACGCGATCCTGCCGATCGACGCCGCGATCCAGAGCAACCTGCGGGAAACCACCACCCGCGTGCTGGCCTCGCTGACGCCGCGTGAAGAACGCGTGCTGCGCATGCGCTTCGGCATCGGCATGAACACCGACCACACCCTGGAAGAAGTCGGCCAGCAGTTCTCGGTCACCCGCGAACGCATCCGCCAGATCGAGGCCAAGGCCCTGAGGAAGCTGAAGCACCCGTCGCGGTCGCGGAAGCTGCGGAGCTTCCTGGACTCCTAATCGCGAGCCTCCGGTTCGAAACAAGACGCCCCGGTCGCAAGGCCGGGGCGTTTTTCGTTGCGAACTCGGCGTGGATCAGCAGTCCACTGAAAACTCTACCCCATCGTCCTCCCGGCCGCAGCGAAGCGGAGAGCCGGGACCCAGGGGCCGCCTCGTCGCCGCTTGCCCCTGGGTCCCGGATAGCCTCTGCGAGGCTTCCGGGATGACGAGGCGCATTGGTTGTTTGGCTCCCTAGTTCACCCCCCGCGCCTGGCCCTCCCAGAACGGCGCGCGGAGCTCCCGCTTCAGGATCTTGCCGGCCCCCGACAACGGCAGGGCCTCGGCCCTCAGCGTCACGCCGCGCGGGCGCTTGTAGTTGGCCAGCAACGGTTCGCAGTGGGCCAGGAGTTCGGCCTCGGTCGGCGCGTGACCGGGGCGGGGGACGACGATGGCGTGGACCTGTTCGCCCCAGCGCGGGCACGGGATGCCGATGACGGCGACCTGGGCGATGGCCGGATGGGTGGAGATCGCGCTCTCGACCTCGGCGCTGAAGACGTTCTCGCCGCCGGTGACGATCATGTCCTTCAGCCGGTCGACGATGTAGACGAAGCCGTCGGCGTCGCGATAGGCGCCGTCGCCGGTATGCACCCAGCCGTCGCGGATCGTCGCGGCGCTCTGCTCCGGCTGCTTCCAGTAGCCGTGCATCATGCCGGGTCCCCGGGTGATGATCTCGCCGACCTCGCCGACGCCCAGATCCGCTCCCGCCTCATCGACGATCCGCACCTCGCAGCCCGGCGCCGGCCGTCCGGCGGAGGCCAGCCTGGCCGAGCGCGGGCCGTCCAGAACGTGTTCGGCGGGCGAGAGGAAGGTGATCACCGGGGCCATCTCGGTCTGGCCATAGATCTGCACGAACCGGACATGGGGCAGCTTCGCCAGCGCCTCGGCCAGGACGCCGCGCGAGATCGTCGAGCCGCCATAGCCGATGGTCCGCAGCGAGCGCAGCCGCTCGGTCGCGAAGGCCGGATGTTGCAGCAGCATGCCGATCATCGTCGGCACCATGACCGTCTGGGTGACGCCCTGGCTCTCGATGGCGGCCATCACCGCCTCGGCGTCGAAGCGGGGCACATAGGCGTGGGCCGCGCCCATCATCGAGCCCGCGCCGCCCAGGCAGCTGTCGGCCATGTGGAACATCGGCGCGGCGTGCAGCACGACGTCGTCTGGCCCGACCCCCAGCAGCTGGGCGCAGACCAGGTTGTTGTACCAGAGGGCTCGGTGCGGAAGCGCGACCCCCTTGGGAAAGCCCGTGGTGCCGCCGGTGTAGTAGAGGCCGGCCAGGTCCTCAGCCCCCGCCTCGGCGTCCGGCGCCGGCGCGTGGCCGTCGATCAGGGCCTCGTAGCCGAGCATGCCGTCCGGCGCGGGGCCGTCGTCGCACCACACCAGGTGCTCCAGGTCGCGACAATCGACCCGGGCCTCGGCGGCCGCGCCGGCGAAGGCGCGGTCCACGAACAGGATCCGGGTCCCGCTGTCGCGCAGGGAGTAGGCGTTCTCGACCACCGTCCAGCGGATGTTCATCGGCACCACGACGGCCCCCGCCCACCAGACGGCCAGCAGGAACTCGGTGTAGCGGTCGCTGTTCAGGGCCAGGATGGCGACCCGGTCACCCCGGCTTATCCCGAGCGCGTGGAGGGCGCCGGCCAGCCGCGCCACCCGATCCCGCGTCTCGGCCCAGGTGCGCTCGCGTCCGTCGCACACGGTCGACCGCGCCCCGGGGCGTCCCCCGGCGGCGCTGTTCAGCATCCCGGTCAAGCCGTACATCGCCATCCCCCGTCATTTCGAAGAACGACGGTATGCGTGACTTCCGTACAGTCAAGCCGCGCCGACGCTCACCCCGCGTCCGCCGCCTCCGGCGCGCCGACCGCGGTCTCGCGCTTCAGCTCCAGCCAGTCCTGTTGCGGCAGGCCATAGGCGCGGTCGAAGAACTCGCCCTGGAAGCGGAAGGGCAGGTTGGCGTTGCTGTTCCACAGCATGACGATGCCGGTCTTGGTGGCCGGGTCGAACATCATGGTCGAGCGGTAGCCCGCGATGCCGCCGCTGTGGCCGATCAGCCGGTGGCCCTTGAAGGTGAAGCTGCGCATGCCCAGGCCGTAGCCGGCGTTGCTCAGGGCCCGACCGATCGAGGACTGGCCGTAGGGGCGGGCGGTGGCCACGCGCGGCCGCTGGATGTCGTTCAGCACCGCCGGTGGCAGGACGTCGGGGCGCAGGCCCATCTGGGCCTGCATCCAGGTCGCCAGATCCACGATCGTCGAATTGACCCCCGCGGCCGAGGGCACGCGGTAGTAGGCCTCCGACATCGGCAGGACCCGCCGGTCGCCGTGCGGCCGGGCCCAGTCCTTGGCGCCCTCGATCCCGGCCATGCCGATGGTCGCGCTGGTCATGCCCAGCGGTCCGAACAGGCGCTTCTGGACGGTATCGGCGTAGGCCTCGCCGGTGCGGGCGCGGATGACCTCGGTGATCGCGTCGTAGGCGACGTTCTGGTAGCTGTGGCAGGTCCCTGGCGGACAGGCCGGCGGCACCGCGCCCAGGGCCTGGCGGATCTCGACCGGGTCCTTGTCGTCCTCCAGTCGATCGTCATAGGCGTGCTTGGGCAGGCCCGTGCGCTGGGCCAGCAGTTGCTCGACGGTCAGGGTGTTCTGAGCCTCGCCACGCAGGCGCAGACTGGTGTGGAAGATCGCCAGCGGATCGTTCAGCGAGAAGACCCCGTCCGCGGCCAGGCGAGCGCTGAGTGTCCCCGAAACGGTCTTCGAGAGCGAGGCCCAGCGGAAGACGGTCTGGGCGTCGACCGGCCGGCCGTTCTGGGCCGAGGTCAGGCCGTAGCCGCGCACGAACGACAGCCGCCCGTCCTCGACCACGGCGACGGCCAGGCCCTCCATCGAGCGGTCGGTCATCATGGCGTGAAAGCGGGCGTCCAGCCCGCGATAGTCGATCTTGCCGCGCCAGTCGGCGGGCTCGGTCGGCAGCTTGACGGCCCGGGGCGTGGCTCCAGCCGTGGCCTTCGAGCCGTCCGGCTTGGGGTGGAAGAGTGCGACGCCGCCGATCACGAGGGCCAGGCCGACGACACCGGCGACGATCCATTTCAGGCGCGGCTTCGACGCTCCGCGAACCTGGTCTTCCACTTCCGGCACTGGCGATAGAACTCTTCGGGATGGCTGGGGCGCTGCGACGCGGCGAGCCTTGCGTCGCGGGCCTTTATTGGCCCAACCCCGCCCCGAAGCAAACGCCAAACCGAGGGGATGCCGGAGACGATCCACACGAGATCGCCCCCGAGGATCCCCCCAAGCCTAGGTCAGGCATGTTCCAGCGTCTTGGCTTGCGGCTGGTGGGAGTCCAGCGCGCTGTTCGGATCGGCCAGGGCCGAAACCGCGTTGGCGAAGCCTAGATATTCGGCGGCGAAGTTCAGCGGCAGAACCTCGACCAGCCAGGTGTTCTCGATCCACACCTCGATGACGTGGAAGTGGCCGCCGCGGTCGCACACGCGGGCTTCCCAGCCCTTGGCGGCGGCGCGGGCGATGACCTCGTCCAGGGACATGGAGACGCTGAGGGCGAAGTGGGTCGGCGAGCGGCGGTCGGCGCCCTCGGCCTGCATGACGAAGGCCGCGCCGGGCTCGCCGTTGGGAACCATGACGCTGCCGGCCGGATAGATCTCGATGGCGGTGCCCATGCCGTCGGCCTTGAAGACCATGTAGCTGCCCGGGTTGGGCGGGAAGTCGACGACGACGCCTTCCATGATGTCGGCGAAGAATTCGGCGGCGCCCTTGGGGTCAGCGGCGCTGACGGACAGGTGGTGGATCATTGTAGTCTTCCCTGTTGTTGAGGCGCAGCCGTTCCCATGGCGCGCGACGACCGCCGCGCACGGGTTCTAAGCTCACCTTTTGCTGTTCACTGATCGGCGTTACGCGCCGAGGTGGGGCGATTTACGGTCGTGGCGGGGCCGCCTCAACTTACAAGACCGTCATGACGCCGATTTAACCCTGAGTGGGGCCAGTATGACCTGGGCTTAACCTTGGGCCTGTTCTCGTGACGCGGCCTCGCCGGGCGTCAGGGCCCGGGCGACGGCGGCGATCAGGTCTTCGCGGCGGATCGGCTTGGCGACGTGGTCGCTCATGCCGGCCGCGCGGCAGCGGGCGATCTGCTCGGGCAGGGCGTCGGCGCTGAGGGCGATGATCGGGATGGCGCTGAGCGGGCCGGGCAGGGCGCGGATGGCGCGGGCGGCGGCCAGACCGTCCATGCGAGGCATGTGGACGTCCATCAGCACCAGGTCGAAGGCGTCGGCCTGGACCGCTTCCACGGCCTGGGCGCCGTCGTCGGCGGTGACCACCTCGCAGCCGGCCAGGGTCAACAGCGCCTTGCCCAGCTCGCGGTTCATCGGATGGTCGTCGACCAGCAGCACGCGGGCGGCGCGGTCGGGGATGGGCGCGGCGCTGGGGCGGCCGGCGGTGAGATCGACCTCGGGGCAGGGTTCGGCCGTCAGCGTGATCCAGAAGCGCGCGCCATGGCCCAGCTGGCTTTCGACGCCGATCTCGCCGCCCATCCGGCTGACCAGGGCCTTGCTGATCGCCAGGCCCAGGCCGGTGCCGCCGTAGCTGCGGCTGATCGAGCTGTCGCCCTGGGAGAAGCGCTGGAATAGTCGCGCCTGCACCTCGGACGCGATGCCGATGCCGGTGTCGATGACCTCGAACCGCAGTTCGCCGACGGCGGGGCCGACGGTCAGGCGGGCGGTGACCTCGCCCTCGCGGGTGAATTTCAGGGCGTTGGCCAGCAGGTTCAGCAGCACTTGGCGCAGGCGGGTCTCGTCCAGGGCCAGGGGCGTCTCGAGATCACCGTCGCCGGTGGCGTCCAGCTCGGTGCGCAGGCGCAGGCCCTTGGCGGCCGCCTCAGGGGCGATGATGGCGACGGCGTCGCGCAGCAGGGCGGCGGGCGCGGTCGGCGTCAGGGCCAGGTCCAGGCGCCCGGCCTCGACCTTGGCGAAGTCCAGGAGGTCGCCGACGATCTCGGCCAGCGAGCGGCCGGCGCTGCCGACCAGGGCCAGGCGGCGACGGTTCTCGACGGACAGGTGGGGATCGTCGGCCACTAGGCCGGCGAAGCCCAGGATGCTGTTCAGCGGGGTGCGGATCTCGTGGCTGATGGTGGCCAGGAAGTCGGACTTGGCCTGGCTGGCGGCCTGGGCGCGGGCCTGGGCGGCGCGGGCGGCGGCCTGGCGGCGGACCAGCAGGGCCTGCAGGCGCGCCTGGCGACCCAGGGCCAGGGCGGCGACCATGCTCACGGCGTACAGCACGACGTGGAAGACGAGGGCGTGGCGCAGCGGCGGCAGGGCGACCTTGATGTCGAGGCCCGTTCGCTGCAGCACGGCGGGGATGGCCATGGCCATCGAGGCCGTCACCACCACGGCCACGGCGCGCGGCCCGCCCCGGAAGGCGGCCAGCAGGGCGGGGGCGAACAGCATTACCTGGTAGTCGGCGTCGGTGACGAACACCACGGCCGAGGTCGCCAGCACCAGCAGCAGGGTCGCGCTGGCCTCCAGCGAGCGGACGTGGAAGCCCTGCAGATGGCGGCGGTCCATCAGGATCAGCACGACGGGCAGGATAATGGCCACGCCCAGCACGTTGGAGGTGGTCCACTCGCTCCAGCCTAGAAAGAACGGCCGTCCGCCGCTCAGCGCCAGGAGGCCGTTGACGCCGACCGCGCCGACCGCGGTCAAGGCCGAGGCGACGGCGATGACCATCATCAGGCCGCGCGGGTCGCGCACCCTGGCCGGCACGCGCAACCAGCCCAGCAGGGCCGCGGTGCCGACGGTCTGGATCGTGTCCAGCACCGTCACGATCAGCACGAAGCGCAGCGGCGCGCCGATCAGGGATTCCAGGGTGACGTGAAGCAGGCTGGTGGCGACCAGGAAGCCGATGGCCTCACGACGGCGCAGCACCATCATGGCGGCGATCGCGACGGCGTTGGCCGTCCAGATCGTGGGGATGTTGTGCGTGGCCCCGGCCAGGAACAGGCTGTAGGCCAGGCCCGCGAAATAGACGCAGGTCAGGACGACGGGCCTCATCCAGCCCCTCGCATCATCCCCACTCAACGCACTGGCCGTCACCCGAACCCCTCCCGACGATCGCTGAACTATGATCGGCAAAAGGTCGGCGTTTAGTTAAGGGGCGGGTGATCAGCGATGCTGAAACACCTCGGCCAAGGTCCGGCCGGTCAGCTTGGGACGGCCGGCCTCGTCGAACATCAGCGGCTCGTCCTTCGGGCGCTGGCCCGATGAGCCGCGCAGCCAGGTGTCGCTGTCGCGCAGACCCCAGACGGTGAAGGCGTGACGCTGGCGGGCCGGCAGGGCCATGAAGGCCTCGGCGACCTCGCGCACCTTGTCGGCCTGGCGCTCGTAGCGGTCGCCCGGGAAGGCGGGGTTGAAGCGGTCGCCCAGCGAGACGTCCAGTTCCGAGAGATGGATCGGCAGGCCGAAGCTGGCCAGCTCCTGGATCGCCGTGCGAACCGCGCCGGCGGGCAGGTCGTAGTCGATGTGGGTCTGGGTGCCGATGCCGGTCAGCGGCGCGCCGCGCTTCAACAGGCGCTCGACCAGCCGCATGAAGGTCGCGCGCTTCTTGGGCTTCAGCTCGAGGTGATAGTCGTTGATGAACAGCACCGCGTTCGGGTCCGCCGCGCGGGCGTGCTCCAGGGCCAGGGCGATGTGGTCGTCGACACCCAGATTGCGGGTCCACAGGCAGTCGCGCAGGCGTTCGCCGTCGTCGGCGATCGGCTCGTTAACCACGTCCCAGCCGTTGGCCACGCCGCGATAGCGGCCGACGACGGTCTCGATGTAGTTGCGATAGGCGTTGGCGAAGGCGGGCTTCTGGCCGTCTAGGCGCTTGAACGGCCCCATCTCATTGGCGAACCAGATCAGCGAGTGGCCGTGCAGGCGCATGTCGCGCGCCTTGGCGAACGAGGCGATGGAATCCGGGCGATCGAACAGGAGGTTCCCGTTATCGCGCAGGATGTACTCCATCTTCATCTCCCACTCGGCGGTGAGTTGGGAGAACTGCTCGCCCAGCAGGTCGGCGTATTCGGGCAGCCCCAGCCAGCGTTCCTGCACGCAGCAGCCGACCGGGAAGTTGACCAGGCCGCGCAGCGGGGGCGGCGGGGGACCCGCGGGTTGGGGTTGGCTCTTGGCGCCCTGACCGCAGGCGCTCAGCGCCAGGGCCGAGGTGATGGCGGCGCGGCGCGTGAGGGTGTTTCTAATTGTCATCCTGGGCGAAGACCCAGAATGACAGCCTGGAGGGGCATTTTACCGCCCGCCCATGGCGACGCGGCGGATGCTCACTTCGTCCATCTGGGCGGCTTCGTAGGCATCCAGCTTCTTGGTGGCGACGATCTTGGCCTGTTCGGCGACGTGTTCGTACTTCTTGAGGTTCTCGAAGGCCTCGGAGAGGGCGTCGCGGGCGCCGACCTCTTCCTGATGGCACTGGTCGATCTGGACCAGCATGTCGGCCTTGCGGCGCTTGTGGCCTTCCAGATAGCCGATCATGTACCAGCCGGCGTTGGCGTCACCCTCGGCGTTCTTGGTCTCGACCTCCGCTTCGGCGTCCAGCATGGCGATGCGCAGCTCGGCGGCCATGCGGCGCTCGACGATCTCGGCGAGGCGTTTTTGCAGGGTCTCGACCTCGTGGGTCGAGATGCGGATCAACGAGGCGGCCCACTTGGTCATCAGTACTCACTCTCGAGGATCTGCCCCAGGTAGGCGAAAGAGTCGTCCAGAGACGTTGCTTCTTCCTTATCTTGGCTAAGGAAAGCTTCGATCGCCGGATTTAGGCGGATGGCGCGGTCGACGACGGCGTCGGCCCCGGCGCGATAGGCGCCGATGCGGATCAGCTCTTCCATGTTGGCGTAGGCCGACATGACCTGGCGCGCGCCCTTGACGATGGCGCGCTCGTGCTCGTGCTGGCAGCCGGGCATGGTCCGGCTGATCGACTTCAAGACGTTGATGGCGGGGAAGCGGCCGCGCTCGGCGATGGCGCGCTCCATGACGATGTGGCCGTCCAGAATACCGCGCGTGGCGTCGGCGATCGGCTCGTTGTGGTCGTCGCCGTCGACGAGGACGGTGAACAGGGCGGTGATCGGCGCGGCGGTGGTGCCGTCCGGGCGGATCGGACCGGGGCCGGCGCGTTCCAGCAGCTTGGGCAGCTCGGTGAAGACGGTGGGCGTATAGCCCTTGGTGGTCGGCGGCTCGCCGGCGGCCAGGCCGATCTCGCGCTGGGCCATGGCGAAGCGGGTCACCGAGTCCATCAGGCACAGGACTTCCTGGTCCTGGTCGCGCAGATACTCGCTGATCGCCAGGGTCATGTAGGCGGCTTGGCGGCGGGTCAGGGCGGGCTCGTCCGAGGTGGCGACCACGACGACGGCGCGGCGCAGGCCTTCCTCGCCCAGGGTCTCCTCGACGAACTCGCGGACCTCGCGGCCCCGTTCGCCGATCAGGCCGACCACGACGGCGTCGCAGGTGGCTTCCTTGGCCAGCATGGACAACAGCACCGACTTGCCGACGCCCGAGCCGGCGAAGATGCCCAGGCGCTGGCCGCGGCAGGTGGTGGTGAAGACGTTCATCG
Organism: Caulobacter sp. GW821-FHT11E10; assembly: GCF_058808375.1. Taxonomy (NCBI): domain Bacteria; kingdom Pseudomonadati; phylum Pseudomonadota; class Alphaproteobacteria; order Caulobacterales; family Caulobacteraceae; genus Caulobacter; species Caulobacter sp. GW821-FHT11E10. Next base: position 582,367 of record NZ_JBXARP010000001.1, read on the forward strand.
AGCGCACGCCCAGGTCCAGGCGCTCGCCGACGCGACCCCGGGCATGGGCCGGCGGCGGCGGGGTCTTCAGCGGGTAGGGAACCTCGCCTTGCGGCAGCGGGCCCAGGCCGTCGATCGGCTCGCCGAAGGCGTTGATGATGCGGCCCAGCCAGGCCTTGGTCGGACGGACGGTCGCGCCTTCCGGCACGATGCGGATCTCCGCGCCGGGGGCCACGCCCTCGACGGGGCCGAAGGGCATCAGCAGGGCGCGGGTCTCGCGGAAGCCGACGACCTCGGCCGGCAGGGCCTTCTGGCCGAGGCGCTCGATCTCGACTCGAGCGCCGACGGCCAGCCGCGTCAGGCCGCCCCGGACCTCGATCAGCAGACCATTCACGGCGGCGACGCGGCCATAGACGGTCAGCGGATCGATACGTTCGACGGCGGCGATGAGGCTACGCAAAGCGGCTCCTGAAACTGAAGCGTCAGACTCCGCCATCGTGGTTAACCGGGTGTGAAGTCAGCCCTTCGGAAGCGGCTTCCCCGGTGCGACCAATTGGTCGGTGAAGAACCGGGTCACGGCGGTGTTGAAGTCGCGGTGGAAGGCCCGGCGGTCAAAGCCCGGCGCGCTGGCGCACAAGACCGCGGTCCCGCCCACCGGCGCGGCGTTGCAGGGTGTGAGGAAGTCGAAATGCCGCGCCCCTTGCACGACGCGGTAGTCGTGCGGCCGGCCGAGGTTCCTGTGCACGAACTCGGCGTAGTCGTCGCCGGGCAGGATCTCGTCGTCGCTGGCCTTCCACAGCTGGACCGGGATGGTGACGCCCTTCAGACCGCTGGCGCCGAACGAATAGCCCATGGCAGGCGCCGCCGAGACCACGGCCTTGATGCGCGGATCGTGGACCCATCTGGCGGTCAAGGCGTCGGCGGGCGGCGGATTGCTGGCGGTCAATTTGCAGTCATAGTTGGTCGGATGGACCTTGCAGTGCTCGGGCACCTTGCGGATGTCGGGCTGGCCGCCGGCGGCCGCCAGCACGGTGAAGCCGCCCGACGAAAAGCCGAAGGCGCCGACCCGGGCAGGGTCCAGCTTCGCCTTCATCGGCGAGGCGTCCAGCATCCAGCCGATCAGGGCCGACAGGGCCGCCGGGCGGTCGGCCATGGCCGTGGCGCGGCTCTGATCGCGATAGTTGTCTCCCGGATGGGTGAGGGCGGCGACCACGAAGCCGGCCTCGGCCAGGGCCTGGGCGGTGTCGGCGTGACCGCCGAAGAAGCCGCCGTTGCCGTGCGACATGACGATCAGCGGCAGGCGATCGCCGACCATCGGCGCGCCGGCCGCCACGGTGTGGCCCCACGAGCCCAGGGCCATGGGCGAGGGCGTGGCGTCGGTCGGGTACCAGATCCCGACCTCGACCGGCGGCCCCTCGGCCCGGGGCTGGCTCAGCACCATGAAGCCGGCGTTGGCGGCCCAAGCCTGTGAAGGCAGGAGCGCGGGAGAGGCGAGGGCGGCCGCGGCGAGGGCGGCGGCGGAGAGAAGAGCACGAAGCGACATGATGGTCTGGACGGTCCCTTGAGGATGACGATGCCTCGCTGTGGGGCCGGTGTTCCGCCGTCGCCAGCGCCGCTGCGCGAATGGGCGAATGGGTTCGTGGCGCGGCGAACGGGCGGAAGGCTAGCGACTCCGCATAACGGCGCTCTATAGGAAGGGCATGACCGCCAACGCTTCGAGAGCGCCGCTTCTGGGGACCGCCCGCGAATGGGCGATCGATCTGGCCGTCGGCACGGCGATCGGCGCGCTGCTGGGGGTGATGGGCCCCTATGGAAGCTTCTTCAACGACAGGCCGCCGCTGCGGATCGCCTACTGGACCGGTAGCATCGTGGTCGGGATGGTGCTGTTCGGCTTGCTTACGCGGATCTCGGTGGCCCTGGCCCAGAAGCTGCGCGCGCCGGACTGGGCGCCGATCCCGGTCGTCATCCTGGTCGGCGGGGCGATCCAGGGCGCGCTGTCCCGAGTCGTGGCGATCGCCATCTGGCCGCACCTGGAGCGCGCCGTGCCGTGGCTGGAGTGGTACGGCCAGTGCGTGGCGACCACGACCCCGATCGTCATCGTCTACTACCTATTGCGCGTGCGCGCCCGTAAGCGCTCACGTACGCACGCGCACGAGGGCCTTGTCCCGGTCGAGGCCGTCAAGCCCGCTACCGATCCCGGGGCTGTCCTCTACCTCAGGATGGAGGACCACTATGTCCGGGTCCGCACCGAGCGCGGCTCGCGGCTGGAGATGGGGCCCCTGGCGCGGGTGACGGCGGGCCTGTCCGGCGTCGAGGGGCTGCAGACCCATCGCTCGTGGTGGGTGGCGCGGCGCGCCATCGTCGGCGTCGAGCGGGACGGCCGGAACCTGCGCCTGCTGCTCACCGACGGCGAAACCGCCCCCGTCAGCCGCGCTCCGTGGCCAAGCTTCGAGCCGCCGGCTGGCTGGCCGAAGAAAACGTCGCCTAGGCCCTGCGGCGGGGCGTCGCGCCCTCTCGTTAGGTCGAGCGCCTGACACACGCGACGGGCGAACTTGGCCGCTTCAAATTCTCGCGACAGAACGCCGCAATCGCGACTCACCTATGAACGCGCCCACATCCGGCCTTAACGGCGTAACGATGTTCGCACCGCTTTCCTGGCTTGGATCTTAGGGATTTCCGGACCCGAATTAGGGACCTGGAAAGGGGGCCTGCGACGCCTGCGACCAATGTGTCCAAGGGCGGTGCGCCCGCTTGCACCCGATTCGCAAATCAGATTAACCATTCTGCCAACGGAAACATTCACCATTAACCAGTCTTAAATTAACTCTCCGGCACAGTGACCGTAGGGTTTAACCGGCGGATTTCCGCCTAAGACGTCGAATACGCCAGATTTGGCGTGGAGGGGCTCATGCGCGTACTGTTGATCGAGGATGACAGCGCGACTGCGCAGACCATCGAACTGATGCTGAAGTCTGAAGGCTTCAACGTCTATACGACGGATCTGGGCGAAGAAGGCGTCGATCTTGGCAAGATCTACGACTACGATCTGATCCTTCTCGACCTCAATCTGCCTGACATGAGCGGCATCGATGTTCTGCGCACCCTGCGGGTCGCGAAGATCAACACCCCGATCATGATCCTGTCGGGTTCGTCGGAGATCGACACGAAGGTGAAGACCTTCTCGGGCGGCGCCGACGACTACATGACCAAGCCGTTCCACAAGGACGAGATGATCGCCCGTATCCACGCGGTGGTCCGTCGTTCGAAGGGTCACGCCCAGTCGGTCATCAAGACCGGCGACATCATCGTGAACCTGGACGCCAAGACGGTCGAAGTGAACGGCAACCGCGTTCACCTGACCGGCAAGGAATACCAGATGCTGGAGCTGCTCTCCCTGCGCAAGGGCACGACCCTGACCAAGGAGATGTTCCTGAACCACCTGTACGGCGGCATGGACGAGCCGGAACTGAAGATCATCGACGTCTTCATCTGCAAGCTGCGCAAGAAGCTGGCCGCTTCGGCGCATGGCAAGCACCACATCGAGACTGTCTGGGGCCGCGGCTATGTGCTCCGGGACCCGAATGAGCAGGTCAACGCGGCCTGAGTCGACGAGTTCTAGTAAGCGTAACAGTAAGAGCGTACCCAAGACGCCCGCCTGCAAAGGTGGGCGTTTTCTCTTTTGGATCATATGGTTACGCTTCGCGACCTGGCGACCGCTAACCATGCCGTGACAAAACGACCAAAGCGCCGAATAGTCCTTGCCGCTACGGGCGGGGATGGCCATGTTCCGGCCCGACGATTGCTGGGGGGCTACCCAGCCGTGTCATTTTGACGAGCGCGGCATCGACACCGACGGGGGACCGATGCAGGAATTTGATCCGCGACGCAGCGCGACGCGCTGGGCGCCGAGGGTTTTCACCGCCGTGGCCGGGCTCGCCGCCCTGGGCCTGGGCTGGAAGCTGACGGCCGACGACGTCAAGACGCCGTCCGAGAAAGCGCCGCTGGATCCCGCCGCCCTCGTGGCCCTGCAACATGTCGCCTTCGCCAGCGCCGAGGCCCAGCCCGGTTTCCAGCGTCCCGAGAACGTCGCGGTCAAGGTCCGCCCGGGCGAGACCCTATTGGGCGCCGTACAGCGCGCCGGCGTCGCCCCGGAAGAGGCCCGCCAGGTGGTCGCCACGCTGCAGGGCGCGATCGACACCGTGAATATCAAGGCCGGCATGGCCTTCGAGGCCGCGATCGCCCAGCGCCGCAGCCAGCGTGGCCCGGCCCGCCTGATCGGCCTGTCCATGCGCACCAGCCCGTCCTCGACCCTGACCGTCTCGCGCACCTTCGACGGCGCTCTGCGCCTGCGAGAGCTGGAGGAAAAGGTCCGCGACGAGCAGAAGGTCGCGTGCGGCGAGATGAACGGCTCGTTCTACGAGAGCGTGGCCAGCGTCGGCGGCACCCCGGCGGTGATCAGCCAGGCGGCCAAGCTGTTCTCGCACAAGATCGACTTCTCGCGGGACATCCACGAGGGCGACCGCTTCTGCCTGGTCTTCGACCGCAAGGTCACCGAGAGCGGCCGGACCATCGAGGCCGGAGACCTGGAATACGCCGAGGTCAAGGGCCAGAAGTTCTACGCCTTCGACCGCAAGGACGATGAGGGAAAGTCCCAGTTCTTCGACGAAATGGGAAAGAACATCAAAGGCTTCCTGCTGCGCACCCCGGTGGACGGCGCGCGGATCACCTCGACCTTCGGCGCGCGTCGCCACCCGATCCTGGGCTACAATCGCGCGCACAAGGGCGTGGACTTCGGCGCCGGCAGCGGCACGCCGATCCTGGCCGCCGGCGACGGCGTCGTGCTGGAGGCCCGCCGCTGGGCCGGCTACGGCAACTGGCTGCGCATCCGCCATTCGGGCCAGTGGGACACCGGCTACGCCCACATCTCGCGCTATGCGCCGGGCGTCCGCGCCGGGTCGCGCGTCCGCCAGGGACAGGTGGTGGCCTATGTCGGTTCCACGGGCATGTCGACCGGCCCGCACCTGCACTACGAAGTCTGGCTGAAGGGCCAGCGCGTCAATCCGATCGGCGCCAAGGTCCCGCAGGGCACGATCCTGGGCGGATCGGAGCTGGCGGCGTTCAAGTCGCAAAAGGCCCGCATCGACCGCATGCTCGCCGACGGCGGCTCGCCGGTCAGCAACGAAGACACCCCCAAGCTGGCCGCCGCCGACCTCGAAAAGGCCGGACGCAGCCTGCGCTAGGCTCCCCTAACCCATCGCCGCCTGGATGCCCGCCAGCAGGTTGGCGGCGGTGATCGGCTTCGACACGTGCAGGTCGGCGCCGGCGGTCAGGGCTTGTTCCTGATGGGCGGTCAGGGCGTTGGCGCTGAGCATGATGATGGGGGTGCGCCGCACGCCGCTGTCGGCCTCGAGCGCGCGGATGGCGCGCGTGGCGGCCAGGCCGTCCATCCGAGGCATCTGCATGTCCATCAGCACGACGTCGAAGGTCGCCGCCTTGAAGGCGTCGAGGGCGTCGAGCCCGTCGCCGACCGTGACGACCTCCGCGCCCTGGGTCGCCAGGATCAGCTGGGCGACGCGCTGGTTGGTCGGATGATCCTCGACCAGCAGCACCCGCAAGGGCGCGCCCGCGCGCGGGAGGGGCGCGGCCTGAGCGTCGCGGACCTCCGTGATCTCGGGTTCGGCGCGGGGCAGGCGCAGCGAGACGACGAAGCGGCTGCCGGCGCCGGGCGTCGAGGTCGCCGAGATTTCCCCGTCCATCATCTCCACCAGTGAGCGGCAGATCGACAGGCCAAGACCGGTGCCGCCGAACCGGCGGCTGATCGAGGCGTCGGCCTGATGGAAGCGACGGAAGAGGCCCTGGGCATGGTCGGCGTCGAAGCCGATGCCCGTGTCCTCGACCGCCAGCGTCAGGCGGACGTCGTCGCCGTCTGGACCTTGGCCCGGCGCGGGCTCGGCCGCGATGCGCAGCGTCACCCCGCCGGCTTCCGTGAACTTGATGGCGTTCGACAGCAGGTTGCCGACCACCTGGCCGATCCGGGCGCCGTCGCCCAGATAGCGGCCTCGCGCCGTGTCGGCGTGCTCGACCCGGAGGGTGAGGCCTTTCTCTTCGGCGCGATGGCGCATGACCTCGATGCCCGGGCGAAGCGCCTGGTCGAGGTCGAACGGCCGACGCTCCAGGTGCAGCTCGCTGGCCTCGATCTTGGCCACGTCCAGGAAGTCGGAGACCAGCCGTTCCAGCGTCGCTCCGGAGTCGCGGATCAGGCCGATCATCTCGGCCTGGTCGGCGTTCAGCGGCGTGCGCGACAGGGCGTCGACGATGCCGATGACGCCGTTCAGCGGCGTGCGGATTTCGTGGCTGATATTGGCCAGGAAGTCGGTCTTGGCGCGATTGGCCGCTTCGGCCGCCGCCTTGGCCTCGATCAGCGCGCGTTCGGCGGCCACGCGCTCGGTCACGTCCCGGGCCACGCCATAGATGCGGTCGCCGTGCCGCTGGGCGCGCCATTCCAGCGTGCGGTAGTAGCCGTCGCGGTGGCAATAGCGGTTGATGAAGCCGAGAACCGGATCGCCCTCCTTGCGGTTCTCGACCTCGTCCACGCTGTTCAGCGTGCCGGGGAGATCGTCAGGATGGACGAGGCGCAGCAGCAGTCGGCCCTTCATGTCCTCGGGACGATGGCCAAGCTGGGTCTGCCACGAGCGGCTGGCCTTCAGCACCCGGCCGTCGATGTCGCGGATCACCAGCAGGTCCAGCGAGACCTCGAAGAAGGCATTGATGTCCTCGGACAGGTCTTCGTGGGTGATGTCCTGGGTCATCGCGACCGAAATCCTTACTGGCGCCGAAAAGTCTTGGCGTCGACGCGCCGGGGCCGAACACGGATATCAGCGCCGCAGAGAGGCTGGGAACAACCCTGGGAGGAATTTCGGGAAAGACTTGCCGCGTGTGTCGAAATGCCTCTCGAATTCGATGAAAAGTCGCCCCTGAATAACGACGTTATTTGTGATTGCCTGCGAATATTTCCAAGGCCTTGGGCGGCGGGGGGCGGCCGAGATTGAAGCGCGAGGACCCAGGGCCTAGAAGCTCCGTTTCGCCCGCCCGCAGCGAGTTCGCCTTGTCCTCTCCCGACCTCCCTCGCGCCGACCTCTATCGAGACAGGCGGTTCGTCGTCGGCATGGCGGTGTTGTGTTGCCTGCTGTGGGGCAGCGCCTTTCCGGCGGTGAAGGCCGGCTACGCCCTGCTGCAGGTGGCCAAGACCGACACGGCCGCCCAGATGCTGTTCGCCGGCTGGCGGTTCCTGGCGGCGGGGGTGATCCTACTGGTCCTGGCGGTGCTGGCCCGCAAGCGCATCGTCCTGGCCCGCGACCAGGTCCCGCGCCTGATTGGCCTGGGCCTGTTCCAGACCACGGTGCAGTACGTGTTCTTCTATGTCGGCCTGGCCCACGCCACCGGGGTGAAGTCGTCGATCATGAACGCCACCGGGGCGTTCTTCGGCGTGATCCTGGCCCACTTCCTCTATGCCAATGATCGCCTGACCCCGCGCAAGGTCGTGGGCTGCCTGCTGGGCTTCGCGGGCGTCGTCGCCGTGAACCTGGGGGGCAAGGGGTTGGACTTCGAATTCAGCCTGCTGGGCGAAGGCTTCGTGGTCGTCGCCGCCTTCGTGCTGGCCGCCGGCTCGATCTGGGGCCGGGGCATTTCGAGCAAGATCGACCCGATGGTGATGACCGGCTGGCAACTGGCGATCGGCGGCGTGGCCTTGCTGGCGATCGGCGCCGTGGCGGGCGGTCATCTGGGCGGCTTCGACGCCCGCTCGCTGGCCCTGCTGGCCTATATGGCCGGCCTGTCGGCGGCCGCCTTCGCCCTGTGGAGCCTGCTGATCAAGCATAACCCCGTGGGCTTCCTGGCGGTGTTCAACTTCCTGATCCCGGTGTTCGGGGTGCTGCTGTCGGCGCTGTTCCTGCGCGAGCCCGTGCTGGCCTGGAAGAACGCCTTGGCGCTGGCCCTGGTCTGCGCGGGGATCTGGCTGGTGACGCGGAAGTAGATGCTCCCCTGCCGGGGGAGCTGTCGCGGAGCGACTGAGGGGGCTAATGCGGCTTAGGCCGTGCTGCCCCCTCCGGCCCTCTGGGCCACCTCCCCCAGAGGGGGAGGATTTTCAGTCCACCCCCGCCACCGCCAGCAGCGCCGCCAGACCCACCTGCATGCCCTTCACGGTGGGGGCCTTCTCGATGTCGATCCATTCGTCCAGGGCGTGGGCGCGGCCGCCCTTGCCGCCGGCCCCGATGGTGACCGCCGGAATGCCCAGGCTCATCGGCACGTTGGAGTCGGTCGAGCTGTCCTCGTGCTCGGGCTTGAAGCCCAAGGCGGTGATCGCCGCCGCCGTCAGCACGACGATGTCGGCCGTCCGCGGCGTCTCGCCGGCCGGCCGCTCGCCGATCACCTTGGCCTCGTAGCTGATCTTGCCGTCCTTGGTGGAGCGGGCGGCGTTCTCGCCGGCCACGGCCTTGTCGAGGATGCCGACCAGGGTCTGGTCCAGCCTGGCCAGCTCGGCCGCGCTCTCCGAGCGCATGTCGAACTCCATGAACACCGCGTTCGGGATCGAATTGACCGAGGTGCCGCCGCCCGTGACGCTCGCCGAATAGGTGGTCTTGGGATGCTTGGGCGTCTCGACCGCGTAGAGGTCGCTCACCGCCCTGGCCATGGCCGCCATCGGATTGACGATGCCGAACGCGCCGTAGCTGTGGCCGCCCGGGCCCTTGAAGGTGACGCGATAGCGCTTGGAGCCGACGCCCTTGTCGACGATCCGCGACGGGTCCGAGCCGTCCATCGAGAAGAAGGCGCTGATCCGGCCCTTGTACGGCCCCTTGTTGAACAGGAACCGCGCGCCGCGCAGGTCGCCGGGGCCCTCCTCGCCGACATTGCCGACGAACAGGATGTCGCTCTTGGTCTTGATCCCCGCCGTGTCGAGCGCGCGCAGATAGGCCAGCAGCGTGGCCAGCGAGCGGGTGTCGTCGCCGATCCCGGGGGCCATCAGCCTGGTCCCCTCGCGCTTGACCTTCACGTCCGTGCCTTCCGGGAAGACGGTGTCGAGGTGGGCGGCGATGACCACGAACGGGCCCTTGCCCTTGGTGGCCGTCCCGGTCCGCACGCCCATGACATTGCCCTCGGCGTCCATCTCGACCTGGGTCAGGCCGTGGGCCTTCAGCATGTCGAGATAGGCCTTTGCCCGCGCCTCTTCCTTGAAGGGCGGGGCCGGGATCTCGGTCAAGGTGACGATGTCGGCGACCGTCCGCTCGTAGTCGGCGTCCAGTTTGGCGGCCGCCTTCTGGAACGCAGGCGAGGCGACCATCCTGGCCACCGCCTTGGTCGGATCGGCCTTGCCGGCCATGGGGGGCGCCGCGGTCGCGGGCAGGGCGACCAGGGCGGCGGCGAGGGCGATCAGGGAGGCGGTGTGGCGGACAGTCATGGCGAATCCTTCAAACTCACCACCCACCCTATCTCGTCATCCCGGCCGCGGCGAAGCGGAGAGCCGGGACCCAGGGGCTAACCCGCCGGGCTTGGCCCCTGGGTCCCGGATCGGCCCGCAGCCGCCCGGGATGACGCGCTTTCTTGAGGCATGGGGAAGGATCAGTCGAACACGATCACCGACCGCGCCAACTCGCCGCGCTTCAGCTCGTCGAACGCCGAATTGACGTCCTCCAGCTTGATCCGGCGCGAGATCAGCTCGTCCAGCTTCAGCCGGCCCGACATGTAGAAGTCCACTAGGCGCGGCATGTCCACGGGGAAGCGGTTGGAGCCCATATAGCTGCCCTGGATCCGGCGCTCGCCCAGGAAGTCGACGCCATGCAGCTCGATCTTGGTGCCCACCGGGATCATGCCGATCACATTGGCCGTGCCGCCCCGGCGCAGCATCTTGAACGAGGCCTCGGCGGTGACCTTCAGGCCGATAGCCTCGAAGCTGTGGTGCACCCCGCCGCCGGTCAGCTCGACCACGGCCTTGGCGATGTCGTCGACCGCCGAGCCGTCAATCACGTCCGTCGCGCCGAAGGTCTTGGCCAGCGCCAGCTTGGAGGCGACGCGGTCGATGGCGATGATCCGGCCCGCGCCGGCGATCGCCGCGCCGTTAATCGTGGCCAGGCCGACGCCGCCGCAGCCGATCACCGCCACGGTCTCGCCCGGCCGGACGTTGGAGGTGTGCATCACCGAGCCGACGCCGGTCATCACCGAGCAGCCGATCAGGGCCGCGCGGTCGAACGGCATGTCCTTGCGAATGGCGACGCAGGCGTGCTCGTGCACCAGCATCATCTCGGCGAAGGACGACAGGTTCAGGAACTGGGCCATCGGCCCGGTCCCGCCGTTCAGGTCTTCCTTGAACAGGCGCGGCTCGCCGCCCTTCGGACGCTTGGTCTCCGGGCTTATGCACAGGTTCATGTGGCCGGTGAGGCAGACCTCGCAGTGGCCGCAATAGGGGTTGAGGCAGGTGATGACATGATCCCCGACCTTGACCGTGCGCACCTCGTCGCCGACTGCCTCGACGATCCCGGCGCTCTCGTGGCCCAGCACGGCGGGCAGGGGGTGAAGGTAGGAGCCCTCGATGAAGTGCAGGTCGGAGTGGCAGACCCCGGCGGCCTTGGTGCGGATCAGCACCTCGCGCGGGCCGGGCTTGCCGATGGCCACGGTCTCGATCTCGAGGGGCTTGCCCACCTCGCGCAGAACAGCGGCCTTCATGCTCGTCTCCCTGTGTTGAGGGGGAGACTAGCGTTCGGTCAGGGCCGAGCGGAAGGGGCTATTCGAACAAATGTTCGAAAGGTCGGCTGCTAGGCCGCGAGCGCGACCGGGCGTTCCGGAAGGATGCGGCTGACGGCCAGCAGGACCGTCATCGAGCCTTCGCCGGCGGTGATCACGGCGGCGACCAGCGGGGAGTCCTCGCCGTCACCCAGGGCCGGGGGCGCGTTGATCTGTTCGGCTTCGACCGTGAAGCTGTCGCACACGGCGTCGACCAGCAGGCCGGCGACGTCGGTGTGGTTCTCGACCACGATGATCACCTGGCGCGGACCGTCCTGAGCCACGCCCTTGCCCAGGCGCCACGACAGGTCGATGACCGGCATGACCTGGCCGCGCAGGTTGATGACGCCGCGCACATAGGGCGGCGCGTCGGGCAGAGGGGTCGGCGGGGTGACGCCGCGGATCTCGCGGACGGCGCTGACGGGAACGCAATAGGTCTGGGCGCCGACTTCAAACGACAGGACCTGCAGGGCCTGGCCTTGGGCGTAAGACACGGTGCTCGTCATGGCGGTCTCCGTAGACGCGAAGGCCGTCTAGGGCCTCGTTCCTGATCACTTTCACGCAAAAAGATGAACAAACCGGTTCCGAGACATGTTCGGAAAATCCGTTCAGGCGCCGTTCAGGCGGAAAGTCCGATCGTCTTCGTGACGCTTGAGACGACGCGATGCGCGCCGTGAGCGACAGACCCAAGGAGGCCGCCATGGCCAACAAACTGATCAACACGGTGGGCCGGGTCGCCGCTGGCGTGGCCGCCCTTTCGCTGGTCGCCGCGACCTCGGCCTCGGCCGATCCGCGCCACTATCGCCACCACAACAACGGCAGGAACGGCGATGTCGCCGCCGCGGCCATCGCCGCCGGCGTGATCGGCCTGGCGATCGGCGCGGCCATCTCGGACGGCGATAACCGCCGCTATGACGATCGCTATGACCGCCGCTACGCGCCCCCGCCGCGTTACGGCCAGGGCTATGGCTACAGCTACGGCTACGCTCCGCGTCCCTACTACGGCGACCGCGAGTGCTGGACGACCCGAGAGTACGACCGCCGCAGCGGCTCGTACTACGAGCGGACCGTCTGCCGCTAAGCCTTCCCCAGGCTTTCCAAGAATTGGGTCGCCGTTGTGAGCCGGCGGCCCGATACGGCGCCGACCGCCCCGTCGGCGCTTCCAGCCCCGAGGTCGTCCCCCGACCTCGGGGCTATTTTGTGCGCCCGGCGCGGGAGGGACTCGACTCTCCCGGAAAATAGGAACAAAAAAGGAACATTATTGCGAACCGCCGGAGGGTCCGACATGTCGCCGCTCGCCAATGCCGCCTATCAGAGCCCGTTTGGCGCGGGCCTTCATGTGTCCGATGATCGGCTGGATATCGCCGAGGCCGTGCTGGCCGGGGCTTGGCGCACGCTGCGCGCGGCAGGGTTCGGCGAGGCCGAGGTGCAGGCCCTGTTCGACCAGATCGCCGACCGTCCGGAGGACCTGGCGCGACGCCTGCGCAAGATGGCCAACGCGGCGGTTTGAGGCTGTTCGTATTTTACGGCGACGGCGCGGCAGTCAGCGCGACTTACCATTCCTTCCGTCATTCCCGCCCTGTGGCTGGCGGTGACGATCTGAAGTTCAGCTCAGGTGCGTGAAGTCCACAGCGAATTTTTCGACCCTCACCTGTTGTTGGCGAGGTCGTTCTGATGCGTCATGGTCAAGGTTAGGCAAACATTGAAAATGACAGGCAATGCCCAATCTGCCGGACGATCGTAGATTTCGCTTGAAGCTCGCAAAACTGGCGCGGAAGTACGGCAATCCAGCCGCAAGGGTACGCCGTCGAGCGAAACGGAAGGATATAAAAACAGATTGGCCACATGAGACCATCCGATCGGCTGGCGTTATTGCAAGCGTGCTTGTCGCGCTTATCAGCCTTGGGGTCGCGGCTACAAGTTTGACTCTGCAGCTACGTCCCAAGGCAGAGCGCATCTCAATTGAGGTGCCAGAGCTAATAGCGACGAGCGACGCATTTAATACACGGCGCGTTGGTCGTCTTCCCTCGGGCAGCCACTCCCTTGTCGGCCCTTTTGTATGGCGGGTCACGGTCTCGAATGAGTCCGATCGCGCCGTATCATTTACTCATCTCGAAACTCGTCTCGAAGATGCGCGAGCCGGGCAATACTATATCAGCGGCCAGTACGATGGCGCAGCTGTCGAAGGGGAGACTGCGGCCGCTTTTCCGTTTGTGGTTCCTCCATATGAAAGCCGGGTGCTGTTAGTAAGGGGATACTTGCCGGGATTCCTGACTTTCGAGGCACAGGCCAAGTGCTTGTTCAAAGGCGCGACGCCCGCTGAATTCAATCAATGCGCTATAAATACTGGTACGGACATTTTCGGAAACAAGTTGGAGCTGATCCGCGACGGGGATCGATTGCTTGGCGCCCAGTGGCCCTCCACTATCTATCAACCGTCTCTCGTACTGCTCTTCACATCTTCCAGCGGTAAGCTGTGGAGCACGAAGGCAACCGTTTTTCCAGTTTACATGCCGATCAAGGAGCGGGCAGAGCCTAAATCCTGACGTTCTCTTGTTACATTTGCGGGAGATGCTTGCCATCAGGATCACGCTGAAGGGCGGATCTTGCCTGGGTCCAAATCCAGCGCCGGTGCCAAGTTCCTACTTCCACCCCATGCCGGCGTCTACTAGGTCGGCCTAGATCGCGACTGCCAGCAATTGTCGGTCTCGGATCACACCCGCCCCTGTGGCGGGAACCCCTGGTTCAGCGGACACGTGAGGTACGAGCGACCTGCTCGGCAGGTCGCTCGTACCTCACGCTTTGCGGCGGATAGCGACTTCCCGCCACGAGGGCGAGAATGACGAAGAGGATTTGTTGAAGGCCTGTCCGCCCTAAAGCTTGCGCTCGAGCAGGGCGCGCAGCATTTCGGCGCGCTGGGCGGTGTCGACCGAGATCCGCCCTGTCAGTTCCCGGATACCGGCCGGATAGGCCTCGCCGCCATCGGCGATGGCTCTGGCCTGGTCGGCCAGGCGCCGCATTTCGCGGTCCAGGCGCTCGATCTCTTCGCGGGCCAGCAGGCGGGCTTCTTCCTGCAGGCGCTTCACGCGCTGGCTGGTGGTCTCGGGACCGCGCCCGAGGTCGTAGATTTCCGCCACGCCCGAGACGGGCGGCACGATGTGCAACGGCTTGCCGGCCATGGATAAGGGCTCCTCGATAGGGGCCGGCATGCGCCAACCCACACCATAACAAAGCCCGGCTTAGCGCCAGCGTTCCGCGTCTTTTCTCAAAAGCGGACAACGTGGCCGCCGCGCCACAGAGGGCGGCGCGGGGCCTGGAAAAGGGTCAGTGCGCGACCTGGCTGAGCGGCGCTTGAGCCACCGGCGGCGCGACCGGAGCGGGCTGGGCCTGGGGCGCCTGGGCCTGGGGGGCGACTTGCGCTTGAGGCTGGGGAGCCTGCGGCTGGGGCGCCGGGATCTGGGCGGGCTGCTGCGCCTGTACGGGCTGGGCCTGCGGTTGCGGCTGGACGATCGGGCGACGGAACTTCTGACTGCGGCCTTCGAAGACAGCGCCGGTTTCCATGCCCAGCTGCTCGTGAGTGATGTCGCCGTCGACGCGCGCGGTGCTGTAGAGGCGCACGGCCGGGGCCGTGACGGAACCGATCACCAGGCCGTGGATCTCAACGACCTGGGCCACGATCGAGCCCTCGATGCGGGCGTTGGCCCCGACCACCAGCTTGCCGACCTTCACGTCGCCCATGACCACGCAGTCAACATGGGCTTCGATGTCGCCGATGATGTCACCGCGAACAGTCAGGCCCTGGGTGAACAGCGAAGCCGGCTTGGGACGCGGAGCCTGCGCGGGCTGCGGCGCGGGTTGTTGCGCCTGGGGCTGGGGCTGGGGCTGGACCTGGGCTTGCGCCTGGGTTTCGGCCTGGGCCAGCGGCGCGGCGGGTCGCATGTTTTCCAAGGGAGCCAGGGCCAGCTGGGCTGGGGTCTCTTTCTTCCGGGTGAACATCGCGGCGGCCTTGTCTCAAAATGGGCTTCAATAGGCCGTTTGCAGCAAGATCGGGGCCGTTTTTGGCGCGGAGTCTAGTCGGCGTCCCGAACGTGGGTGACGGGCCGGTCGTCGCCGGAGGCGGTCTCCTCGCGCCAGCGGCCGTTCTTGTCCTCGTAGCTGATGCCTTCGGTCTCGCCAGGCTGCTCCTGCTCTCCGGCCGCGCGCTTGGCGGCGGCCAGGGCGGCGTCGTGCGTCGGGAAGGTCTCGGAGAACGTCTCGCCGACCTTGTAGGCCCAGCCGCCGTCATGCTGGACGATGGTGTAGGTGACGTCGGTCATCTTGTGTCTCCGAATGGCGCACCGGATCGAACGGGCCGCCCGCTGGAGCGGTTCCGATCAGAACATCCCGCTAAGTGATGCGCTATGTAACCTTAGGTAGATTTATGGCGTATTATGCGCCCTATGGTGCGGTGTCGCGTCGTGAGCCGTCGGTTATGGAGGAGCCGCCCTTGTTTGATCCGCATAACGTTATGCGTTATGAAGCTTTCGGATGATCAGAGGTTTCGCCAGTCGCGAAACCCAGCGCATCTGGGAAGGCGCGCGGTCGCGCCGGCTGCCGGGCGACATCCAGGCGCCGGCTCTGCGGAAGCTGCGTATTCTCAATCGCGTGGCGCGCCTGGACCAGTTACGCGCGCCGCCGGGCAACCGGTTGGAAGCGTTGCAAGGCGACCGGGCCGGGCAACATTCCATTCGCATCAATGACCAGTGGCGCATCTGCTTCCGCTGGCGCGACGGAGACGCCGAGGATGTCGAGATCTGCGACTACCACTGAGATCGATCCAAGCGACTGGCTGCCCAATCCCACGCCGGGCGACATTCTGCTGGAAGACTTCCTCAAGCCGATCGGCATGAGCCAGACGGCCTTGGCCAAGGCGATCGGCGTGCCGCCGCGCCGCATCAACGAGATTGTTCTGGGCAAGCGATCGGTCACGGCCGACACCGATCTGCGGCTGGCGCGCTACTGGGGCATGTCCGAGGGCTTCTGGCTCGGTCTCCAGATGGACTACGATCTGATGGAGCAGCGCCGGAAGATGGGCGCCGAACTGGCGAAGATCACGCCGCGGGCGGCCTAGTGTCCCGAAGTCCTCAGAGGGCGGTCGCCAGGCGTGAGCGCGGACAGGCGGCCGCGCCCCGGCCTTAGGCCACCTTCACCCGGGCGGCGCTTTCCGGCAGGTCCGTCCCGAAGGCGCGCTGGAAGAACTCGGCCACCGTGGGGCGCTCGAGCTCGTCGCACTTGTTCAGGAAGGTCAGGCGGAAGCCCAGGGCCACGTCGTGGTCGAAGATCTCGGCGTTCTGGGCCCAGGTTATCACCGTACGCGGGCTCATGACGGTCGAGATGTCGCCGTTCATGAAGGCGTTGCGGGTCATGTCGGCGACGCGGACCATGGCGGCCAGGGTCCGCCGGCCGTCGGCCGTGTCGTACGACGGGTTCTTGGCCAGCACGATCGCCGCCTCGACGTCGTGGTCGAGGTAGTTCAGCGTCGTGACGATCGACCAGCGGTCCATCTGGCCTTGGTTGATCTGCTGGGTGCCGTGATAGAGGCCGGTGGTGTCGCCCAGACCGATGGTGTTGGTCGTCGAGAACAGCCGGAAATACGGATTGGCGCGGATGACGCGGTTCTGGTCCAGCAGGGTCAGCTTGCCGCCGGCCTCCAGCACGCGCTGGATCACGAACATCACGTCCGGACGACCGGCGTCATATTCGTCGAACACCAGGGCGATCGGGCGCTGCAGGGCCCACGGAAGAATGCCTTCGCGGAACTCGGTGACCTGCTTGCCTTCCTTCAGGACGATGGCGTCCTTGCCGACCAGGTCGATCCGGGAGACGTGGCTGTCGAGGTTCACGCGGACCAGCGGCCAGTTCAGGCGCGCGGCGATCTGCTCGATGTGGGTCGACTTGCCGGTGCCGTGATAGCCCTGGACCATCACGCGGCGGTCCTTGGCGAAGCCCGCGCAGATGGCCTTGGTCGTCTGCGGATCGAACTTGTAGGCCGTGTCGATCTCGGGGACGTGGGGGTCGCGGTGCGAGAAGGCCGGGACCTTCATGTCGCTGTCCACGCCGAACGCGTCGCGGAGCGTCACCCACTTGTCGGGGACCAGGGTGATCAGCGGATCTTTGGCGGAGCTGTTTTCGGCGAACTCGGGCATGTCCTACCCGATATAGCCTTGACCCCAGGGGAGGGAAGAGGGCGCCGCAGCGCGACGCCCTCTCCAGGCCGGTTTTTTTAGCGGTTGGCGATGATCACCGAGGCGATCAGGCCCGTGGCGATGGCGGCCAGGACGTATTGGTCGTCCACGCGCTGCCAGCGGTAGCCGCGCGGCGGCTGGCGCAGACCGCGGGCGCGATAGTCGCTGACATAGTAGCCGTTGCCGCGATAGCGGGCGTCCAGGCGCTGGCCCTTGGCCCAGCGGCGGTACTCGCGGCGGTCTTGCTTGCGCTCGTACTTGGACTGGTCGTGGCGGCCTTGCTCATAGCCACGGTCGCGGCTGTCATGGCGGCTGTCGTGACGGCCGTCGTGACGATAGTCTTGGGCGGAGGCGGCGCCGGCGCCCGCCAGCATCAGCACGGCGAGGGAAGCGGTCAGAAGGCGTTTCATTTCGGTCTCCTTTGAACAGAGCTCGAACCTAGCGGGTTCGACATGGTCGCAGGCTGAACGGGCTTGTTCGGCTTAAGTTCATGTTTCAAAAGAGAAATGTTGTAGCGAAGGCTTTGCTCTGAAGGAGCTATCCGCTTGATCCGTATCGCCTTTCAAGGACTTTTGACGGCCGCCCGACGCGAGTTGGGCGCGACCTGCGCCCTGTTGATCGCCGGCCTGGGCGGCTGGGGCTTCCTATCGATCGCCGATGAGGTGGCCGAAGGCGAGACGCGGGCGCTGGACCTGACGGTGCTGCAAGCCCTGCGGGTCGATGGTCAGCCCAATGTCCTGATCGGGCCCAAGTGGCTGCACATCGCGGCGACCGACATCACCGCCCTGGGCTCGGTGGCGGTGCTGGGACTTTTGATCCTGTTGGCGTTCGCCCTGCTGGCGTCGTTGCGCCGGTGGGCGGAGGGCCTGCTGCTGATCGTCGGGGCCGGCGGCGGCCTGATCCTCAGCCAGACGCTGAAGCGGGTGTTCGAGCGCGAGCGGCCGGAACTGGCCTATCGCGCCGTCGAGGCGGTCAATGCCAGCTTTCCGTCCGGCCACGCGATGATGTCGGCCGTGGTGTTCCTGACCCTGGGGGTGCTGGCCGCGCGGTTCGCCGACCGGCGACGGGTCAAGGTGCTGGCGGTCAGCGCCGCGGTGCTGGTCAGCCTGCTGGTGGGCGCCAGCCGCGTCTATCTGGGCGTCCACTGGGCCAGCGACGTGCTGGCGGGTTGGTGCGTCGGCGCGACCTGGGCGATGGCCTGTTGGCTGGCGGGCTTCTTCGTCAAGCGCCGGTTCGGGTCCGCTCCGGCTAGGCCGCCTTCGGCTTTGGACGCCACCTGAGCTCCAGGGCGGTCCAAACCGCCCCGACGAAATCGCCGAGACCGACGGCCAGCCAGGCCTTGGGCAGCCAGTCCAGCAGGACGAAGGCGCCCAGCACCACCAGCGAGAACACCCGCAGCACCACCGAGGCCCGCATATAGGTGCGCTGCCCGGTCCAGCCGGCGACGTGATAGCCCATGCCGTAGGCCAGCAGCAGCAGGCCGGCGAAGCGCACCCACGGCAGGACCGAGTCGTGGGCGGGCGAGTCCAGCAGGTCCAGGACGCGGGCCGGGACGACGGCCAGGGCCAGACCGGCGGTCGAGACGAGGCCGCCCCAGAACCAGATGCTCCACGGCTTGCCGAACGGCACCGGCGTCACCGGCGTCGGCGGATCGGTCGGCGCGCGCCACGCTTGATTGGGCGAGGCGGGATCGATGGCGGTCATTGAAAGTCTGTCCCTCGCCCAAAGGCGGCGGGAGCATGGCTCATGCGCGGTCTGTTTCGCAAGGGCGGGGGCGAGTGGTTACGCCCTCTCGGAACGAAGCGCCGGGGGTGTCGCCGCTTCTTGACCGACCTGATCAGCCCTCCACGCTGCAGCCTCCAAGAGATTGAAGGATCGCACCGACCACGGTCGGCTTTCGACCCGTTGCGGAGATCACTGGTTTGCGAATAGGTGATCAGGCGCAAACTTCGCTGTTGAATGGGGTGATGATCATGAAATCTGTGGGATTTACGCGCGGGCCGCTGGCCTGTTTTGTGGTGATTGGGATTGCTGGATGCAGTCCTCAAGCAACGGCGCCGGTCAGACCTTCCACGGATGCGGTCACCTCGGAGGTCAAGGCAGCCATCCACACTCAGGTCGAAGCCTATACCGTCCGAGACCCGGCGAAGGCGGCAAGCATCTTGGCGCCCGACATCAAGACCTTCTTCCACGGCGAGCCGAACGTCGTCGGCACGGCCGCCGCGAAGGCAGCGGTTCAGGCGCAGATGGCGCTTCCGAACGTCAAACTAGAAGTTTCGGACGAGACTGTAGACGTCGCGGCATCTGGCGATCTGGCGGTCTATCATGCGACCTATCGGTTCAGCTTCACCAACCCCGCAGACAACCAACCATTTGTTGAGGTCGGTAACTGGGTGGCCGTATTCAAGCGTCAACCAGATGGCGTGATGCGGTTGAGTACGGACATCGTCGCTGACACTCCCATGCCAGCCAGTCCCGCGCCATAGCTCGCTCCTACTACGCGGTCACGCCGCCAAGGTCCGCTCACGACCCCAGTCGGACATTGGCTCACTGCGTCCTTCGAGGCGCGCTCAGGAGCGCGCACCTCAGGATGAGGTGGTCAGCGCAAGGAGATCCTCATCCTGAGGCGTGAGCCGAAGGCGAGCCTCGAAGGACGCACTGAACATCCGACTCCCCACCCACCACGGACATTCGAACGGTCCGTTCCTGGTTCCCCAATCGGCGAAGGCAGGGGGGCTCAGGGGCGCGCGAACAATGGCCTCGGAGTCTAGACCATCCCGGCCTTCTGCAGGGTCTTGTACGCCTTGATGACCCGCTGGAGCTTGTGCTCGGCGCTGCGGTCGCCGCCGTTGGCGTCGGGGTGGCAGCGTTTCAGCAGTTCCTTGTACTTCGCCTTGATCGCGGCCTTGTCGACACCGGCCTCCAGGTCGAGGTCGGCCAGGGCCTGGCGTTCCAGCTTGCCCAGGCTGCGTTCGGCGGCGGAGCGCTGCGATTCGGCCTTGCGCTGCTGGGCGCGGAAGATGCCGAACGGATCAGCGAAGGCGCGGGCGTCGCGGGCGGCGGCGGCGGCGGCCTCGCGCGAATTGGCGTCGGCCTTGAAGCTCCAGGTCGGACGGCCGCCGGTCTGGCGCTCGCTTTCCTGGGCGGCGCGGATCTGCGCCTCGCTCATGCCCGCGTAGAAGTTCCAGTTCTTGTTGTACTCGGCCGCGTGCTGCTGACAGAACCAGTAGTGCTGGTTCGGCATGTCGCGCGACTTCGGCGCCTTGGCCGAACCCGGCAGGCGACAGTCAGGATGGTCACAGCGTTTTTCGCCCGGCTTTAGGCCCAGGACGTCGTGGACCGGGTCGTCCTCGCCCTGCTTGGGCGGCCGGACCCGGATGTCTGTGAATTTTGGTCGGTACTCGAACGGCCGGTTCATGGCGTCTAGAGTAAGCCCGCGCTATTTCCGTTCAAGGATTGACAAGCAAGAGAGAGACATGGGCGACGTCACGGACATCATTCTTCGCAAGCTGGAGGAGGCATTTTCGCCCACGCGCCTGGAGCTGGTCGACGATAGCGACCGCCACCACGGCCACGCTGGCCACACCGGCTCGGGCGAGAGCCATTTCAACCTGCGTATCGAGGCGCAAGCCTTTGCGGGCAAGGCCCGGGTGATGCGTCAGCGCCTCGTGATGAAGGTCCTGGCCGACGAGCTGGCGGGGCCTGTTCACGCCCTTTCGATCGTCGCGACGGCCCCTGGAGAGGGGTAAGACGGCGCTTACTTTTTTGCCCGCGCGCCCGTTTTGTTGCTTGATTTGGGGCGCTGCGGCTGATTGCCTCTCTCCCCGGCGCGATCCCGCCGGGAGGCAGGGACAAGCATGAACGCCGACGTCACCACCCCTATTCAGTCTCTCGATCAGGCTGATTCCCTCGAACAGGACGCCGCGCGCGCGCTGCCGGGGCTGCTGTCGCGATCCTATGCGCGCTATTCGAAGTTCACGGTGGCCGCGGCGGTGATCGATGACGAGGGCCGGGTCCACTACGGCGTCAACGTCGAGAACGCGGCCTATCCGGTCGGCACCTGCGCCGAACAGACGGCGATCGGGGCGATGATCACGGCCGGCGGCGCCCGGCGGATCGACAAGGTGCTGATCGCCGCCGGCTCCGACGCCGTGGTCCAGCCGTGCGGCGCCTGCCGCCAGCGAATCGCGGAATTCGCGGGCGAGACCTGCGAGATCGTCTCGGTGCAGGGCGGGGCCATGACCGAACGCATTCCGTTCTGGAGCCTGCTGCCGCACTCGTTCGGGCCGCGCGACCTGGACTGAAGTCGGCTTCCGTCCCGAAACCAAGACGCCGTCGCTGGCTCCAGCGGCGGCGTTTTTCTTTGGCGTTCGGGCCAAGAAAAAGGGGGCGGTCCGAAGACCGCCCCCTTCCAGCTTCGATCCGAGGATCTTGGCTTACATCTTGTAGTTGAAGCCCACGAAGAAGCGACGACCGAAGAGGTCGAAGTTGTCCTGCGTGGTGTTGCCCAGCCAACGATCCGGCTCGCGGTCGAACGCGTTGACCACGCCGCCACGGATGATCAGGTCCTCACGCGCGGCATACTTCACGGTGAAGTCGTGCTGCACGAACGGGCGGGTGCGGTAGTAGCGCGGATCGCGGTTGTCCGGGTCGATCTTGATATCGTCGACGTCGTACGGGCGCGTACCGTTGGCCAGCCATTGCGAGGCTTGCCAGTCGGCGTCCCAGGCGATGGCGAGCTTGTCGTTCACTTCCCAGGTGAGCTTCGACGAGAAGCGGACGCGGGGCAGGCCCAGGCCGGTTTCGTTGTCGGTGTGCTCGTTCGGGTTGGCGATGTTGACGAAGTCGTGCTGCTCGAACAGGTAGTTGCCCGACAGGCGGTAGTTCAGGCGACCCCAGTCCTTGCCGATGATGTCTTGAACATCGGTGTGGTACAGGAACTGGTAGTCGATGCCGCGGTTGGTCGTACGGGCGTAGTTCACCGCGCCTTGGATGAAGTCGATGATGCCGTACGCCGGGGTCGTGTTGACCGCGGTGCCGCCGATACGGGTCAGGGTCGCGCAGATCGAGGTGTTCAGCACGTCGCCGCTGACGCACTGGTTGGCCGCCGTCTGAGCGGTGACCGAGGCGATCACGTCCTTGATGTCGATCTCGTAGTAATCGACGACGAACGTGGCCTTGGGCCAGAAGCGCGGCGTGATGATCATCGACCCGGTGATCGAGAACGACTTCTCGGGCTTCAGGAACGGGTTACCGGCGTTCTTACCAGCCGGCGTGCTCGTGTAGATGATGTTCGTGCCGGCCGGGATGCCCAGGGCGGCGCAGTTCTTCTCACGGTTCGCCTTGATCTTGGCGTCGGTCAGGTTGGTGATGACCTGACGGTCGCAAGGATCGGTGATCGTGGCGAAGGTCTGCGTCGGCGGACGATAGGTTTCACCCAGGGTCGGCGCGCGCACCGACTTACCCGAGGTGGCCCGGAACGTGATGTCCTGGATCGGGCGCCAGATGACGTTGAAGTTGTACGTCTCGGTCTTGCCGATCGTCGTGTATTCCGAGTTCCGGTAGGCGGCGCCGACTTCCAGGCTCTTGGCGAACGGCAGGTCACGCAGCAGCGGCAGACGGAATTCGCCGAAGTATTCCTTGGTCTCGTACGACGCCGGAGCGAAGTCCGGGCCCGTGTTCATGAACAGGACACGGTCGCCGGTCGAGGCCGAACGGCCGATCGCTTCGGTTTCTTCACGACGCCATTCGGCGCCGACGGCCAGGCCGATGCGGCCCGCGCCCCAGAAGTCCCACAGCTCGCCCGAGACGAAGGCCAGGGCGTCCTGCTGGACGTTCTTTTCCTGGACGTTGATCTCGGCCAGCAGGTAGTCCGCCGCGGCTTGATTCAAGCCGCCCGGGCCGAACACGCGGAACGGCTGGCAGTTGGTGATTTCTTCGTAGGCCTTGGTGCCCTTGACGTAGTTGACCGTCTTGAGGTCGCGAGCCGAACGCGCGTCGTCACGGATCGTGGCGCCTTGCTTGTCCAGGATCTTGACGCGGCAGACGATTTCGCCCGGCTTGCCGTTGACGATGCCGGCGGTGTCGACGACGGCGTCGGCGGCGAACTTGTAGCGGGGGGCGTCAACGCCGCGCTCGAAGTTCTTGTTCTTCAGTTCGCCGTAGGTGTAGCCCAGTTCGTACGACAGGTTGTGGATGAAGCCGACGTCATCCTTGCTGCCGCGGAGGCCGGCCACGTAGCGGACCAGTTCCTTCTCGTTCAGCTGGGTGCGGGCCGGGCCGAACAGGCTGTGGCGGCCGCGGACGTCGTTGACGGTCGCGGTCGTCGTGATGTTGCCCGTCGTGGCGTCATACGCCGTGATCGGCGTGCGCATGTTCGCCTGGATGGCGGCGCGGACGTTGGCCGGCAGGTAGGCGTTGTCCAGACCGACGTTGAACGAGCTGGTGGCGAACCACGTGGGGTTCACGCCAGCGGCCACCGGCAGGATGCCGATGTCGAAGAAGGTCTGCTGGCTGCCGTCGTAGGTTTGTTCCTTGACGTACTTCGCTTCGCTGAAGAACTGCAGGTCTTCGGTGATGTTGAAGTTCAGGCCGCCCTGGAAGCGATAGTTTTCCGAACGGGGCAGACGGCTGGCTTGGCTGAAGTCCGTGTTCGGGTTCAGGCCGTCGCCGCCGATGTTGCTGACGCGCTGGAAACCGTTTTCGTCACGGAAGGTGCCGAACGACGGGTTACGAGCGGCGCCGGCCTGGTCGTAGATGAACGAATTGCCCGGCTCGATCGCGAAGCAGTTCGCGCTCATCGGAGCGACCGAGGTGGTGCAGCTCTGGAACGGGATGTCCGGGTCGCCCGGGTTGGCCGACGGACGGGTCGAGGTGGCCAGGACGGTGATGCCGCCGACCGGACCGATCGACAGGGTGCGCACGTCGTGGATCAGGATGTTGTCCATCACGCCGTCGGGCTGGCTGTTCGACACGTCGGTGTCGTTGTTCAGCAGCACCCAGGCCTTCTTGCGCCAGTCGACTTGGCTGTCGAGGACTTCGTCGTTCTTTTCGTATTCGGCCGAAGCGTAGACGTTCAGGCGACCGTCGAGGAAGTTCTTGCCGACCAGGGCCGACAGACGCTTGTTCAGCTGGCCGTCCTGGTTGATCTGGGCGGCGGTGCCGTCGACTTCGATGCCTTCGAAGTCCTTGCGCAGAACGAAGTTGACCACGCCCGAGACGGCGTCGGCGCCGTACAGCGCCGAGTTGGAACCGGTGATGACTTCGACGTTCTGGATCAGCAGACGCGGAATGGTGTCGACGTCGACCGACAGGCCGGCGCCGTTCGAACCGACGTGACGGCGGCCGTCAACGAGGGTCAGGGTGCGCGAGGTGCCCAGGTCGCGCAGGTTCAGCAGCGACAGACCACCGTCGTTCAGGCCCGAACCGGTGGTGTCTTCCGGCACCAGCGAGCCCGACAGGGCGGGGATGTCGGCCAGCACGTCGATGACGCTGGCTTGACCGGTCGACACGACGTCGTCGCGGCTGACTTGGATCAGCGGGGTCGGGGAGTTGGTCGGGTCGCGGCGAATGCGCGAACCCGTGACCACGACTTCCTCAACGGACGTCGCATCCTGAGCCGGAGCCGCGGCGGTCTGCGCCAGCGTCACGGTCGGAGCGAAAGCCGCGAGGCTTCCCAGCATCGTCGTCGCTAGGAGAACCTTGGTTTTCAACGCCATGTTTTTCGTTGTCCTCAAAAGTACAAGCACCCGACACGCCAGCCGCGCGCGGGAGCAAGAGGGCCATTCCTCAACGGTGAACGTTAAAGCCTTTCGGCGGCGCTAGAAGCGATCATGGCCGAAATGGGTCGTGTTGATGGCGCTGCGTTACCAAAAAGTCACGATTCCGGTGCGCAAACGTCAAAATTGGAAAATTCATGTCGCCGGGACCCTTGGTCTACCAGTCGACGGACCCCCTGGCGGGGCAATTTATGCCTTTTCAAAACCGCCGTTCGCGCAGGAATATCGCGCTCCAAGGGAAAAAAGGCCTAAAAAGCCCTCCGGCGCTGAGCCCATTTTTTGCCTCGGCGCCGGGCGCGCGCCGAGGGGATGGTCGGAATTTGGGCGACGCCCGCCGTTTTGTTGATCAGGGGCGGGACCGCGCTGGGCGACGTGGGGCGGTTTCGCCCGCCAAGCGCGCGCCCGCCCAACGCTCAAGACGTTTGACGATGGAGCCTGTCATCGGGTTCGGACGATTCCCTCCGAACCCGACAGACGCTAGGCGGTCTGGCCCACCAGGCCCTCGAGCACGCGGCGCAGATCGGCCTCGCGGAAGGGCTTCTGCAGGACGGCCGCCCCCTTGTGGTCCTCGGTGAGGCCCGCCTCGCCATAGCCGCTGGCGAAGGCGAACGGCACGCCGCGCGCCTTCAGGGCGTCGGCGACCGGGAAGATCGGTCGGCCGCCCAGATTGACGTCCAGCAGGGCCGCGTCGATGTCGGCCGAAGTCGCCAGGCGTAGGGCTTCCTCGATCTCAGCCGCCGGCCCGACGATGGCGCAGCCGAGATCCGTCAGCATGTCCTCGACCAGCATCGAGACCAACGCCTCGTCTTCGACGACCAGAACCTTCAGGGACGACAGTGTCTTCATGTTTCAGGGCTCCAGCGCGCGCAACGGCAACGCCATATGGCAGACGAGGCCGAGAGCATCATAGGTCAGCTCGACCCCGCCGGATAGCTCGGCCGCGAGGCCGCGTTCCAACAACCGCGCGCCGAAGCCCCGACGGGCCGGCGGAGAGACCGTCGGACCGCCTCGTTCGGTCCAGATGAGGCGCAGCAGATCCTGCTCGACGGTCCAGGTCACGGTGACCCGGCCGGCCGATGCGGACAGCGCGCCGTACTTGGCCGCGTTGGTGGCGAGCTCGTGGATTCCCATCCCCAAGGCCACGGCCGCCTTGGGATTGAGGCGTATGTCGACGCCATAGTCGAAGGTGATCCGATCCTCTTCGGCCATGGCCGCCAGCTCGACGTCGAACACCTCGCGCAGGCTGGCGCCTTCCCAGCTCTCGCGGGTCAGAAGGTCGTGGGTATGGGACAGGGCGATCAGCCGGGTCTCGAACGCCTCGCGGAAGAATTCGGGCGAGGCGCTGGAGCGCAGGGTCTGGGCGGCGATCGACTGGACCGTGGCCAGGCTGTTTTTCACGCGGTGATTCAGCTCGTTGACCAGCAGCCTCTGGCGCTCCTCGGCGCGCTTGCGGCCGGTGATGTCCAGGGAGACGCCGGCCAGGCGCCGGGCGCCGCCGTCATCGGCGGTCTGGGCCGCGCGGCCGCGGGCGTGCAGCCAGCGCAGGTCGCCGTTGGGATGCACCACACGATATTCGATGTCGTAGTCGCCGCCGTCGCGGATGGCGCTCTCGATCGCCGCCAGGACGCGCGGTCGGTCTTCGGAATGGATGGTGGCGATCAGGTCGGCGAAGGTGAGGACCTCGTCGGGGCGGCGGCCGTAGTTGCTCTTGCACAGGTCCGAGGCCTCGTAGGCCTTGGTGGCCATGTCGAGGTCCCAGGAGCCCATGCGTCCAGAGTCCAAGGCGAACTTCAGGCGCTCCTCGGCCCTGCGGCGTTCGGCCAGTTCCTCGAGGGCGGCGGCGTTGACCTTGACCGAGTTCAGAGTCACCGCGACCTGGGCGCCGAGGCCGACCAGCAGGCTCTCGTCACGCGGCGAGAAGCGCCCCGCCTCTGGATGGCCGAAGAACAGCCCGCCCAGGACGGCGCCGTCGCGGGAGGCGACGGGAACGGCGAGATAGCTGCGAACCGGCAGATGGCCCTCGGGCATGCCGCGATTTGGCGTGTTCTGGCCGTAGCGGGGGTCCTGGGTGATGTCGTCCGAGCGCACGGGCCCGACCCCGTCGAAGGTCGGGGCGAAGATCGCCGTCTTGCGCGGCATGGGGAAGCTGGAAAACGCCTCGGGCGGCGCGCCGGACAGCCGATAGAGCGTGTAGGAGTCACCCGCCGCGTCGACCACATTGTAGAAGAAGGCCCCGAAGGCCGCGCCGATCAACTCGCGGGCGCCGTCGATCACCACCTGGACGACCTCGTCGACCTCGGTGCTGGAGGCCACCGCCTCGGTGACCCGCGCCAGGGTCTGGGACTTGCGGATTTCTTCGGCTAGGGCGGTTTCGACCTCGGCGAGACGCGCGCGCGCGTCGGCGTCGCCGCCGTCGCGAACCTTGCTCTCAGCCGTAGTGGCCAAACCGTCCCCCTCTACCGGACCGCCCCTGGCCGGTAATGGCGGTTAACGCGCCTATTCCGATCCGGTTCCGCGATCCTCTCGCGGAAAGGGTTTAGAGTTCGTCATCGTCGTTCAGCCGAGCGCTGATCCGCAGGGCGGTGATCTGGTTGCGCTGGCGACGGAAGACCTGGAACCGGTGGCGGTGGAAGATGAAGGTCTGGCCCGGCTCCGGGATCATCTGGGCCTCGTGGATGACCAGGCCGGCGATGGTCACCGCGTCGCCTTCCGGCAGGCGCCAGTCCATGGCGCGGTTCAGGTCGCGCACGGTCACGTGGCCGTCGACATTGACCGAGCCGTCGACCTGGCGGCGCACCCCCTCCAGCGTGGTGTCGTGCTCGTCCTCGATCTCGCCGACGATCTCCTCGAGGATGTCCTCCAGCGTCACCAGGCCCTGCAGCGCGCCGTACTCGTCGACGACCAGGGCGAAGTGGCTCTTGCGCTTCAGGAAGGCGTTGAGCTGGTCCTTGAGGTTGGTGGTGTCGGGGATGAACCACGGCTCGCGCAGGATGGCGGCGATATCCAGCCCCTCGACGCCGTCCTTGGCCTGCGCCAGGGCCGTGAGCAGGTCGCGGGCGTGGAGCACGCCGATGATGTTGTCGGGGTCGTCGCGATAGACCGGCACGCGGGTGTGCTGGGCCTCAAGCACCTCGTCGACCAGCTCGCGGGCGGGCAGGGCGGCGTCCAGCAGCACCATCGACTTGCGGTGGACCATGATCTCCGAGACGTCCATGTCCGACAGGTCCAGCACCCCGCCCAGCATCCGGCGGTCGCCGCTTTCGACCAGGCCTTCGGAGTGGTGATAGTCGACCGCGCCGCGGATCTCCTCATGCGCGGCCAGCACGTCGACGGCCATGTCCAGCTTGACGCCGAACAGTCGCAAGGTGCGGCGGACGATCCACTGGATGGCGTAGATGACCGGGCCGAACAGGCGGACGATGAACAGGGTCGGGGCCGACAAGGCCCGGGCCACGTCGTCGGAGCGGACGATAGCCACGGTCTTGGGCAGCACCTCGGCGAAGACCAGGATCAGCACGGTCATGGCCGCGGTCGCCACGGCGACGCCCCACGGGCCGGGGATCAGGGTCGTCAGCACCTGGGTCGCCAGGGCCGAGGCCAGGATGTTGATCAGGTTGTTGCCCAGCAGCACCGCCCCGATCATCGTCTCCTGATCGGCCAGCAGCTTGTTGACGCGCCGGGCGGGACGGTCGCCCTCGCGCTCCAGCTGGTGCATCCGCGCGCGGCTGGCCCCGGTCATCGCCGTCTCGGCGGCTGAGAAGATCGCCGACAGGGTCAGCAGGGCGATGACGATGGGCGCGAGGCCCAGGAGGGCGGCGAGCATGGTTCCTCTTTCTCCTCCCCTTTCGGGGGAGGTGTCGCGAAGCGACGGAGGGGGCAGCTCGGCGAAGGCCACGAAGGCCCCCTCCGGCCCTCCGGGCCACCTCCCCGAAAGGGGAGGCGTATTTAGACCGCGCCCTCTTCGACCAGGAACGCTTTCAGCACGTCCCGGTCCACGTCCTTGGCCACGAAGGCGTCGCCGATGCCGCGCACGAGAACAAAGGTCAGCTTGCCGCCCTCGGCCTTCTTGTCCTGGCCGCAGTGGGCGACCAGGGCGGCGGCGTCGAACGGTTCGGGACGGACATCCGACAAGCGGGTCGGCAGGCCGGCGGCCTTGATCGCGGCCTCGGCGCGGACGGCGTCCTGGCTGGGACACAAGCCCAGCTTGGCGGAGAAGCGGAACGCCTGGGCCATGCCCACGCCCACGGCTTCGCCGTGCTTGAGCGCGTCGCCGAAGCCCATCTCGGCCTCGATCGCGTGGCCGAAGGTGTGGCCAAGGTTCAGCAGGGCGCGGCGGCCGACTTCCTTCTCGTCCTCGGCGACGATCTCGGCCTTCATCTCGACCGAGCGGCCGACGGCGCGGACCAGGGCGTCGACGTCGCGCTCCAGCACCGCGTGGACGTTCTTTTCCAGCCACTCGAAGAAGGCGAAATCGCCCAGGAGGCCGTACTTGATGATCTCGGCATAGCCGCAGGACAGCTCGCGGGCGGGCAGCGTGCACAGCACGTCGAGGTCGGCCAGGACGAGGCGCGGCTGGTGGAAGGCGCCGATCAGGTTCTTGCCGCGCGGGGTGTCGATGGCGGTCTTGCCGCCGACCGAGCTATCGACCTGGGCCAGCAGGGTGGTCGGCACCTGCACGAAGTCGATGCCGCGCTTGTAGATCGAGGCCGCGAAGCCGGCGAGATCGCCCACGACGCCGCCGCCGAAGGCCACGATCTGGTCGCCGCGCTCCAGCCCCAGGGCCAGCAGGCGATCGGACAGGTCGGCCAGGCCTTCGAAGCTCTTGGTCTCCTCGCCCGGGGGCACGGTGATGACGTCGACGGCGACCCCGGCCTTTTCCAGCGAGACCGCCAGGCGCTCGCCGTGGTGCTCGCCGACATTGGCGTCGGTGACGATGGCCACGCGCTTTCGTTTGCCCAGAACCGGAGCGATCCGCTCGCCGGCCCGGTCGATCAGGCCGGGGCCGATGACGACGTCATAGGCGCGATCGCCCAGGCCCACGGAAACGGTGCGGATCATGGCGATACTCCTTACGCGAGATTTTGGCGCAGCGCCGTCAGGATGGCGTCGACCGCCACCCCGTGCGGCGTGTCGCCGGTTTCGACATGCACCTGGGCTTCGGCATAGGCGGGATAGCGCGCCTCGGCCAGTTGGCTCAGCACCTGGATCGGGTCCTTGCCCCGCACCAGAGGCCGGTTGTCCTTGCGCGAGACGCGGCGGGCCAGCAGTTCGATGTCGGCCTTCAGCCAGACCGATATGGCCTTCTGATTGATCAGGGCGCGGGTCTCGGGACTGACGAACGCCCCGCCGCCGGTGGCCAGCACGTGCGGCGGGTCGTCC
The DNA here is from genome assembly GCF_058808375.1 of Caulobacter sp. GW821-FHT11E10. Taxonomy (NCBI): domain Bacteria; kingdom Pseudomonadati; phylum Pseudomonadota; class Alphaproteobacteria; order Caulobacterales; family Caulobacteraceae; genus Caulobacter; species Caulobacter sp. GW821-FHT11E10. Next base: position 612,500 of record NZ_JBXARP010000001.1, read on the forward strand.
AGCAGACGGGCGATCACCCGGCGTTCGCCGTCGCGGAAGGCGGACTCGCCCAGCTCGGCGAAGATCTCCGAGATCGACCGGCCGGCGGCGGCCTCGACCTCGTTGTCGGCGTCGCGGAACGGCAGATCCAGCACGGTCGCCAGGCGCCGTCCGACGCTGGATTTCCCCACGCCCATCAGCCCGACGAGCACGAGGGTCTTCTCGCGCAGCGGGGCGAGGTCCTCCCTCACGCCGACGGGGGCGGGCGAAACGTCTTCGGGGGTCTGGTCAGACTCGGTCATGATGCGGTCGCGGGTTTACACGAGGCTTGGCCAAACCGCCAAGTTTGCGAGAACCACGTCATGCGTCATAACCGGTCCATGGTCCCTTCGATGCGTCTCTCGCGCCCTCTTTCGCTGCCCGCCGCCCTGCTCCTCGCCCTGATCGCGCCGGGGTTCGCCGCCGCCCAGGAGGACGTCAAGGTCAAGAGCCTGGTCGCGCCCGACTACTTCTCCAGCGCGGTGGCCGACACCGGCCTGCCCGCCGATCTCTGGAAGGATACGGCCCCCGAGCTCATGCGCGACGTGCTGCCCAAGGTCGCCGGCGCCAAGGCGCTGTCGCCGGCCTTCGCCGACCTGGCTCGCCGCCTGCTCTCGACCGGGGCCAACGGCCCGGCCGGCGTGGGCGACAACGCCGAGATGGCCGCTCAGCGCAGCCTGGCCCTGATCGCCCTGGGCGAGGCCAAGGGCGCCAACGCCATCCTGGACCGCGCGACCGGCGCGCCGGGCAACGCGGCCCTGTCGATGGCGACGGCGGAGGCGGCCCTGATCAGCGGCGACGACGACAAGGCCTGCCGGGTCCACGACGCCCTGACCGTCGATCGCGGCGCGGCCTACTGGCTGCGGCTGCGGGCCTTTTGCCAGCTGAAGGCCGGCCAGATCGACGCCGCCCAGCTGACCTTCCAGCTGGCCCAACAAGCCACCAAGGACACCGACTACGCCCGGCTGATGGGCGCGGCCCTGGCCGGGACGCCGGCCCCCTCTAACCTCAAGACTGGCGCGGCCAATCTGAAGACCGGGGTGAACTACGCCCTGTCGCGCCGCCTGGGCCTGGACACCCAGTCGGCCGCCGCCGTCGCCTCGGCCTCGCCGGCCCTGAAGCCTGTCCTCAAGCCGGCCAGCGGCGATCTCTCCGGCGTCGCGCCGGGGGCGGACCTGACCGCCGCCGAGGCCTCGGACCTGGCCTTCCTGCGCCAGGCCAAGACCCTGCCGGCCTTCGTCGAGGCGGCGCGCGCCTCGGCCGCCTCGATCGCGGTCCTGGCCCATGCCGGCGGCCCGCTGCAGGATCCGGTGCTGCTGGCTCGCGCGGCGCTGGCCTCGGGCGACGTGGCCAGCGCCCAGGCCATTCGCGGCCGGCTGACCGGCGACAGCGTTCCCGGCGGGACCCCCGCCGATCTGGCCATTCTCGACGCCCTGATCGCGGCGGCTTCGGAGAAGGTCGACAACCAGGTTCTGGGCGCCTTGATCGCCCGCGGGGCCGCGGCGGGCGCCCGCTCCCCGGTCCAGAGCGCGGCGGTGCTGCTGTCCAGCCTGGGTGGGACGATGGACGCCGACGCCCGCGCCCAGTTCGCCAATTTCGACGCCGGCAAGCCCGCCGCCTCGCCGGCCCGGCTGCAACTGCTGGACGACGCGGGGACCGCCAAGCGCAAGGGCGAGGCGGGTCTGCTGGCCCTGTCGATCGCCGTCGACAACGGCGCCGCCGGTCCCGCGCCGGTCGACCGCGCCCGCATCGCCAAGGCCCTGAACCGTGCGGGTCTCTCGGTCGACGCCCGCGCCATCGTCGTCGAGGGGCTGCTGTCGCTCGCCTTCACCAAATGAGCGAGAAGGGAGCCGGCTGGGTCGACGCCTTCCTCGAGATGATGGCCGTCGAGCGCGCGGCCGCCCGCAACACCCTGACCGCCTACGGTAAGGACCTGGACGACGCCCGCGCCTATCTGGGCCGCACGGGCCACGACCTGGACGACGCCGACGCCGAGACCATCGAGGCCTATTTCCAGGAACTCGGCGCGCGCGGCCTGTCGCCCGCCACCGCCGCGCGCCGCCGCTCGTCCGTGCGCCAGTTCTATCGCTTCGTGCTGGGCGAGAGTTGGCGGACCGACGATCCCTCCCGCCGCGTCGCCGCGCCCAAGGCAGGCCGGCCGTTGCCCAAGGTGCTGGAGCGCGAGGAGATCGAGCGGCTTCTCGCCGTCGCGACGGCGAAAGACAGCGCCCAAGGCCTGCGTCTGTTCTGCATCATCGAGCTGATCTACGCCTCGGGCCTGCGGATCTCCGAGCTGTTGGCCCTGCCGTTGACCGCCCTGGCCCGCGACCCGGCCTTCCTGATCGTCAAGGGCAAGGGCGGCAAGGAGCGGCTGGCCCCGCTGAACGACGCGGCCCGGACGGCGGTGAAGGCCTATCTGGTCGAGCGGCCGAAGTTCCTGGCCAAGGGCGCGCCTAAAGAAAAAGGGGGGGACAGTCCCTGGCTGTTCCCCTCGCGCGGCGCCTCGGGCCGCCTGACCGCCCGCCGCGTGGGGCAACTGCTGGAAGACGCCGCCATCGCCGCCGGGATCGACCGCGAGAAGGTCAGCCCGCACGTCCTGCGCCACGCCTTCGCGACCCATTTGCTGGAAGGCGGCGCGGACCTGAGGGTCATTCAGACCTTGCTCGGCCACGCGGATATCGCCACCACCCAGATCTACACCCACGTGGCCGGCGAGCATCTGGCCCACATCGTCCAGACCAAGCACCCGCTTGGAAGAAAGCGCTAGAAGCCTCCCCGATCACGATCCTGATCGGGATCGGATCAGGAGGCTGACAAAGGAAAGAGCCATGAGCGAAGAGACCCGCGACTCCAACGGAACCCTGCTGGCCGACGGCGACACCGTCACCCTGATCAAGGACCTCAAGGTCAAGGGCTCGGGCGGCGTCACCCTCAAGCGCGGCACGGTGGTCAAGAAGATCCGCCTGACCGGCGACTCCGACGAGATCGAGGCCAATGTCGACAAGGTGAAGGGCCTAGTCCTGCGCACCGAGTTCGTGAAGAAGGCCTAGGCGGGAAAGGCTCCTCCCGCGGGGAAGGAGCCCTCCTTGGATCTCGGGCGCATGGCGGTCGCGCTTCGTCGCGTCGACGCCTGGCCGTCGAGTGTGCTGACGCGAAACCCCGGAGGGGCACGCGTCAGCGAGGTCGTCAGAAGGTGAACCGGACGCCCCCGGTATACCGGCGCCCCTGCTTCTCCCATTCCAGCGTGTAGATGGACTCGCGCACATATCGGCGGCCTGGACCGTTGAGGAGGTTGGACGCGTCGAAATACACCTCGAGGTTCTTGGTGAGTTCGACGCGCGCCGAGAAGTCGAGTTCATCCTCGGTGTCCCAGTATTGAGGACCGCCGTCGACCGCCGCGCCGATGCCGTCGAGCCAGGCGGTGCGCTTCTGATAGTTCAGGCGAGCGGAGAAACCGTACTTCTCGTAGTAGCCCCCGAGGTTGTAGACGACGGGCGAGGTGCCCGGCAGGTCGACCTTGGAGCCATCCGGCGCCGTCGCGTCGCTTCTGTTGAACGTGATGTTCGCCGACAGGCCGAACCCTCCCATCCAATCCGGCAGACCGAGCCCCGAGGTGTAGGGTTCGAGCTGCAGCTGCAGCGCGGCCTCGGCGCCGTAAAGGCGTCCGCTTCCGCCGTTCGTGATGGTCGAGAAGAGATAGGACGAGCGATCGACGCCGCCGATGTCGAGCGTATCGAGCCCGAACGTCCGCGTGTCGTTGAAGAGGACGTCCTGGACCTTCTTATAGAAGAAGCCGACCATCGCGTAGCCTTGCGGCTCGATATACCACTCGAAGTAGCCGTCGACGCCGTACGCCCTCTCCGGCTTGGCGAGCGGGTTGCCGCCAGAGATCGTGCGGCTGGAGTCGTCGTAGGTGAAGTTCGGGCGCAGCTGGTCGTAGTCCGGCCGCGCGGCGCCGGTGTTGAAGGACAAGCGCAGTTTCTTGTCTTCGGCCACGTTGAAGTTCGCGTGAAGGCTCGGATAGACGAGCGTCAGGTCGTTCTTCACCTCGATCGGAATATTGACGTTCCCGTTGGCGAACGCATTGCCGACGTTCTTGACGTGCTCCAGACGCGCACCCGCGAGAATGCTGCCCCAATCATAGCCCACGCGGCCCATCAGATAGCTGGCGTAGACCTGTTCCTTCACGTTGTAGAAGTTCGCCGGCAGGGTGTTGTACGTCGCGACGGTGCGCGCCTTGTCCACGTTGCCGCGCAGCTTCGCCATATCGAGGTAGCGGAAGGTGTAGGACATCGGGATTTCGCCCTTGAAGGGCTCGTCACTGGAGTCTGGAAGGAAGGTGGACGAGATGCCCGCCGCGGCCGCTTGCGTGGCGTTGAGCGACAACTGCCGCTCATTGGCTTCCTTCGTACGCTGGTCAAACTGGGCGCCGAAGGTGATCGTGCCCTCGCCGCCGAACAGCGACAACTTCCGGCTCAAGCCGAACTTGCCCGAATAGGCCTTGGTCACATCGACGAAATCGTTGGAGATCAGCGACACTAGGTTTCGCTGAAACCCGTCGATGTCCATGACCTGCGCCCCAGCGGAGAATGGCCCGCTGTTGCCGCCGATCGTTCGATAGAATTGATACGTCGCACGCTGCGGGTCGGTGAAGTCGTAGGCGATCGTGGGCCGCAAGTTGCGCGTTGACGGGCTCTCGTAGCGCGCTTCGCCGACGTTGCCGCGGTCGTCCTCGGCTCGGGTGTAGTTCAGTCTCCAGTTGAGATTCCAGTCCGCGCCGAATTCGTGATTGCCGCCCAGGGTGCTCGTTCGGATCGATTGTTCCAGCTCGCGAAGCGTCGCGCGTTGGTTGATGTCGATGCCATACAGAACGCCCTTCAGCGGCGTATTGCCGATGCAGACGTCAGCGTAGCCTGTGGTCGACGGGTTGGTGTTGGTGGCGATCGTGCAGGGCGCATTGGCGGGACGATTGAGGTCGGCCTGACGGTCGTCCAGATCGAAGAGATAGTTCTCACGTGCTTCCCGGTCGAGGAACGCCGTCGTGATGGTCTCCGCGAAGAGTCGATGGCCAGGGCGCGGCTCCCAATCCAGGCGCCCGGAATAGGAGTAGTTGCGGCGCTTGAGGCGATAGAGCTTGTTCTCGCTTTCACGCGCCCAGAGCCGGTTCGCGCCGCCGGGCTGGACGTCCTGAGGCACGACTTCCCAATCGTTCTCGAAGTTGTCCGTCAGCATGTTGCGGACGTAGTTGCTAGCGGAAAGCACAACGCCCACCGTGCCGATGCCGGTGTCCCAGCGGTCGGAAACCACCAGCTGACCTTCATATTCCCGGCGGTCGCCCAGCTCGACATAACCGCCGCCAAGTTTGCCGGCGATGTGGAGTCCGGGATAGTCGAAGGAGCTGCGCGTCACGACGTTGACGTTGCCCGCAACGGTCTCGCCGGTCATGTCGGGCGTCACGGCCTTCTGGACAATGATCTGCGCCGCGATGGCCGAAGGGATGCTGTCGTAACGGGTGTCGCGCCCTTCGGGGCTGACAATCGTGATCTCGTTGATCGACAGGGTCGTCCAATTGATGGGCGCGCCACGCAGACTGATATAGCGCGCCTGACCCTGGTCGCGCTGCACCGCGACGCCCGGCAACCGGCTCGTGGCCTGCGCGATGTTCTGGTCAGGCAGGCGTCCAACCGAGTCGGATGCGGCGACGCTGACGAGCGAGTCCGACCTCGACTGCACCGCGAGCGCCGCCGCTTCGGATTCAGCTATGGGCCGGCTGCTGGTGACGACGATTTCGGACACTTCCTGAGAAGGATCCACCGATTTGGCGGGTTGAGTTTGCGCCGAAGCCGGGTTGGCCAAGGCCAAGGCCAGCGCCCCCGTGCTCACGCCAAGTAGCACGCGTCGTGTGGCGCGAGCGAAACCATATGTTCCCATTGGACCCCCCTGAAGCGCACCGGGGCATCCATGTCCCCCAGCGTCCCGAGGAGCTTAGGAACAAATTTTCTATCTTTCAAGATAATTGGAATATATTTTATGAAAGGCGCCTCGGCGAGTGAATCGCGCGGTGACGCTGTCGTCCGAAACCGCCGCCGGCAGTAAGGGCCGCGAACCACCCGTGGCGGGTGTTGAAAGCGCCGGCTTCGGGCGTCTAGCTTTGGGCGTCGGGCGCGGGATCAAGGGGCCAGACCTCGACGACGCCTTGCGCCACCGCGCAGGGGCTGCGGGCCGCGATGGCGATGGCGGCGTCCAGGTCGGGCGCTTCGATCAAGGCGAAGCCGGCAAGGGGCAGATCGGCGGACAGGAACGGCCCCTGCATCACTTCCACCCTGACGGCGTCGTGATTGCGCACCTGCACGGGCTCGCCGGCAATGCCCATGACGTCGCCTTGGCGCAGCCGTTCGGCGTCGGCCGCGTGCGCCGCGTCCCGCACCGCCTTCGCCGTCCGGTCGTAGCCGGACCTGTCGCCATAACCGATGGTGATGAACCTAGGCATGCGGCCTGAACGCGGAGATCGGACAGCGGTTCTCGCAAACCGCCTCCGGGGTCACCGGCAGGCGCCGGAGTTCCTAGAAAGTCAGCTCGTCCTGGTTCGCGGGGGGCTGGTCCGCAAGGGCCTGGGTCGCCGGGGCCTGGGTCGCCGGGGGCTGAGCGACCGGGGCCTGGACCACGGCGTCGACGTTGCTCAGGCCAAGCCCGGTCAGGAACTGCTGCTGCTGGCCGTTCAGATGGTGCAGCGCCCCGGTCAGGATGCGGCTGAAGTCGCTCATCAGGGTGTCGGCCTTGTCGCCCTGGGTGGGCGGGGTGTTGGCCAGGGTCTCCAGCATCAGCGCGACCTCGCGGGTCGAGGCGATCAGGGCGGGGTTCATGGGGGCGGCGGGCAGGATGGAATTCAGGCTGGCGGCCGCGACGATGGCCTGGCGCTTCACGGCCTGGGAGGGGCGCGGCAGGTCCAGGGCGCGGTGGGTCTCGGCGCGTTGCTGGTCGGCGATCACGGCGGCGCGGATGGCGCTCAATATGCCGCCGGCCGCGCCGACGAACTGACGCATCTGGTTGGCCTGGCGGTTCCGCTCGGCCTCCTCGGCGATGGCCTGGTGGCGAGCGCGGAAGGCGTCGTCCTCCTGCCGGCGGACGACCTCGGCGGCTTCGGCGTCGCGTTTGCGATCACGCTCGATCTTCTCCGCCCGAAGCTCGGCCTTCCTGGCGCGCCGGGCCTGCAGGGCGAAGGCGACGAGCACGAAGAGAAGCGCGACCAGCGTCAGCAGACCCTGGTTGTGCTCGAGCGGCGGCAAGAGGCCGTCCTTGCTCCAGAGCTTTTCCAATATCGTCGACCAGACCGCGTTCATCGTACGCCCCCCACGCATTACGGGCTCAATACTGCGGGAACGCGCGCGTGACGAGGATTTACCCCGGATAGGTGTAGAGCGCGCCGTTTGGCGAAGAAGGCCTAGCCTAGCCGAGCAGGGCTAGGCTCCACCGCTTCGTCCGGTCGCCCCCGCACCCGCGCGGCGCGGGGGCTGATCCCCGTCCAGCGCTTGTAGGCCCGGGAAAAGGCCGCCGGTTCGGAGAAGCCGACGAGGAAGGCGATCTCGTTCACCGAGACCTTCGAGCCTTCCAGATAGGCCTGCGCGAGGCGATGGCGGAGGCTGTCCAGGACCTGTTCGAACGTGACGCCTTCGTCCTTCAGCCGCCGTTGCAGGGTTCGTCGCGACAGGCCCATGCGCGCGCTCACGGCGTCCATCGAGGTCTCGCCGGTGTGGAGCATCGGCGCGATTAGCCTTTCGACCTGCGCGCGGGTGGTCTGTGCGCTCTCCAGCGCGGCCAACATCTGGTCGGCGTGGCGGCTGAGCACCCCGAACACATAGCGAGGCTGCACCTCGATCGGCATGGCCAGGAAGGCGGGATCGATCCGCAACGCGTTCCACCGGGCGGCGAAGGTGACCGGCGCGCCGAATATCCGCTCGTAGACGTCCGCGTAGCTGGGCGCGGCGTGGGTGACGTGGACCTCCTTCAGCCAGGATGAGGGCGCGGCGACGCGGGAGCCGCAGACCATGAAGCCGAAGGTCGTTTCGGTCAGCTCCGGAAAGGCGTTCGGCTCGGGGCGGTGGTCGACGACCCATAGCTGGCCGTCCAGCATCTCCAGGCCCAGCCGGTCGGGACCCAGGTCGGTGACGAGCCGGCCATAGCGGCGGACCTGGGCGAAGGCCTCCATCAGGGTCGGCGAGGCCTGGCTCAAAAGGCCGACGATCGAGAGGCGCGAGAGATTGACGTCATTGGCCCAATGCAGCGCCAGGGCCGGATCGCCGGTCAGGGCCTGGGCGGCCTTCATCAGGCGGATATAGGCCTCGCCGCCGAGCCGCAGATCGGGATCGTCAAGCTTGTCCGGGGCTATGGCGGCCCCATTGAGGAGCGCGCTCCGATCGGCGCCCTGGCTCACGGCGTAGTCGACCAAGCCCCTGGCCAGGCTGGCCGCTACGGTAAAGTCAGGCACGCGCCGCTCCTGTCACCAAGGATCACGTTGATGGCGCCGGCGGTCATGGCCGCTCACCGACATCCAGCCTAGCCATAGGCGCGGACCAACGCGCGGGCCAAGGGGATCCTGGATGAGTTTTTTGATTTGGCTCCATGTCCTCGGCGGAGCACTCGGGATCATTTCCGGCTTCGCGGCCTCGGCGTTTCGCAAGGGCGAGCGGCTGCACCGGGCCGCCGGCGCGGTCTTCGCGGCCTCGATGAGCTTGATGACGATCTGCGGGGCGGTCATGGCGATCGAGAATGGGCAAAGGCTGAATGTGCTGGCCGCCACGCTGACCTTCTATCTGGTGGCGACGGGCTGGATGACGGTTCGCCGCCCCGAGCGACAGTCCGGCCGTATCGAGGTCTTGCTGATGATCTTCGGCGGCGCGGTCGCCGCCGGCGCCGTGGCCCTGACCCTGGGACGCGTCGCCGAGGGGCGCGGCGTGGGCATGGCGCCGCTCTATCTGATCTTCGGCGTCCTGGCCGGGTTGGGCGCGGCGTGCGATCTGCGCCTCCTGCGTCGTCGCGGCCTGGAGGGCTCCGCGCGCCTGGCGCGTCACCTCTGGCGCATGCTGGCCGCCCTGGCCATCGCCGCCCTGTCGTTCTTCGTCGGCCAGGCCGACGAGATCCCCGCCGCGCTGCGCGGGCCTCACCTGTCGATCCCGCCCCTGGCCGTCCTGGCTTTGCTGGTCTTCTGGCTGGTCCGCGTCCGCCGCCCGCCCTTTTCCCCGCGTGCGAGTATCCCGCGGGAGGCCTAGAGCCCCGCGCCTAGGCGTTCATCGAGGGTCGAGCTCGGCCGCCCAGGCCTTGGTGGCCTGGCAGGTGTCCAGGGCGCGCTGGTAGGCCTCGCGCGCGGTGGCGCGGACCATATAGGCCTTCTCGACCTCGCCGAGGGTGAAGGTCCCGGTCCTGTGGGCCAGCTGCAGGGCGTAGGTCACCGAGATGTCGGCCGCCGTGAAGGTCTCGCCGGCCATGTAGGGCGAGCGGGCCAGTTGCTGCTTCACCAGGCCCAGTCGGCCCTTGAACATGTCCTGCCCCTTGCGGGCGCCCCAATTGTCCTTCTCGGCCTCGGGCGCGAGGATGCGGCTGACGATGGTGAAGAAGATCGGGGTCGCCAAGCCGGCCTCGCCCAGGTGCAGAAACTGCTGGTACAGCGGGAAGGCGGGGTCGCGCGGATCCGGGGCCAGTGGCGTCGGCCCGTAGCGGGCCATCAGATATTCCATGATCGCGATCGACTCGACCATGATCGTGTCGCCGTCCTGGATCGCCGGGATGAAGCCGGCCGGGTTGATGGCCAGGAACTCCGGGTCGTTCTCGACCCCGGCCAGCATGTCCACCGGCCGCAGCCGGTACGGAATGCCCATCTCCTCCAGCAGCCAGACGACCCGGAAGCCCCGGCCTTCGCCAAAAACGGTGATCATGTCCGCCATTCCCTTGCACGCGGGTCGATACAATCATGTCGCGCGCGCCGTAGCGCAACCGGCCCGGCGCGCAGGCTCTCGGCCGCCGAGGGTCGAGAGCCCATAGGACTACTTCCCCTCGAACGCCGCCTGGATCTTGGCGACGTCGATCTTCTGCATGGTCATCATCGCCTGGAAGGCGCGGCCGGCGGCCTCGCGGTCCGGGCTGGTGGTCATCTCGATCAGCTGGCGGGGCGTGACCTGCCAGGAGAGGCCGAACCGGTCCTTCAGCCAGCCGCACTGGGATTCCTGGCCGCCGTCGGCGGTGAGGGCGTTCCAGTAGTGGTCGACCTCTTCCTGGCCATCGCAGTCGATGACGAACGAGAAGGCCTCGTCCAGCTTGAAGGTCGGACCGGCGTTCAGGGCGACGACCTCCTGGCCGTCGATCTCGAACGCCACGGTCATGACCTTGCCGGGCTTGCCGCCGCCGGGCGCTTCGCCGGGATAGTAGGCGACGCTGTTGATCTTCGAGTTCGGGAAGACCGAGACGTAGAGCTTGGCGGCCTCCTCGGCCTCCTTGTCGAACCACAGGAACGGGGTGATCTTGGGCATGGATGTCCTCCATCGCGGCCAATGTGGCCTTCGACCCAAGGACGGTGGACCGAAGCGCGTTCCGACAACCAGGGTAAAATTGCTGCCCCTGGTTGCCCGAAAAAGGCGATTGTTGAGTCTGGCTCAGCAGAGCAGTGAGCAGCGAGGCCTTATCCGACGCTGATCAGGACCCATCTTGGAACCGCCGGCGTCGGACGCCGCGCCCCTCATCCGACTTGAAGGAGCTCCCCATGAAGACGCGCACACTCGGCGACGGCCTTACCGTTTCGGCCATCGGTCTCGGCTGCATGGGGATGGGCCAGGTCTACGGGACCGCCCTGGACAAGGCCGACGCCTTCAAGCTGCTGGCTAAGGCGGTCGAGCTGGGCGTCACCTTCTTCGACACCGCCGAGGTCTACGGCCCCTACACCAACGAGGTCCTGGTCGGCGAAGGCCTGAAGCCGTTCCGCGACAAGGTCGTGATCGCCACCAAGTTCGGCTTCGACATCGCCCCCGAAGGCGCTGGCGAGGGCTATGCCCGCATGCGCGGCGTCAACAGCCACCCCGAGCACATCCGCGCCGTCGCCGAGGCCTCGCTGAAGCGTCTGGGCATCGAGACCATCGACCTCTTCTACCAGCACCGCGTCGACCCGAACGTGCCGATCGAGGACGTGGCCGGGGCGGTGAAGGACCTGATCGCCGAGGGCAAGGTCAAGCATTTCGGCCTGTCGGAAGCCGGGGCCTCGACCATCCGCAAGGCTCATGCCGTCCAGCCGGTCGCGGCCCTGCAGAGCGAGTATTCGCTGTGGTTCCGCGAGCTGGAGACCGAGATCCTGCCGACCCTGCGCGAGCTGGGCGTGGGCCTGGTGCCCTACAGCCCGCTGGGCCGAGGGTTCCTGACCGGTGCCTTCAAGGCCGACGCGCCGCTGGCCGACAACGACTTCCGCCGCGGCCTGCCGCGCTTCCAGGGCGAGGCCCTGGCCAAGAACCTCGGCCTCGTCGAGGCGCTGGGGCAGATCGCGGCCGAGAAGGGGGTCACCCCCGCCCAGCTGGCCCTCGCCTGGATCCTGCATCAGGGCGAGGCCATCGCCCCGATCCCGGGCACGACCAAGATCGCCCGGCTGGAAGAGAACCTTGGCGCGATCGATGTCGTGTTCTCGGCCGACGAGCTCTCCCGCATCGCCGCCGCCGTGCCGGAAACGGCCGTCGAGGGCGAACGCTACACGGCCGCCGGCATGGCCATGGTCGGACGGTAGGGGTTGTCACCCTGCGTCCTTCGAGGCGCGCTCAGGAGCGCGCGCCTCAGGATGAGGAACTCAGTACAGACGACCTCATCCTGAGGCGCCCGCGCAGCGGGCCTCGAAGGACGCAGGGCGGTCCGGCCTGGAGCATCCAGGATTGGCGCCCCGAGAAGCGTTCGGATTGGCGCCTATCTCGGGGAATTTCTTCCTCCCATCTGCACGCTGCTGACAGAATCCGGTCGCCGATCCGCAAGTTTCGGGCGGCGACGCGGCCGGACGCGGCGTAAGGCGCAACGTCGCCGTCCCGGGGAGGATTTATGAGCTCGACCATTCGCCGCGCCGCACTGATCGCGGCCGCCCTAGTCGCCCTGGCCACGCCGGCGTTCGCCACCACCGACAGCGCTCCACGCCAGAGCATGGACGACGCCTGGTGGACCGGGCCGCTGCTGGCCTCGGGGGCGGGGACCCTGCCCAAGGGCCACATCCTGTTCGAGCCCTATCTCTACGACGCCAAGCCGTACGGAAGCTTCGACGCCGACGGCAAGCGCCACAGCGCGCCGGACGCCGACAACATCGGCTCGTCGGCCTACATGCTGTACGGCGTCACCGACACCCTGACGGCCGGCTTCATCCCGCACCTGGGCTACAAGCGGGCCGGCGGGCGCTGGAGCCAGGGGCTGGGGATCGGCGACCTGACCGCCCAGGCCCAGTACCGCCTGCACCAGTACAAGGAGGGCGGCCGCGTCCCGACCATCTCGGTGATGATCCAGGAGAACCTGCCGATCGGCCGCCACGACAATCTGGACGACCGGCCCAATGACGGCTTCGGCAGCGGGGCGTACGCCACCACCGTGGGCGTCAACACCCAGCACTATTTCTGGGCCCCGAACGGCCGGATCATCCGGGGACGGCTGAACTTCCAGTACACCCGCTCGGACAACGCCAAGGTGCGCGGCGCCAGCGTCTACGGCACGCCCAAGGGCTTCACGGGCAAGGCCCAGCCGGGCGACAGCTTCCTGGTCGACCTGGCCTTCGAGTACAGCATCACCCGAAACTGGGTCGCGGCCATGGACATCGGCTGGCAGCGTGACGACTCCACCAAGGTCACGGGCCTGCTGAACGGCGCCAGCTTCGAGCGGCGCTATCCGATCAGCAAGGCGCTGATCCTGGCCCCGGCGGTCGAGTACAACTTCAACAGCCGCGTGGGCGTTATCGTCGGGGCGCGGATCGTGCCGGCGGGACGCAACACCACGGCCTCGTTCACGCCGGCGATCGCGGTGAACTACGTGCGGTGATCGCCCACGTGAAGGACGCGGAAGCGACCGGGTTCAGCGGGATCCCGGTCGACGACCTGCACCGGCGGCCAGGTCCCTTGCCAGAGGTTGGCGCCGGGCGGGCGTGAGAAGCCGATCCGTCCGCGCGCGCCCTCGACCTCGACCGTCGGCCAGGCCGTCGCGATGCGGGTCCGGTCCGGGCCGCGGGACCGCAGAAGCTCGGCGAGGACGAGGATCGTGTCATAGCCCTCGAAGGCGACGAACGACGGCGCCGTCGCCAACCGCGCGCGCAGAGCCGCCTCGACCCGCGTCCCGAGCGGCCCAAAGCTCTCGGGCAGGTAGCGCAGGAACGGGATCCTGGCGCCCTCATCGCCCAGCAGCGCCGACCATTCGGTCAATTCGGGCTGTCCGGCCGGCGCGCCGATCAGCATGCCGGCAAGGCGCGCATCGCGGCGGACGGCCCGGACGATCGAGACCGCCGGCTCGGGATGACCGACCAGCAGCAGCAGGGCGCTCGCGCCGCTCTCCGCCAGCGCGTCACAGAGCGGCGCCGGATCGAGCGCCCGGGTGTCCAGTTCGAGGACGTCCCCGCCGCGTGGCGCGAGGTGGTCTCGCAGGATACGGACGCCGGAGGCCCAGTAGATGCTGGGCGCGACAGCCGCCGCGATCCGCTGATGACCGGCGCCGAGCAGGAAGTCCGCATAGATCCGCCAGCCGAGCGACTGTGGCGGCGGAAGGCGCGCGACCCAGTCCGAGGGCTGGTCGACCAGCGCGTCGATGACCGCCGATGAACAGAGGAACGGCACGCGCAAGGCGTCGGCGCGGGCGGCGACCGCCCGGGCGACGACGCTGTGATACTCCCCGGCCAGGGCGACGACGCCCAGGGCGGCCAGCTCGTCCACGGCCGCCTCGGCTTTCCCGGGATCGGCGGCGGTGTCCCGGACCAGCAGTTCGAGCGGCCTGCCGTCGATCCCGCCCGCCTCATTGACCTCGCTAACGGCCAGCTCAAGCCCCGCCAGCAGGTGGCGGCCCGCCTCGATCCAGCCGGGCGGCGACAGCGGCGCCAGGGCCCCGATGCGGATCGCCGAGGTTTCTGCGGGTTCAGTTTCGGGCGTCGGCGTCATGCGGTCGAGCTCTCCGGGCTAGAGCGCCCAAGACGCAGATAGCGGCGCGCCCTTGATCCTCAACCCCCGATCCGCCCAAACTCCGCTTCATGGCCGGAAACCCGCTTCGCACGCTCGATTCCTTTGAACTCCTGAAGCTGGGCAAGGCTTCGGTGACGGTCGGCGGGCTGACGGCGGGGGTGCTGATCGTCGTGGCGGCGATCTTCGCCTCGCGCCTGACCTCGGCGGGTCTGCGCAAGCTGCGCGAGAGGGCGGCCGGCAACGCCGCCTCGCTGTACATCGTCGAGAAGGTCGCCTCGTACGGCCTTGTGATCATCGGGGTGATGGCGGGCCTGTCGACCATGGGCGTCGACCTGACCTCGCTGACCGTCTTCGCCGGCGCCCTGGGCGTCGGTGTGGGTCTGGGCCTGCAGGGCATCATCAAGGACTTCGCGTCCGGGGTCAGCCTGGTGTTCGAGCGGCTGGTGGCGGTCGGCGACTTCGTCGAACTGCCCAATGGCGGCCGGGGCGTGGTCCACGAGATCGGCCCGCGCGCCACCCGCATCCGCACCAACGACAGCACTGATGTCATCGTGCCCAACTCGGTGCTCGTGAACGACCAGGTGATCAACTGGACCCTGCGCAACACCAACCGCCGCATCCGGGTCCCCTTCGTCACCGCCTTCAGCGCCGACAAGGACAGGGTGCGCGAGGCGGTGCTGAAGGCCGCCAAGGGCGCGCCGTTCACCTCGCCCGACGACGCCACGCGCAGGGCCCAGGTCTGGCTGGTCGGCTATGGCGAGAGCGCGTTGAAGTTCGAGCTGATCGTCTGGCCGACCGTCGAGGCCGTGCGCCGTCCTGCGGCGATCTTCGCGGCCTATACCTGGCTGATCGACGACGCCCTGCGCGGGGCGGGCATCGAGATCCCCTATCCGCAGCGCGACATCCGCGTGCGCGGCCTGTTCGGTGAGGAGGGCGAGGACGCCCTGACCAGCCTCAAGCTCGAACCCGCCGCGCGTCGCCGCAAGGCCGCCAAGGCGGTCAAGGCCGGCTCCAGCAACGACGCCGCCGCCGACCTCGAGCGCGAGGATCCGGAGGAACTGCCCAAGCCGCCCCCCGCGCCGCCGGTCAAGAGCTGAGTTCAAAGCCCATCTCCCCGCTTTCCTGGGCCTTGTGCCCAGGACCCATGTCCGCGGCCAGCTGGTAGTTTCAGGGTTTGCGCTGCGGCGAGGCCAGGGACCCGATCTTGGCGCGATTGAACCTGAACGATGGGTCCTGGGCACAAGGCCCAGGAAGGCAATGGGTAGGGGCGGCGCCCACTCCTGCTGACCTTAGCGTCAGCCTTGACCTCTATACCGCGCCGCCGCATGCTCTTCGCAATTGCGAAATGACCTCCCTCGATGGAGGCAGCGGGGAGTGACCGGCATGAAGACGCCGCGCGGCTTTTTCAAACCTTTGGCCATCGGCGCGCCGACGCCCTATCGCGAGCTGCCCGCCCGCGTGGAGCGGATGATCCACTTCGTGCCGCCGCACCTGGAGAAGGTCCGCGCCAAGGTCCCCGAGATCGCCCCGACCGTCGACGTGATCCTGGCCAATCTGGAGGACGCCATCCCCGCCGACGCCAAGGGGGCGGCCCTGGCCGGGCTGGTGGCGATGTCGCGCGAGGTCGACTTCAAGGCCCTGGGCGTTGGCTTCTGGACGCGGATCAACTGCCTGAACTCGCCCTGGCACCTGGATGAGGTCGCCACGATCGTCGAGAAGGCCGGCGACAAGATCGACGTGATCATGGTCCCCAAGGTCGAGGGGCCGTGGGACATCTTCTACATGGACCAGCTCCTGGCCTCGCTGGAGGCCAAGCACGGCGTCACCCGGCCCATCCTGCTGCACGCCATCCTGGAGACGGCCGAGGGCGTGATGAACGTCGAGGCCATCGCCGCGGCCAGCCCGCGCATGCAGGGGATTTCGCTGGGCCCGGCCGATCTCGCCGCCAGCCGGGCGATGAAGACGACGCGCGTGGGCGGTGGTCATCCCGGCTACCGGGTCATCGAGGATCCGCAAGCGGACGGCTCGCCCCGCGCCTCGGTGCAGCAGGATCTCTGGCACTACACCTTCGCCAAGATGGTCGACGCCTGCGCCGCCCATGGCATCAAGCCGTTCTACGGTCCGTTCGGGGCGATCGACGACCCGGTCGCCTGCGAGCAGCAGTTCCGCAACGCCTTCCTGATGGGCTGCGCCGGCGCCTGGAGCCTGCACCCCAGCCAGATCGCCATCGCCAAGGCGGTGTTCAGCCCGGCCCCGGACGAGGTCGCCTTCGCCAGGAAGATCCTGGACGCCATGCCCGACGGCACGGGCGTGGCGATGATCGACGGCAAGATGCAGGACGACGCCACCTGGAAACAGGCCAAGGTGATGGTCGACTGCGCGCGCCAGATCGCCGGCAAGGACGCGGAGTACAAGGCGCTGTACGGGTTCTAGGGCGTGAAGATGCTCCCCCGCGATGCGGGGGAGCTGTCGCGGAGCGACTGAGGGGGCAAATGCGGCGTTCGCCGAGCTAGCCCCCTCCGGCCCTCTGGGCCACCTCCCCCGCATCGCGGGGGAGGATCTAAAAGCTCAGTTCCCCGCCACCGTCGTCACCACCCGCACGCCGGCGCTCAGCAGCTTGTGGATCGGGCACTTCTCGGCGATCTGGAACAGGCGCTCGCGCTGTTCGTCGGAGAGGTCGCCCTCGATGCTGATCACCCGCTCGAAGCGGTCGTGCGGCGTCTGGTCGGCGTCGAAGTGGTGGAAGACCTCGACGTGCATCGCCGAAATGTCCCAGTGCTTCTGGTTGGCGTAGAGCCGCAGGGTCATGCTGGTGCAGGCCGCTAGGCCGGCGGCGACCAGCTCGTGCGGATCGGGACCCAGGTCCAGCCCGCCTTGCGCCACCGAGACGTCGGCGACGATCGTCGACGGGCCCGCCGTGACGAAGGTCTGCAGGCCGCCGTGGCCGCTGTCGTCGGCGGTGGCGAACGGACGGGTGACGGCGGCTTCGGTCATGGGGAGGTCCTTTGGAACGGTCGGCGGAAGCTGGCCTCTCCCAGGCCAAGGTTCAAGGCCGCGCTTGTACGATCGGCGCCAGCCGGAAGTCCGGCTCGTGGTCCGGCCCCAGGGTGATCGAGGCCTTGGGCAGCACCGGCCGCTCGCCCGCCATGGCGATCTCGAACCGGGCCAGCAGGCTGGCCAGGATGATCTGCGCCTCGGCCATGGCGAAGCCCGCCCCGATGCACACGCGCGGGCCGATGCCGAACGGAATGAAGGCCTCGTTGCCCCACGGGTGGGTCTGGTCGATGAAGCGCTCGGGTCGGAACGTCGTCGGGGCGTCCCACAGCTTGCGGTGCCGATGCATGACCCACGGGCTGATGGTGATCATGCAGCCCGCGACGACCTCGCAGCCCAGCACCTCGTCGGGCGCGATGGCCTGGCGGGCGATCATCGGGGCCGAGGGATAAAGCCGCAGGGTCTCGAACAGCACCGAGCGCAGCAGCGGCCAGGCCTTGAGGTCGTCGAGGCCGGCGACCTGTTCCGGCGGGAAGGCCTGGACCTCGGCGCGGACGCGGCCTTGCGTCTCTGGATCCAGGGCCAGCAGATAGGCCGCCCAGAACAGCAGGCGCGACGTCGTCTCGAACCCCGCCGCCAGCATCGAGCTGCACTGGTCGCGGATCTCCTGGTCGGGCAGCGGCGCGCCGGTTTCGTCGCGGGCGGCCAGCAGCTTGTCCAGCAGGTCGCGCACCTCGTCATGCGGATGCGCGCGCCGCTCCTCGATCAGGGCGTCGACCGCCGCGAACCAGCGCTTGCCCAGCCGCCGCCGCTCGCCGTCCATGAACAGCAGGTCGTCGGCGCCCTTGGCGACGAAGTCCATCAGGTTGAAGTGGGCCGGTCCTTCCATGTAGCGCCGCGCCAGATCGGCCAGGACCGCTCCTTCGGCATCCGCGCGACGCGAGAACAGGGCGCGCAGCACGGCGTCCAGGGTCGAGCGGTGGAAGGCTTGGGCCAGGTTGGCGTGGCTCCGGCCCTCCAGCGTCTCGACCAGGCCCGCGCCGGCGGCGACGAAGTGGGGCAAGAGGCCTCCCGTGGCGGCGGGCGTGAAGACCGGCGCCAGGCTCTTGCGCTGGCGCCGCCAGGTTTCGCCCTCGGACATCAGCACGCCTTCGCCGACCAGAGGCTTCAGCGAGCGAGCGGCCTTCACGGGGCGCTGGTACTTGGGCGAGGTCAGGATATGGCGGGCGCTGGCCGGGTCGTTCACGAACAGGCCGGGCTGGCCCATGAAGACGTACGGCGTGGCGAGGCTCTCGAAGTCGTCCTCGCAATAGGCCCCGATCAGGCTGCGGCCCATCTCCAGGGCGACGCGCAGCTGGCCCAGCCGGGTGACGCCCAGCGGGCGAGGGTGGACCTTGGGGGCAGGGGGGATCAGCGGCGCGGGGCGGACGGCGTCTAGCGTGTCCATGGAGCGGCGGCCTTCCGGTAAGCGGAGCCCGTTTTGGACTCCATCCGGAAGCAGAGGCTAAGACCGCTCAGGTAGCGACGCAATAATTCATCGCGTACGGAATTTACTTAAGCAGCGACGGCCCGGTGAGCCATGACGTCGAAGACGCGCTGCGAACCGCGCCAGACTTCCACGAAGTCGCAGCGGTGATGCATGTCGAGAAGTTCGAAGGCTCTCAGGCGCGCGGCGTGATCGTCGGCGCACGGCGTGACGTCGAAGCGCGGAACCGCGCCATCGGACTCGACACAGAAAAAGGTGAACACCTGCATGGGAACTGTATGCTCTCATCAGGCGGGGCCGCGCACATTCGATGGCGGAGGCCGCAGGGGCGCAGGTCGTCTTCCGCGACTGCTACAAAACAACGTAGGACTCTTTGTCGCGATTCACCAGAGCAGAGAGTCTCTTTTCGAGACTCACCTGTTGATCGCCACATCTGACCCTGTGGATAAAACACGTCGGATTCAGGGCGGTTCCCCGCCGGAATCTCGCCTCTTTCCCTCGACGGATTCCGCCACTAGGTTCGCACCCTTTCATCAACGGCGACGTTTAAGACTCCATGGCGGCCCATTATCTCGATTTCGAACGCCCAATCGCTGACCTGGAAAGCAAAATCGAAGAGCTGAGCAGGCTCTCCGAGACCGCTGGCGCGGGTGCGTTCGACGCCGAGATCCAAGCCCTGCGCGACCGGGCCCAGGAGCTCCGCAAGGAGGCCTACGGCAATCTCGACGCCTGGCAGAAGACCATGGTCGCCCGGCACCCCCAGCGACCCCACCTGCGCGATTATGTCGCAGGCCTGATCGACGAGTTCGTGGAGCTGCGCGGCGACCGCAAATTCGCCGACGACCAGGCCATCGTCGGGGGCCTTGGTCGCTTCCGCGGCCAGCCGGTCGTGGTCATGGGCCATGAGAAGGGTCACGACACCACCACGCGCCTGAAGCACAACTTCGGTATGGCCCGCCCCGAGGGCTACCGTAAGGCCGTCCGCCTGATGGACATGGCCGAGCGCTTCAACCTGCCGGTCCTGACCTTCGTCGACACCGCCGGCGCCTATCCGGGCCTGGGCGCCGAGGAGCGCGGCCAGGCCGAGGCCATCGCCCGCTCGACGGAACGCTGCCTCACCCTGGGCACCCCGATGATCGCCACCATCGTCGGCGAGGGCGGCTCCGGCGGGGCCATCGCCCTGGCCGGCGCCAACAAGGTGCTGATCCTCGAGCACTCGATCTATTCGGTGATCTCGCCGGAAGGCGCGGCCTCGATCCTGTGGCGCGACGGCGCCCGGGCCAAGGACGCGGCGACCCAGATGCGCATCACCGCCCAGGACCTGATCAAGCTGGGCATCGTCGATCGCATCATCGAAGAGCCCGCCGGCGGCGCCCACTCCGACACCGACACGGCGATCCAGGCCGTGGGCGACGCGGTCGAGGACGAGCTGAAGGCCATGGCCGCGATGAGCGCCGCCGAGCTGAAGACGCAACGCGCGGAGCGCTTCTACGCCATCGGCCGCGCGGGCCTGCAGTAGGGTCTTCCGTCCAGGTTTTTCCCACTCGCGGACGTCACAACGGCGGCGTCAGCCTCGTCCTGTTCCCGAAGGGCCGATCCCGGCCCCAAGTCACGGAGCAAGACCATGGGCGACACCGCCGCCTTCCGCCACGACCTGAACGTTCCCGAGATCTACAAGGCCTTCATCGCCGCCGAAGGCGCGGTGGTCGCCGCCGGCCTGCCGGCCAGCCTGCGCCACCTGGTCAAGCTGCGCGCCTCGCAGCTGAACGACTGCGCCTTCTGCGTGAAGATGCACGCCAAGGAGGCCCGCGAGGACGGCGAGACCAATGAGCGCCTGGACCGCCTGGTGGTCTGGCGCCATGTCAGCGACTTCACCGCCGCCGAAAAGGCCGCCCTGGCCTGGACCGAAGCCCTGACCCAGCTGCCGACCCACGCCGACCTCGCCCCGCTGCGCGCCGCCCTGCGCGACCATTTCGACGACGTCCAGGCCAGCGCCCTGACCGGCTGCATCGGCATGATCAACCTCTGGAACCGCCTGGGCGTCTCGGGGCACTAGGGCTGGTCGGCCGATACCCGAGAGTCCAATTTCTCCCGCCTTCCTGGGCCTTGTGCCCAGGACCCATTGTTCAGCGGGCATTGAGCTGGGGCCGTGACCTTGGTCGCGCCGCCTCGCCGAACCGGGAGTGGTCGAGCCCGCCGCCTGCATGGGTCCTGGGCACAAGGCCCAGGAAGGCGGGGATAGCTTGATGGGGGATGACGGTCGTCTCTACCCAACTAGCCTTCGGCGGCGGACACGCTAGGGTGGAGCGTCCTGGTGGAGCTTGCCCGATGATCCGTTTCCTCGCCGTCGCGACCGTGCTTCTGGCGCTGGCCGCGCCCGCCGCCCATGCGCAGAAGCGGTCCCTGTCGCCCCTGGAGCGCTGCGACCGCGCCGGCGGCGGCTATCTGGAGATGCTGAGCTGCATCGCGATCCATGCCGACAAGCAGGACGTTCGCCTGAACCGCGCCTACAAGGCGGCGATGTCGCGCCTGCCGACGCCGCGCGAAAAGACCGCCCTGCGCGGCGCCCAACGCGCCTGGATCAAGGATCGCGACGCCGAGTGCCGCGCCTATCTGGACGAGAAGGAATACGGACGCCAGGGCGGTCTCGAGGCCCAGAACTGCATCTATGATCGGACCCGCGATCGCGCCGACGAGCTGGAGCGCATGGCCCGCCCGCGCCGGCCGCGATAGGCGCTTGCCTGACCTAACGGCGGCCTCTTCATAGTCTCCCGAAACCAGAGGGAGCGAGCAGGCCATGGCGATCAAGACCCGGTTTACCGAGATGTTCGGCGTCGAGCATCCGATCGCCCAGGGCGGCATGCAGTGGGTCGGCAAGGCCGAGCTGGTCAGCGCCGTCGCCAACGCCGGGGCCCTCGGCTTCCTGACCGCCCTGACCCAGCCGACGCCGGAGGCCCTGGCCAAGGAGATCGCCCGCACCCGCGAGATGACCGACAAGCCGTTCGGGGTGAACCTGACCATCCTGCCGGCCATGACCCCGCCGCCCTATGCCGAGTACCGGGCCGCGATCATCGAGAGCGGGATCAAGATCGTCGAGACCGCCGGCTACAAGCCCCAGGAGCATGTCGACGACCTCAAGGCCCACGGGGTCAAGGTCATCCACAAGTGCACCGCCGTCCGCCACGCCCTCAGCGCCGAGCGGATGGGCGTCGACGCCATCAGCATCGACGGCTTCGAGTGCGCCGGCCATCCGGGCGAGGACGACATCCCCGGCCTGATCCTGATCCCCGTCGCCGCCGAGAAGGTGAAGATCCCGATGATCGCCTCGGGCGGCTTCGGCGACGCCCGCGGCCTGGTCGCGGCCCTGGCCCTGGGCGCCGACGGCGTCAACATGGGCACCCGCTTCTGCGCCACCCAGGAGGCGCCGATCCACGACAACTTCAAGCAACAGATGGTCGCCAACGACGAGCGCGCCACCGACCTGATCTTCCGCACCCTGCACAACACCGCCCGGGTGGCCCGCAACGCCATCAGCCAGCAGGTGGTGGCCATCGAGCGGGCCGGCGGCGCCAAGTTCGAGGACGTCGCCCATCTGGTGAAGGGCGTGCGCGGCCGCGAGGGCCTGGAGTCCGGCGACACCGACCACGGCGTCTGGAGCGCCGGCATGGTCCAGGGCCTGATCCACGACGTCCCGACGGTGAAAGAGCTGATCGACCGCATCATGAGCGAGGCCGAGGCGCTGATCCGCCAGCGGCTGGCGGGGATGGTCTCGTAAGGCCCAGCCACGCCTCCGCCCCCTCACGCGGCTCGCCGCTGAAGTCATGGAAAGGGTCGCGGAGCGCCGGGCCACGCCCGGTGTAGGGTAAAGAGTACCGTTTCGACGAAGCCAGGCGCTCCGCGCGACCGTTATCCGGAAGCGTGGCGGCCCGACGCTGTTCGCGCCTGGACGCCGTTGAAGCCTCCGACGGGCGGGCCAGGCCGCGAAGCCTGCTCCCGGATGTCCGGGTTTCCCCGAACCTGTCGCCTCATCGGGCCTCGTCCAACGTCGTTTCTGTGTTCCAGGGTCGACTACCTCAGGATGGACGAAGTTGCGGAGTCGCCTCCGCGCCGACGAGCGCGCCCGCTCGATCGCCCCCCGCCGCCGCGATCGGTCGCTGGCCAATGCGCCCCTTTCCCGCGACGAGGTGGAGAGACTGTACCGCGGGTTTCAGGACCGGGGACACGAAGCGCTCTATCCCCTTCAAATCCCCATCAAAAACCTCGTCATCCCGGGTCGGCGCGGCGCGGCTGTCCCCGGGTCCCGGGTCGGCAAGCCGCTCGGGATGGCGAGGCTTCTGGGGCGATTTGCAGTGAAATCGCTCAACCTCTCAGGCTCGCGGGCGAGTCCTCGCGGTCGGAAGGGGAGGTTGCTCTATCCCCGGTCCCGTCGCGGATTGGCGCGCTACAGTTTCACCCGGAAGTGGAAGGCGTCCACCGCCAGCCCCTCGCGGAAATAGAAGGCGTGGGCGCGTTCGCGGACGACGTTGGAGATCAGCTCCAGATGCCCGCAGCCCTGCCGCCGGCCCTCGTCCTTCAGCCAGTCCAGCAGCGCCTTGCCGTGGCCCTTCGAGCGCCCGTCCGGGTCCGAGACCAGGTCGTCGACGCTCAGGAACCGGCCGCAATACAGCATGTCCAGCACCCGCCACCCGGCCACGGCCCTGACCGCCCCGTCCTCGACCACGGCGCTGAGCCGATAGCCGTCCGAGGCCATCAGCTGGCGGATCCGCGCGACATAGGTCTCGCGGGCGAGGGCGGGGCGCAGGTGGGCCATGACCTCGAACGTGGCGAGGATCTCGGCGTCGGTGGCGGGGTGGTGGATCATGGGGCCAATAGGCACAAATCAAGCTGATTCCACACTCGTCGGTTGGGCATCTTTGCGCTAGAGAAAGATCTGGCGGAGCCTCCGGGAAGCGTGGTCGGTGGACTCATATTTGGAACTTGCCGAAAGGGTCCTGACCGTCGTGCGTCGGCCTCTGACGCCCCGGCAGATTTTGAAGATCGCGTATGAGCGCGATGAAGTCCCGCAATCTCTGTATGGTAGAACTCAACACAAGACTCTCGGCGCGCGTCTAAGTGTTGATATCGTTCGCCGTCGTGAGCGCAGCGATTTCTTTCGAACTAAACCTGGGCATTTCTTTCTATCCAAGTTTATTCGGGATCCCGCAATAGACGCTAAATATAAGGTGCCGATGATAGCGCGTAGACGCGCGCGCGACCTGTTTCGAGATCCGGTGTTGGCGCTCGATATTAATCGGGATGAGGTTCTCGACGACGGGCGGGTGCCAAACGAGCAGATTCGTAGATCTATCAAGCTTGGTAAGTATTCCTATGTAGGGCAAGGCGGTTATTCGCGGAACGAATTTCCTCTTGTTTGGTCTTTTGTAGTTTTTACTAAGGGCGACTGTGCGTTGTCCTATAGGCTTGGCCGATATCGAGAAGATCGAGATGTCTTTTCGCTGAAGCGTTCGATTGGATTCTATGCTGCAGTTTCGCAAAGGGACGTCAATTTATTCAATATAGATGATCTCGGGGTGATGGAAGCTGGGATCCAGGCCGTATCCATGGATCTGGATATGCCTTGGTCTGCATCGCTTTCAAAGGCGTACAGTAGTCTGGCCCAGCTTCGAAATTTCTATTTTGATCAGAGCACTGGGGACGGGGGCAGTTTGCTCAGCGTGATCCAGTTCGAGTGTCCGGAATGGTTCGAGCCCCTCGGTAAGCGCCTGGCCATTAACGACTTGAAGTGGCTTGATCTTAGCGTAAAGGTTAATCACTTGGACGATTTCGACCCATGGTCGAGAAGAGTGCTCGAGGGATGGAAGTCCTAGCGAGGGCCTGGGGGGGCGGTGAGGAAGATAAGCGGGTATCTAAGCGACAGCGAGGTTCAATACCTTTTCCGTCAACTCGTTGATCACGATCCTTCGAACAAGCGGCTTGGACTTCAGCAGCTATGCAAGTCGTGCCGCGCAGGAATTGTCCCCAGGGACATTCCTGCAATGCGGCAGGTTGTGCTTGGAGCTATTTATGATCCCGAGGCTAAGGTCCGGAGATGGGTTCTCAATGCCCTGGCCCAAATTGGAGGTAAGGAAAATATCGGAGCGATAGTTGATGCTATCGGCAGGGACGTTTCTGATCCCGACATTTTGAGCGCTGGAATTGCTGCGCTCTTCTCAATTGAGCGCTTGTCTGTTGTCGAGAAGATAATGGAAAAGCAAGGTGTCGGTCTCGAAGGCGTTGCTCTTTTGGCTGGTGCCCAGGCCTCAAAAGAGCTTGCGGAGCGAGTCCGTCTTGCTCGTGTAAACATTGATACGGCCTCGGATGCCGAACTAAGGCTGGCGCTGGTTCTGGTTGGATTGAACAAGGCTCCACCAAATACCTTTTCTATAAAGCACTCAAACGGTGAGATAGTTGGTGCCCTTAATTCGCATCACGAAAAAACCGTAGCTCAGTATTCGGTTTGGGCCATAAGTGAAAGTAGGTCCCTGAGTTTGAGTGATATGAGAATCCCTCTGACTAATATAGAATCTTTGGCGGAGAATGTGAGGGGGTGGATTTATCGTCTAATTTCTGAGCGGTCCGACACTGCAATTAAAAATCTTGAATATATTCAGCTTGGTTCTGAGGATATTAGTCGTGATGCTCGGCGTAGCTTATCAATAGGTATGGCAAAGACATACTTTGATGGCTTGGAGGAAATTACGCTGGATTGGCTCCCTCGGGAAATGGATGACGGGGTTCGTCAGCGTATATTGGAGCATATGGCTCACGCAGTTGATCGATGTGATTTGTACAGTGAACCGGTAATTCATGCCTATAAGGCGGCCGGGGCGCGGTCTCTGTTGAGGGCCAGGGTGGAAGCGGCCTCACAGAAGACGTCGCTGTATAGGAAGATAAAGCTCATAGAGTTCGAATCGGACGAGCCTGGACTATTTGGTTCGGGATCATTTATGGGGGGAAGTCCTGTGGTAAATCAAAATTTCTTCGGCAACGTCGGAAATGTAACAGGATCCGGCGACATCTATGTCCAGACGATGAAAGTCGTCGAAGGGGCCGGTGTAGATCCCAGTCTAAAGGTGATTTTGGAAAAGCTTGCCGGAGCGATAAACGCCGGTTCGATGGCGGACGCATCCAAGATAGCTGGCCAGAATCTTGTGCAGGAAGTTGCTAAGGCACCATCAAGGGGCAAATTGGAGACGCTGATTTCTTGGCTGAAGGGAGCCAAGGAAACTCTCGTCATTGCGAATGAAGCAGGGGATAGCATTGACGGTTTGGTTGAGCATCTTGGGCATTTGGCGGGTACTCTCTTTTAGCCCTACCGCCCCACCCACCTTACCGCCGCCACATCCGTATCGTCCGGCCGCGTGTTGAACGCGATCCGCGCGCCCGGCGCCAGGCGGTGCACCGTGTTCAGCACCACCTCGAACAGTCCCAGGCTCGGCGGCGGGTTCCTGATGCCGGCCCCGATCACCACCACGTCATAGACGGCGCCGGACAGCTGGGCCTCGATCTCGGCCTCGGCGATGACGGGGTCGGGCTGGACCTGGAGCATGTCGACCGCGAAGCCTCGCGCCTCCAGCGACGCCTCGGCCTGGGCCAGGCCCGCCAGGACCTTCGCGGCGGTCAGGCCCGGCGGCAGGGCGGGGTTGGCGTAGTCGACGGTGTTGACGTCCTGGCCCAGGACCAGGATCCGCGTCTGGGTGGTCATGCGCGCGTGCTCCTTCGAGGAAGCCGCGAGCTTGGGCGCGCCGGGCGGTGTCCGCAAGCCGCGGCGGGTCTAGCGGCTGATCAGGGCCCGCAGCGCCGTCCGTTCGGCCTCGGCCTGGCCGCGCTCGAAATAGGCCAGGCAGGCGCCCTCGACATTGGCGAAACGGGGCACGCCGCGAGCGCGCAGGGTCTGGTCGATGGGGGTGAGGCGCTCGATCAGCCGGGGGACATCCCCGGGGCTTTTGGTCTGCTCGCGCACCAGCCGGGCCTCGCGGCCGCTGGGGACGGTGACGTCGTAGTTCAGGCGGTGGACGGTCTCGCGGGTCTTCTCGTCCTGGGTGGTGACGCAGCCGACGCCGAGGTCGGTGGCCGCGCCCCAGGTCCAGTACTCGCGCGGCTTGCCGTCATAGAGCCAGCTGATCCCGAACGGGGTGGCGACGGCGATCTCGTCGCGGCCGGCGATCGCGCCCCAGCCGACGCCGACGGCGACGCAGGAAACGGCCAGGCCGATCAGCATGGCGCGGGTCCGGCGCGCGGCGCGGTCGGCGGCCCGGCCAAAGGCCCCCGGCAGCAGGATCGAGGGGGCGAACAGGATCAGCATGATCGGCAGCAGGGCGTCGCCGCCCTCGCGCCAGGTGATCAGCAGGTCGGGGATGGTGCGCAGCACGGCGGTGTCGCGGCGCTCGAACAGCGACTGGACGAAGAACAGTCCGGCCAGGCCCGCGACCACCAGACCGACCGTGACCAGCCCGCCGGCCAGCTTGTCGGCGAGGTTGGCGGCCAAGGGGGCTGCCAGGGGCGCGTCAGGCTCCCGGGAGTCGGTCATGCGTCTTGGTGTCCCCATGGCGGCGCCTCCTGGCTACCGCGCGTCGCGGGGGAGGGGAAGGGCTATGCGACGGAACCCAGCTCCTCCCCCCAGGGGGAGGCGGCCGAAGGCCGGAGGGGGAAGTGCTGCTGAGCCTGCCTCTTCCCCCTCCGTCGGCTTCGCCGACACCTCCCCCGCTGGGGGAGGATCTAGACTCTACCGCCGCTTCTTGCGGAACTCTTCGGCCTTCTCCTGGCGGATCTCGGCGCGCAGGCGCTTGGGGGCCGACTTGTCGACCTCGTCGCCTGTGGCGGCCAGGACCTCGTTGGCGAACTCCAGGTCCATCAGCTTCATGCGCTTGATCTCGTCGCGCAGGCGGGCGGCGGTCTCGAACTCGAGGTTGGCGGCGGCCTCGCGCATCCTGGCCTCCAGGTCCTTGAGCGCGGCCTTGAAGTTGTCGCCGCTGAACGGGCGGTCGTCGGTCTCGGACAGGCCCATCGGCACCAGCACGCGGTCGCCGCGCTCGTAGGGGCTGTTGAGGATGTCCTTGATGTCGCGCTTGACGCTCTCGGGCGTGATGCCGTGTTCGAGGTTGTAAGCGTGCTGCTTCTCGCGGCGGCGGGCGGTCTCGGCCATGGCCCGCTCCATCGAGCCGGTGATCCGGTCGGCATAGAGCACCACCTTGCCGTCGACGTTCCGGGCGGCGCGGCCGATGGTCTGGATCAGCGAGGTCTCCGAGCGCAGGAAGCCTTCCTTGTCGGCGTCGAGAATGGCCACGAAGCCGCACTCGGGGATGTCCAGGCCCTCGCGCAGCAGGTTGATGCCGACCAGCACGTCGATCTTGCCCATCCGCAGCTCGCGGATGATCTCGATGCGCTCCAGGGTGTCGACGTCCGAGTGCATGTAGCGGACGCGGATGCCCTGTTCGTTGAGGTACTCGGTCAGGTCCTCGGCCATCTTCTTGGTCAGGACGGTGACCAGGGTGCGGTAGCCCTTCTTGATGGTCTGGCGGATCTCGTCGACCACGTCGTCGACCTGGGAGGCGTTGTCCTTGGAGACCGGACGCACCTCGACCGGCGGGTCGATCAGGCCGGTGGGGCGGATGACCTGCTCGGCGAAGACGCCGCCGGCCCGCTCGATCTCCCAGCCGGCCGGGGTGGCGCTGACGTGGACCGTCTGCGGGCGCATGGCGTCCCACTCCTCGAACTTGAGGGGGCGGTTGTCCAGCGCCGAGGGCAGGCGGAAGCCGTACTCGGCCAGGGTCCATTTGCGGTTGCGGTCGCCCTTGTACATGGCGCCGATCTGCGGAACCGTCTGGTGGCTCTCGTCGGTGAACAGCAGGGCGTTGTCGGGGATGTATTCGAAGAAGGTCGGCGGCGGCTCGCCCGGCCGGCGGCCCGACAGGTAGCGGCTGTAGTTCTCGATGCCGGCGCACGAGCCGGTGGTCTCGATCATCTCCAGGTCGAAGGTGGTGCGCTGCTCCAGGCGCTGGGCCTCCAGGAGCTTGCCGTTCTCGTACAGCCAGGCCAGCCGCTCCTTCAGCTCGGCGCGGATGGCGATGATCGCCTGGCGCAGGGTCGGGCGCGGGGTGACGTGGTGGCTGTTGGCGTAGACCTTGATGGTCTCCAGCTCGGACGTCTTCTTGCCGGTCAGGGTGTCGAACTCGACGATCGCCTCGACCTCGTCGCCGAACATGGTCACGCGCCAGGCGCGGTCCTCGTAGTGGGCGGGGAAGATCTCGATGGTGTCGCCGCGGCGGCGGAACGTGCCGCGCTCGAAGGCCATCTCGTTGCGCTTGTACTGCTGGGCCACCAGGTCGGCGATCAGCTGCTTCTCGTCGACCTTCTGCCCGACCTCCAGGGTGAAGGTCATGGCGGTATAGGTCTCGACCGAGCCGATGCCGTAGATGCACGACACCGAGGCAACGATGATGACGTCGTCGCGCTCCAGGATCGCCCGGGTGGCCGAGTGGCGCATCCGGTCGATCTGCTCGTTGATGGAGCTGTCCTTCTCGATGAAGGTGTCGGTCCGCGGCACGTAGGCCTCGGGCTGGTAGTAGTCGTAGTAGCTGACGAAATACTCGACCGCGTTCTCCGGGAAGAACGACTTCATCTCGCTGTAGAGCTGGGCGGCCAGGGTCTTGTTGGGCGCGAGGATCAGGGCCGGGCGCTGGGTGGCCTCGATGACCTTGGCCATGGTGAAGGTCTTGCCCGAGCCCGTGACGCCCAGCAGCACCTGGTCCTGGTCGCCGTTTTCGAGGCCGCCGACCAGCTCCTTGATCGCTGTCGGCTGGTCGCCGGCGGGCTGGTAGTCGGAGACCAGCTTGAACCGCCGCCCGCCCTCGGACTTGTCCGGCCGCGCGGGCCGGTGCGGGGTCCAGAGCATGGGCATGACGCCGGCCGCGACGTCGCCCACGGCGCCGCCGAGGCTGTCCATCACGAAGGGCGTGGAGACGTCCGAAACGCCCCCCAGGGGGCGGGTGTCCGAGTTACGAGGCATGGCCCCAAGTTAGGGACCCGCGCGGGTCTCGGCTAGAGGGCCCGCTGACAGGGAGTGGCAGCAGTGTGGCGGGAGGTGGCCGTCAGAGGTTGCCCCAGTAGGTCCCGGCCAGCGGCACGGCGATCGCGCGGCCCCAGCGGGCGACGGCGGCCTGCACGTCGGGGCGGTTCCGGATCGCGGTCAGCCGGGCCTCGAAAGCGGCCTGGAACGTCGGCGTCCGGGGCGGGGCGCGACCGGTGCGGAAGGCCTCCAGGGCCTCGGCGCGGGTCGTCGGGTCGTCGAGCCGGCGGACATAGAGCGCGGCGGCCTCGTCGGCCTGTTCCGCGCAGACCAGGGCCTTGGTGAGGGCGGCGGGGTTGTCCTTCCAGCGCGGCGCCATGGCCTGGGCCACGGCTTGAGCCCCCGCCAGGTCGGCCTGTTGGGCCTTGGCGCAGGCCAGGCCCGCGTCACGCCACATCAGGCCGTAGGGCGAACCCCGCTTGTCCTGGACGGCGTCCAGCACCTTCAGCGCCTGGGCGGCTTGGCCGGAGTCGATCAGCAGCTCGGCGCGGTTGATCCTCTGACTGATCCCGTCTCCCTTGCCCTGGGCCTCGACCATCATCTTGTCGGCCTCGTCGTAGCGGCCGAGATCGTACAGGGTGTAGGCATGCGCGTTCAGCACCCACGGGCGCTGCTCGTCGGCGTCGTCGAACGCCTCGCCTGCCTTCAGGCGACGGGCATAGTCCTGGCCCAGCGCCAGGGCCTCGTCATAGCGGCCGAGGGCGCGCAGGGCGTCGATCTGGCTGACGACATTCAGCAGCTGCTTGGGGTCGCCGCTGGCCAGAGCGCGCCAATGTTCCAGTTCAGCCGTCTGGACCTTGATCCAGTCGAAGCGGCCGGCGGCCTCAAGCTTGGGCCAGAGGCGCTCGAAGCGACGATCCTGGGCGACGGTCAGCAGGACGAAGGCCGCCGTGGCTTGGTCCAGCAGGGCGATGGCCTTGGTCTCGTCGCCGGCCTCGGCCGAGATGCGGGCCAGGTTCAGGGCCCAGCCGTTGTCGACCGCGTCGCGGCCGATGGGATCGGTCCAAGGAATGGCGCGCAGGCGGCTGAGCAAGGCTTCCGTCAGCGCCGGATCGTCCTCGACCTTGGCCACGACCCACTGGAAGCCGCGCGGATCGGCGGCGGAGAAGAGGCTGGCGTCGAAGTCGGCCAGGCGGACGAAGGCGGCGACGAACGCCTTGGCGTCGCGACGGCGGCCGGCGTCGTCCAGCAGGATGCCGTTGGCCCCCTGGACCTCGACGGGCATCTTGGCGATCGGCGCCAGGGTGGTCGCCGCCGCGACGGCCTTGGCCGAGTCCGGCGGCGCGCAGGCCAGCACCATCAGCAGGGTCATCCGCTGGTGCGACGGGGGCAGGACGCCGAAGCCGGGATCGGCGGCGATCCGGTCCAGACGCTCGCCGGCCCGCTTGCAGCCGGCGACATTGTCCTTGCCGCTGGACATCGCCTCGGCGGCGGCCTGGACCTCTTCCATCAACTTGGCCGGCCCTTCGGCGGCGGGTGATCCGGCGAGGGCGGCGGCGGCGAAGAGGGCGGCGAGCGGGGACGGCAAGGCCATGGCGGTTCCTGGATCGAAGCCGAACACGGCGTCTTCGGCGATCGTAACGATGCGGATCGGGCTGGCGGCGAGGCCTTGCCCAGGACAATCTCTGGTGGAAGCTTGGCGGGAAGGCAAGGGAGGGGCGGCCATGGATTCGAGCATCACGCGACGCGGGGTGTCGACAGGGTTGGGCGTGCTGGCGCTGGCCGGCCAGGCGGCCGCTCAGAGCGCGAGCCCGAACGCCATGGAGCGCCTGATGAAGGATGGTCGCTACCTGCCGCTCTGGCGGGAGACGGTTCAGCCGCCGTCGGGAAAGAAGCCCAATACCCAGTGGGCGAGCTTTGTCGGCGAGGAGGCGGTGGCGCTGGTCGGCGGCAACCCGCCGCTGGGTGACGACCTGAAGAACGACGCGACAGCCCAGGACGCCGTGGCCGCCATCGTCGAGGCCTCGCGCGGGCGGCGCGTGGTGATGCTGAACGAGTCGCATTCGGCGTCGCGCCATCGGCTGTTCCTGGCCAAGGTCCTGCGGGCGCTGCGGCCGGAAGGCTTCGATATCCTCAGCGCCGAGGCCTTCTCGAACCATGCACCTGGCGAGCTTCCTGGGGTGCGAGGTTTGAAGAGGGGCGATCCGTTCTCGATCAACGAGGGCTACTACACCTGCGATCCGATCTTCGCCGATGCGGCCCGTGAGGCGCTGGACCTGGGCTACCGGCTGGAAGCACACGAACAGACCAGCGCGCAGTGGAACGCCACGCTGAAAGGCCCCGAGTCCATCGCCGCGCGCGAGACGCATCAAAGCGTGCACCTGGCCGCGATCCTGGCGGCCAATCCGTCCTCCCGCGTGTTGGTCTATGTCGGTTTCTCCCACCTGCGGAAGACGCCGGACTTCGCTGGCAATCGCTGGCTGGCGGCGCGCTTCTTCGAGAAGACGGGGATCGACCCGCTGTCCGTTAGCCAGGCCAATTCCGGCTCCTTCGGGCCGCACGGGACCGACCCGCCGCTGACCAGGATAGTCCTGGAGCGGTTCTCGCCTAAGGCTCCGATAGTGGTCCGCAGCGGTGGCGGCAGCTTGGGCGCGGAGAGCGCCGGCGCGGACCTGGCCGTGTTCCATCCCAGCCTGCCCGATGTCGACGGCCGGCCCGGCTGGCTGGCCGCCGATCCCGTCCGCAAGCGTCTGGTCGTGAAGACTCCAAGGCGCGCGGCCGGCGAGGTGGTGATCGTCCAGGCCGTCCATGCCCACGAGCCGGAGAAGGCCGTGCCGGCCGACCAGCATGTGCTGGCCCGGGACGAGACGCGGGCGGTGCTGTTCCTGCGGCCGGGGAGTTACCGCCTGCGGATCGAGAGCGACGCGGGCTTCACGGCCCTGAGGACGGTGAAGGTCTAGGCTCAGGCCTCCTAGGACGTCGGCGAAGCCTTCCCCCGCTCCGGCGCGAGGGCCCGGTGGATATTGCGGATCTCCTGGTCCGTCATGTAGCCGGCGTCTTTCACCACGATGCCCATCACGCCCAGGGGCGCGCCGCCCAGGGAGCGGCCGGTGCGGAACATGCGGACCAACTCGTCCTCGGAATAGGCGTTGACCACGGCGCGCAGGGGCGGGGCCACGGTCTTGCCGTCGCCGATCGGGTGTGGCTCGTCTAGGGCGTGGCAGTGGGTGCAGGTGGTGTTGATCCAGTAGTCGCCGTTGGTCGGACCCGACATCGGGCGTTGCAGCGGCGGCCTGGCGTCGACGGCTTGGGTCGCGCTCAAGGGAACGCCGCCGGTGACCAGGGCGATCGCGCCGACGGGGCCCCAGCGCATGCCCACCTTGCCGTTGTCCGGGGTCGGCGGCAGCGAGCGCAGGTAGCGCAGCACCGAGGCGATGTCCTGGTCGGCCAGGCTGCCGAACGAGCGGGTCGGCATGACCACGGTCGAGGACCCGTTGTGACGCACCCCGCTACGCAGCAGGCGCACGAACTGAGCGTCGGTATAGTTGGGCACGACCTTGGTCAGGTTCGGCGCGGCGATGCGGCCCAGCGCCGGATCGTCGATCATGACCCGGCCGGCGCCGTTCGGGTTGTGACAGGCCAGGCAGCCGAAGATCATCCCCACGCGCTTGCCTTCGGCCAGGTCGCCCCCCGCCGCCGGAACCCGCACGGTCGGCAGGGGCGTGTCGAAGTGCCGGACCCGGCGCTCGAAGGTCAGGGCGGCCAGGGTCCCGGCGGCCAGCACGGGAACGGCGACCACGCCGATCAGGATTTTCCGCCAGAGCGCCATGTGATCTCCCCCAGGGCTTGGTGTCTCTCAACCGCCGATTACCCGGCACACGGCCAGGCTTCAAACCCCGTTCCTGCAACGCCGTTATCCGTTTATGGATAGGGGGCGGAGGGACAGCATGTTCGAGTGGGGCGACATCCGGTTTCTGCTCGCGGTGGCGCGGGCGGGCAGTTCATTGGCGGCGGCCGCCGAGGTGGGGACCAGCCAGTCCACCGTCACCCGGCGCATCGACGCGCTGGAGGCGGCCCTCGGGCTGAAGCTGTTCGAGCGCCGGGCCCAGGGCTATGTGCTGACCAGCCAGGGCGAGACCCTGGTCGAGCTGGCCAAGACCGCCGAAGCCTCGATGCTGGCCATCGGCGAGGCCGCCGAGACGGCCAAGCGTCAGCTGTCAGGCGTGATCCGCTTCACCATGCCGCCCGAAGGCGCCGACCCCCTGACAATGGCCCCGCTGGCGCGGTTCATGGAGCGGCATCCCGGCGTCAAGATCGAGAGCATTTTCACCGACGCCTTCCTGGACATCGGGGCCGGCGAGGCCGATGTGGCCGTACGCGCGGGGCCGCGTCCGACCGATCCCAACCTGATCGCGCGAAAGGTCGGCGAGGTGTTCTGGCAAGGGTGCTGCAGCCGCGACTACCTCGCGGCGAACGGCGCGCCGACCAGCTGGAGCGACTTGGGCGGGCGCCGGATGATCGGGGCGGAGGGGCAGCTGGCCGCGGCGGCGCCCCTGCGCCGGTACGGCGAACTCTGTGGAGATTTCGCCTTCCGCGCGTCGACCATGCGGGCCTTGCTGGGGTTCGTGCGGAGCGGGGTGGGCATCACCTTGCTGCCGGAGCAGGTGATCGCTGGGACCGAGGATCTGGAACCCTGCCTGCCGCCCCTGGAGGACGCGCCTAGCGAGGTCTGGATCATCACCCGCGAGGATGTGCGCCACACGCCGCACATGCGCGCCTTCATCGACTTCTTTGTCGCCCATATGGCGGTCGTGAACCGGCGCACCGTCGCGCCCTGAGGCGAACGCGAAACGCCGCGCTCCGGGCGACCGGAGCGCGGCTCTCGGACGATGAGGCGCCGGTAGAGAAGGGGCCCGGCGCCGTTCGCGTCAGAGATTGTATTCGGGCTTGGCGTAGTCGCCGACGAGGTCGACGGCGAAGGGCGCGCCATCGGCCAGGTCGGTGAAGTAGGCGTTGCTGGAGCCGGCGAACTTGCCGACGTCGGCCTTCATCGCCTCGGCCAGCAGCCAGCCGACCATGGCCGCCTTGGTTCCGAGATCGGTCTTGCCATACGAGGCGAAGTAGTCGGCCCGATCGTCGATCAGGGCGTGGACCTTGGCGTCGTCCGGCGTCGAGCCGAAGATCTTGGCGTAGGCCGAGCGGGTGGCCTCGAACAGGGTCTTGGTCCCGTACTCGGCGGTGAAGGCCGCCTTGCCCTCGCCGTCGCGGCCGAGGTTGACCGCGAAGTTGATGTAGCGGTTCTCGGCGTTGAAGGTCTGGTAGTAGGCCGAGTTGAGGTTGTTCGGGTTCGGACCGATCGGCGAGACCAGATAGTCCATGCCGTTCTCGCCGGGGGCGTGGCCGGTGAAGAACTGGTACGAGGTGGTGGCCACGGCCGAGGTCGCGTCGGCTAGGTTGATGATGGCCTTCAGCGCGTTGGCCTCGGTCATCTGGCCCGAGGCGACCTTGTCCGTGAGCCCCTGGACATAGGCGCGGTCGGTGTCGTTGGCCGGGCTGTAGCGCAGCAGGTTGTCGAAGGCGTTGGTCAGGCGGACCAGGGTGTTGGCGCCGTTGACGACCAGGCCGTTCCATTCCGCCAGGGTCCCGGTGACCTTCTCCACCCGGACCGAGCCGCCGTCCCAGGTCAGGGTCGTGCCGCCGTTGCCGTCGCTGGCCGCGCCGGTGAACTGCTTGCCGTCCAGGTCGAAGCGGTCCTCGGCCTTGGAGAAGTCGCGGACCAGGTCGGCGCCTTGCCCCGCGCCGGAGAAGGCGAAGCGGTCGGCCCCGGCCCCGCCGGTCATGATGTCGTCGCCCGCGCCGCCGATCAGGATGTCGGCGCCGGCGTTGCCATAGAGGTTGTCGTTGCCCGCGCCGCCGTCCAGCTGGTCGTGGCCGTCGCCGGCGGCCTCCAGGTCCTGGTCGCCGGTCAGGCTGTCGTCGCCGTCGCCGCCGATCAGGCGGTCATGGCCGGCGTCGCCGCGCAGGGTGTCCGAGCCGGCCTCGCCCCGGATGACGTCGTTGTCGGCCTGGCCGTAGATGTAGTCGCCGCCGGCCCCGCCATAGAGCGCGTCGTGGCCGGCGCCGCCGTGGAACTTGTCGTCGACCGCCCCGCCCTTGATGCGGTCGGAGCCCGAGCCCGACCAGACCTCGAGCTGCTCGATATTGACGATGCTGCCGCCACCGGCGACCTGCTGCACGCCGGCCGCGCCGAGGTTGAGGATCACCGACGCGCTCAGGCCGGTCAGGTTCAGATAGGCGTAGTCGCCCTGACTGCCGTCCGCGCCGCCGTCGAGATGGTCGCCGGCCCCGCCGTAGAGGCGATCGAAGCCGGCGCCGCCCTTCAGGGTGTCGCCATAGCCGTCGTTGTCGTTGGTCCCACCGCCATAGAGGTAGTCCTCGCCGTCGCCGCCATCGAGATTGTCGGCGCCGTCATCGCCATACAGCGCGTCGTTGCCGCCGCCGCCGGTGAGCGTGTCGTTGCCGCCCAGGCCGCGCGCCGTGTCGGTATCGGCGCCGCCCTGGAAGAGGTCGTCGCCGGCAGTGCCCATGTAGTTCGCCATTGTCTTGTGTCCTTTGGATTTGCTGTTGGGGGATTTGCTGTTGCTTGAGGAAATCCGGGCCGCACGCCGCCCCGCTCGTCGCGCCGGGGGGCGGACGATGCACAGGCGAACGGGCGCGGCGGCTCAGGCCGCCGACGTCGGTCCGGGGTCGAGGTGAAGGGGTAAGAGCGGTTCTAGACCGCGAAGCCTTGGGTCAGGCGGGGTGGTCGCCTCATGCGGATCCCTTCCCGACCGCCCGCGCGCGCTTGGCGTGGACGGCCGACAGGAGCCCGTCGAAGGCGGCGTAGCACTCGGCCCAGTGCGGCAGGTTCCGCATGGCCGCCATCCACCGAACCACGGAGGGGTAGGGCGTCAGGTCGAAGCCGACGATATCGAGCAGGCTCACATAGGCCGCGCCCAGATAGTCGGCGATGGTGATGCGATCCCCGGCCACGAAGCCGTGGTCGCCGATCCAGTGGCGATCCAGCACCGAGAGCCAGGTCTCGGTCTTCTGCCGCGCCATGTGGGCCAGCTGGGCCGCGGCCTCGGGCTGGGTCGGGCGCAGGTCGGGGATCAGGTTCGGATAGACCAGGCCATAGGCCGCGTCGCGGGCGAAGCCGGTGTTGAACCAGTCCAGCCGCGCGTCGACGATCGCCCGCGTCTGGCGGTCGGTCGGATAGGCGGACGAGCCGGCCCGGTCGGCCAGGTAGCGCAGGATCGCCGCGCACTCGGTCAGCACGAAGCCGTCGTCGTCCAGCACGGGCACCTGGCGGTTGGGGTTGAGCGCCGCGAAGTCCGTGGCGTGATGCTCGCCGTGCGCCAGGCCGACATAGACCAGCTCGAGCGCGATCCCGGCCTCGGCGGCGAACAGGGTCACCGCGCGGCTGGTGGTCGAGGCGGGATCGTGGAAGAGGCGCATGGCGGTGAAGTCCTTGGCTGGTCGTTGAGCCGGGAGATACCTTCGACCCTGGTCCCGCTTCAAACCCCGTTCCTGCAACAGTGTTATCCGTTTTTGGATAGGCGGCGCACCGGCGGCGAATTTGGGAAATGCTAGAGCCGCTCCAGCGTCAGCGGATCGGCTTCTCCGCCGAAGTACTTGTCGAGCGCCCGCTGGAACACCGCCTCCTGCGGATCCGCCGCCCGGAACAGGGTCAGGCTCGAGCGCAGCTTCATGTCGTCGGGCGAGCCGAACACGGCGTGGGCGTCGTGGCCGGGCAGGGCGAGGATCGCCTCGACGGCCTCGACCAGGCGCGGGCCCAGCACCGGATGGGCCAGATAGGCGCGGGCCTCGGCGAGGTCGGCGAGGGCGTAGAATTGCGCCGTCGGGCTGCGGCCCAGGCCGGCGATCTGTGGGAACACGAACCACATCCAGTGGCTGGTCTTCCGGCCGCGCCGCAACTCGGCCAGGGCGGCGTCGTAGGTCGCCGCTTGAGCGTCGATGAAGCGGCTAAGGGCGGTCACCGTCAAATCTCCTCGCCACCCAGTCGATGAACACCCGAACGCGCGGCGACAGCTGGCGGCTGCGTGGGTAGAGGAGGGACACCGGCGTCGGGGTCGGCGGGAAGTCGGCCAGCACCTCGACCAGGCGCCCGTCGGCCAGGCAGTCATCGACCCGGTAGCGCGGGACCTGGATCAGCCCCAGGCCCAGCAGGCCCATGGCCACGGTGTTCTCGGCGGAATTGATCACCACGTCGGCCTCGACGGCGATCTCGCGGACCTTGCCGTCGACGGTCAGCTCGAGCGGGTAGGGATGGCCGGCGTTGGCCTGCAGGAAGCCGACCATGCGGTGGCCCGCCAGCTCGTCTGGCGTGTTCGGAACGCCCCGCCGTTCCAGATAGGCCGGCGCGGCGCAGGTCACCTCGGGCAGCAGGGCGACGCGGCGGGCGACCATGGCGCTGTCGGAGAGGTCGCCGATCCGCAGCACGCAGTCGACGCCCTCGCGCACCAGGTCGACCAGCCGGTCGCCCTCGGTCAGTTGCAGCTTCAACTCTGGATAGGCGGCGAGGAAGTCCGGTATGCCCGGCAGCACGAACCGCCTCGCCAGGGCTCCCTGGACGTCGACCCGCAGCAGGCCGCGCGGGGTGCGCTGGCGGAAGGCGCCTTCCGCCTCTTCCAGATCGTCCAGCAGGCGCAGGCAGCGCTGGTAATAGGCCTCGCCGTCCAGGGTGGGGCTGACCTGGCGGGTGGTGCGCTGGAGCAGCCGCACGCCCAGCCGCGCCTCCAGCTGCTGCACGGCCTCGGTGGCGGTCGAGCGGGGCAGGTCCAGGTCGGCGGCGGCCTGGGTGAAGCTGCGCCGCTCCACGATCCGCGTGAACAGCCGCATGGCCTCGAACCGATCCACCCGTCGCGCTCCCATTATTCGATAGAGCGAACAGTGATGTCGTGACTGGCTGAATTATTCAAGCCGGGCGAAGGCGCAAGGTCTCTCTGCCGGCACGAGGTCGGTCCTGAACCGGAGGCTTTCCCCATGACCCAATCGACTGAAACCAAGGTGGCGCTGGTGACCGGCGCCTCGGGCGGCATCGGCGGCGAGACCGCTCAGCGCCTGGCCCGCGACGGCTTCACCGTCATCGTCAACTACGCCGGCCGCGCCGAACCCGCCGAGGCGGTGGTGCGCGAGATCGAGGCCGCCGGCGGCAAGGCGGTCACCGCCCAGGCCGATGTCCGCGATCCGGCCGCCGTGCGCCGGCTGTTCGACAACGCCGAGACCGCGTTCGGCGGCATCGACGTAGTGGTCAACAACGCCGGGATCATGAAGCTGGCCAGCCTGGCCGACAGCGACGACGCCCTGTTCGACCAGACCATCGCCGTGAACCTGAAGGGCGTCTTCAACGTCCTGCGCGAGGCCTCCCGCCGCCTGCGCGACGGCGGCCGGATCATCAACCTGTCGTCCAGCGTCGTCGGCCTGCTGCCGGTGAATTACGGCGTCTATGCCGCGACCAAGGCGGCGGTCGAGGCGATGAGCGCCATCCTGACCAAGGAACTGCGCGGCCGGAACATCACGGTCAATTCCGTCGCACCCGGTCCCACGGCCACGCCGCTGTTCCTGGACGGCAAGCCGGCCGAGGTCATCGACCGCCTCGCCAAGGCCGCGCCGCTGGAACGCCTCGGAACCCCGGAGGACATCGCCGCGACCATCGCCTTCCTGGCCGGTCCGGACGGCGCCTGGGTCAACGGCCAGGTCCTGCGCGTCAACGGCGGGATCGTCTGATCCCGCGCCCATCCCCTCCCCACCATTCGATCCGAAGGAACAGTCCCATGAGCAAGAACGTCATCCTCGTCACCGGCGCCTCCTCGGGCTTCGGCGCGCTCACCGCCCGGGCCCTGGCCGACGCCGGCCACACCGTCTACGCCTCGATGCGCGAGACCAAGGGGCGCAACGCCCCGCAGGTCGCCGCCGTCGCCGACTACGCCATGAGCCACGATGTCGACCTGCGCACGGTCGAGCTGGACGTGGCCTCCGAGGCCTCCGTCGAGGCCGGGGTCGCCGAGATCGTCGCCGCCACCGGCCGGCTGGACGTCATCGTCCACAACGCCGGCCATATGAGCTTTGGCCCGGCCGAGGCCTTCACGCCCGAGCAGTACAGCCAGCTGTTCGACATCAATGTGCTGTCGACCCAGCGGGTGAACCGCGCCGCCCTGCCGGTCATGCGCGAGCAGGGCAGGGGGCTGGTGGTCTGGGTGTCGTCCAGTTCGACCCGAGGCGGCACGCCGCCGTTCCTGGCCCCGTACTTCGCGGCCAAGGCGGCGATGGACAGCCTGGCCGTCTCCTACGCCAGCGAGCTGACCCGCTGGGGGATCGAGACCTCGATCATCGTGCCGGGGGCCTTCACCAAGGGCACCAACCACTTCGCCCACTCAGGCAAGCCGGCCGACGGCGAGATCGCGGCCGCCTATATGGACGGCCCCTATGCCGGCGTCGCCGACGCGGCTCTGGGCGGCCTGGCGGCGTTGGAGCCCGCCGACGCCGATGCGGGGGAGGTGGCCCGCGCCATCGCTCGCGTGGTCGACACGCCGTTCGGCCGGCGTCCGTTCCGGGTCCACGTGGATCCGTCGCAGGACGGCGCCGAGATCGTCAACGGCGTGGCCGATCGGGTGCGCGCCGAGATGTTCCGCCGGATCGGGCTGGAGGACCTGCTGGCGCCGAGCGTTCGGTCGTAGCTCAAAACTGCTCGTCATCCCGGCCGTAGCGTAGCGAAGAGCCGGGACCCAGGGGCCAATGCAGTGCGGCTGCCCCTGGGTCCCGGGTCGGCTTCGCCGCCCGGGATGACGAGGGTTTTGGCGTTGTTGCTTCTAGTAATTCCCCAAGCTCAGCACGTTGCCGTCCGGGTCCTTGAACCACACCACCCGCAAACCGCCCGCCACGTGCACGTCGCCGTCGTGGGTCATGCCGGGGAAGTCGTAGCGCTCGAACGTCACGCCCTTGGCCTTCAGGGCCGCCACCGCCGCGTCGAAATCGTCGCCCAGCGACCAGGTCAGAACGGTGGCCTCGTTGGCGCCCGCGTACTCGGACTCATAGACCAGCACCACCGACCTGCCGGCCTTGAAGCCCTGCACGCCCGGCTCGCCGCCGGGCAGGGGCTGCAGGCCCAGGATCTCGGCATAGAACGGCCGCGCGATCTTCAGGTCCTTCACCGCCACGGTGGCCTGGGCGTCCTTGTCGCCTAGCATCTGACTGTCTCCGAGCTTCGCGCCCCGCTTGTCGAAAAGAAGGCGCGAGGGCGAACGGTGTTCCCCCCCCCCTGTTGACTCCCGATCGTACTGTGTGACATACAGTGTGCGTCACACACCATGTGATGCACACTATGTGGCGCACACCCCATGCCAACCGATACGGACATCTTTGAATCGCTCCGCCAGGAGCTGCGGCGAGGGACCCTGATCCTCGCCGTCCTCGCCCAGCTGAGGGAGGAGCGCTACGGCTACAGCCTGCGCCAGGCCCTCTCGACCGTGGGCGTGGAGATCGACGAAGGGGCGCTCTATCCGATGCTGCGCCGGCTGGAGGCCCAGGGCCTCCTGGCCAGCGAGTGGCGCGAGGAAGACAAGCGCAAGAAGCGTTTCTACCAGCTGTCGGAAGAGGGCCGGACCGTGCTGGCCCGCCTCGCCGAC
Source organism: Caulobacter sp. GW821-FHT11E10 (assembly GCF_058808375.1). Classification (NCBI taxonomy): domain Bacteria; kingdom Pseudomonadati; phylum Pseudomonadota; class Alphaproteobacteria; order Caulobacterales; family Caulobacteraceae; genus Caulobacter; species Caulobacter sp. GW821-FHT11E10. Next base: position 653,891 of record NZ_JBXARP010000001.1, read on the forward strand.
GAATGGCGCGGCATCAACGCCGCCCTCGAGCCGCTGCTGTGAGCGCGGCCTCTCATTCTCAAGGAAACAAGACCATGAGCGATCTGATCGATCGTTACCTCGCCGCCGTCGCCGCCCTGCTGCCCAAGGCCCAGCGCCAGGACATCACCGCCGAACTGCGCGACCTGATCATGAACCGCGTCGAGGAGCAGGAGGCCACCCTGGGCCGTCCGCTCGACAAGCGCGAGATGGAGGCCCTGCTGCGCGAGATCGGCCACCCGATCGCCGTCGCCGGCCGCTACGGTCCCGGCACGGCCCTGATCGGCCCCGAGATCTATCCGTTCTGGCTGTTCGGCGTGAAGGTGATGCTGGCCATCGCCGCCATCGCCGCGGTGATCCCGGCCGCGATCGTGCTGATCACCGGCGAGGGCGGTCCCCGGACCGTCACCGGCATCGTCAACGACTTCATCCCGACCGCGCTCAGCCTGATCGGCTGCGCCACCCTGATCGCGGCGGCGGTCGAGCGCGGCTGGATCAAGGTCGGCCAGTTCGGCCAGTGGAAGGTCAGCGACCTGCCGCATATCCCCAAGGGCAGGCCGCTGTTCTCGAAGACCCGCTTCGAGGGGTTGTTCGAACTGGTCGCCGTCTGCTTCTTCATCGCCTGGTGGACGGGGGTCATTCCCTTCCCGATGGGCAACATCGTCCATGAGGACGGCCAGATTGGGGTGGTGCTGAGCCCGGCCCTGAAGGCGCTCTACTGGCCGGTCCTGGGGCTGGCGGTCGTCCAGGCGATCTCGTCCCTGTTCGTGGTGGTCAAGCCGGGCTGGATCCGGCCCCGGGCGGCGGCCGAGCTGCTCGGCGCGGTGGGCGGCCTGGCCGTGGTGGCGGTCCTGTGGCCGGCCCAGCCGATCGTGACCTTCGTCCTGCCCGACGGGACCGACGTGGTCCGGCTGCAGGAGACCGTCGACATGACCTTCAAGGTGATCATGGCCGTGGCCGCCGGCATCTGCCTGACGAAGGTGTTCGTCGACGGCTGGAAGCTGGTGCAGGGGCGGTAATTTCGGACCCCGCGCGGACCGTTAGGGAGCCCTTCGCGGGGCTCCTTTTTTTCTGCCTTCGACCCTTGCCGCGAGCCTCGCCCGCGGCCCTTGCCGAGACGCCTCAAACCCCTGCCAAAACCAACATGCTTAACGGCCGGCCGTTAAGGTTTGTGTCGTTGCCGAGTAACGATGCGGACAGTTTCAGGTTCCGCCAGGATCGGTTGAGCACAGGCGTGGCAAGGCTTTCGCGTCGGCAAAAAAACGATGCTCTCGCTTGTCCAGCTTTTCGCTACGATTCAACGCGTTAACGAATTAACTGTGCGACGTGTGAGCGCAGAAGCCATGTTGCAATGCAGCAAGTGCTTGCGAGTCGGTCATGGATACGTCATAAGCCGCTACAAGAGGGATCTTGGCCACGTCGTGATACGGCCGATTCCCCGCTTCGAAGAGCGCCCCGACAGTGATTTTACCGGGGATTTCGAGGCGTATTTTGTCGGGGGGCGGTATGCCCTCGCCGCGCAGGACACGAGTTTTGTATATCAAGTCGCAGACGCGCGCGGATGCGCGCGGGCTGGTCGGCGCCGTATTGGTCGGATCCATCACGGGTCTGGCCCTGGGAGGCGTTTACCTTATGGGTGGTCTGGCTCAATCGGCCTCTACCCACGCCCGCGTGGCCCGCTTGGCCGACGGCGCCTCGGGGAGTTTCTCCGACGCCGCCCTGGTCAGCGCGGCTACGCGTATGGACCCCGGCGCTCTCGCCGTGGCCAAGCGTCATGATCCTTATCTGTTCGCCGCTCTTGACCAGCGTGACCGCCAATCGGCGCAGCTGGCCGCCCGCCTCGAAGGCGCCGGCGCGGCGAATCTCCGTCCCGGACAGACCGGCCGCACCGGCCCGCTGATGCTCCGGGCCAGCTTCGGCTCCGCATTCAACGTCGGCGGGGCCAGCCCGTTCCAATTCGGCAATGCGCTGGAGAGCTCGCGCGAGCTCGAATGCCTGGCCGACGCCGTCTATTACGAAGCCCGCGGCGAGACCCCCAGCGGCCAGGCGGCCGTGGCCCAGGTGGTCTTGAACCGCGTGCGCCACCCGGCCTTCCCGAAGTCGATCTGCGGCGTGGTGTTCCAGGGCGCCCTGAACCGCACCGGCTGCCAGTTCAGCTTCGCCTGCGACGGCTCGATGCGCCGCGCTCGCGAAACCGGCGCCTGGAGCCGGGCCCGCAAGGTCGCCTCGCGCGCCCTGGCCGGGACCATGGCCAGCGAAGTCGGTTCGGCGACCCACTTCCACACGGTCAATGTCTCGCCCGGCTGGGGACCGCGCCTGCTGCGCGTCGCCCAGGTCGGCATGCACATCTTCTATCGCTTCGGTCGTCACGGCGGAGCGTCCAGCTACGCGCCGTCGCGCCTGCCGACCGTCGATGACATCGCGCCGTCCGAGATCGCCAGCCTGACCGCCGACGGCAAGCCGCCGGTCGTCTACGCCGCCAGCGCCCTCGGCCGCATCGAGCCCGCGTCGAGCGCGCCCGGCATGGGCGGTCCGATCGGTCCGGTCAGCGAGCCCGCCTCGGCCCCGATCGCCACGGCGACCAAGGCCGCCGCGCCGGCGACGGACAAGCCGGCCCTGGACGGTCTCAAGACGACAGTAGGGGCCGGGAGCGGAGCTGCTTCCTGACGGCGTTCGGCATGTGGCTGGTGGCGAAGCGCATCTGCTTCGCCCGCTTGCCCACGAAGTAGTGCAACTGCTTGCCGTGCGCCGCGTCCCAGACCACCTGGGCGGCGTCCTCGACCGGATAGACCTCCAGCCCGCCCTTGCGCAGGGCGTCGGCCATGTTCTCGTTCGTGCCTGACGCCCCGGCGTGCAGGATCGGCGTCTCGACGAACCACGGCATGACGCAGGCGACGCTGACGCCATGCTCGCCGTATTCGATGTCCAGCGCCTCGGAGAGGCCGCGCACCGCGAACTTGGTGGCCGAATAGACCGCCAGCTTCGGCGAGCCATAGAGCCCCGCGCACGAGGCGATGTTGACCAGCCGTCCGCCGGCCGCCTTCAGCAGCGGCAGGCCCGCGCGGGCGCCGTTGATCACGCCCTTGATGTTGACGTCGACCTGGATGTCGCAATCGGCGTCCGACAGGTCCTCCAGCACCCCGAAGCGGGCGACGCCGGCGTTATTCAGCAGGACGTCGGCCTTGCCGCCGGTCTCCTTCCCGAACTCGCCCAGCGCATTGGCCCAGCCGTCGCGGTCGCGGACGTCCAGGACGTGGACCGAGCCGTTGTCGACGCCGATCGCCTCGCGCGCGGCCTTCAGCCCCGCCTTGTCGATGTCGGCCAGGCCGACGAACCACCCCGCCGAGGCGAAGCGCTTGGCGCAGGCCAGGCCGATGCCGCTGGCGGCCCCGGTGATGAAGATGGATTTCCGACCGTTCGCGGCCATGCCCTCGCCCTCCCGTATCATTGTTATCAATGATCAGAAGGCGAAGAGGGGGAAGGGGTCAAGGGATTGCTGTGCAGATCCTCCCCCGCTGGGGGAGGTGGCCCGGAGGGCCGGAGGC